>JAIVFU010000039.1 GCA_020829485.1 Nostoc sp. CHAB 5834 | reverse complement strand
TTTTGTTTTCCTCTTTAGTCAGAAATACCCTCAAACGAGCGCCCATATTTTTTGTTACCTCGGTAGATATATTCTCCGTATTTATTTATTGTTACATAGTTTCGTTTTTTCCTGCCGACCTACTTAATGCCAAAGCCACCCCGCCCTATTTCTTGAATTAGGGTATATTTTCCATCCTGCAAAATTGTGCCTGCTAACATAAATCCTGAGTCCTGAGTGAGCAGATAAGTAGCGAGTTCTGAGTCTTGAGGGATTCCTAAAAGATTTTCCCATATTTTTGATATGGGGCAGGGTTTTTGCCTGTCTATCTTACGGGATGATTTAGTTGTTGGAATCCAAGTAAGAAAGACCTCCCCATGAACACAACAGTTTTATCTTTATAGGATAACGCGAGAGTCAAGAAATCCTGAAGTAAGCTGTCGCGCATTTAACTTGCACATCTTTTTGTGTTGGTTGTTGACTGTTGACAGTTGACAGTTAACCATCAGCGGTCAACGAACTTAGGAAGTGACTATGTAATTTAAAAGCGTAATAGCTTAGGAAACAAGCTCAATTTGTTTTCCAAGCCTTTGATATGATAACTAACACGCTACTTGCTACAATGCCAAAGAGCAATTTTGTAATTTTTAGTAAGTTAATAATCAGCATATTTCGGATATTTTCATCGATTATTTTTGAAAAGTGACCAAGTGCAACGAGTTTATTTGGATAAATTGGGTACTTTCAATCAGCAATCAGTAGGCATGAATTTAATACAATTGACATGAATGCTCACTTTCTTAAAATCGCTGACCGATGCCTAGATGCACTTTGCTTTCTCCTTGGTCATTAATGCCATAGTCAGCCCGAATTAAGCCTAGTGGTGAATTTAAGCGCACTCCAGCCCCATAACCAAAACCATAACCTGCTTTGCCCCGCACACCTGCTGGATCTCCTAATACAGTATCACCGGAGCCTAAGTCTGAGGCAAAATCGGCAAATAATACACCTCCTACTATTGGTAAGACGGGGAAGCGATATTCTGCAGAAGCTAACACATAACTGCGACCACTCCCTACATCTCCAGAATCGTAACCGCGTACTGAGTTGGAACCACCCAAGTTAAAGCTTTCGTAGGGCGGTAAATTACCAAGGACGGTACCAGCTTGCAGATTCACCGCAAATACTTGTGGTTGTTTGGTGTTAAATAATTGCACTGGTAAATATTGGCTGTAATTGGCTTTGAGGCGATTTAGGGAAATATTTCCTTGACCGATGGGCACAGATTGTTCTGTACTCAAACTCAGAACGGAACCTTGAGTTGGATTGAGGGCATTATCTCGTTGGTCTTTGGTGGCGGTGAAGGCTACGGTAGTTAGGTCATCAACACCAGTTCCACTCGCAGATAGGGGATTGCCTTGAGCATCGGTTGGGGTAATATTACCTTGGCGATCGCGAATACTAGTTCGGGTATAGTTTAATCCTAATGAGGTATTCCAGTCATCAATTGGTCGCTGTAAGCTGACACTACCGCCAATTTGACCTTCTCGAACTTTGTCGCCGTTAGCTAGCTTAATCTTGTCATCAAAAGTTTCCGAAAGTTCCTGACTACGAAAACCATTCACAGTGTACCCCAAGCGATCGGGGTTAGTTATCCGATAGGGACTGATAAATTTGCTATTAAACTGCAAGTCTCGGCTACTTAGACCAACATTCACACCTAAAGTATCATTAACACCACCGACATTCTGATCTTGATAGCTGATTGTGCCTATTAATCCCTGATCGGCATTATAACTACCACCCAAGTTAACACCACGCGCCCCAGTTTCTTTGAGTTGGTAGACTAAATCTAGTTTTGTCGCATCTCCTTCTAAGGCAACATTCACAGTCTCAAATAAACCAGTACGATATAGCTGTTGTATGTCTTGCTTTACGACATTTTCTTGGAAGATTTGACCAGGTTTTAGCTTGAGTTGCTGTTGCAGGAAATCGGGTTTGGTGCGTCCTCCCACAGGATTGCCTTTGCTATCAACGGTTTTACCCTCGTCGTTAACAAAGCGAAACTTGATATCACTCACCAAGCCTTCAGCGACATTCACAGTAAGAATACCTTGAGAACTGGGTTTAATTGATAACACTCGTGCCAAATTATAACCATTGTCGGCGTACCATTTGTTAATTTGTGCTACTGCTTGCTGGAGTCCAGCAGGACTGATGGCGGTTCCAATTTGAGATTGCAATTGTTGTTGGGCTACTTGGTAGGTGAGTACTTTAGCGCCAGATAGTTGCAGCGATTGCACAATCATCGGTTGTACTTGATAAACTACATTCAATCCAGCCTGTGTGCTAAAGCTATTCACACTGACATTGCTAAATAAACCTGTATCCAAAATTGCAGCTACATCTTTTTGTAGTTGGCTTTGACTGGTTTCTCCACCCGCTTGGGTTTTAATTACTTTGCGAATGATTTGCTGCAATTCTTGATTGGCTCCCACTACCTGGACATCAGTAGCTGTGACTACTAAATTGCTTCCAGTATTTGGGGTTTTGGGAGATGAGGGGGTGGGGGAAATAGGGAAGATGACTTGGGAATTTAACTTTTGTGCTGAATTTAAAATTACTGTGGAATTTTTGTTTGCACCTGTTTGCACGGCGACGGGATTTTGGGAAAATTGTTGTGCAACTATAGTTTCTGGGGAAGCAATTGTCTCTATCCGTGCGGGAGTGTCTTCAATGATTTGCACCACCAAGTTACCAGCTTTTGCAGTTGGAGTAACGGTTTTAGTAGGTGCAGCCGTTGCTTGCTGAGTGACATTGGCAGCAGTTAAAGTAGCTAAAGTAAAAATTGCACTAGCAGAAACTCGCATAATATTTAACCTAATTAACTGGGAGTTAGTTGTAGAGACGCTAGCGAATAGGGATAATACTAACTTCCAGCTTCTTCGCCAATTTCCCTATTTATACCTCTTACCCCAACAGACAGTTAATTTTGATATTTTGTTTCTTATGAGTAATGTATCTCGGTTATCTCTAGCTTCTAACTCTCAAGCTGCAACTTCTCCTTTACGCTTACTTGTATTAAGTAATGGTCATGGAGAAGATGTGATTGCAGTTCGGATTTTGCAAGAACTCCAACGACAATCAAACCCACCAGAAATCTTTGCTTTACCTCTGGTGGGTGAAGGACGTGCTTACCAACAGTTGGATATCCCCCTCATAGGTTCAGTCCGCACTATGCCTTCTGGCGGCTTTATTTATATGGATAACCGCCAATTAGCGCGGGATGTACGCGGTGGTTTATTACAACTTACCCTCAGCCAGATTAAAGCTATTCGCCGTTGGGTGAGTTCTCAAAAAAAATTAGGTAATAAAAGAGCGATTTTAGCTGTGGGAGATATTGTTCCACTATTGTTTGCAACTTTCAGTGGCGCTAATTATGCTTTTGTGGGTACGGCAAAATCTGAATATTATGTGCAGGATGAAGCTGGATTATTACCACGGAAATCCAAAGATGCGCGTTGGGAAAACTTTTCCGGTTCAGTCTACCATCCTTGGGAACGCTGGTTGATGAGTCGTCGCCGTTGTAAGGCGGTGTTCCCTAGAGATGCACTGACGACGGAAACATTAAAACAATGGCCAATTCCAGCTTTTAATTTGGGTAATCCGATGATGGATAGTCTGCAACCGACCTTTTCACGCCAACAATTTTATAGTCAGGATAGCCAACAACAAGAGATAGTTCGGCCTTTAATGGTGACTCTTCTTCCTGGTTCCCGTCCGCCAGAGGCATACGCCAACTGGGAAAAAATTCTGATTGCCGTATCTGCGTTGATGGCAAGTTTCCAGGAGCGAGATTCGATTTTCTATACTTCTAAAACAGTGGTGTTTTTAGGTGCGATCGCTCCGGGTTTAGACTCTCATATTTTATCCCAAAGTGTGCAATCCCAAGGCTGGCGCACTGAATCAGCATGTCCTATCCAAATTGCTGATCCAAATATCTTGACATTTAAACAAAGAAATGCATATCTACTGCTAACACAACAAGCCTATAATGATTGCTTACATTTGGGAGATATAGCGATCGCTATGGCAGGTACAGCCACAGAACAGTTTATCGGTTTAGGAAAACCTGCGATCGCGATTCCCGGTAATGGGCCTCAATATAACCCTGCCTTTGCTGAAGCTCAAAGTCGTCTTTTAGGCTCATCTTTGATTTTAGTCCAGGAGCCAGCAGAAGTTGCGAAGGTTGTACAGTCTCTATTCAAAGATCCTGATATTTTGCAAATTATTGCCGAAAATGGTATGCGACGCATGGGGAAACCCGGAGCCGCACTACGCATTGCTGAATGTTTACAGGAACGATTTTGATTGGGCATCCCTTCGGCTTACCTCGGCTCCGGTTCCATCGAGCGAAGTCGAGATGCTCGGCACGAGTCGCTCAGGGCAAGTGGGCATGGGCATTGGAATAGTTATTCTCCTTGTCCCCTTGTCCCTTATCTCTTCATCTCCCTCATCTACCCCTGCTCCCTCATCTCCAATCCCTTATGCTACCAACCCAGAACGTAGCGCCCTAACAGCAGCTTGGGTTCGGTCATCAGCACATAGTTTATTTAGAATATTACGAACATGGGTCTTCACAGTACCAACTGTAATGTAAAGTTTTTCGGCAATTTGCCCATTGCTACACCCAGCTACAATCAACTCCAGGATTTCTAGTTCCCGTTGAGTCAAGGGGTATGTTTCCAAAACTTGCTCGTATTCTGACGCTAACGCCTCAATTTTTACAGTCTTCGGTGTTTTATCAGAACCTTGGCTCTCTCCAGGAATACCTTGCCGCATTTTCCGCAATACCACGTTGGCAATTGCCGGATCAATCCAAGAATTACCGCCGTGAGTTGCTTGGATAGCCTCAGTTAATTTACTGATGCTTGTTTCTTTCATGTAATAAGAATCAGCACCCGCCGCGAAGGCTGCAAGTACAGCATCCTCTGTGTGATCCATTGTCAGGATCAAAATCTTAGTTCCCGTCTGCCCAGTTTCAGCTTGGTGGCGTTTGAATTTACGGGTGAGTTCAATGCCATCCATATCAGGCAAACCGATATCTACAACAGCTACATCTGGCTTTGCCGTTTCCAAAAGTTTTAGTCCTTGGGTAGCATTTGCGGCTTCACCAATTACTTTCAATGCGCTGTGAGACTGTAATGCTGCTCGTAGCCCCATTCGCGTTAAGTCATGATCTTCAATTAAAATAATGCTAATTTCATTCATCGCTACACTCGCTCTTATGCTGTTTGCATCTTTCAAAGTATTACTTTTTGTAAGCGCTATCTTTTTATTTTCCCATACCAAAGATAGATGATATTTCAACCAGTCTGCATCCACCGATAGAAAGAAGAAATCTCATGTTTTTTAACATTTAGATAGAGAATAAATCTAGCTAGAGATATATAGATACTTGCACAATAAGTATGAAAAATTGAGACTAATGCCAAATTGCCCCTCCTTTGGTAAAAATTCAGCTTTCAGTTGCCATGTTCCATTAGTTAATTACTATTATCTTGCATAAAGCTTACCAAAATGGACAAGTTACAAAAGATAAAAATTACGTTTCGAGAAAGTGAACGCTGGTTTCGAGCGATTTTTAACCAAACCTTTGGATTCATCCGATTGATGCAGCTGATGGGCATCTTCGTGGAAGGGAATCAGACGGCGTTAAAAATTGGTGGAATTACTAGCAGCGAAGTAATTCGTTGTCCTTTGGGGGAAGCTTGTTGGTCTGACTTTTCACAGGATTTGGAAAACCTCTCTCCTGATCGGAGAGAGGTTTTTAATTCTACCCCAACCCTGATAGAGAAACTTGTTCAGGGGTTAGGGTTAACTACTCGTGCGTCCAGATGGTTGGGGACTTACGGTTCAGAAGTTAAACCCTTCAGTAATCAAAGCCAAAAAGTAATCTTTTTAATACCAAAAACTTTGCAAGAACTTGGTTTTCTTTCTCAAGTTAACGAGAAGGTCTTGGTATTTTTCCGAACAGTCGAAGGCTGCGATCGCCAGCAAAATACTAACACAGGTATGGCACAGGTCTGGCGCTCATTAAGAAAATTCTGGAAATTTCAGGAGGTAGGATTAGTTCAGATTCACAAGATGGTATAGGAAGTTACTATTTTATTTACTTAGTCTAACCAATCTAATGAGTAGAATTGCTCAAGCTTATGGTATGCAACTCTCACCAATGGCTGACGACGGCCGCTTGCTGACTCAATTACAATTGTTTTAAGCAAAGCAAAAGCATTTTATTTTACTTTATATCAGCTGTGTTTGCGGCGTTCAGGTCAATAGTTTTCGGTTTGTTAATTACTAATTGTTTTAGAATCATTGGTCATTTGCTAGGAGTTTAATTTCAATCTTCTGGGAAACTAACCAGCTTGAGGATACAACAGACTGCATTTAACCCAAATAAATGCCCGAAAGAGAGATTAACATACTACTAGGGGAGGAGAACGAAGTTGATGTAATTAATGTCAAACAGGCATTCAATAAAGTTAATATTATTAATTAAACTAGTATTAGATATTGTGCGAAATGCCTTAGTCAATAAAGTTACAGATTTTATATGAAAATATTATATTCTTTAGTTAGATAATCTGAAAAAGGGAATGTTATACATCAACCTATGTTTAGCGGCAAAAATAAAAAACGATGGAAGATACGCTGAAAATTTTGGTTGTAGATGATGATGAAGTAGACCGGATGGCAGTCCGTTATGCCCTGACTAAAGCAGGTATTCAAATGGAAATATCTGCACTAAGCAATGGCAATGATGCATTTTCTATTTTAAGCACTACTGCCTATGATTGTGTTTTCCTGGGCTATCGCTTAAAAACTCAGGATGGACTAACCTTAATTCGACAGCTACGTTCTTCGGAAATTAAAGTTCCTTTAGTAGTCTTAACTAGTCAAGAAGATGAACATACTGCTGTCCAATTATTGAAAGCTGGTGCTACAGACTATCTCTCTAAGTCTAGGGTATCTCCAGAAAATTTGGCACAAGTTTTGCGGAGTGCAATTCGGGTTTATTGGGCTGAGATACAGGTAGCTTTGGCAAAAGACCAGCTTAGAGAAAGTCATGAACAACTTCTTCGTAAGAACCAAGAATTGGAGAGACAACAGCAACAGCTTCAAATGCAAAACTTCAAGTTATCAGAGGCATCAGTACTAAAATCACATTTTTTGGCAACTATGTCCCACGAACTTAGAACACCGATGAATGCGATTATTGGTTTTTCGCAAATACTGCTGCGTCCTAAGTTCGGTCAACTAACGCACCAGCAAGCAGATATGGTTGAGCGCATCTTGAATAATGGGAAGCATTTGCTGATGCTAGTCAATGAAGTACTCGACTTTTCCAAGCTGGAGGCAGGACGATTAGACTTAAAAGCGGAAAGCTTTGATGTCTTAGAGGTAATAAATCTTGCTGTAGGTGAAATGCGTTCCCTAGCTGATGCCAAAAACCTATCATTATTAGTGCAAACCGATTTGCAAAATACTTTCGTATTTAATGATCGAGTTCGTGTCAAACAAATTTTAATTAACCTGCTCTCCAATGCCATTAAGTTCACAGAGTCAGGTGAAGTTCGCGTTAAAGTTAAAGAACTACCTGCAAATCGAGTGACAATTATTGTTCGGGATACAGGTATTGGCATAGCAGCGAGAGATTTTCAACGTATTTTTGAAGCATTTCGACAAGTAGATCAAACTCTCACTCGGAAATATCCAGGTACAGGGTTGGGTTTGGCAATTATAGATTCACTGGTGCGAATGATGGGCGGCAAAGTATTTCTTGAGAGCAAATTAGGGGTTGGTTCAACGTTTAAAATTGAATTGCCGCGTCAAATCGCATTATCGGCTGTAGGAGGCGATGCTCAACCTTTAGAGGTAGATGGCGAACAGGTTTTTGGCTCTGCTAAAGATCCGCATCATTCATCTTATGAAGCTAGACAAGCATCAATAGGATATCCTAAATTTAAACTATAAATTACTTTCAAAAAAACTGATAAAAGTAGATAAATTATGTCTGTAGTTGAGAATAACAAAATTTATCGTATCCTCGCAGTTGACGATACTCCAGATAATCTCATATTGGTTCAAGCAATTTTAGAAAGTGAGGGGTATGAAATTCATTTGGTTTCAGATGGAATAAAAGCTTTGCGGCAAGTTGAAGAATCTCCACCCGATCTGATTCTGTTAGATGTGATGATGCCAGGCATAGATGGTTATGAAGTCACACGTCGGATTCGGAAAAACCCAGCAATTAGTTATATTCCAATTTTGCTGATTACAGCTTTTCACGAATCGAGTGTTGTCGCCGGTTTGGATGCTGGTGCTGACGATTTTATTCGTAAACCATTTGATACTGATGAACTATTAGCAAGGGTGCGATCGCTGTTACGTCTCAAGCACAGTTTGGACGAACAACAAAAAATGGCCCGCCAACGGGAGGACTTTGTTTCCCGTCTGACTCATGATTTGCGAACTCCTTTAGTAGCCGCCGATCGCATGTTGAATTTGTTTGAGATGGAAACATTCTGCGAACTTTCGTCGGAAATGAAACAGGCGATCGCAGTTATGATTCGCAGTAACCAAAATTTGATGGAAATGGTGAACACCCTCCTAGAAGTCTATCGCTTCGAGGCAGGTAAAAAAACGTTGAATTGGGAGGAATGCGATTTACGTGAGATATCTCAAGAAGTAGTGAGTGAACTAAGTCCTCTAACTAGTGAAAAAGGTTTGACTCTAAAAATAGATACCCGTGAATTAGAACCACTGGGTAAAAACGCTGGGATTATTATGGGCGATCGCTTGGAACTACGGCGAGTGATAAACAACCTGATTGCAAATGCCATCAAATTTACAGATACAGGAGGCATCACAATCCGCATTTTTGAAACACCACCTAATTCAGAAAATCCAGATTCGGTAACAATCGAGATCCAAGATACAGGATATGGAATTGCGCCCGAAGATCAGGCAACAATTTTCGAGCGATTTCGCCAAGGCAAACATAAACGCTCAGGTAGTGGTTTAGGGCTACATCTATCCCACCGGATTATAGAAGCGCACGCAGGAAGTATCAAGGTAACATCTGAACTAGGTAAAGGTAGCTTGTTCACTATGCAACTACCTAAAAACATTTAACGAAGAGGGGGTGACGCGGTGAGTGATGGAAAGCTAGAGAACTGAATATCACGTCTCGACAAGGGTTTCACGTTAAGTTGACACGCATAGCCCTTCCAAGAACTGCGTGGAGCAAAGCGAAACACGGGTACGTTCGCGGAGCGTCTTTTAGGAGTTGCTCCGTCCTTCTTTGTCCGCTTGAACTGGGGTAGGGGGAGAATAATAATGTCCAATATTTAGTTAAGAACTTAGCGCTGAAAAACGCTTGACTTTAAAGCAGCTCTCGTGCTACTTTAAAACAAACCATTCGGTCGGTAATTATTTTATTTACAGCAATTTTCAGTTCAATAAATTACCCTACTTCCCAGTACAGACGCGATTAATCACGTCGCGTCTCTCCCCACTGCCGTAGCCCATTCATCTAAAAATTGCTGTAATGTCTAAAGGCGAAGAAACAAAAAGCAGAATTCTCCACCAAGCAGCCGAACTGTTTAACCAACAGGGATATGCAGGCTCATCGATGTCAGACATCATGCGTGTTACGGGATTGCAGAAAGGAGGAATTTACAATCACTTTCAAAGTAAAGATGATCTCGCGCTACAGGCTTTTGATTTTGCGATCGCTCGCATCCACCAGCATACTAGATTTGCATTACGAAGCAAACGCCACGCAGTAGAACGCCTGCAAGCAATCATTGGCGTATTTAGTAGCTTTGCAGAAAATCCACCTATCAAGGGAGGGTGTCCACTGCTGAATACTGCTGTGGAGAGTGATGATGCTCATCCGGCGTTGCGGGAACGCGCCCAACAGGCGATGAATTCTTGGCTGTATCTGATTCGTCGAATTATTGAGACGGGAATTAAAAAGGGGGAAATTAGCGATGAAGTGAGTGCTGATGAAATCGCTACCATCATAATTGCAACACTGGAAGGAGCAGTAATGATGAGCAAGCTTTATGGAGATTCAATTCACATGCATAGGGTAATTAATCACCTGAATCAATATTTGGAAACTCACCTTAAAATTTATGGTGCAAATCAAGGTATAGAGAAATAATGCTACTAAATAACAATTTGCACAGACCATTAGAAGTAGTATTAGAAATTCCTGTAAAAACATACGACATTGATTTTATGGGAATCGTGAGTAATATTGTGTATATCAGATGGCTAGAGGATTTACGTTTAAAGTTTTTAGATGAACACTGGCAACTCAATCAACAAATTGAGCAAGGATATGCGCCTGTTTTAGCTGGAACTGAAATTGAATATAAACGTCCGATAAAAATTATTGATCAAGTAATTGGACGTTTGTGGCTGAGTAATTTAGGACGGTTGAAGTGGACTGTGCAAGCTGAAATTTTATCTAACAATGAGTTAGCAGCAGTAGCTACCCAGAAGGGCGCTTTTGTCAGTTTACAAAATAGTCGTCCTATTCCCATTCCAGAGGAATTACAGAAGAAATATTTTGAGGATCAAAAAGGGAATTTGAAAGACTATTTATAAAGTAATAGGCTTGAGTTAAGACTTGATCCTCCCTAACCCTCCTTAAAAAGGGAGGGAACTAGAGCAAGCATTTTTAAGGTGATACAATAAAATCCTAGTTCGTAGTGAGCGATTCATCGCTCATAGCAAGGTTTGTAAGGACTTTAGTCCTTACTACAAACTTGAATTTATTTACGCCTAGCTACTGAAACAATGAGAGGCTATTTTCAAACACACTAATTTATTTAGCACTAGTCAATATACTTTCGATATCTGCTAGTTGCACCACTCCTGAAAAAGTGGGACTATTAATTATAAAAAAAGGTGTGCCAGAAACAGCCAATTTTTCAGCTAGTTGAATATCTTTTGTAAGTGCGGGAGTCGCAAGAGTAAGATCGCGTTTAAATTTACCTAAATCTAGCTTGAGTTTTTTAGCAATATCTAAATATAACGCCTGACCTAGTTGCTTTTGATTAGTAAATAGCGTATCATGATATTCCCAAAATTTGCCCTGCTGATATGCCGCCCAAGCCGCTGTTGCAGCTGGCAATGCTTCAGCATGGATTGAAGTCAGTGGAAAATTCTTGTAAACTAATCTTAGTTTATCTGGATACTTTGCTAACAATTCTTTCAATGTTTTATGCGCCTCAGCACAGTAGGGACATTGAAAATCTGAAAATTCTATTAGCACAGTTTTTGATTGAGTTGAACCTGTAGTGGGAGACTCACCAATCACTGTTTGAGGATTGGTTTTTAAATCCTGTAAAAATGCTTGCTGTACTTGCTTGACTTTCTGTTGTTGTTGCTGCTGATAAGTTTGAACAGATTCGATAATTACCTCTGGATGTTGGCGGATAATTTGTAATACTTGCTGTTCCAGTTGCGGATCAATGCGGCTAGCAGCTTGTGCAGGAAATGACCAGGTAACAACCAAAAATAGCAGACTTATTGCTGTCCAAGTACGGAGATACTGAAATAAGGGAGTAAACCAATCAAAGAATGTATGCATACAAAAACTCATAAATATTTTTTGTTTCAGCTATAAATGACTCTGGCAATCATAACTAATTATCCGCGCTTGATATACAGCAGATTTCAAGGAAAGTGTTGTACACAAGCTCAGTCTCAAAGCCAGATATAAAGCCTGTTTTACTTCTGAATTCTGCTGTAAGCTTCATTTTAAAAAGATCCAGCAATCATCCCAGCAAGTAAAATAAAACCTATCCAGACGTTTTGCCGGAACATCTCACCATAAACAGGATTAGGTAAGTCTCGCTGTCTTAATCGCAGAGATTGCCAAATCCATCCAATAGTAGCAACTGCAAGGCTAATCCAGAAGGCTGAGTGCAGATGTATGAGTACACCTAACCAAGCCAATAACAAGATTGTGCCAGCAAAGAAAATTCCAATAGCTACAGGGGCATAATTCCCAAAAAATAGAGCGCTAGAATTAATCCCAATGCGGCGATCGTCTTCCTTGTCGCTCATGGCATAAACTGTATCAAATCCCAATGTCCAAAGTACAGTCGCGCCCCAAAGTAACCAAGTTGGTTGGGAGATGGTTTGTGTGACTGCACTCCAGCTAATCAACACGGCGAAACCCCAAGCGATGGAAAGCACCAGTTGCGGTACAGGAAACACCCTCTTTGCACCTGGATAAAGCAAAATTACGGGCACTGCTGCCACGCATAACCAGAAACTCAGGGGGTTAAGATAAAATGCCAGGATAGCTGCACATGCTAGGGATACGATCGCAACTACAATCCCAACTTTCACAGATAAGGCGCGAGAAGCGAGGGGGCGATCGCGTGTTCTCTCTACTTCTGGATCAATATCCCGATCCCACAAATCATTGACTACACATCCTGCGGCACTCGTAGCCAGAGTACCTAATATAATCACACCAACCAGAGGTAAAGGCGGTTTCCCAGAAGCTGCCAAAAAAACAGCCCAAAGGGCAGGAATCATTAAAATTAACCGTCCTTCTGGTTTATGCCAGCGCAAAAGCCGGACAATTACAAGCCAAATTGGTTCCTGGGGGCGTTCTGACGTCCTTAACATAAAAGTGGGGAGTGGGGAGTGGGGAGTGGGGAGTGGGGTATGGGGAGAGGGCATTGTATATTTAGGATTGCGTATTAAGGAAACTTTTCTCTAGTTCCTATTCCCTACTCCCTACTCCCTATTCCCTAATTCACACTTCTTTACATCTATAGAATAACGTTATTTGTTATTTGTAAAAGCATAACCTCAAGTGGCAACTTTAAATATCTTTAAATAGTCACTAGGTTAGGAGCAGTAGGGTGAATATACTTAGCTGAGTTACCCTCGACCAAACTGAGTTGCGAGTGCTAAGTACTTTTTAATTTACTCAGCACTCAGCACGGGCTAAACGCCCCGCTATCCATGTACAGCACCCAGCAAGTGTGTTGCAACAAATATCAGTGCCAGCTACCCCGACATATCACCGTTTGCCACCATTTCTTAATAAAGAGAGAAAACTAGATGCTGAATTTAGCTTCTAGCTGGGAGAGTGTTCTAACTCAACCACCTAAGCAAGACCGGATTATTGCTGCCATTGACCTGGGAACAAATTCTCTACACATGGTAGTAGTCAAGATTGATCCCAGATTACCAGCTTTCAGCATTATCGCTAGAGAAAAAGAAACTGTAAGACTAGGCGATCGCAATCTTTTGACTGGGGAACTAAAAGCAGAGATAATTGAAAAGGCGATCGCTGCTTTGAGACGCTTCCAAGAAGTTGCCAAAACTATCAATGCTGAAACAATCATTGCTGTGGCAACTAGCGCTGTGCGAGAAGCCCCCAATGGTAAAGATTTTTTGCACAGAGTAAAAACGGAGTTGGGTTTAAGCGTTGACTTGATTTCTGGTCAAGAAGAAGCGCGACGAATCTACCTTGGCGTGCTGTCGGGGATGGAATTTAACAACCAGCCCCACATGATTATTGATATTGGCGGTGGTTCCACAGAGTTAATTTTGGGTGATAGTCACGAACCGCGTACTCTCACCAGTACCAAAGTCGGCGCAGTGCGACTCACTAGCGAGTTAATCACCACCGATCCCATCAGCAACACCGAGTTTCAACACCTGCAAGCTTATGCACGCGGGATGTTAGAACGTTCTGTGGATGAGGTAGTAGCAAATTTAGAGTTTGGGGAATCTCCCCGTTTGGTGGGTACATCTGGCACAATTGAAACCCTGGCGATGATTCATGCACGAGAAAAGTCGGGTGTTATTCCTTCGATTCTCAATGGCTACCAGTTCAGTCTTAAAGACTTGCAAGAGTTGGTAAATCGCTTGCGGAGATTGAGTTACTCAGAAAGGGCTGCGATTCCCGGTATGCCAGAGAAGCGGGCTGAAGTTATACTCGCTGGTGCAGTAATATTACAGGAAGCAATGACCCTTTTGGGTAGGGAATCGGTAACAGTTTGTGAGCGTTCCTTGCGGGAAGGCGTAATCGTAGACTGGATGCTAACCCACGGTTTAATTGAAGATAAGCTGCGCTACCAAAGTTCAGTTCGAGAACGAAATGTTTTAAAACTCGCTAATAAATACCACGTCAATTTAGAATATAGCGATCGCGTGGCAAAATTTGCCGGGAGTTTATTTGACCAAACTCAAGGTACGTTACACCACTGGGGATCTGACGAGCGACAATTGCTGTGGGCAGCTGCAATATTACACAATTGCGGTCATTATGTCAGCCATTCGTCTCACCACAAGCACTCTTACTATCTAATTCGCAATGGTGAATTACTCGGTTATACAGAAACTGAGATTGAAATCATAGCCAATTTAGCGCGTTATCATCGCAAATCGCCGCCAAAGAAAAAACATGAAAATTCCCAGATTTTGCTGAATAAACACCAGCGACAAATGGTCAGTCAATTGAGTGCAATTTTAAGATTGGCAGTGGCATTAGATAGACGACAAATTGGTGCGATCGCGCAAGTCCAATGTGAGTATTATGAACAATTTCAGCAGGTAAATCTACTGATTTTTCCATCTCAACCTGATGATGATTGTGCTTTAGAACTTTGGAGCCTAGCTTATAAAAAAGGAGTATTTGAGGAAGAATTTGGAGTTAAATTAGTAGCGACTTTAGAAAAGTCTAGCCTTGCTAAATTGTCTTAGAAAGTAGGGTGCGTTAACGCAGTGTAACGCACCTGCTTAATGTATAAACGCACATATATGCGCCATTACAAATCATCTGTATTTTACGCATTTGCTTTCAAGATTTCAGTTAATTCATATAGCTTTCGTCATACTTAAGGATGAATTTAAAAACTACCTAAAGAAGTAGTTTAAAAACCAAAATTAGAACTAGAATTAGGTCTATAGTTAATAGTCTATTTACTCTAGGTTATGTTGCTAATGGATATCTAAGCCGGGAAAACTTAGATATCCTTATATAAAATTTTAATTACACAGGTTAAATTACTCAGTTTTATGCACTGGAAAATACTCAGACTTCAGCATAGAGCTTGTGTTCAATAAATGTGATAATTCATCAGTGTTAGGAGCTATGATCGATATCAAAGCTTGAGGTAAAAAACCCTGATGAATTTATCTGTGACTGCTTCCCCGACTAAAACTATTTGATACGGATCACGTCTCATTTTTTCAACAGAGGCATCCAGTTATCACGCAGCGTATAAATGCAGTTAATTCTGAAGACATTGCCATAACAATAATTACAGTTGAAGAACAACTGCGTGGGAGGTTTAATGTAATCAGAAAGGCTTCCTCATCTGATACATTGTTATTAGCTTACGCAAATCTACAAGCTATTTTAGAGTTTTTTAAAAACGTGCGTTGGCAAAGCCCACCGTAGGTATCGCTAGGATAAGAAATACCAAATATAGACCAAGTTTAAAAACCACATCTTTCGTAAGGGAACAGCATTGCTGTGCCCCTACAGCATAGTCTATTTACGTAGTTTACCGCCGTAGGCATCACAAGATAATTAAGGAAAGCCTGAAAGAATCTATTTTCGTTAATTCACATCACGATGTATTTGTACAGTGCGTAAGTCCTAAATTAGTAAAGGGGACAGATGACATTCGCTTGCTGCGAAGCACCTATCCCCGAATAGCTGCCCAGATCATGAACCTGGAATCTATAGTCCGGTATCTAATCATCCCAGTATCGGCCGAGATATGTTGATTGTCACTGGGATAGATACTGATTTACGAAATACTTACGAAAAGATTGTTACACAATTACTCTGGTTCACCCCTTCTTCCGCCTCCCATCGCCAACAGCGCCGTTCCGTAAGCTGCTTCTGTGTACACTGAGGCTACTACAGGAACCTGCAAATGACGCGCCCTAATTGCAGTCCAAGTTTCATTCGCCGCACCACCGCCAGCAGTATAAACACGGCTCAATTTGTCTGCTCCCATTTTTTGTAATAATTCATACCCTCGCGCTTCTATGCGGGCAATGCTTTCTAATAACCCATGCAAAAATTCCACTGGATTATCTGGGCGTGGTGACAAACGTGGCGGTAGATTCGGATCATTAATCGGAAAGCGATCGCCTGCCTTCAACAACGGATAATAATCTAACCGGCTGGCAATTGAAGCATCAATCTCCCGGCTAAGGCTTTCTAACTCAGCATTCGTGAAAAATTGCTTTAGTACTGCACCTCCAGTATTAGAAGCACCACCAGTCAGCCACAAATCCCCCAGGCGATGGCTGTAAATTCCATATCTAGCATCTTCTTGGCGGGTACGACTTAACAACTTTAGTACCAACGTTGAACCAAGGGAAGTCACGGCTTCACCAGGTAATTTTGCCCCACTGGCGAGAAAAGCAGCAATACTATCAGTTGTACCAGCACACACCAAACAATCACGAGAAAAACCGAACTTATCGGCAATTTCAGGACGCAATTGGGCAATGGGAGTCCCAGGAGTTAAAACTTTGGGTAGCTGAATCGGTATTTGTAACAATTCTAGCCATTGTGGGTATTTCAACTCTTCCACGTCATAACCCAGCTTTAAAGCATTATGGTAATCGCTAATCCCCAACTGTCCATGTAGGAGAAACGCCAGCCAATCTGCTTGATGCAGGAAATATCTAGCTTCACTAAAAGAGGGTTGTTGCCTCATCCACAAAAGTTTGGCTAGGCTGGAGGTGGCACTCAACACGGTATGATTGGGGGGTGCGATACTCCTCAAATGCTCTAGCACCAATGATCCCCGTGCATCGTTGTACAGCAATGGTGCATCTGTTGGATTGCCAGCAGCATCGACTAGCAAGACAGTGGAAGAAGTACCATTAATTGCGATCGCTTTAATTTCTCGCTGCAATTGGTCAGGTATTTGTTGCACCAGCACAAACAAAGCCTCCTGCCAAATTTTGGGCGTAACGGCGGCTGGTGAGTCCTGGAAGGGATATCGCACCTCAACCTGCATGCTAGCTTCCTCGTCAATCACCATACCGCGTGCGCCAGAGGTGCCAAAGTCGATACCCAAATACAAATCCATAGTTTTATGAATTTTTTAATAAACAATCATTAAAAAGTACTGACTAATAACTGCTTTTGTTGCATCTTGTAACAAGATATTCCCCAATCTTGGCAAAACAAGGAAAAGTAGTAAACGAACTGTTCAAAATCTATTCAGGTTAGGAGGTTTTCAGCCATGCCTATCTTAGATACTCTGTACATCGCTCAGATATCTTCCATCTCAGATACTCAAGTCTACATCGCTCTAGTTGTGGCGCTGATCCCAGGAGTTCTAGCTTGGCGATTAGCCACAGAACTTTACAAATAAGCCTACGATGTGACACAGTTAAAAAGCTAATAATCCTGGCAGTACGGGGTGCAATTTCCAGATACTTGTGGCTTTACGCCATAAGTATCTAGGAACCTTGCACTTACGTAAGCCAGGTTATTTTTTAACTGGTACAACACTTGTAGCTATTTCAAAAAAATGAAGTAATATGACAGCTAAATCAAGCAGTAATTAACGCCAGAGAGCTTTTACAGTGCTTCCCTTCACTCAGCGAGGTTATTTTTTAGCATCATGAACGCGATTCAACCCTCCAGACCACCGTTACAACCTATACAAAAACGCCGGGTCATTCCTCGACCAAAGCGGCATCTTCGTCAACGTTCTTATCAGGTGATGGCACTGGAAAGCACAGCCAAAATAGCGGTTAATGTTGTGATTACAGGCGTTGCAGCATCTGCCCTAGCACAGCTTTTGCCTTATCATTGGTCACAGCAAGTAAAGTTGCGCGAAATTAGCACTGAAGTCAAGCTGATGGAAGGACGTGTCAATGGTTTGCAAACGCAATTTAGCCGTAACTTCGATCCTCAGCAAACTAAAAGTATTATGCAAGAACAAGGATACCGATTTGATCCTAGCCAGCGTCGAGTCGTATTGATGAATCCGGATCGCCTAGAAGATCAACAAGCAGAGTCATCACCCTAAGACAAATGGCGAATTTGGGATTATTTAAGTTTCTTGTGATTTAGGCTAGGTATAAACCGGGTGTTAATTTATATTATTGCTAATAAATAATGGTTAATAGCTAATTTTTGAATAGCTATCTAGCTATCATCTATTAGTCATTAGCGATACAGCGTCGCTTTGCTCCAATTCAAAATAAAGAATCTACTTTTTGAATTTTAAATCCCCCAGAAGAACTAATCTACCAACTAGGACGCTGATTGAGATAGCAGCTCGTTGAGCCAATTTTCGAGTTGTAAACGCAAGCGACAACCAGTAATATCCTTATTGTTGTCGATAGAAGGCAGTTGAGTGAGAGCGCGACGATAATCAGCGATCGCACAATTCCAGTCACCCCAAAGATGGTAAGTTCTGCCGCGTTCAGCCCAGATATGACCTTCTAGTTGACCAAAAAGCAGTGCTACCTCAAAATTCTCAATTGCCTTCTCATATTGCCCCAAATCACGCCAGGTAATGCCTCGGTTAATCCACGCCCGGACATGGCGAGGATTAAAATCAATCGCTTGATCGTAGTCGGCAAGTGCTGCTGCTAATTCTCCACAAGCCGCGTAGTAATTTGCCCGATTATTATAAGCACTAGCCAAATAGGGATTAAGCTTGAGGGCGGTATTGTAGTCGAAAAGCGCTTTTTGCCTTTCACCACTTTGGAAATAAATTAGCCCCCGGTTGTTGTAATCAATAGCATTGTGGGGATGGCGGTAAATTAGTTGGCTTAAAAGTGCGATCGCCCCAGTATAATCTCCTTGTTGAGCCAACTTTAAAGCACAAGAGCGTAAATAGCGATCGGCTAAAACAGATTCGCCACTGTCATTTTTCCTCTTTGCTTGGGCTTTATGTGTAATATTTAGAACAATTTTATATTTGCTATTTTGCTGGTCACCATCAGCTAAAAATGAGTGAATATTCATATTTACCTACACTGAATCCGTGCTTTTTGGAATCAAATTCTAGTTTGCGTGTGTTAGTGGTTTTACTACTATGTCTATTTTTAAAGTATTTAGGCTTACAGTAAAGCAACTCAAGAGAGAACTTAACTAGCCGCACAAGAGAAATCTACGCCCTAGATAAACAATTAATCCTCAAACCTAATCATGAATACTTCATCCTTAGGGTGAATTCCAGAAATAGCAGATGTCAATCTCAAAGGCTACCACCGCAAAGCGGAACTCAAAAATCAAGGCTTCGGCTTCGTTCAGCCTTGACTCTGAGCGCAGTCGAAGGGTCAAAAATCAAAAGTCAAAAGTATTATAGAATAAGCCCTTTAGGGATTTTAAATGGTTGCTCTATTTCCTTCGTTCTGTACTAGTCAAGTAGCAAGAGCGACAAATTGGTAGAATACCAACAAGCCGTTCTTTAGAGATGAAAAAGATGGCAGAGGGGCAGGCAGTAGGGGAGGATGAGGGAGAAATCAATTCACAATTCAAAATTAAAGAACTTCTGCCTCCTCTTTCCCCATTCCCGATTCCCCATTCCCTAAATTCAATTTTTAAATTTTGAGAAATTTTCCGATGACAACCGCAATCTCCTATCCCAATGCGCCTGATTTAGCAATCGATGATTACATTGTTATCGGCTTGGCAACCTGCTTCGTCAAAGAAGATGGAGAAGTTTATCAAATCGAAGTTATAGAACCGATTCCCTCTGCGGCTTTGGAAGCGCTCTTAAAGGGCATTCCTACGTCCTATAAGCTGGCTCATGCAACAACTTTGGGATCTGTGCTGGATGGCGATTCACAACTGTTGCCAGATGGCTTCCCAGAGTCGGCTCAGTTTGGAGAAGAATTTGTACCACGGGCATTTGCAGCAGCTCGTACCTACAAGCGTCGTGAATCTGCAAAATCTCTGATTCCTTTAGGTACAAACTACAGCGAATTTAAGTATTCCATTGAGCGCAAGCGGGTATTAAACGCTGCTAGAGTTGTCACCAAAGAAGATAACGTTAAACAACATTCTCATACTCACAAAGTTCTTTAAGTAATTATGCTCAAACTTTATGGTGGCGCTCGTAGTCGAGCGTCAATTGTTCAGTGGTATTTAGAAGAATTAGAAATTTCCTACGAATTTGTCAAGCTTGATATGCAGGCGGGTGAACACCTCAAACCTGAATATTTGGCAATTAACCCAGTTGGTAAAGTTCCAGCGATTGTTGATGGGGATTTTAAACTTTGGGAATCTGGGGCAATTTTGCTGTATCTTGCCGATAAGTATGGTAAAACAGCACTTTCACTCCAAGAACGTGCTGTATTTTCCCAATGGACGTTGTTTGGCAATTCTACCCTCGCTACAGGGATTTTTGTGGAAGCAAATCGGGAGCGAGAAATGCCCCGCTTGCTGACTTTCTTGAATGAGATTCTCGAACGGCAACCTTTTTTGTTGGGTAATGAGTTTACTGTTGCTGATGTGGCAGTTGGGTCTATTCTGAGTTACATTCCCATGATGCTGAAGCTAGACCTCAGCCCCTACCCAGCTGTGTTGAACTATATCAAGCAGTTATCTGAGCGTCCAGCATTTCAAAAAAGTATTGGCGGAGGGGCTTAAAATAATTCGTAATTCGTAATTGAATTTTTAACTACGAATTACGAATCTGTTAACGATAATTTGTAAATTGTAAAGCAGCTGGGTAGTCTTCTTGTTTCAGGCGCTGCATGACTACTTGTAAGTCATCTTTAGATTTGGCAGAAACCCGTACAGCATCACCTTGAATTGAAGCTTGTACTTTTTTGAATTCGTCTCGAATCAATTTGGAAATTTGTTTAGCGATTTCCTGACTAATGCCTTTTTTGAGTTTGATTTCTTGACGCACGCGATTACCACTGGCTGATTCAACCTTGCCAAAATCAAAGATTTTCTGGGATAGGTTACGCTTGGCGGCTTTTTCTCGCAGAATGGTGTGTACAGAATCTAAGGTAAACTCGCTGTCAGTACTAACGTTAATGCTTTCTTCGACTAACTCGACAGTAGTTTCAGTGTCTTTGAGGTCGTAACGACCTTTGATGTCTCGGATAACTTGATCGACAGCGTTAACCAACTCTTGTCGGTCAAAGTCGCTCACAATGTCAAAAGAAAAAGTAGAAGCCATAAAACATTTTAGATTTTAGATTTTAGATTTTGGATTGGGAATTGGGAAAGAGAAGGCAGGAGGCAGAAGTTCTTTAATTTTGAATTGATTTCTCCCTCATCCTCCCCTGCTCCCTCATCTCCCCATTCCCCACTCCCCACTCCCCAATTAACTACTAGTTTGGATTATGCTCAAGAAAAAGAGAGTGCCAGAGCTAAAGATGCCAATGGCAAACATGAGCGATCGCAAAAGGGGTATATTCAAAATATAAAAAATTGAGTATAGCAAACGGGCTACCACAAAGGCGATCGCAGCCACTTGGGCTGTAAAAGAATTTACACCAGTTACATAAGCCATCAATGCTGCTGCCGCAAACACCATAAACGCTTCAAAGGTGTTCTGATGTGCCCAAGTAGCTCGTTGGGCATAAGGTGGCAATTTATCAAACAGAGCGCGAGGAGTAGAAAACATTTCATACCCAATACGCACACGGGCATAAGCTACTAGCAAAAATGGCACGTAAATTAGAACGGCAGCAGCAGCGATCGAGTACAAAAAAATTATCATTACTTATTAGTCATTGGTTGTTTAGTCATTAGTCATCAGTCATCAGTCATTAGTCAAATACAAATGACAAAAGACAAATGACAAATGACTAATCAAAGTAGAAAAGCGTCACCACTTTTCTTTGTTCTTCTGCATCCTGACAAGTTTGTAACAGGGTGCGACTGTCGTGAAATGCAAAGCAGATTAGTTGCTGGCAACGGGAGACAATCTCCTTGTTGCACAGGTAACTAGCTTCAGCAAGGGACAGAGTATCATTACTGGGATTTTCGACTAGATGCATTACCTGTTCTAGTTGCTGGCGCGATTCCAAAGGCTGGCGTTCCAGGCTTTGGGGTAGAATCACCGTCAACAAATTTGCATCAGCCCGGGTTGCTCCCTTGATGGCAGCTGAATTTGTACCTGTAGCACCAGAAGTAATGATTCGATTACCCGATAAAACTAGGGCGTATGTCATCATTTCAATAAGATTCTGATGCGTAATCGGGACATGACGAGAACCCAGCAAGGCGATTCTTTTAGAACCTGTTTGCTGGATTGTCGCTAGTTCTTGCGCTAATGTATCTAGGTTAATAAGGTCTGTTGATTGGCTCAAAGATGGAGAAAATCAGATTAAACGACCCAGATATTCTACCAAACAGCGTGTAGATACGAGGAAAACTTGAGTTAAACATTGCTACTAATTTTCGATTGTTTGGTTCAGTTGTACGTAGACAATATGATTAGCAAAAATTTTAACCAGTAAAAAGGCTATTTCCGGCAATATGCCTGCCTTTGGATTAGCTGCTGCAACTAAGCACATCCCAGCTATGGGGCGCAAAGAAACAGCTCGCCGTCCCTTGGGAGGTGACGGTGAGCCAGCTATACCCTTACCAGCAATACAGGCTCCTAACTGATAACTGAGCAATGAATCTAAGACAATGCCGTTGCCGGAGTTAAACCTAGTTTGGATAACAAACGGTCAATGTCAAAATGCTCGGACATCAACTTGCGAATATACTGAACCTTAATCGGCTCGTGGACACGGACTTGACCAAAAGTGCGGTCAACAATTCCTACAGTAGTTAGGGTATCTAAGTCAACAGACAAAATAGGTATTTCTAGTTCTTCAGCGCGACTGAGAATGAACGGTGGGGGCGGTAGTTGCCCGGTGAGAATTAAACATTGGGTAGATGTTTCCAAAGCCGCTTGCTGAATTTCCACGCGATCGCCTCCTGTCACCACTGCCATATTCCGACGTTTGCGGAAATATTTCACAGCTGAATTGACATTCATGGCTCCAATTGCCAGACTTTCTACCAACAAATCCATGCGATCGTTGCGACAGAGAACATCAGCCTTTAACTGTTTGACTAGTTCGCCAACACTGACACTGCGGAGCAAATCGCTGTTGGGCAGCATTGCTAGCACCGGAATCCCCTGCTGTTCCAAAAATGGGCGCAAGAGAGTGTCAACCGCTTCTAGTTGGGTGACAGGGATATCATTGATCACAACTCCAATCAAGCGATCGCCCACACGCCCTTTCGCAGCCAATAGCGACTCAACCGAAAGCAACGATTTATAGCGGGCTACTAACAGCACGCCAGCATCCAATACTTCAGCAATTTGCAGCAAAGACAAATCAAACAAATTGCCTTCAGACAAATCACCAGGCCCCTCCAGTAACACCAAATCTCCTTGGGATTTATGCAAATATTGCTGTATTAAGGACTGCTGATAATCGGTTTTGTCTTCCCCTCGCAAGCGTTTTTGCACATTTAGTTCATCCAAAGCCAGCATTGTAGGTGCAACACGGTTTTCCGGCAAATTGAGGCTAAGAGCGATGAATTGGACATCTTCCTCAATTACGGTTCCACTGGACGAATTAAAACACGTACCAAGCGGTTTACCGTAGGTAATATCCAGTCCTTTTTGCTGTAGCTGATGAGACAAACCCAGAACAGTTGCAGATTTACCGCTATAAGTCTCGGTTGATCCAATCAGCAAATATTTAGGGGATTTTGGCACACATGCACTCCTAATTTCAAAAGTCAGAAGAACCCAGCTAGGTGTTTCCTAATTCTAGTTCCTTCTGGCAAAAGCCTCTCGCTCTCACAAATTAAGGTTTCCCAGAATTACCTTCTGATTTAACAAGCAAGGGGCAGGCGGAGCAGGGGAGGCAAGGGGACAAGAGGTGAGAGTCTTTCTCCTTGTCTCCTCGCCCCCTTCAAGAACTGCTTCGTTAAATCTATGGTCAATTAATGCCTATTGTTGCTACTACTCGTTAATTGGGAATCAGCTTTTTTTAAGATGTAGGTGAGCGTATTACTGAGACTAGAATAATATTCTGTCTGGCAAAACATAAATAGGTTAGCAGTAGCTTAGGTTAGATCCGAGAGTAGCGAAAACGAAGTCTGAGTAGCCGAAGCCAGCGTAACCACATTTGTGCAGGTTGTTCAAAGAACGTGAAAATATCACCGAAACCCAAATTAGTTTTGTGATGGTGCAACCAGTGTCTCTCAGGAGTAGTAATAAATAGAATTTGGCATAAAATATTGACAGGCTTTGAAGTTTGCCAACCTAGTACACTTATGTGTCTCCACCATACATGAAACTGACCAAGCAGTAATCCAGAGATAACGCCGATGGGAGAGAAAGGCCACAAGACTACTGCTATAAGTACATAAGGCAAAGCTCCTAAGATACCATCTAAAAGAACCTGGGGATTAAAAGTCAAAATAGCGTAGTGGCGGAAGTCCTTCTTCCAGGAGTGGTGCGTTTTTAAATGTAGGCTACCAAAAACGTGCTCGGGTACGTGATAAAAGAATGTAGATAGAAAATCGCCAAAAAACAGTAATAACCAAGCAACAGCGATAGCCTCAACCATTTGTACTCCTCAAGTAAGTTAAGAAAACTCCACAGAAAATATGCAAATTTTATGCTGTAGGCGTAGACACCTGATTTTCTACTATGCAAACATCATCTGTGCATTTCATGGGTCTACACTCCAGTTAATTTGGCTCAGAGTATATGTAATTGGGTGAGTTGCAGTTTCATGAATCTACAATCCTTAATGCAGTAAACAGCAACTCGTAAGAACCTCCAATTTGGCTTTTAACTCTGGATTAATGGTTGCTATACATCTAAATCTCTATCGAGATAATGTATTTAATTATAGTTACTACATAATCTTCTTACTAAGGCATACAGCTTAAGCAAAGGTTAAGTTAAAATTAGTACAAATTTAGGTTAAGGCGTTATTCACTATTATTAATACTAAGCTGATTGCAATTTAAGCTTTAATTAAAAATCTAATCAGAACCATAGAAATAAAAATTATCCTAAGAGAAGATGGGTTATTAAGGTGAGGAAAGCTGCTTGATAATTAAATTAAGAAGCGGCAGAATTTAGATCATCTAGAATTAACTAGATGCCATAATATAAGAATCATATTTGATTTTTGAAATTATCTAGGTGGGCGGGCAGTGGGGAGTAGGCTTGCCGTGAGCGTAGCCGAACGGGAGTAGGGAATAAGGAATTAGGCTTTTCGATCTGTACCGAGCTTTTTCAGAAATCAAATATTAGTCCTATAGTAGGCTATAAATCAGCATCATCCTCTCTTCAAATTCTTGGATGATTTGCTCGGCTCCTGCCTCTTTCAATTACAACTTGTCCTCTTGAAAAGGTAAGTCGGTGAGAATAAATCAAACTAGATTAAATAATGTAAAAAATATTGAGATTATTTCGTAGTGAACGCGAGAGCGTCTCGTAGAGAGGGCTAAAGCCCTCATAAGAGGACTAAAGTCCTCTCTACAAACCTTGAATTATTCACGCCGCTCTACTTATCTCGGTATATCCCAAATTTAGGTTACTTTCCAGTTTGGAATGTAAAATCAGGGTTTGAAGCTATGATTACACGATTTATCTGTTTCAGCATGAACAAAAAATGGGCCGTCAAACGAATCACTATAAACCTGGCATCAAATGAAGCCAAGAACCTTGAAAGGTATTGTGAACAGACAGGCAGACCAGCAACGGATGTGATTCGAGAACTGATTAGAGCTTTGCCACTGATAAAATAAAAGTAGATTTGCGAACCATTTCGCCTTGGTTCATTCTCAAGATATAAGCATTAGAATCTGCTTGAATTGGAGGTGTTAAATTAACGAGTGGTAATTTTTATGAGCATTGAGAGGGACGTAAAAATTGAGTGAATGTGTGCTACGCCCTCTGTAAACGAGCGCAGCACGCCGAAAATAAGATGACATGATAACTATTATTGAGTTGCAAAATGATGAGTGAGAGACTGTTTCTCTGGTTCAGACAGTATCCTTATTCTGTCGTAACTTCCGTCAGAAAATAATTTATAACCCTTGTTTTTTAGTATTTTCGCAACAAACAACAGAATTTAAATAGCAAATATCCAGCCATAAGGGTCTAATCTATGATCACGGCTGTTGAGTTACTCTTGTCAGAGTAAATTTAAAAACCTTTATCCAAATCTGCAACCCCTTCTACTTTAGCCATGACTCTTCTAAACTGGGGCTTTTCAGACTTGGCATGAAAAGTCTGGTCAAGGCAAGGCTTGAATGAGTTCCCGAATTACATCTATTGCTGGTCTGCCTGTCTGTTCACAAAACTTTTCAAGGTTCTGAGCTTCATCTGATGTCAAGTTTAAGATAACTCGCTTAAGTGCCCTTTTTTTACTGGAGGTTGCCAAACGGGGAAATTTAAGTGCAGCAGTTTTATTCATTGATTGATAGGCTAGATATATACAAACTTTCTTTATCAAGCTTGCCAATTCAGAAACGTCTTGACCAGTGAAAATCAGGATTTTGAAATTGAACTTAAGCTTTACGCTCCAAACCTCTTACTGAAAATTGCAAGTATTAAATAATTAGCCTCACACGTAATAGCAGATTCATTACGTGTGGTGCAAGAAGCTTTCGCGTGAAGAGTTTATGTCAGCAATGCCTCACAGACAAGATTTTCTGTTGAGCGAGCGGTGTTGAATTACCGAAACGAGTGGATTGGCAAAGGTGGCTTGTATCAGTAAACATTTTGGCCATACACCTCTTTAAAATCCTCTGCAACATAAGATTATTCCTTTGTGATAGGTATCACCTCATATATATAGCAACTAGTAGATAATTTCTTTTAATCAAAGGTGATTACACCAATAGTGAGTTAATACATGACTTTACAGAATTGGAGACGCAAGCGTGGCGTTGCACTTACTAAGAAGGGATTACAAAAAATTAAGGAAGCAAAGCATCAGTCAGAAGTAAAGGAAAATTTTGGAAATAGGTATACTCTTGAAGAAATGAGTGCGCGTTCTGGGTTATATTCCGCTACCATCTCGAAAGTATTGAATCAGGAAGGAGGAGTTGACAAACAGACTATTGAGAAGCTTTTTTCAGCTTTTAAGTTAAAAATAGATAAAAGCGACTATTCAAGCTCACATACTCGTCTAGATTGGGGAGAAGCTATCTTTAACTCAGTTTTTTATGGACGTATAGAAGAACTTAATACGCTAGAGCAATGGATTCTTAATGAACACTGTCAATTAGTCGCACTATTGGGAATAGGAGGTATTGGCAAAACGTCCCTGTCTGTAAAATTTGCTCAACAGATTCAAGACAGCTTTGAGTATGTAATCTGGCGATCGCTCCGAGAAGCTCCACCTGCTAAAATTATTCTAGGTAACTTAATCCAATTTTTATCTCACGAACAGGAAACGGAAGAGAATTTACCAGAAAGTTTTAGCGAGAGGGTATCGCGCCTACTCTATTATTTACAAAATCATCGCTGTTTGCTGATCATTGATAATGCAGAGTCAATTCTCCGCAGTGGTAGCCGTGCCGGAATTTATCGAGAAGGATATCAGGAATATGGTGAGCTTTTAAGACGCGTGGGAGAAGCAACTCACGAAAGCTGCTTAGTGCTGACTAGTCGTGAAAAACCGAAAGAAGTGGCATTATTGGAAGGACAAGCACTACCTATTCGCTCATTGCTACTGAATAGTTTAAAGGTCGCAGAAGGGCAAGAAATCTTAAAACTCAAGGGGCTATCGGCGACCGAGGATGAATGGAAAGTAATGATTGAACGCTATGCAGGCAATCCATTAGCTTTGAAGATAGTTGCCACGACCATTCAAGATGTTTTTGATGGTAATGTGACTGGATTTTTGCAACAAGACACGGCTGTTTTTGGCGACATTCGTGATATTTTAGAGCAGCAGTTTGAGCGCTTGTCAGATTTAGAAAAAGACATAATATACTGGCTAGCGATTAATCGGGAGTCGATTACGCTCTCAGAATTGCGAGAAGATATTGTATCACCAGTACCACAAGCAAAATTACTAGAGGCTGTAGAATCTTTAGGAAGGCGATCGCTAATCGAGAAGGCTACGTCTACGCTCATTAATAAAACTGGATCACTTTTTACCCTCCAGCCTGTGGTTATGGAGTATGTAACTAATACCTTGATAGAACTCGTCTGTGAAGAGATTGCCACTCAGAATATTAATTTATTCACAAGCAAAGCTTTGATAAAAGCGACGGCAAAAGAATATGTTAAAGATACTCAAATTCGCCTCATCATCAAACCAGTTATAGATGGGCTTCTTACTGCTTTTAGAAGTAAAAAAACCTTAGAAAATCACTTAGCTCAAATTTTAGCAACGCTACGAGAAATATCCCCTCTAGAACAAAGTTATACGGCAGGAAATGTCTTTAATCTGCTTTGTCATTTAGAAACTGATCTGGGCGGTTATGATTTTTCTTATCTAACTATTTGGCAAGCCGATCTGCAAAACGTCAAGTTACATAATACAAATTTTGCTCACGCCCATCTAGCTAAGTGCGTTTTTGGTGAAACCTTTGGTGGTATTTTTTCGGTAGCCTTCAGCCCTAATGGTAAACTTTTAGCTACTGGTGATACCAATGGAGAAATTCGCTTGTACGAAGTTGCCAATAGTCAGCAACTTCTGACTTGTAAGGGTCATGCTGGCTGGGTTTGGTCAGTCTCTTTTTGTCCCGATGGTGAGGTTCTTGCTAGTGGCAGTAATGACCAAACAATAAAACTGTGGGATACCAATACTGGTGAATGTTTCAAAACTTTAGAGGGTCATAGTGGTGGGGTTCGTTCAGTCACTTTTAGTCCCAACGGTCAGGTTCTTGCTAGTGGCAGTGATGACCAAACAGTGAAGCTATGGAATACCACTACAGGCGAATGTCTACAAACTTTACAGGAAGTTGGTTGTAGTGTATGGTCTGTTGCCTTCAGTCCAAAAGATTACATATTGGCAAGTGGAAATGATGACTATACGGTAAGGCTGTGGGATATTAACAGCAGTTCATGTATTCACACCTTAGAGGGTCACACTCAGAGGGTATACTCAGTCACTTTCAGCCCTGACGGTAATACACTAGCTAGTGGGAGCCATGACCAAACAGTGAAACTTTGGGACACCAGTACTGCTCAATGTTTTAAAACTTTGCAGGGGCATACTGACTTAGTACATTCAGTTACCTTCAGTGTAGATGGTAATGCTCTTGTTAGTTGCGGTGATGACCAAACAGTTAAGGTATGGGATTTCGCTACTGGTAAATGCCTTAAAACTTTACAAGGACATAGAAGTAGGGTATGGTCATTAGCAACATGTATAAATAAAAACATTTGTGTTAGTTGCAGTGATGACCAAACAGTAAAGTTATGGGATATCAGCACTGGTCAATGCATTAAAACTTTCCAGAGTTACAAGAATGGGATATGGTCAGTTGCTGTCAGTTCAAACGATAACATTCTTGCCAGTGGCAGTAATGACCAAACAGTGACATTGTGGGATGCTATTACTGGTAGGTGTCTCAAAACCTTGCGGGGACATGGTAGGAGAGTCACATCAGTTGTGTTTAGTCCTGATTCTCACTTACTTGCTAGTGGCAGCGAAGACCGAAGCATAAGGTTATGGGATATCAGTACTGTTAAGTGTCTTAAAATCTTGACAGGACATACTAATCGAGTTACATCAGTTACTTTTAGTGCCGACAGCCATTTTCTTGCCAGTGGTAGCGATGATCAAACAATAAAAGTATGGGATATCAGCACTGGTCAATGCCTCAATACTTTACGAGAACATAATGGTAGAACATGGTCAGTCACCTTCAGCCCTGACAGTCATACATTAGCTAGTGGTAGTCATGACCGAACAGTGAAACTTTGGGATATTCGCATTGGCAGATGCCTTCAGACTCTACAGGGTCATACTGACTGGATATATTCAGTCAGCTTCAGTGCAGATGCTTGCACCATAGCTAGTGGTAGTGGTGACCAAACGATAAAACTCTGGGATGCCAGCACTGGTCGGTGTCTCAGAACTTTGCAAGGGCATACAAATACTGTATATTCAGTTGCTTTTAGTTTGGATGGTCGCATACTAGCGAGTGGTAGTGGCGACGAAACAGTAAAGCTTTGGGATGTTGACACAGGTAGCTGCTTAAGGACTTTATCTGGACATACTAGGTGGGTTTGGTCAGTTGGCTTTAGTCGTGATGGTCAAACTGTAGTCAGTTGCAGTGAAGATGAGACAATTAAGATTTGGGATGTAGAAACAGGTGAATGCTTGAAAACTTTGAGAAGCAAAAGCCCTTATGAGGGAATGAATATCACTAGTATAACTGGGTTAACTGAGTCTCAAAAAGATACTTTAAAAGCTTTAGGAGCAATTGAGTATTAATTGAAGAAGAATTCAGAAATCAGAATTAAGGAGTCAGAATTAATCAGTTAACTACTTTACGTCTCAGTAGCAAAACTGCACTTAAAACACTGTATCCTAATATCCCTAATCCAGCAGATGGTTCGGGTACTGGTACTGGCTTAACTGCTGAGAATGCTAATTCTCCAATTAGTTTATGAGTAGTAGTTGTAGGATGAACTTCGTCCCAAAACACAAATTTTTCAGGGTTACATAAAACTTGTTGTGTGGGAACATCTATGGGCACTACTGATAAGTCTTTGCTAATACAAGAGTTGGTCACGTTTGTAAAACCAAATTCATCTGGAGCAGCAATAACCCTATCAAATAAGGAATTAACATTCAGTTCTATAAGGTTGATATCGGGACTTAATTGTTGCCTCAAAGATTTGAGTGTCGTGTTTAAGCTAGAGTTATGTGTGCTGCTGAATGTCTTGAATAAGTTGGAACGTTGACTATCAAAATTTGCAAAAGGCAATTTTCCCAAATCCGGCAAGTTGACCACCATGATATCTCTAGCGCCATCAGTAACAAGCGATGTCAACGCTGCTGATAAATTTCCTACTGTATTGGTAGGATTAGGAACACCACCAAAAAAGTAACTTAGGTAGTCATTAGTACCAGCCCAAATAATAATATATAGAGCATTAGGATCAGCTGTTTGTGCTGACACAAAACTATTTATCTGTTGCTGTAATCCTGGTAAGCTAGGTAAACCAATATTCTCAGTTCCTGTGGTCGCACCACCAAAAGCAAAGTTATTTTTCAGATTTAGTGTTAATCCTAGATCAGAGGCAAGATAATCAACCCAAATTGGACCATTAGAAAAACGCCCATTAGAGTAGGTTGGACTTGAAGGAATAATTCCGTTAGTGGCATTATATACATTACCACTATCAGAAAAACTGTCTCCAAAAACGTAAATATTGTCATAATCTTTTGCTAATACTTTGAGTGGAAATATCAAAGATAATAGCAAGAATCCTGTTGTTATAATTTGTCTTTGCACAGTTAATTCCTTAATCTAGTTTCAACCTTGTAAAGATGTCCTTAAAAAGAAATTTCGCTTCAATATTTAGAGCTTTCTTTTGCTGATTTAGAGATTTCAAGAGGGTCAGGACTTAGCGCTACATTGCCCCAGCGCATGACGTTCGCAGCAATAGCACCAGCTGCTCCGAAGCCATAGACGAGAACCAGGTCATTTTCCCGAATCTTGCCCAATTTTGCAGCATAGTACATATTTGCGACAGTAAGTACTGGCCCAATGTTTGCATATTGAGAATAGAGATCGATCGTCCGTTCTGGTTCAATGCCCAGTACGCGTATGCAGAAGCTAGCAAACCAAGCTGTAGATGTATTGAAAATAAAAAAGTCGATTTGTTCGAGTGTCACATCGGCTGCGGCGATCGCACCCTCACAGCATGTACGCAGAAACCCCACGGCTGTTTCACGAGTCACCTTGTTCGCTTCCTTGCATAGCTTCATCCGAAGCCGTGGATTGCCTTGCGCGTCCGTCGTAAGTTGAGGAAAAACTATATTACACAACTCACCAGCATGAATGGTCTTTGTGCTAAGGATTCCCTGATTCGATTCTAGTGAACCAACGACGAAAGCTCCGGCACCATCACTAAGAAACCATGACATGGTATCATCCTCGTCAAAAAAGCGAGAGTATGTGCATGAAATAACTACCAACACATTGCGGTACTCTCCTGCTCGTACCAATGCACAGGCGGTTTGAAGCGCAATAGGTGTACTTCCGCATGTTGCATCAAGATTCCATGCAGCACCTTGCAGCCTAAGTTGACGGGCAAGGAAAGCTGCATTGCCAAGTCCGATTTGTTCTGGCCATACAGAAGCGACAATCATGAGATCAACGTCTTTAACAGAAAGTTTAGCGGCTTCCAGGGCATCCCTTGCTGCACGCTCCTCTAACGTCAGTGATGACTCGCCAGTGCCAAGTATCCATCGCTCAACAGTACCACGAAATGGGTCTGACAGATATGGCATCATTTCTAAGTCAAACTCGTTGCTGGGGGTGGAGCCTGCGAGCGAAAACATCCTCGCCAAGCTTTTTTGCTCTGCTTGAGCAATTAACTCCGGGTATTTTTGTCTGTAGTAATCATTAGTACGTCTAATGCTAGGAAAGCTCGCTGCGATCGCCCGAATACCTACTGGTTGATCCACCATAACTAATCTCCTCTCAGTAATTCGTAGCGCCTTGTGAAATTAGACTGTCGAGACGGCTTCCTATTGGTGCAGGGCAGGTAGGTTCGATGATTACATCAACAACAAACGGATCGGGCGATGCCATAGCTTTTTCTAGCGCCGCTTGAATGTCGTACTCCCTTTGAACACGGATACCATCAGCTCCCATTCCCTGAGCAATCTTGACAAAATCCACCTGGGGAATTGTTGCATCCACGCTGTTGAAGCCCTGATACGTCATTCCCTGTTCGCACATATTGTAGCGACCGTCGTTGAGTACAATCCAGACGGCGGGAATTTGGAATCCTACCGCAGTGTTTACCTCGCTGTTCATGAGCATAGCCCCATCCCCGACAATAGCAACCGCCTTGCCATTCCGTGCTAAGGCAGCACCCACAACTCCAGTCACAAAATGCCCCATAGACCCGAAGCCAGTGCTGATTCGGAAACGACACGGTTTGGTAAATTGCAGCAGGTGAATTGCCCAAACCAACGAGTTACCCACCTCAGTCATGACAACTGCATTGCTCTGTTCAACAATCACCTGTTGAATCATACTCATAAGCACATCTGGCCGCACTTTACCCTCAGTACGCGGATGGATTATATCGCGCTTATATCTCAGCAGTGATGTAACTTTGGAGGTACTAGAAGACTCAGGAAAGTACTTTAGTAATGCCTTGACAAAGACTCCCACATCGGACTGGATGGCGAACGTCTTCACAGATGGATATGCGGTTCCTGGTACTTTTGGGTCTATGTCAACATGCAAAAAGCCGCGTCTGGAAATCATCTCAGGGTTCCAAAACGATGTCAGTTCACCAAGACGTGTTCCTAGTACGAGTATGTGCCAAGGACGCTGCCCTTGCATATACCTCAAAACCGACTCATGCCTACCAAAGCCGGTGACACCTACGAACTGAGGATGGTTTTCTGGAAAGATGCCCTTACCCCGTGGTGAACACATTACAGCAGCCCCGGTTCTCTCGGCAAGTTGGCGAATCTCTTGTGCAGCACCTCGTGCCCCAAAACCGACCCAGATTGCAAATGGTCCCTCAGACAGTAACTGGACACATTTTACAATTGTTTCCTCAGTTGCTGTTGCTACACCATGAGACAGAGTTACTCGTGGTAATGATGTCTTTAATGAACTTGTCTGGATATTTGTAGGAATACTTATATGAGCTACGAATCCTCCTGGTTGTCCTAGTCCAAGAGCAAGCCTTCGAGAAACCTCTGTGAGTTCATGGCTGGATTCGAGAGTGGTTGCATAATGGAATATTTGCCCGGAAGTAAAAATACCAGCGCTAGGCATTGTGTACGTGCTAGTTTCTTGGCAAGCCCACCGGCCCCGTTGTGGTGCTGAGGTTGAAGCTGATACAAGAATCACTTTAGCGCCCTCCCAACGGGCAGCCAACAACCCTGTCAAAGCGTTGGTGATTCCTGGCCCTGTAGTAGTGAATACCACAACCGGGCGATCGCTAGCAAAATGCGCCTCAATGGCCGCAAAAGCTGCTCCGGCTTCGTGGCGAAAGTGCAGCACCTGGAGGGAACTTTGATGTAACGCAGCCCACATTGGGCCGATCGCACCTCCCGAAACACCAAAGGCATACTGCACTCCCATATCTTCCAGGATTTTTACCACTGCCTCCGCTACCGAAAAAGGTTTGGATGGGTTGCTATGAGATTGCTGTTCGGTTGAGTTTAATTCTTTACTGGTATTTGCTTTTATATCCTTAAATTTAGCATCCATACAAATATCTTAGGAAAAATTTCCTCTGTGGTCTAATATTATCCCACACTCAAGTAAGTCAGCGTCAATATTTGTCGTTTAAATAAGGCCGCAATTGAGGCACTTAAAACCCTCAAGCAAAAGTTTAAGCTGGTAATTATCTCAAAAGTTTAAGCTGGTAATTATCTCAAATGTAGATGACGATCTCTTTGCTTTCTCGGCAAAGCACTTGCAGGTGGAATTTGACTAGATAATCACAGCAGAACAGGCTAAAAGCTACAAACCCTCCTTAAACAACTTCAGACTGGCTATTGAAAGAATTGATTTGCCGCTAGTGTATATCACGATATTGTTACAGCCAAATCTCTGGGACTATCAACAGTCTGGGTAAACCGTCGAATAGACCAAAAAGGACTTAACACCGAAGTTTCAGCGATAAGTCAACCTGACTTAGAAGTGCCGGATTTAAAGACTCTTGCTGCTTTGAGTTAAGCGAAATAATATTCAAGAATAATTACTCAGTGCCTAGCACTGTTTCGATGAGGATCTGTTGTTACAAAACGAAACAGGGATTGCAACATAGATTGATTCTGTCTTAATCTGGAAAAACTACTACGCCAGTTTAAAGGCACGTTCGCCTTCTTTATGAGGGTGACGCGCAAGGGACGAGTAACGCTCGTAACAACGCTCTGCTTTTGGCTCTCCACGAACAGCGTGCCGATAAACTTGTTTAAGAAAAAAACACTTTGATAGCCTAAAACGATGAAAGCATCTGCTAATTTCGACTTTGAAGACGATAAATTTAATGCACCGCCTTCTCAAGTCCTTCCCTGGTGTCAGATGATTAATCCTCGATATGGCACAGATGGTATGCAATCCCACGGTTTGGCAATTAAGGTGGATAATGCCAATGCTGTCGGCTTTGTGCCAGATGATAGTTGGCAGCAAGTGGAGCATGAATTTACCTCTGGAGTCGAAACGGTCTTTATTACCACTACTCCACGCGTGGTTATAGTGCGTCGGGGGCCATTGTCTGTCAAAGACCGGGAAAGTGGTTTAAAACTAGGTACGCTCAAAGAGAATTATGATGCTTTTTTAGCCGACAAACTTAAATTTAAAACCTTTACTCGCTATCTAATTTTTATAGTGGGAGAGAATAAAAAGTTTTTACATGAATCACCACTACAACTAACTCTTAATGGTGCCGCAGGAGCGAGTTTCAGCAAAACCTACTGCGAATATCAACAAGGCAAAGTAGTTAGTGGATTCGTCGCTGAACTAGAAAAGGCTTATGCTGTTTATCGTAAGCAACCTTTGGCACCAAAAGGCCCTTTGTTCCACGCTCATGGGATTTTTTGCCCGATAATTGAGTGTGAAGAAAGAGGTATTGAACCAAATACAGTTCTCGTAGCTTCAACTGTAGACTACAAACATCCCACAGTAGGGACTTTAACACAATATTTAATTGCTTCCGATTCTCTTGAGTCTGCAATGATTTGCAAGACTTTTGAAGAATACAAAGATTTTGGGAAGGAACCTGTAAAATCAGAAACGCCTAAATTAGCAATGGCAGGAGTTTCCAACTCTTATGTTTATGCTGATGAAGATGATTTTGCTTATCCACCATATTAGGTGGGAGTAGGGAGTGGGGAGTGGGGAGTGGGAAAACTATCCCCTATCCCCTATCCCCTATTCCCTATCCCTATTCTTTGAGCAGCAAATAATATAGTGAACCATTACCGCCTGTGATGCCAGCGCGATCGCCTGCTAGTTTACCAGACCCCATGAAATAATCTACCCGTCCCGGGCCTTTGATGGCGCTTCCTGTATCCTGGTCAAGTACAAAGCGGCTGACAGTACGCCTCTCTAGTTTGCCACCACTGGCAGGATAGGGAAATGAGTTGTAAATCAGCGCTAGCGCTCCCGGTGGCATGAGAGACTTATCTGTAGCAATGGAACGTTCTGCTGTTACTGGCACATGAATACTACCAGTAGCGGGTCTACCGCTTGTTTCTTGGAAGAAAATAAATCGTTTCCACCTGGGCAGATAATTGTTCAACTCTTGGGGTTTTCTTCGGAAATAACTAATCAGACGTGGCATTGTCAATCCCGCTAGTGGAAGTTTGCCATCTTTCGCTAGTTCTTTGCCGATACTAGTCCAAGGGTAATCAGTTCCACCTGCATAGCCAACTGATGTTGTTTTGCCATTAGTTAATTTAATTTGGGCAGAACCTTGGATATGTACCATGTATGCGTCTAAGCGATCGCGGAACCAAAGTAGTTCTAAACCGCGCAATTTGCTCTTATTCCCTTTTAAACCATCCTTCCCTTCCAAATCGATTCGTTTTGGGTGGGGCTTCGACCATTGGCTAAAATTAGCTGGTAGCCGATAAAGAGGATACTTATATGTTGCAGTTCTGACACGGCTGGCGGTGTAAACAGGTTCGTAATAAGCAGTGAACTTAACGGTACCCTTGCCATCGTTGCCCACAGACTGGTAAAAGACAAACTCTCGGCTGACAGCGGCTTGTAATTGCGCTGCTGACTTAGAACTGATAAGCAGTTGGCGGAAGCGTAGCAAACTCCTCAAGACGCGATCAAGAGTAATTTCCTTGATCGGATAATTTTGATATGCTGCGATCGCCTCTTTCTTGGTTAGGTAAAGCAAACTGTTATCAATAGAAGCCAACAGCGCATTGCGATCGCCTATTTTACCCCTTTGACCCCAAATTTGGTCATCCAAACCCAAGCAATTCTGCTGGAACGTACAATTGGTTCCAATAGCGATTGGTTTTAGCGGTGGCGTTATCTCAGGAGTAATTGGTACTGGCTGAGGTGGTAGATCAGGAGTTATGGGTACTGGCAACGGCAGGAAGTTAGGAACCTGAGCAACAGCCGACCAGAGAGGGTTTACAAGGGCAATTCCCAGACTTAAGGAAAGCAAAGCAAAGGTTTTTCTCATCATTTAGTTGAATCTTTCAACACTGGAACTAAAAACGGGTTCTACCCGGATTGCCACGACCCGAGAAGGGCGTACTACCATATATTCCCCTTGAATATTTTTGATCGGCACGCTAATAAAGTCATTAGAAGCAGACTTTGGCACAAGTTCGCCACTATACCACTTCTGAAACTCTTGAATAGTCGGAAAACGTACTTCTTCTCGGTGGCCGCTTTCCAGTAGGAGGAATACGGCATATTCATTTGCAGTTCTAGCCATAAGGTTGAATCATTTAAAAAACATTCAACCCATTGTTAACCACGTAACCCCCGAATGAAAAGGGTAAGCATACGGGAGCAGGGGATTTTGAGGGCATCCTTGACTAGTTAAGGTCATAAACAATTTGTCAATAAGTAATAGTGCTTAAAATTTTCGCAAGGGGATATTCAAGAAGCAGATGCAGCTAAACGCCGAATTGTGTAAATAAAGCTGAGATGGATTTAATTTTTCAAGCTGAAAATCTGACAGTGAACTTTTCAGCCTCCAAAAAGTACAATTTAGATGCACGAGAGCTTACTGCTATTGTTGGGTGTTGTGGTAATGAATTCAAAGAAACATAGTCTGAGACAAAAGTTCCTCTGGCAGTTTTAGAGGATGTTTTAAAAGTCCTTTCGTCGGTAGCAAAACGTTATCGATCCCCCCAACCCCCCGATAAATTGGGGGGCTTTAATTCCGGTTCCCCCCTTTTTAAGGGGGGTTAGGGGGGATCTGAAAGTGTATAAAGTCACAGTGAAATACTTTTCAAACAACCTCTTAGCTTGCTACCTGACGTTGATGTTCTTGAACTAAAAAATCTCACTTGGCTGAAATTTGGCGATTTTCTCGTCAAGAATAAAAGATTTGACATATTCAACGATCATCCTTTGGAGAGAGAACAGACCTGATTTGGCATCAATCCACGATCGCGCTTGCAGTATTTCTAAGGTTTCTAGGAGTTCTTGGGATGAAACAGAGGATGGCATCTTTGCTCGTTCGTAGCTGTTAGGTCTTCTGGGCAAAGTTCTCGTGCAGAATTTGTGATGCTAAAACATTCACAAATTCCCGAACCTCAAAAAGCTTTGCAATTTCAGCAACGCCTAAGTCCTAAATAAATTAAAGTTTGTAGTAAGGACTTTAGTCCTGATAATCCTTCTTTTGAGCGATGAATCGCTCACTACAAACTAGGATTTTATTTATGTTTATTTGATAATCTAAAATGGTATCAGCACTATCGGCTTTATCTGCTAAATTAGTTGGATTAAGTGTTGCATCTTTATGAAAAAAGTTACTATATTCCGGGTTCTTACGAAAACTTTCAAAAACCTCTTTAGCGGAAAAAGTTGGTATTACTTCAGGTATGAACGTTGGGTTAATATCTACTCTATAGGAATCGTATTTGATTTTTGAAATTATCTATGTGGGCGGGGAGTGGGGAGTAGGGAGTAGGGAGTAGGGAATTAGGCTTTTCGATCTGTACGGAGCTTTTTCAGAAATCAAATATTAGTCCTATAGCTTCCAATAGGGGAACTATACGATTTTGTGTATAGTTTCTAAATGCGTTCAGCATTTGGATGCGAATCTGCGCTTGAGAATCCACTTCATTTTCTACCCTTCCCTCAAGTACACTGGATAAGGCAACGCCACTACCCAAAATACTGATTATGAACACTAATATTAAAATTAAGTTAAATTTCGCACCTATTTTTAGGCTTTTTAACGTAATTTTGTTTAACATAACCTAACCAAAGAAGGCGGTATCTGAGTTTGTCTAATATTTATTTATACTTGTTATAAACCATGTCAACAGTATTTCAATAAATATTAATTATTGTCGCAATATAACCTATTTAGGCAGTAGTCAAACTTATCTAAATTAACCTTGACCAAGTTATTTCCTTAAGCATAATTAATGATGTTTTTGCGATTTTCCCGTCGTTTATTTCTGTTTAATCTGCTAGGTTTTACATTTGCCGCCTGTCAATCACCACGGGAGTTTGAGGGCACATTAACTATTGGTGTGATCAACTATGGTGGAGGTGAACAAATAATTAACCAATATGCTAAATTTAATGATTACTTGGGCGAGAAGACAAATGCATTAATTCAGCTAGAGCCTGCTTTTAATGAAAACAAAGCGGTTGAACGCCTTGAGGCTCGTGCTTGGTCATTGGTATTTGCTCCACCGGGAATAGCTGCGATCGCAATCGCGCGTCACCAATATGTTCCCCTATTTCCTTTAATAGGTATTAGTAATTTGCGTTCAATCTTCGTTGTTCGCAAAGACAATCCAATATCTGACTTAAAACAGCTACAAGGTCAAACAATCGCTTTAGGTCAGTTAGGTTCAGCAACAGGATATTATTTCCCACTTTACAATCTTTTTGGTACAACACTAGCACAGATTCTATTTGCACCCACACCCAAAGCCGCGCTAGAATTGGTCGCTGAAGGAAAAGCGATCGCCTGTGCTGTCTCGGAGGCTGAATTGAGTCTCTACGGTTCACAGTTAGGGTCAACCCAATTCCGCATCCTATTTAAAGACCCTCACTATGTACCATTAGGCGTGGTCTTGATTGGGCCTAATGTAGAACGTAACCGTCAAGAGTTCATCCGCAAAGTAATGAACGATGCGCCTTCAAGTTTAGCCCAAGAAGTAGGGTATGTACCCAACGGACAAGTACCAGATTATAAATACATGATTTCTGTGGTTGATCGAGTGACTTCCATTACTTCTGGGCTACAAAGTAAACCTGTTCGTATATTTTGATTAACATCACAGATTCCTCAAAAAAACAATTTGAATCGTGCTAGTTGGTTTTGAAGCGTTCCTGTAAGGATTTTATTTAGTTCTGTAGTGTCTTGGAATTGCAAAATTTGCTGTGTCGGTAAGTCGAAGGGAAATTGCCCTTCAAAATCTGGGCGTTGCATGTGCGCTAGTAAAATTTGTTCAGACCGCTTACTTTGGATAGCATAGCCAATCTCAATACAGACATTCGGGCTAGGAATTACTTGGGGAGTTTCTTTACCGTCAATACTAGCAATGGGCGTGGTGTCAGCGATAAATAACAAACTCTTACGGATTTTTCGCATCATAGTTCGGTTAATCCGTACAGTAGCACCGTTGGGGCGAGAGGATTCTACTAATGTTAGGGGAAGGCGCGATCGCTTGTTTAAACTGGACAAACTTTTTCGCAGTTCTTCTCTGAGAACATTAGTTGCTGCGGCATACTCAGTTTGATAGGATAAAAAAATCGTTGGTTCTAACTGAGCCAATAGCGCCTGCTTGGTGAAATAAATTTCATGACTAATTAAGTCAATGTTAGCGACGCAATAGCCACCACTACCTTCAATATAAAATTCAATATTTTCCCCTTCCAGATAACGTCCAAACCAAGTTGATTTTTTAACTTCGTCGCTTTCTTCCAAAAAGTCTGCTCGCAATGCCGATCTCAGCAGGCTTTTTTTGCTTAAGCGAATGTCTGGCGGACGTTTTTCCAGTTCTGGAATCGGCTCGTAATCCTGTAGATACCACGCTCTGAGCGCAATAATTGACATAAGGCGCTATTTCAAATGTTTCTCGCTATTCAATCTCGTATAATCTTACACCCAGAGGAGTTGTTATTTCAGACTTCTCTCTAAACACAACAACACCCAAACTTCTACTCGCTGAACTATCTCCTCTCATTGTTTATCATAGCTAGGGATGTACAAACTTTCATTGCTTCTGTAAACAAGTAATGAAAATCAGTTACAGTGCCCCCTAATATTCCATCTTTGAGGAAATAGCAGTTTTCGCGTTGGGTATTGCTGGGTTTTGACGAGACAGATTTAAGTTAAACAGCGTCTTTTACCTCTTATTACATTCCAAATGCAGCTGTTATATCTGCCAGGGAAGCTTTATTAGCTTCAATTATTAGATTATCACTTCTGGATCGGAGGAATTTTGTTTGCAACTAAACTTTACTTTTGAAGTATTCTTAATCTTTTCTGTACTCTATCATTAAAAATTTTATCATCCACCTTTTGGATGAATTGAGTAATTACTAATTCAAATTTTAAGTTTTGAAACTAACATTTTGTAATATTTTGAAAATCAGCTAGAAAATCGATTTATCTACCTTTAGCGAGCTATTTTGGCTGGAGGCTTGACGGGAATTTCAATCCAGAACTCTGTACCTTTGCCAGGTTCTGAAATGCACTCCATTATTCCACCATGTTTTTCGACAATAATCTGATAGCTGATTGCCAATCCTAGTCCTGTACCCTTACCCACAGGTTTCGTAGTGTAAAACGGTTCAAAAATCCGCTTTTTCACCTCTTGAGTCATCCCAGCTCCATTGTCGCTAATCCGAGTTAATAGACGAGAGTTGTCTGCTGAGACTCTAGTGGAAATGTGGATCGTGGGCATTGGGCATTGGGCATTCTCTTCGTCCCTTTTACCCTCATTCCCCATTTCTAGCGCATCTATGGCATTGCTGATAATATTCATGAACACCTGATTCATTTGACCGGCATAGCATTCCACCCGTGGTATGTTGCCATAGTCTTTAATGACCTCAATGCCTCGGAAATCACCATTACCTTTGAGCCGATGTTGCAAAATTAACAAGGTGTTGTCAATGCCTTCATGCAGGTCAACGCGTTTGTTTTCAGCCTCATCCAAGCGAGAAAAACTGCGTAACGACAGCACTATTGAACGGATGCGATCGCTTCCTACTTGCATTGAAGTCATGATTTTTGGGAGGTCTTCTACCAAAAATTCAAAATCCATTGCTTTGATAGCAGCGCTAATTTCACTATGAGGGTGAGGATAGTGTAACTGGTAGAGACGTAAAATTTCTAGTAGATGTTCAGTGTAATCATTGACGTAGCACAGGTTAGCATAAATAAAGTTAACAGGGTTGTTGATTTCGTGGGCGACACCCGCCACCAACTGTCCTAAACCGGACATTTTTTCGGTGTGAATCAATTTTGTCTGTGTTTCTTGGAGTTCATGTAGGGTATGCTCTAACTGGGCGGCTTGATTTCTGGCTTCAGTTTCGGCATTACAGGTTTGTTCGTAGAGTTGCGCTTGTTGAATAGCGATCGCAGCCTGATCTCCTAGCTGTTGCAATAAATCAATTTCTGCATCTTGCCAATCTCTGGGAGCCTCACACTCATGGGCTATTAGTAACCCCCATACTTCTATACCTATATTAATCGGAACTATTAAGGTTGCTTGCACTTGCAGACTCTGTAAAAACTCTCGATGACAATCATTTAAAGAAGCTGTCGAAAGGTTGCTAATTGCCCGTACCCTACCCTGACTATATAGATGGGTATACTCATCAGGAAAGCAATCGGCTGGTGTATTCACTCCCAAAACGGACTGCCAATTGCCATTAATCTCTTCTACAATCACCGATTTACTTTTCAGTTCAAAAATCACCACCCGGTCTGAGTTTAGCAGGGCACGGACTTCTCGAACGATGGATTGTAGAGTTGTCTGCAAGTCTAATGTGCGGCGAATATGCTCTGTAACTTGCTTGAGTACCTTGGTAAATAATAATGATTTTTCGAGTTCATAAGTTTGCTCTTGCACCCGCAGTTCTAGGTTGGTATTCAGGGTTTGCACCTGTTTAAACATGTGTTGCTGCTGAATTGCCATTGAAAAATGATAGTACAAGGCTTGCGCTAATGAGATGTCTTCCGGTTTCCACTCGGCTGATTGCCCCTTTTTTTGCTCTCGCCAAAGCTCAAAGGAAAGCTGTGGTAACAATTGCCGCCGATTTTGTTCACATCGTCCCGCCCACAAGATTTCCGTTTCAAATTCAGAGCGAAAAATGCTTAATACACCGATAAATTTTTCCCGGTAATGTAGGGGAATCACCATAAGTCCGCGAATTTGAGTTGAACGGAATGCTAAAGACAAAACTCGCAAATGTGGTTCTTTATACAGGTTGGTTGTTGCCCAAACATTACCTTGTTTACACTCAGCCATCCAGTTTTGCCATAAGGGATGCTGTTCGATAATATTATTATCTAACTCGTAGGGGAGTGTCGGTTGGTCGCCGCAGGTGTATAGTTCTCCACTCTGTTTAATGTAAAGTCTGCCACCTGTTCCATTGAAGGCAGTAATAACTTCTTCTAGCGCCCCCTGCAATTGGACTGTCGGCAGTTTATTTAATAGTGTGGTTACTCGGTTAATAGTAGCTTCTCGCTCTTGCTTGGTGCGGGCTGCGGTGAGTAGATTACTTTGAGCGATCGCCATCGCTACTTGGTCAGCTACTTGCTGCAATACTTTTAGTTCCTGCTTCAAAATCTTTCGCGGTTCACTTTGGTGAGATACCAACAATCCCCACAATTTAGGCTTTGCCGATTGTTCTTGTGGATCGCAATCTAAAATTGGCACTACCAACGAAGACTGCACGCCCATTGCCTTTAAGTATTGAATATGGCACGGGTCTACCTGTCGATAGTAGATATTAGTTTCTAGACGTTTGCCAGTTTCTTTTGACTGTAGAGGCGATAGCCCGATCTTCCCGTTTGCCACATCCACAATCGAACGTTGCCCCACTAACACAAACATCTCTCTAGCTTCTTGTGGAATATCATCAGTTGGGAAGCGTTGCCCCAATAAGGATGGCAGACGCTGCTCATGGATAGATTCAGCAATCACTTCACCACTACCATCGGTATCAAAACGATATATCTTTACCCGATCTGCACCCAAAAATAAACGCACTTGGCTAACGGTAGTCGTTAATATCTCTTGGAGGTCGAGCGATCGCCTGATCTGGTTTATCATCTGGTGCAGAAAACTTTCTTGGTCTAAGCTTTGCTGCAAACCTGTTGGTTTATCGGTAAATGTCATTGCCTACATACACCATGACTGAAGTATAATTTTTTTATAATTGTCATCGATCAGAATTTTAAATTTAACAATGCCTTGATTTTCATCTCATTTCCAGAAATTCCTGCCACAAATGCATTTGCTCTGGGCGTACATCTGTTACAAATATTTTTGAAAATGGATTTAGAGGATATTTGAAAAGGATTTAGATATTTTGCTTGTTCTCTCGAACCCTTCTCAAGTGGATTTAGGGAGATATTAAGCTGTTTTTTGTATCATTAGATACTTTCAAAATATCCTTCAAGTTTAAAGTTAAGAAAATCTTAATCATTGACATCTATTAATTTTATATTCTCAATGATTAAACTATTCCAGTAATTTTACTTAATTTATTTATTGAAAAACTACGTTAAATTAAAAATATTTTTTTACCCTTTTTACTCATTAATTCAATTAATTAAAATTTTTCAAATAAATAACTAAATTATTGGCAACTGTTTCAAAGATTTTTGGCTGGGGAATTTTACTATTCCCCCGTCGAATTACTGATTTTATGTTGAATGTAACTATTTTGATTAAATTATTCGTAAATTACTGTTAAGGATAGTAAGTTACGGATTTCTTCACGTACACTCATGAGAGTTTTACCGAGATAGTTAAGACCTGCTCTATTAGCACCACAGCCCCAAAAAGAATCGGTTGGGGAGTTTTCAACCAAAATCTCATCGCCTGTGTTCAGGAGAACTTCTCTAATATCAATATGAGTGATAAACTTTTTGAGGACAGCTTCTCGCATAATTTCAGTTTTGACCAAATCCCAGTCTCGACGGAGTTGGCGAGTGCTGCATCTTCCCAACGCGGCAGCTTCTTCTGGGGTAGCGGCAGTATGGATGAGGGGTATAATTGCCGCATCTGTGCTGCCAACAAACTTTTGCGCTTGATAATAATGCTCAACCGTTGGCCAGTAAATACCCTGGATGTGGATTCCGTGGGGAGAAAAGTTGGAAAAACAGCCATAAGGCTGCCAAACCTTATAAAAGTAAATGGTCATTTGAAAATTGCTCTTTTATATATTCAATTTCAGGGTAGCTGAAAGATCGCACTCGCAACCTAAAATCGAGCTTATAAAACAGATTTTCTCTTGGTTGATATCATTAGGGATTCTTCCCAACGGCTTATAAAGATTCTCTAATTTTTACCGAGCGATCGCTCAATTCTGTAACTTCATTGCCTTCTATCTTGCGGGTACGTGAGGGATCACCCCGATAGAAGTGGTCAAAAATGCGATTGCGATCGCTCAGGGAAATATCTCTGGATGCGTTGGGAGTTCCTGCCAATCCTCCAAATTCAGGCGATCGCAATCATTATCGGATCGTTGATGGCAAAAACAGCATCAATCTTCGGAAAGGTTGTGAGCAAATCACTCATAACTCTGAGTCCTCCATCCCGACTACCCTCTGCATTCTGGTTTTTGGAGAGGATTTTGATATCGGGATATTTAGATATTGTACATTTACCTGATGACTGATGACTGATGACTGATGATTGATGACTGATGACTGATGACTGATGACTGATGACTGATGACTAGACATCTCCGAAAATGAATTGTTTTGACGTTGCAATGCAACGTCAAGACAAGGGTTTCAGGTAACGCATAATTAATTTCTGGAGATGTCTATTGATGAGTGATGACTGATGACTGATGACTGAAAACCCGTCAACAGTCAACAGTCAACAGTCAACAGTTAACGACATCGTATTTATATAGTTTAGACACGCATCAGCTTATTGAAACATTTTTACTAAATTAACCATTTTGAAAAAACGAAATGGCAATTTATTTGTGGAAAACACCAAAATCACAAAGCAAACTGGGGTTTGAGAAAGTCAAAGCTTATTTTACTTGCGGAAAACACCAAAATGATAAAGCAAACTGGGGTTTGAGAAAGTCAAAGCTTATTTTGAGAAAGTAATTGCGGATTTTGCTTATTGAATCTAGCCAAAATATGAAGTTTAGATAAAATTATTGCAAAAATTGCTGATAAATGCTGTACCTTTTCCAATTAAGTAGTTAATAAGTGTAAAAAATATACTTTAATATGTAAATAAGAAGGCGATCGCCTTACATACAGACTTTATTTTTTATTGTTTGCTTACACACCTACAACTGATAAGAAGCCGTCAAAGCCACCGCCAAAGCATCCGCAGCATCATCAGGCTTAGGAATATCATCTAAATCCAACTCCCGCGCCACCGCTTCTTGCACTTCTGACTTATCGGCATTACCATACCCTGTTAAAGCTTGTTTAATTTGAGCAGGAGTAAACTCTACATAAGGAAGACGACGCTGGCCCAATACCAAAATGAGTACACCCCTCGCCTGTGCAACTAGGATTGTACTTGACATCCGATAGAAGAATAGTTTCTCGATCGCAACCAAATCCGGTTTAAATTCCTCCATCACCGTGTGTAAATCATCAAACAAGGTACATAAGCGCTGTCCCATTTCTACATCTGCCGACGTTTTGATTACCCCAAAATCCAGCATATTTACTTTAGTCTCTTGTAGCTTGTTAGGAATTTGTGTGCAGGTAATTACCCCAAACCCTAAAATTGCCAGTCCTGGATCTAATCCTAAAATTCGTTTTTCCATTAAATTCACTTTTACCAAGGCAGGATATTGTTTAACTAGGGATACTGGCAATCTTGACCACTTGCTTTTAGTCTAATGAGATTGACAAATATAATAGTTTCACGCCTAGTGTTTTAAACCAAGTGGTGTACATTTTCTGTTAATTATTGTTTGTAGCACTGCTGTAAATCAGGTATGTCAATTGGTTTTCTCAGACAAGCCCTCAACGCCCTGCAAAAGCAGTCGCGTTCTCGTACTTCCTATCGGGTTAACCAGTGGTTCAAATGGTTATCCCCTGGACTATCGGTAAAACGTTGGTTGTTGATCAGTATTGGGGGTGTACTGCTGGCGAGTTTGGGATTAGCTATCTGGATTAAGCTGACCCCAATTTTTTGGATGATCGAGTTGTTTAGGGGTTTCCTGGGAGTAATCACCAACATATTACCCAACTATGTTAGTGGGCCTTTGGTGCTGCTTGGCGGCTTGCTATTAGTGCTTTGGGGGCAAACTCGCACTGTAGGCTCAATTACTAAAGTACTAAGAGCAGAAGGTGGAGAGGAACTTATCGATGTCTTGCTGGCACATCATCGATTGTACCGAGGCCCGAAAATAGTGGTAATTGGTGGTGGTACGGGACTTTCTACGTTGTTGAGGGGATTGAAAACCTACAGCGCTAATATTACTGCTATTGTCACTGTCGCCGATGATGGTGGATCTTCTGGGCGGTTGCGTCAAGAATTTGGAGTATTACCACCAGGGGATATTCGCAATTGTTTGGCTGCACTAGCAGATGAAGAAAAGTTATTAACAGAATTGTTTCAATACCGTTTTCGGGCTGGAGATGGATTAACGGGTCACAGTTTTGGTAATTTGTTTTTAACGGCAATGAGTGATATTACTGGAGATTTAGAACAAGCAGTTGCAGCTAGTTCTAAAGTGCTAGCAGTACGAGGACAAGTACTACCAGCAACTCTCAGTGATGTTCGCCTCTGGGCAGAATTAGCCGATGGTCGCCGCATTGATGGGGAGTCTAGCATTCCCAAAGCTGGTGGTAAAATCGTCAAAATTGGCTGTATTCCAGCTAATCCTCCGGCAGTACCAGCAGCTATTAAGGCACTTAAAGAAGCTGATTACATTATTATTGGCCCAGGTAGCCTTTATACAAGCCTGATTCCTAATTTATTAGTACCAGAAATTGCCGATGCGATCGCTCAAACAGATGCCCCCCGTATTTATATCTGCAATATAATGACTCAACCAGGAGAAACTGAAGGCTACACTGTTGCAGATCATATCAGAGCAATTGATGCTGCTTGTGGTCAAAGACGGCTATTCGATGCTGTGCTAATCCACAAAAAATCCCCCTCGGAGCAATCACTCATGCGTTACGCCCAACAAAACTCCCATCCCGTTTTCCTGGACAGAGAAGCCGTAACTCAGCTAGGACGAAGGATTGTTCTAGCTAATGTTTTGTATGAAGATGAAACGGGTTTTGTGCGTCACAATCCGCAGAAATTAGCACAAGTGCTATTGAGGTGGTACGGTAGAGGTCAGTCTCTTCGGGGTATTCAAAATTCAAAATTCAAAATTAAGGAAAATGAAAATTAGTCAATAGTCTAAGCAAATGACTAATGACTAATGACTAATGACTAATTATGAAAATTTTTCTTGCAGATACAGAGGCGACACTACGCTTAGGTATTACTCTTGGTGAATCCCTAACTCCTGGCAGTGTAATTTTACTAGAAGGTGATTTGGGTGCTGGTAAAACTACCCTAGTTCAAGGTATTGGCAAGGGTTTGGGAATCACTGAACCTATTGTCAGTCCCACTTTCACGCTGATTAATGAGTACACGGAAGGACGCATCCCCCTTTACCACCTAGATTTATATCGCTTAGAATCACAAGAAGTTGCAGCCCTAAATTTAGAAAGTTACTGGGAAGGTGTTGAAGTCATACCAGGAATTGTGGCAGTTGAATGGGCAAAACGATTGCCTTACAAGCCAGATAGCTATTTAAGTGTGAGCTTGACTTATGGAAATGAGGGCACTCGTCAAGTCGAACTCATCCCATTCAATTACGCCATTAGCGAAATTATTGCCGCGATTTAAACTCATCTCCCGACTTAAGTACGAGAAATGTCGCTTTCTTTAGCACATATAACACGAGAAAATTTCTGCAAACAGTCGAGGGAGAACTCCACACTCGTTCTATCTGCCACTACCACGCTCACCACTGTAAATTACTAACATTGTTATCTCAACCCAAAATAAATGAAAAAATTTTGTAATAGCAGCTTTATTGCTGCAATAATCACTTAAAAAACTGATTTAGATGGTCTGTGAATGAAGAAAATGTAAACTGTTGTTGGGTTAAATGAGAGTTTTCACAGAACTTAGTCAGCTTAGTTTTACCCGATTGGTTCTCTACTGTCATTAAGAGAACAAATCTGGATTACTTAGCAGCCAAAGCTAGTAGATAAAAGTTAAACAACATCAAGCAAGTTCTGTAGAGGTTGTCTAACTTTTCCTTATACTCAATATACCCAAACTGAAGTCATAATATATACACAAATATACTGAATTATAAAATGTTTGAAAATTAATTTAAAAAATTTTAAATAGCAATAAGTTTTTCTCTTCACATCTGTAATAAATACTGATATATAGGAATCGTATTTGATTTTTGAAATTATCTATGTGGGCGGGGAGTGGGGAGTAGGGAGTAGGGAGTAGGGAATTAGGCTTTTCGATCTGTACGGAGCTTTTTCAGAAATCAAATATTAGTCCTATATATTAATAAATTTAAATAAAACATCTCGTATTTCTACATAATTATCGTAGAAATACGAGATGTTTTGTCTTATATTAGTTGAAATTAATATGTTTAGGTGGATGCACTAGTTATTTTTAATAAAAGAGGCGATCGCCTCTTTTATCTGAGAACCGGAGTCGTCTCTGGTATAATACGTAAGACCTTTATCAATGAATGCAGAAGTAGTATTTATTAACTGCTCAATAATCTCCGAATTAGTGTTATCTATTTCTTCATTGACTTTTTCCCCTGTAAATAGGTTTTTTCGCTCTTCTGGAGCTAATAGAATGCGAGGATCTTTATAAGTCTCTTCTGGCTTGGGTTTGAATTTTTCATTTAAGTCAAACTGAAGACGTAAGTAACGTTTAGAATCGTATCCACCCATGATTTGCCGGCAAATCGTACTACCAATCTCAGATGTAGGTTCCATAAAGATGTTAGTAAGATTTTTTACCCAGTCTAAGCCTTTCCATTTGCTTATTTGCTTATATTGATATGGTTCACTAGTTTGACCTGTGCCAATAGAAAGGATAGAAATATCTTCTAATCGCAGATTATCAAGTTTATATTTTTGCTTTATTTCTGGAGAGACTAAAGACTGACTAATCCTCATAACTAGGCTCAAAGCTGCCAGAGAGGGGTTGTTAGCAGAAACTCCTCCATCAATGTGTGGGAATTCCCAATCACCAAATTTTTCTTTATCTACAGGTTCTAATTTATATGGTGGAAAAAAAGTAGGAGCTGAGGCAGAAGCGGTACATATCTCCCATAAATAACAGTCATCGTACCATCTGTCTCCCAGATCGGGATGACAATTTGTAAAAAAGGTTGTATTACGATATAACGTATCGTAAGCAAGAATCAAGAGAACAGGTTTTTGAATATCCTTTATTTTTGTGGATTTATATGCATCTTTGAGGACGCTAATCATTCCATCATGAGAATATTTAGATACTGAAAATATATCAATAATTGATTTGATGATGGACGGCAAGTTTTTATAACGCTCTTTTCTATCCACCGGGAATATATCTTTACCTCTATCTTTATATAGTTTAATGAGTTCACTGCTCTCCTTTCCTACAGCAATGCCTCCTGCTAATATTGAACCAGTAGAAGTGCCAGAAATCAGATCAAAGTATTCGTGTAAGAAGTTTCCTTTCCCCTGTTTTCTAATTTCTTGTTCTACTTGTTGAAGTATTCGTGCTGCAACGACTCCACGAATACCGCCACCGTCTAAAGCTAAAATTTTGAAGGACATAGCAATTCTCTATGATTATTTCTATGGTTATGTTTCTGCGGAATACGTGACCTGGATGAAGGTCAAGCATCATGAGAAATGTTCCTCACATAAACAAGAACCGCTATACAGCCAGGACTTACGCAAAATAATGGAAAAACGAACCGCAAAGGCGCAAAGGAGAGGCAGCGCGGTCTTGGGGGTTTCCCCCATGAGCGACTGCTGTCACAAAGGAATGAGAGTTTCAGAGAGTTATTGCGTAAGTCCTAACAGCAACAAGTCAATACCCTTTAGTTAAAAGGGTAAAGGAAAAAAACAAGGATTTTCGCCTTTTAGCCTTAACCAAACCGTATTGGTCTAGTCTTGACTCTGGATAGATGAAAATCTTGCCAGTTCAAGTATGGCTTTGATGTATAATTATTTGTCTACTACGTAAGGTTAAAGAAATATTTCTACAAGAAAGTTAAAGCTTGACCCCGTACTTGCGTATTTACCTGACCTTTGTCATAAACTATTTCACCGCCGACAATGGTGGTTGTAGCCCAGCCGGTGAGGTTCCAGCCTTCAAAGGGACTCCAACGGCATTTGGTTAACAGTTCTTCGCGCCGGACTGGACGGTATGTGTTTAAATCAACAAGCACTAAATCGGCATCATAACCAGGCGCGATCGCTCCTTTATTCGGAATACCATAAGCCACAGCTACATTTTTTGACATCCAGTTAACAACTTGAGCAATAGTACACTTTCCCTCCATAGCCGCAGTTAACATCAAAGCTAAGGAAGTTTCCACCCCAGGCATTCCCGAAGGACTATTGGGGTATTCTTGAGCTTTTTCTTCTAAGGTGTGTGGCGCGTGATCTGTAGCGATGAAATCAATCACGCCATCGCGCAAAGCTTGCCAGAGAACTTCGTTATCGTGGGGCGATCGCAATGGTGGATTCATCTGTGCCAAAGTGCCAATCTTCTCATAAGCACTAGTATTCAACAACAAATGCTGTGGCGTTACTTCTGCTGTCACCCAACTAGGTTTCTCCTGACGCAGCAAATCTGCTTCTTCGGCAGTTGACATGTGCAAAATATGCAAACGACGTTGATATTTTTGAGAAAGTTTTAATGCCAGTTGGGTTGCCAGCATTGCCGCTTGATTATCTTGAATTTGCGAGTGAACTGCTGGATCGTGGATGTTGGCAAATTCTTGACGGCGTTGGTTGATTCTAGCTTGATCTTCGGCATGAACTGCAATCAAGCGATCGCCTTTAGCAAATATCGCCTCCAATGCTGTTTCGCCATCAACTAGCAACTGACCATGCATCGACCCCATGAAAATCTTAATTCCCGGTGTTGGCTTTGCTAAAAGCAAATCTGGTAGATTCTCTGGTGTTGCCCCAATAAAAAACCCATAATTAACCAAAGACTTTTGTGAGGCACGTTGTAGCTTGTCGTCTAAAGCCTGCTGTGTCGTTGTCAGGGGGCGCGTATTGGGCATTTCTAAAAATGTTGTGACTCCCCCTTTAGCACAGGCACAACTGGCGGTAAATAAATCTTCCTTGTGTTCTAATCCAGGTTCTCGGAAATGCACCTGCGGATCAATAACTCCTGGCAACAAAGTTAACCCTTCTGCGTCAATTTCAGTGGCTAGTGCCGTTTGGGAGATTTCTGGGGCAACTTCGACTATTTGGCGATCGCGGGTCAATACATCCCCAATCATCAGTTCACCATTGGGTAGAATTATGCGAGCGCGACGAATCAGTAAAATTTGTGGAGATGACATAGAGTTAACTTTGTTGAGATAGGGAGCTATGTATTACAGAGAATTATGCTTTTAGGTTAAACTTATTTGCGATCGGAGTAACCAATTTTTGCCGCACGTTAAAAAAAAGTTTATTTTTAATTTATGAAGAACCCCGTCAAATCCACAATCTAAAATTGGTAGTCAAGATGGGAACATGACTAGGAAATTAAAATTTTCCCGTTAAGATTAACAGATAAAGTCTCACTAGGCAAGTTAATTACCTACATCTTTCCTTCCGTTAAGTAATTTCATGCAAAATAAAGTGTCTGATAACAACTCTAGTCAACAACCCGATAATTCTTGGATCGCAGAGTTAGGTAGAACAATTGTATTGAGCATTGTTCTAGCTCTGGGAATTCGTACCTTTGTTGCTGAAGCACGCTGGATTCCTTCTGGATCGATGGAACCGACTCTGCATGGTACGCCAAACCAGTGGGAGGCAGATAAAATCATTGTCGATAAGTTGAAATATAAATTTGCTGACCCACAGCGGGGAGACATTGTAGTATTTTCTCCTACCAAAGAGTTACAGAAAGAACAATACCAAGATGCTTTTATTAAACGTGTAATTGGCTTACCTGGAGAAAAAATACAACTTAGGGATGGCAAAGTCTATATCAACAACAAACCTCTCCCAGAAGCCAATTACCTCGGTTCTGGTCAGAGTACAGTTATTGATGTTTGCCAATCAGGGCCACAGCCACCTTTTTTGGCGAAACCCCAGACTATACCAGCCGGTTCATATTTAGTACTAGGTGATAATCGTAATAATAGTTACGATGGTCGCTGCTGGGGTGTTGTCCCCCGCGAGAATATTATTGGACGGGCAGTAGTTCGGTTCTGGCCTCTAAATCATGTTGGAGGAATAGATAAATCGCCAATATATCCATAATTAAAAATATTATTGACGCTCCCCTGGTTGAACAAGTAACGCGAGTAGACATCTCCGAAAATGAATTGTTTTGACGTTGCATTGCAACGTCAAGACAAGGGTTTCAGGGGCGTTGCTGATTGCGGTATGAAAACGATTGTGCGTTACGGTGAAAATCCTTGTAGAGACGTAAAATTTTACGTCTCTACATCCAAATTCATACCTCCATTCAGCAACGCCGGGTTTCAGGTAACGCATAATTAATTTCTGGAGATGTCTAGTGCTTACTTGCTCAGAAAACCAGGGGAGTCATTGGTCATTAGTCAAGAGTTAAAAATTCTTCCCCTGCCCCTCAATACTATGATGCCTTACCTAGCCAAGATTTTACTGTATCCAGTTAAGTCACTGGATGGTGTTGAAGTTGAAAACGCTAGAGTTCTTGCCAGTGGGGCACTACAGCATGACCGCGAGTTTGCCATTTTTGACGGACACGATAGATTTGTCAATGGCAAGCGTCATGCTAAAATCAATTTAGTAAGGGCGCAATTTGCACTCTTAAATAGAACTATCTCGTTACAGATCCCAGGCGGCGACTCACAACAAATTTTTCATCTGGATGAGGAGCGGCAAGGATTAGAAGCAATTTTGAGTGATTTTTTTGAGTTTGCTGTCACATTAAGGCAAAACTCTATGATGGGTTTTCCTGACGATACACACTCACCTGGCCCAACGGTAATTAGTACAGCAACATTGGCAGAAGTAGCTTCTTGGTTTCCTGGTTTAACTGTAGATGAAATACGCCGTCGGATGCGTGCCAACATCGAGATTGATGGTGTATCAGCATTTTGGGAAGATCGGCTATTTGGTGAACAAGGTGATTTAGTCTCCTTTCGAGTGGGAGATGTGGATTTTTTTGGAGTTAATCCATGTCAGCGTTGTATAGTTCCAACACGCGATTCTTACTTAGGGAAAGCTTACCCAAACTTTCAAAAAATCTTTGCAGCCCAGCGACAAGCAACTCTGCCAAATTGGGTTGCTTCATCGCCTTTTAATCACTTTTACAGATTGAGTGTCAATACCCAATTACCCCCATCGTCAGCCGGAAAAAGTTTACAAATTGGCGATGAGCTTGACATACTTCTATAATAAAATTAACATTTATTTAAAATAAAAAATATTAAGTAAATTTTTTTTATTTTTACTCTGTATTTGTATGAAAATTTTAAAATTGTTGTATTTAAATATAAGTTTTTGTACAAGTCCAAAGGTTTTGATACTGGAAAATCAAGACATCAGCAATTAAAAATGAAATTTAGGATTGGGTGCTAATGACGACCTGAATTTTAGAATGGCATACTGTAGCTTATCGGTTAAATTTCAGTTCATCGGAGAAAATCTGATAAAACTGAGTAAATTTAGGTGTGGCCGCAAAGTCTGAAAATTAGGCCTTGGAGGAATTTAGCCAGTCAAAGAAGTAGAAAATAAACTTTTTGTGCTTTTTTATACTAAGTACTATAAAAATATGTCATGTTCAAAGCATAATACGCCGTAATTCTCCTGATATTAAAGGTAGCTGATATGGCAAGAATACCCCTAATATATGCCGGGGGAGAATTAAACAACAATGTTATCCAAACTTCAGCCCGTTAAATCTATTAATCGCTTAGTTGGCAAAGTTTATGCCAATATGCCCCTGAGGTATGTTCTGATTGTGCCCTTTATATTGCAAATTTGTGGGGCGGTGGGACTTGTGGGCTATCTTTCGTATCAAAACAGTCAAAAAGCGGTAACGGAGCTTGCTACGCAACTAGAAAATGAAATCTGCGATCGCATTGAACAGCATCTTGATAGCTATTTAACAACCCCGAAGCAAATTAATCAAATCAACTTAGATGCGATTGAGCTAGGTTTGCTCAATCCTTCGGATTTTCAAACCACCGGCAATTACTTTTGGAAACAAATGCAGGTTTTCAATGTTGGCTATAACAGCTTTGCCAATTCCAAAGGTGAATTTATCGGTGTTGAACGTTTAGATAATGGCAAGCTCTTAATTAATGAAGTTAGCAAAAAGCATGGCCTCGGTAAACTTTATGTTTACCCTACAGACAACCAAGGAAATCGCCGCCATTTACAGGAAGTTAAAAATTACGATCCTCGCCTAGAAGCTTGGTATACAGATCCAGTTAAGTTAGGCAAACGAGTTTGGAGTCAAATTTATCAATGGGAAGATAAACCAGAAATTATATCCATATCTTCTAGCTATCCTGTTTACGATAAAAATGGCAAATTTGTTGGGGTGATTAGTGTTGATTTGCTTTTATCACAAATTGGCAATTTTTTAGCCAATTTAAAGATTAATGATTCGGGTGAAACTTTTATTTTAGAGCGTTCTGGGTTAATAGTGGCTTCTTCTACTAGCGAACCACCATATACCATTATTAATGGTAAGGGAAAACGTCTATCAGCATTAGATAGTCAAAATTCTTTAATTAGACTTACAACACAGTCTTTGAGGAAACGCTTTGGCAGTCTTAGGTTTGTTGTTGGGAAGCAACAGCTAAGTTTTACCGCCGATGGAACGCGTTATTTTGTGCAGGTAAAAAACTGGAGGGATGAACTGGGTTTAGATTGGCTAATTGTGGCGGTGATTCCCGAAGGCGAATTTATGGAGCAAATTAACGCTAACACCCGCGTCACCATTTTGCTGTGCATAGTTGCTTTTTTAGTCGCTACAAGAATTGGGATTTTGACTAGTGGCTGGGTAATCAAGCCGATTTTACAATTAAACACATCAGCGAAGAAAATTGCTAAAGGTGAATGGGAGCAAATACCAGAAATTCAGCGTTCCGATGAACTAGGGGAACTAGCCAACTCATTTGAAACTATGGCAAAGCAACTGCAAGTATCATTCAATACTTTGTCAGCAAAAAATGCTCAGATGCAAGTCTTAAATGAGGCGCTATCTCACAGTCAGATTCGGCTAACTCAATTTTTAGAAGCCATGCCTATAGGTGTATTTATTATAGATGCTGAAGGTGAACCTTATTACACAAATAATATTGGAGAGCAAATTCTAGGTCAAGGAGCGATCGCACAAGTTAGCAGGGAACAATTGTCAGAAGTATATCAAGCTTACCTTGCTGGCACAGATCAACTTTACCCCAGCGATCGCCTGCCGATTTTGAGAGCATTGCTTGGGGAAAGCACCAGGATCGATGATATGGAAATTCGCCATTCTGACAAGATTATTCCCATTGAAGTTTTGGGAAAGCCAATTTATGATGAATCAGGAAATCTTACTTTTGCGATCGCTACATTTTTTGATATTACCCAACGCAAACAAGCAGAAAACTTATTAGCAGAATACAATCGCACCTTAGAGGCTCAAGTAAAAAAACGTACTGAACAGTTCCAGCAAGCTATCGAGCAACTGCAAATCACCCAACAAGAACTGATTCAATCGCAAAAAATTGCCGCACAGGAACAACAAGCAGCTGTTCGTGAAGCGGCGCGAAGCACCGCCGCTAACCTGGCCAAAAGCGAATTCCTTGCTAACATGAGCCACGAACTGCGTACCCCACTTAATGCCATTCTCGGTTTTACCCAATTCATGAGTCGAGATTATTCGCTATCTGGCGAACATCAAGAAAACTTGGCAATTATTAATCGGGCTGGAGAACATCTACTCAACTTAATTAATGACATTCTAGAAATGTCCAAAATCGAAGCTGGCAGAATCACATTAAACACCAGCAGCTTTGACTTAATTCATGTATTGAAGAAGTTAGAACAGATGCAACATGCAAGTGCTGCATCTAAAAATTTAGAACTAGTGTTTGAATATGCACAAAACATTCCTAAATACATAGAAACAGACGAAAATAAACTGTGTCAAGTCTTGCTCAACCTTTTGGGAAATGCGATTAAATTTACTAATACTGGGAGGGTGACACTACGGGTGAGACTGGGGGCTGGGGAGCAGGGGGAGATGGGGGAGATGAGGGAGATGAGGGAGCAATATCCCCCTCATCTTCCTTATCTCTTCTTCGAGGTACAAGATACTGGCTGCGGTATTGCCCCACAAGAACTTGACTTGTTGTTTGAAGCTTTTGAGCAAACGGAAATCGGCAGAAAATCCCAACAAGGGACGGGACTAGGTTTGGCGATTAGCCGAAAATACGTGCAACTGATGGGAGGAGATATTACTGTCAACAGTATCCCTGGTGTCGGTAGTAGATTTGCCTTTGATATTCAGATTGCTTTAACTTGCCCCAGAGAAATCCCAACAAACCAAATTAGATACCAAACTCTAGCTTTAGCACCTACTGAGAAAGCATACCGGATCTTAGTAGTTGACGACTCCAAAGAAAGCCGGATGTTGTTAGTTAAAATTCTCACATTTGTTGGCTTTGAAGTCAGGGAAGCTATAGATGGTAGTGAAGCAATTGCTAATTGGGAATCTTGGCAACCACACTTGATTTTTATGGATATGCGAATGCCGATTATGGACGGTTACGAAGCGACAAGAATAATTAAAGCTAAACAAATAGGGTATAGGGCAGCCAATACGTTGCGGAGGTTGTCAAAATCGGAACAGCTGCTGTCGTCAAGGAGCCAGTACCTTGCGTCTGGGTTCCCCGATTCCGGCGAGTCCGAAGTTCTCGTTGTACCGCTATTCAAAAGCCAGCTAGGCGCAGCGTCCCCCACACCAGAAACAACTAGTGTCATGGAAAATGATGCCAATAATGCCATAAAGCGATCGCCAACAGCCCTGGCTCCCCCTGATGACTTATCTGGGGCAGAGCAGAGTTGCTCTAACACAAAGACGATCATTATTGCTTTAACTGCTAGCGCCTTTGAAGAAGAACGGCAGAAAATTTTGTCCATTGGGTGCGATGATTTTATTCGCAAGCCATTTACACAAGAAGTATTATTGGAAAAACTAAGCCAACATCTGGGTTTAAAGTATACCAAGCAAGTAGAAAACACAAACACAACAGTTGTCGATCAACCTACACCGATGTTTATCAGTGTTAGCGAACTCCTGAGCCATTTATCAGAAATGTCCCCTGAGTGGCTCCAACATATTTACTATGCCGCAGCTAGCTGTAGCGATGAACTGATTTTAGAGTTACTCAAGCAAATTCCATCAGATAATAGTCAAGTTTTCAAAGTTCTCAGGGATTTAGCGAATAACTACCAGTTTGAGAAAATCATGGAATTGACTAAAACAAACGTAGAATGAATCACGAGCATTTAGACCCTAATAAAAAAGATATTTTGATCATTGACGATATGGCGGATAACCTCCGGGTTTTATCGTCCATATTGACAAGGGAAGGGTATAAAGTTCGTAAAGCCTTGAACTGGCAAATGGCACTGACAGCAACTCAAACACTATTACCGGATTTGATTCTACTTGATATTATGATGCCACAAGTAGATGGCTATGAAATTTGTCAGACCTTTAAAGCTTGGGAGCTAACAGCCGATATTCCGGTGATTTTTATTAGCGCTTTAGATGATGTTTTTGACAAAGTTAAAGCCTTTAAGGTAGGTGGTGTAGATTACATCACCAAACCTTTTGAGTTTCAAGAAGTTTTAGTGCGCGTGCAAAATCAACTGGCATTGAGATCGGCGCGATTAGAAGTATTGAAGCTAAATGTCGAACTGGAAGATCGGGTAAAACTGCGGACTTGGGAGCTAGAAAAAACTCTCCAAAAACTCCAAGAAGAAATAAATTCCCGCCAGAAATTGCAAAGTCAACTGTTAGACATAGCGCTGCATGATTCGCTGACTGGATTACCAAACCGAGTTTTGTTTATTAGGCGACTAGAAAATGCTTTAAATCGGGCTAAGGAAGAATCTAGTTATCAGTTTGCACTCCTTTTTTTGGACTGCGATCGCTTCAAAGTTATCAATGATTCCCTTGGACATCTGGTGGGAGATGAATTGCTCATAGCCATCGCTTATCGCCTGCAAGCATGTCTGACACCTATTAATACTCTAGCACGGTTGGGCGGTGACGAATTTGGAATTATCTTACAAGATATCACACATATCAATATGGCAATCCAAGTTGCCGAACAAATTCTGCAACAGCTATCACTCGCTTTTAAGCTGTCCAGATATGAAGTATTTATGAATGTCAGTATTGGGATTAGTTGGGGCAATAAAGATTACGAGCGCCCTGAATATTTGCTGCGGGATGCTGATACGGCAATGTATCGGGCTAAGGCTCAAGGAAGAGCCAAATATCACGTTTTCAATCCAGCGATGCATCAGGAAGCTATTCAGCTTTTAGAGTTAGAAAATGATCTACGAAGGGCTGTTGAAAGACAAGAATTCCTCGTTTACTATCAGCCAATTGTTTCACTGGCTACAGGCAGAATTTCTGGATTTGAAGCCTTGGTGCGCTGGCAACATCCGATTCGCGGTTTGGTTTCTCCCATAGAATTTATTCCTGTGGCAGAAGAAACAGGTTTGATTAATGCCATCAATATTTGGGTATTACAGTCAGCTTGTCGTCAACTCAGCATTTGGCAACATCATCCAGTGACACCAGAACCTCTAACTATGAGTGTCAATTTGAGCGCACGGTTATTTTCACAGCCTAATTTGGTAGATCAAATTGACCGAATAATTTATGAATATAACATAAATTCTGCATACTTAGAATTAGAAATTACAGAAAGTGTAATTATGGAAAATTCTGATGCAATTGCAATAATTCTTCAACAACTAAAGCAGCGAAAAATAAAGTTGATTATGGATGACTTTGGTACAGGATATTCCTCTTTAAGTTATTTGCACAGTTTTCCTTTGAATGCACTCAAAATTGATAAATCTTTCGTTAAACGTATGCAAGAAAACAAAGAGAATATGGGACTAGTACCAGCAATGATTAGCATTGCCAACTCAATGGGAATGAGTGCGATCGCAGAAGGTGTCGAGACACAAGAACAGTTAGCCCAATTAAGAACTTTAAACTGTAATTTTGCTCAAGGATATCTGTTTTCTAAACCCCTAGAAGAACAATTGGTTACTAAGTTACTTGCCGCAGCACCTCAATGGTAACTATCAAATAACACCTGGAAAAATTTAATTTTTAACCTTCGGCTAGATAATCTGCCTGTATTATCTCCTGAATGATGTTGTAGATAAGGTAAAAGCCTTTGATGTTGGTGGTGTAGATTATATTGCAAAACCTTTTCATGGGGCAGAGGTTGTGTTGCGAATTGAAAATCAGATTAATTTACGTTTGCTTCAAGTTAAACTACAAGAAAAAAACTTTTTACTTCAACAGGCTCTTGACGACTTGAAAGCCTCTCAAGTTCAACAGATTCAGAACGAAAAGATGGTAGCGCTGGGACAGTTAGTGGCTGGGCTTGCTCATGAGATTAATAACCCTATCAGTTTTATTTATGGGAATCTCCAATATGCTGGTCAATATGTGCAAGACCTAGTGAATCTGATTGAGGTCTATCAACAGGAATATCCCAAAGCCACACCAAAAATTCAGCAAATAGTTAAAGATATAGACCTGAATTTTATGATTACGGATCTGCAAAACCTGATAGGTGCAATGTATAGAGGATCTGATCGCATTCGGGATATTGTACTAGCGCTACAACGCTTTTCTCGGCATGAAGAAGCAGAGATGAAGCGGGTAAATATCCATGAAGACATGGAAAACACTTTGGTGATGTTACAACATAGACTTAGTACACGTCACCGCAAAAAAGGGTCGGAAATAGAGGAGGATATTTTTTGTAGGGTAGTATAAAAATCAGACATGCAAGGACGTATCTCAAGTATCCGGGTTGAAATGACTAGTGAGCAACAA
>JAIVFU010000399.1 GCA_020829485.1 Nostoc sp. CHAB 5834 | reverse complement strand
TTGTGTAAAACAATATACTTCATGTAAATAAAAGCACTTTTCACTTAGATTTGATTTTTAGCGTAGGCGTAGCCCGCCGTAGGCATCGCACCTTTTTTGGCCGACCTCACAAAATCGCATTGCTCCCTCACTCCCCTGGAAACTCAAAAAGTCCTTGACCTTTGTTCTGGTATTGGCGGCTTCACCCTCGGTCATAAGATTTGCGGCGGTTTCGAGACTGTAGCTTTTTGTGAGATTAACTCTTACTGCCAACAAGTTCTAAATCTACGCTTTCCAAAAATTCCAATTATTCCAGACATTCATGATATTACAGTTGAGTCTTTGGCAAGAATCGGAGTCGGAAATATTGACGGTATCATTGCAGGACTCCCCTGCCCTCCTTTCAGTCTTGCGGGGAAACGTCAAGCGTCCCAGGATGAACGTAACCTCTTCGGGGAATTCTTCAGAAACATACGCTGTGTTCGACCACACTGGGCGATTGTGGAAAACGTTCCCGGACTCATCACTGCTGAATCGGGTGAATTTTTCCGTGCCGTACTCTGCCATTTTGCAGTTAATAAAATGGATAGTCGCACCTTTTGAGTATCTCGAATACAATTTTTTCTTGGCAATTGCTGAAATTATGGGTCGTAAGTTTAAACCGGGTATAGTGATGCTTCCCAGTATTTACTTAACCCATCATCGAGAAGATCTTTACCCCCAGCCAAAACAATTTTTGCCTGAAAGATTTTTAGAGCGTAAGGTTAAGCGATCGCGTGTATCGTACGCTTTATTAGCAGCAAAAAACTTTACCGAACCCAAGATTTGTCAACATTGCCAGCAGTCGGTGTCCAGCGCAGTCTGCCGAGAGTATCCAGCGTCATCCCCATACGGGATGCCTCTACAGCAATATCTGCCACATCTAACAAGCTCAAAGGTTGCCCTGAAAACTTTAGGACTGTGAAGAACTGAAGGAGAAGTTTCCAGATGCTCCCTTTATTCCACGCCCCGCACAGATCAACGCTTGGGACAACGAGGACTTTGTTAAAGCAGTAGAAGCAACAGGCAAAAAGCAATTGATCATTGCCGGAATTGTCACCGATGTATGTGTATTAATTATTAGCGATGCTGGCGCAGCACGGGGGAATTTTGACCAAGAACGGGTTGATAATACTAAGGCATGGATTGAGCAGTTACAGCAGTCGGTGCGTTATTATGCTTGGCTCAATCCGATGCCGAGTGAATGCTGGCGACAAACAACTGCTGGGGAAATTGCCCGTTGCCGATGTTTGAAATGAGTCCGCAGGGGATGAATGCGGCACTTAGTGTCTTGCGGGGTCGATATATTGTAGTAAAAGAGTTGGATGAATCTTTATGCTTTTAGAGTTAAGACAATTGAGGATTCAACCGGGACAGCAACTGTTACTTGAGGACGTTAGCTGGCAGCAATTTGAAAATATTTTGGCGGAATTAGGAGAACATCGCGCTGCCAGAATTTCCTATAGTCACGGTTTTTTAGAAATTATGGTTCCCTTACCCGAACATGAAAAAGCCAAAGAAATTATTGGCGATATAGTCAAAATTTTACTGAATGAACTAAGTATTAATTATGATGCTTTAGGTTCAACCACCCTAAAAAACGAAAAAATGAGTCAGGGAGTAGAACCGGATACTTGTTTTTACATTCAAAATCAAGCGGCAGTTATTGGTAAAAATCGCATAAATTTAAGTGTAGACCCACCCCCAGACTTAGCCATAGAAATTGATTTAACTTCTCGCACGCAATTGGATAATTACCAAATTTTGGGAGTACCAGAACTTTGGCGATATGGAAAACAAGGCTTACAAATTAACGTCTTGCAAGGTGGAAAATATGTAGAGTCAAATTTTAGTCCTACTTTTCCAGATATTCCGATAATTGAGCTAGTAAATCAATATGTCCAGCAAAGTCAAGTTGTTGGTAGCAGCCAAGCAATTCAAGCTTTTAGAAATTGGCTGCGGGATAATATTTAATTGTGCCTTTTATTTTGGAATGAGTTATTTGCAATGCAATAGCAGTCAGTTGAGGTTATTTGATGCCTACCACAAACAAGGGGCGGGAAATACGAATCGCCCAAAGAAGGGTTGAAGGGTTTGCCCAGCAGTTTGGGGAAGCACACCGCAACTTGGCTCGTCATGCGGCGTTTCCTTTGGTACTTACACCCGATTTATTCTACCAAATTTGGGCAAACTTTGTCTCTGAAGCCCTACAGAGTGTTGGTAAATAGCGAGCGCTTGTTCTACTTCCCCTTGGTTCGCATAGATACCTGCTAGTTGCTGCAAAGTCACCGCTTTACCTTGGACATCGCCAATCTGCTCAAATATTTCCAAGGATTGCTCGTAGAGTGCGATCGCGCGTGAATTGTCTACAATTACTGGATTAGAACTTCAAGATATTCCGCGTATTCTTTCAACAGTAGTTCGACGTTTGAATATTCAAAAGCTTACCGCTCCACATAGGCAGCTACCTTTTGCAATGCTTACGTTATTAGACATATTATTTTCTCCGATTCCACGCAGGCGCTCCAATTACTCACATTTTCCCCTATTTCATACTGGAAATGCCAACAATATCAAGTAGTTCGCTTTCGTGGCTTGGCTCTTTTAAGGGGAAGGGGTAAGGTGGGGTTCCCTCTGAGAATAAGGGGCGGGGGGACAGGTTTTAAGAGGATATAAATATAAATTGCAACTAAAAACATGCTTTCGCTCAATTCTGACGGGCCCGCGATGACGGGCGATGAGAAGATGGCAAAGTACAGAGATGTAATCGAGTTCAAGAGTGATAATCATCGGGTGATGACATCTCATGTACTGGGCGATGACGGGCAGTGGCATCAGTTTATGACCGTAAACTCTCGGCGGAAGCAGTAGCAGAATGCTAGATCACAAAGGCGGACAGGATGAAGGCAATAGCCAATGACTAATAAAGTTGCTCAATTTACTATTGACTCTAAGCTAATCGTCATTTATTTTTCCAGAATGATTCGCTCGTAGTAAGAGCATCAGCCCTGCTTTTATGGAACTTAAATGCTGATTAGCTTATCTTCTTCTTCGGTAAGATGGTGATACGTCTCCAATGCCAGTAAGCGATCGCTTTTTTGTAGATTTGGAAAATAAATTTAGTAACTTCAAGATAAAGCGGCTGGTTTCACACTTGATGAAAGCATATATTGGAGAAGATTTAATTACAACTCCCATTAAAAAACCAAAAAATCGAGAACTAACAATTGAACAAAAAGAACAAAACAAAGAATTTTCGGCAAACCGGATATTCGTTGAGCATCGAA
>JAIVFU010000398.1 GCA_020829485.1 Nostoc sp. CHAB 5834 | reverse complement strand
TTGAGCAGGAAGCGTCGCTCAGCGCGCTTGAAGGCACGAAATACGACCTTCTCACGCAGAGACACATCTCCGTCGCTCAACACTGCGGCAAAACGCAGGACATCGGTAGCGTCCGCAATTTTCAGAGGCACGCCAAGGTCCACGACCTTCGCCATCAGGGTCAGGCCGTTTTCTTTGAAACCGAAGTCTGCCAGGTCAAAGACCGTAGGACGCAGCATCCGCGCCAGGGCCTCTACTTGCTTCAGCTGAAAGGGCATCCAGCGGGTTTTGCTGGTCACCAGGTCGCGCGCAATCTCGGTCAGCGTGTCTGCTGCCGCGGGTTGCAAGGTCTTGAGCGAGAGCTTGTCGGTGAGGGGAGGACGAGCTTTCTGCTGCTCGGCAACCCAGCTGTAGGGCGCTCCGATGTAGATGCAAATCTGGTTAAACCAGTACTGGGCGTCCGACATCTCCAAGACTTCACGAGGGAAGTTCTTGTACACCACGAAAGCACCCATCTTCCGGTCATCGCCGGTGACTGCTCGCAATGCAGGCTCCACTACCTTCCACCAGTCTGAAAGCTCATCAGCGGAAAGTGCGCGCAGTGCGTCGAGCGAAAGGGTAGACGGAGCGTAACCGTAGTACGCCATGTTTGACAGCAACGTGGCCACCTGCTGCATGGACGCAGACGAAGTTCCAGTTGCGGAGGGAATCTCCAGAAAATTGTTGGCAATGAATAGTTCTTGTTTTGCGACCATGACGATTCTCTGGAGTTGAAAAAAGAGCGAGGAAAGCGGCCGGGTATTTACCATAAAAAGAGTGTTTAGAAGGAACCCTAAACCTACGCCTCGCACACTTTAACTAAAGCAAACGGCGTGCCAGCTTGCAAAATTCAATGAAATCAATGACTTAGCAATAATTAGCTCAAATGCTAGATATACATAATTCTATTCCAATGAGAATTAATATCTTTTTTGATATAGCTACAGACACCCGGCAAGACATGGAAACTGAAGCAGCTTCATCGACGTCGTCGCTATACTGGGTTTTGAGGACATTACGTATGAACAGCCCACGCCTTACCCAAAGCCCAACCGGCCGCCTGAACGTTTCGATGCCTGAGATGCAGTTCTTCCCCGGAACTCCACAAGCTTTGGCTCAATCGCGCAAACTGCGAATTGCGCGCGAAGCCGCCACCCGTGCTACGCCGCTGGTCGCGTGCGACTATTCCGAACTGGAGCTTCGAGCCCTTCAAAGCTATCTGGACCGCACTCACTGACCGCAGGCTATTAAGCGGATTTCAAACGACCGACCATTCAAACCCCTCCACGTCTTGCGACGGGAGGGGCTTTATTTCTCCGATTCGGAACGGGGAGTCGGCTAACGCAGTAGCCAAGTCTTTTCGTTAACTCCGCTCAATAGAAGCCGAGTCGGTATCCCGCTGGGGGCGCGGTTACAAAAGATGACTGCCCAAAATTAAAGGTGTACGCGTCCGTGTTGTGCAAGCCCGGGGTAGGCGCATAGGCAGGCCCCTTTGTGACGGCAACAGTGTGCTGGGCAACGCCATTCAGCGTCCACGTCAAAGAACCTCCGTCCAGGTCTAGCAGGCATCCATACACCGCGCCTTGCAGGGCATATGGATGAGAAAAGCCGTAACCACCTTCGTACCCAGCCAATTTGCCAAGATTGTGGCTCAGAGGGGCAACTCCACAAACATACGCATGCCAGTAAGTGACGCCGGGCCCAGTCCTTTTCATTTCCCAGTAGTGCTTGCCCGTGCTAGCACTACGATTTGTTCGGGCAGAAGCGTAGCTACTGCCCGTTCCAGAGATTCCACCTTTTGTGGAAAGCGACAGCGGGCCGTTAACATTGAGGTAGGGATGCGCATTGGACTGCAAGAAGACAGCACATGTTTGCTCCCCATTCGCACAACGTTCGTTAATGGGCGCAAGAACTGCCACTCCAAAATCTGCCTGCGCAGTGTTCCCCTTGTACGATGCGAGCACGGTGAAGGGAGTTGCCGCTTTGGCTTCAGGGGGCTCCCCAGACAACACTCCGGACACCGTATTAAAGCTCAAGCCAGCGGGTAGCGTTCCCGATACCGACCAGGTAACGGCTTCGGTGTAAGGAGGGGATTCCGTGGAAATAGTCAGATTCTGGTTGAAGTCGAAGCTGTAAGCCGTGCCAACGGTTGCATCAGGCAGCATGCTTCCCGCCAGGGTAACCGGGTTATAGCCCTCCCCTTGGAGAGCAACGTCAATCAGGGAGCCTTGCAGATTGACGCTGAATCGCAGGGAACCATTCACTGGACCAGTAGCAGTGGGAGAAAACAGCACTTCCGTCTCGCAACTTTGTCCTGCTGCCAAAGAGCCCCCGCATGATGTTTGGCCCGCACTCAACGAAACGTCACCCAGCACGGAGGGTGCCGCGGTCATCATTAGGGGAGAACCGCCTGTATTCGTCAGCTTCACTTGCCTGCGTTCTACAGTGCGTGTCGCGACGCTTCCAAATTTGACCTGAGCGGTCGAGGGCTGAGCTACTGCAGGAGGCAGCTCAGGAGAGGGGCCCACTGGTGGACTGACTGGGCCGGGTGCAGTGACCCGGAGTCCTTGCGTTGCTCTTTGGTACTCGTACTTAGCGCCTGCGGCAAGCGCGGGAACGGCAATGGCGCCCAGCAAGAGTGGCAGAAGCGCTTTACGAAAGGGGAAAGTCATTTTTTGTCGGGGAAGTGAGCGGGTTACCCTGTATAGGTACCTGCTCTCACGCCCAAGCTTTAGCGCCGGGACGTAGAAAAATGCGTCCGCTATGCTGGAAGCCCCAGACCCCCGTGAAATGCAGCGCGGGCCGTACCAGAGCAGTCCCCACCCATCAGACAGCCCAAGGGCTCAAAGAAACTTGAGACCTCGCCAGCCTCCTTGTTATCAAGTAGACGCACCGCATCATCAGCCACTTCATCCCACAGTTCACCATTACGACCAGAACTCGTATCCACGAAAAAGAGATAACCACCAAGGGCGTTGAACGTGACTTGCAGAGTGTTGAAAAAACGCGTTACCGAGGGCCCATAGGGGCCGTCTGTTCGTGCATCAGAAGAAGAGGTTGCTGTTTTTGCTGTTGTTTCGGTCATGGCGCGTCAGACTTTCTAAATGAGTAGCTTCAAGGGGGTCAGGAGGCCGCGGCCGGCTCCCAAATCGGAAGTGCCAGCAACGTTGCAGTCAAAGCCGGCGTGCAGAACTCGCCAATGCGATTCAGCGGGCACCACTTGAAGGCATCGAGTTCGGGCAGCTGCAGCTTCGAATAGGGATGGGTGAAATAGCTCAGACAGGTGAGCG
>JAIVFU010000397.1 GCA_020829485.1 Nostoc sp. CHAB 5834 | reverse complement strand
GACCTGCTCCAGCCCCAGGATGAGATGAGCCGACATCGAGGTGCCAAACGGTGCCGTCGATATGGACTCTTGGGCACCATCAGCCTGTTATCCCCAGCGTACCTTTTATCCGTTGAGCGATGGCCCTCCCACTTGGGACCACCGGATCACTATGACCGACTTTCGTCTCTGCTCGACTTGTCAGTCTTGCAGTCAGGCTGGCTTCTGCCATTGCACTCAACGACCGATTTCCGACCGGTCTGAGCCAACCATCGCGCGCCTCCGTTACACTTTGGGAGGCGACCGCCCCAGTCAAACTCCCCGCCACACAGGGTCCCGGATCCGGATGACGGACCGCGGTTAGACATCAAGCAAGGCAAGGGTGGTATCTCAAGGGAGGCTCCACGAGGACTGGCGTCCCCGCTTCAAAGCCTACCACCTATCCTGCACATGCCTGACCTGATGCCAGTGTGAAGCTGGAGTAAAGGTGCATGGGGTCTTTCCGTCTAACCGCGGGAAGTCTGCATCTTGACAGACAATTCAATTTCGCTGAGTCCACATCAGAGACAGCGGGGAAGTCGTTACGCCATTCGTGCAGGTCGGAACTTACCCGACAAGGAATTTCGCTACCTTAGGACCGTTATAGTTACGGCCGCCGTTTACTGGGGCTTCAGTTCAGAGCTTGCACCCCTCCCTTTAACCTTCCAGCACCGGGCAGGCGTCAGACCCTATACGTCGTCTTACGACTTCGCAGAGCCCTGTGTTTTTAGTAAACAGTCGCCACCCCCTGGTTTGTGCCCCCCGCCCTTACTTGCGTAGAGACGGGGCCTCCTTCTCGCGAACTTACGGAGGTATTTTGCCGAGTTCCTTTGATGTGGTTCTCTCAAGCGCCTTGGTATTCTCTACCAGTCCACCTGTGTCGGTTTAGGGTACGGTCTGATGAAGGGCTATTTCCAGGAACCCCTGAACCGCCCGCCCAATCCGATAAGGGCAGACGATCTTCGGGATCCGTCACTTCCTTCTGGCCCAGGAATATTAACCTGGTTCCCATCGACTACGCCTTTCGGCCTCGCCTTAGGGGCCGGCTTACCCTGCTCAGATTAGCTTTAAGCAGGAACCCTTGGACTTTCGGCGACAGGGTCTCTCACCCTGTTTGTCGCTACTCATGTCAACATTCTCACTTCCGATCACTCCACCCGATGCCTTACAGCCGGGCTTCACAGTAAACCTCGCGTGTCCGCCATTTTATGCGCTACCGCTTCGCTACTTGAGCGCCGCACCACCGCAAAAAACAGAAGACACATGAGATTATATCACGGAACGCTCCGCTACCACGCATATCGCTATGCATCCTGAGCTTCGGCTCGTGGCTTGAGCCCCGTTACATCTTCGCCGCAGGACAGCTTATCTAGACCAGTGAGCTGTTACGCTATCTTTAAAGGATGGCTGCTTCTAAGCCAACCTCCTGGTTGTTTTGGCCGTCCCACATGCTTTCCCACTTAGCCACGAATTAGGGGCCTTAGCTGCAGGTCAGGGTTGTTTCCCTCTTGTCACCGGACGTTAGCACCCGATGACTGTCTCCCGGATAGTACTCCACGGTATTCGGAGTTTGCTTAGGCTCAGTAAGGCTGTGGGCCCCCATCACCCATGCAGTGCTCTACCCCCGTGGGTATTCGTCCGAGGCGCTACCTAAATAGCTTTCGCGGAGAACCAGCTATCTCCAAGTTTGATTGGCCTTTCACCCCTAGGCACAAGTCATCCCGACCTTTTTCAACAGGTGTGGGTTCGGACCTCCAGCACGTGTTACCGTGCCTTCATCCTGCTCATGCCTAGATCACTTGGTTTCGGGTCTGATCCCGGTAACTCGACGCCCTTTTAAGACTCGCTTTCGCTGCGCCTACACCTATCGGCTTAAGCTTGCTACCGAGACCAAGTCGTTGACCCATTATACAAAAGGTACGCCGTCACCCCTCAAGGGGGCTCCGACTGATTGTAGGCGTCCGGTTTCAGGTACTGTTTCACTCCCCTAGTCGGGGTGCTTTTCACCTTTCCCTCACGGTACTTGTTCGCTATCGGTCAGTAAGGAGTACTTAGCCTTCGGGGGTGGTCCCCCGATCTTCAGACAGGATTACACGTGTCCCGCCCTACTTGATATGGCTGCTGAAGCTTCCTGTACGGGGCTGTCACCCTGTATCGCCGGCCTTTCCAGACCGTTCCAGTCACTTTTCACAGCTCGGCTGATCCGCGTTCGCTCGCCACTACTAACGGAGTCTCTCTTGATGTCCTTTCCTCCGGGTACTTAGATGTTTCAGTTCCCCGGGTTTGCTCTTAAACCCCTATGTATTCAGGGTAAAAGTACCTGATCAACCCCATTGTTGATACCCTTGCGGGTAACAGCAACAGAATTTCAGGTGGGTTGCCCCATTCGGAAATCCATGGATCAAAGCCTGTTCTCGGCTCCCCATGGCTTATCGCAGAGTACCACGTCCTTCATCGCCTCTTACTGCCAAGGCATCCGCCAAACGCCCTTATCGCGCTTGATCCGATCCGGTAAGGGCAAGGCCGCATTAGGGCCCGCCCCACCGTTCAGATGCATTACTTTCCCAGGATCCTTCCAGCGCAGGAAGAATCCATTGGTCAGTGTACTAGACTTGGACAACGCCGCCTTCCGCACCGGCTTTCCCCGGCACGGCAATCCGCCCCTACTCGGGCGAACCAGCGACGCTGATTGTTTCTCTCTGAACGATGTCAATTCTGATGCAGCCTGTCCTGCGACAGGCGTGCCGTCCGAAGATCAGACGATGAGGCACATTCGCGAATGTGCCCGATGGCGTGATCTCGATGTCTGAAGACCGGGAATGGTGGAGCCTATCGGGATCGAACCGATGACCCTCTGCTTGCAAAGCAGATGCTCTCCCAGCTGAGCTAAGGCCCCATTCCGGGCCGTAAAGGCGCGATCTGTCTGGTGCCGTTCCGGCGCGGCTGGTGGGTCGCCGTTCCGGCGCGGCTGGTGGGTCGCCGTTCCAGCGCGGCTGGTGGGTCGAGGAGGACTCGAACCTCCGACCTCACGCTTATCAGGCGTGCGCTCTAACCACCTGAGCTACCGACCCGTTCGCCGTTTCCGGCAAGGCCGGAATGCAGCCGTCGAGGGGACGGATGCAAGGTGAACGCCAAGCTGCCATGCCGCGAGGCTGGCGCAACGCTGCGAGCGGCAAAGCAAAAACAAGCGGGCAGGACGTTGCGCCTGCCCTCGACATTCTTGCCATCGCGCAGGCGCGATGGCCTTCGCCACTCAAAACGCTCCACCGGAGCGTTTTGCCGCCGACTGTCGTC
>JAIVFU010000396.1 GCA_020829485.1 Nostoc sp. CHAB 5834 | reverse complement strand
AGATGCCCTGCGGACAGTCTCCCGGATCAGTGTATTCACTTTCGACTCAATGAAGCCCGGAACAACATTGCACAGTTCGCGAATGACCTGGGGCGTTACGCGCGCATATCTGGGCCCATCTGGAACAAACCGCAGCGCATGGCCAGGGCCAGCCGAGTAAGCCGCCTAGGCGACCACGTCCTAGGTCTGCGGAGGCACAGGCGTTCTACCGTCTCAGTACAGCACCGCATGATTCTTGAGGTGGCCGTCTAAACTCTGCGCAGATCGTTGACCACAATCCGACGAAGCATTTCGTCCGCAGCTCCCATGCCCAGCCCGGGAATCTGCACAAGGACTCGCAGCGTCGTTGATTACCTGACCAGTGGGTGGTCGAATGTCTGCAAGGGCTTTACGCCTAAGATTTGTGCGGAGTCTTCACAGTTGATGTGCCGGGCGCCTGCGCGATCAAAGCAATGAACCGCGAAATGCTGCCGCTCTTCATCGAGCACGGACGGCTGGTCAGCATCGATCGCCTCCAGTAAAGCCAAGCTAGTCACGGGGAAGACGGCTTGCTCGTTGCTGCAAGTGGTCGCATGCCCACTTCGAAAGCGGCGACAACGTGCGTCCTCGGACAGCAACGATTCCAAGCATTGCATAAAGAACTGGCATGGAAGCGACTTCGAGACGCACTAGTCGCTGGGCTGCCAGTTCGTCGCAGTTGGCCGCCATGGCGCAGCGCACTATGGTATCGCTTCGCATCGCGATGTCTTTAAGCATCCCTAGATCGTCCACTTCGATCGCTTGCGTTGCTGGAACGCCATCTTCCAGGCCCATGGCTTTTCCAATTTCGATCCTTCTTTCGTAGGGAGTGCGGACACTGGCGACGCCGTACTGTTGCAAGGCTGCGGGCGTGATCACGGGTGAGCTAAGCAGTGGATGGCCTGGCCGAACGAAAAATGCTACTTGTAGTTCGGTCAACGGCGTCACCGTCAAATCCGCATCCACCTTGATGGTGCGCATGTCGCCCAAAAAGAAATCCAACTCCTCTGCTTTCAGCTGGGCCAACAGCGCTTCTGGGCCCGTTACCACCACTCGTGCCTGAACCTGTGGAAAGTGCTGGCGCAGGGCGATTAGTAGGTGCGGGAGAAAGACTGCACCCGAATAGGGCCCGGCTCCGACGGCCAACGCGCCCAGGCTCCCAGCGCGATACAAATCTGCGTCGCGCATCAAGTTACGACTCTCGAAGAGCAACTTGCGCGCCCTCTCAATGATGAAATCCCCCGCGTTGGTGGCAGTCACAGAGGTACCTCTGCGGTCGAACAACTCAAAGCCAAACTCTCGTTCCGCTGCCTGGATGCTCCGACTCAGCGCCGATTGACTGACGTTAGCGCGCAACGCTGCCCGGCTGAAATTTTTTTCATCGGCCAAGGAAACTATGTGCTGAAGACGATGGAGATCCATTGAAGTCCTAGGGTAACGTAACGCTATGCATCAGATGCATATATTTTGTAACCACAATGCATTGGACACGAAAAAACGATACCGATACGGTGTGGAGGCCACAGAAGAGTAATACGGACATTTCGGCCATATCGCCACCTAACCATCCTCCAACAAAACCATGAGTCTCGTTGCCGCCAAAGAACGTTTTGTTCGCCCCCAAGAGGTCGTTCGTGTCGCTCCTCCCAGCCAACCAGCGCCGGCAAGCCTCTTCGAAGCGCACGGCATATGGGCTCCAGGCGTACGGTGCATGCGCAACATCAGTTTTGCGTATAAAGCATTGATCATCTGTGTGCTTTTCCTTGCTCCCTTGGGAACATCGCTCTTTTTCTTCGCGGCTTCGCAAAACGACCAGATTCAGTTTGCAAAGAATGAGCGTCATGGAGTCGCGGTCATTTCCAAGCTCAATGCCGTTCAAACCGGCGTGACGAGGACACGAAACATCACCAGGGCCTCCTTGGGTGGACTGGATCTGTCGAGTCGCTACCTAGCGGCCCGATCAGAGACTGATGTGGCTTTGGATGCGCTTGACAAGCACATCAAACAGAGTGGAGATCCGCTCGGCCTTGCCCAATCGGTCAACGAACTCAAGAAGGTTTGGGCAGAAACTGTGACTGCCAAGAATGGTGTAGACGGGCAAGGACGAACGGTGTTTGGTCCAGTTAGCAAATCGCTCGACCTACTTATCAATGAGGCTGGGGACCGGTCCGGTCTTGTACTTGACCCTGATGTCGACAGTTTCTACATCATCAACTCAATGGTGCTTGTCATGCCATCTCTTACTGAGAACCTTGGCCAGACGTGGGGTTGGGGAACGTATGCGGTGGCGCGGTCGCAACTGAAGCAGGCGGAGCTATCCCCCGTAGACCAAAAGCGTTACACGGTATGGTCGGCCAAGGCTGATGCAGGCACTGTTGAAATCAAGCGCTTTATGGAACGTAGCACGGCATACAACGCGCAATTGAAGAGCGCTTTGGACATGAAGCCTCTCGACGCTGCGAAAGAGTACCTTGAATTTGCTGCAGACATCGACAAAATTTTGGCAGACGAAAAGCTGACCCCTGAAGCCTTCTTTCAACGCGGAGAAGCAGCGTTTGATCAACTCGTTCGTATGGATGACAACGCGTTGCCGGCCCTTGATAAACTGCTGGTCAACCGGATTGCGGGGCTCCAGCAGCGCCTCATGGTGCTGGGCACAGTCGTCGCCGTATTTGTTCTTCTCGCAGCATATTTTTTCTACTGCTTCTTTCTCGTCACACGCGGCGGCCTCCGCCTCATCAGCAAGCATCTGAATGAAATGGCGGCAGGCGACCTGCGCCAGGCGCCCGAGCAGCCCTGGGGCAAGGATGAGCCCGCTGCCGTGATCGTGGATCTGCGCCACACCTACGACGCGCTCTACAACCTCATCCGCAACGTGGGCCATTCGGCGCGCGAGCTCAACCACACAGCCGAAGAGATTTCTTCGGCCAGCATGGACCTCTCGGCCCGCACCGAGGCCAGCGCGGCATCGCTGGAGCAACAGGCGGCGGCGATGGAGCAGATTGGCACCACGGTGGCAGGCACGGCCGAGCGCGCGCGGACCGCGTCCGACTTCTCGGGCACCAACGCCCAGGTGGCCGAGCGCGCGGGCGAGGTGATTGCGCAGCTGGTGCAGACCATGCGCGACATCCAGGCCTCGTCGGCCAGGATCGGCGACATCATTGGCGTGATCGACGGCATCGCCTTCCAGACCAACATCCTGGCCCTGAATGCAGCGGTGGAGGCGGCGCGCGCCGGCGAGGCTGGCCGCGGCTTTGCGGTGGTGGCCAGTGAAGTGCGCAGCCTGGCGCAGCGCAGCGCCGAAGCCGCCCGGGAGATCAAGAGC
>JAIVFU010000395.1 GCA_020829485.1 Nostoc sp. CHAB 5834 | reverse complement strand
TGAAAATTATGTTTGCAGTTTCATTTGCAAATAATGTGGTTTTGAGACCCCCCTTATTTGCAGTTAATGTGGTTTCAAAATCGCCTTGTTTGCGGTTTGAAGCGTTTATGTTTGCAGTTCACTACAATTAGTGATGTCAAATTTTGCTCACCATCACTTTTAAGGTGAGTAGGTACAGATTTTGGTGTAGAAAGATCAACATTGGGATCAAGGTCAGCATCAGAATGAAAAGAATTGCCCAGTATCCCCTGATTCCCTAACTCATTCTCCAAACCAAAAGCTTGGGCTAAATAAATAATTTGTTGTTGCAGTTGATAGATTGCAGTTCGGGCTTTCAGCTTCAAGTCAGCATCACTGAATCCCCCAGACCACTTACAGGCTAAAGGATACCAAAAAGCCGCCAGCGCCCAGGTAATCATATTTTGGCGCGGGAACTCAAGAAGCTTATTCTTGGGACTGAGATATTTAATCAGCGTGATATAAGGAGAATTGACACTAATTTGAAAGCGAAAATCGACTTGTTCAGGCATGAGTCGTCATCCTTTCAGGAAGAGGATTTAAAGGAGTTTTCTAAACGACGACAGCAAATATTAAGTGCAGCAGGTAAAAATGCGACTTGGGTAGAACGCGAAGCAGCTTGGACTGCCACCCGTAACTTGAAGCAGAAAATTAACCCTGTGGAGTTAAAAACCAAGTGGAGAGAGGAAGCAGCAGCACTGGGGATCAAGTTTGTACAGCCAGGAGAAGCGCAACCAGAACTACAACCCCGGTTAGTGAGCTATGAAAATTTAGAAGATGCGATCGCTCACTGCTCGGAAAGAAATGTCACTTTCACCCAAGAAGATTTAGAAAAATTCATCTTAAACCAAGGGCTTGCCACGGAAGTTAGTCAGATTGAACCGCTAGTTAAAGCTAACCCGGAATTACTCAGCCTGTCTCAAGAAAACCGCGACTTTACCACCCTGGCAGCAGTTAACCGAGAACTGGCAACCATTAAATTGATGCAGTCTGGGATGGGTAAAGTTAGCCCACTTGCTCAAAGAGAAGTAGTTGAAAGCCACCTGGAGAAAACAGCTTTAAACCCAGATCAACGTCGAGCGGTACTGACAGCAGCAACCACAACAGACCAATTTATGGCATGGCAGGGGGTGGCTGGTGCTGGTAAGACTTTTGCACTCAAGGAATTAAAAGCGATCGCTGCCGCCTCTGGCTACACCATCAAAGGCTTTGCTCCTAGTTCGATGGCTGCTAAAGTCCTGGGCCAAGAGTTGGATATCCAAGCTGAGACTGTTGCTAGATTATTGGTCTCTGAACCACCCCAAGAGATTGAACCTAATCAAATTTGGATTGTGGACGAAGCAGGGTTACTCAGTGCTAAAGATGCCCTTGATCTTCTAGAACGCGCAACCCAAGAACAAGCTAGGGTGCTGTTAGTGGGAGACACAAAACAGTTGTCAGCTGTAGAGGCTGGCAATCCCTTCAAGTCTCTACAACAGGCAGGAATTAAAACCAGTCATCTCAACGAATCTTTGAGGCAACGTGCGCCAAAACTGAAGCTGGCAGTAGACCTGATTGCTTCTGGTCGTATTGAGGAGGGGTTTTCACGCCTCGATGAAAACGGTTGCATCCAGAGTGTAAGAGCAGAATCCAAAATTGAAGCGATCGCCTGCGACTATGTAACAGCCACCCCAGAACAACGAGCGCGAACCCTGGTACTGGCTGGAACAAATTTTGAGCGTTTGGCAATCACTCAAGCCATTCGGGGGCATTTAAAGGCTGAGGGTAGTTTAGGAACTGCGATCGCCATCACCCAACTGCAAGCCAAAGACTTAACTTCAGTACAAATGCGCTACACCCACAACTTTGAACTGGGTGATATGGTCATGCCCACCCGCAATTACAAGCGCCGGGGGCTGTCCAAGGGCAAGCTTTATGAAGTAGTGGGTAAGGACAGTGACCAACTAACACTCAAAGCTAGTGATGGTAAGCATTTTCAAGTAGACACGGGATTTAAAAAGGCGGTTTACCAACGTCAACAGATTGAACTTGCCGAGGGCGATCGCCTACGCTGGACGAAAAACGACCGACAATTAGGACGGCGCAACGGTCAAGAGTTTGTAGTTAAAGCCATTGCAGGTTACAACGCGCAAATTCAGTATTTAGAAAGTGGTCAAACTGAATTTATTAACCTGCAACAAGCACAACACCTAGATTATGCGATCGTCAGCACTACATATAGTAGTCAGGGAAAGACGGCTGACCAAGTATTGATTGCTGCTGACAACACCATTGGACAAGAAAGCTTTTATGTTGCGGTTAGCCGTGCTAGGTATGAATTGAAACTCTACACGGAAGATAAAGACAATTTACTAGCCTTGGCGCAGTCGAGTAGGGCTAAAGAAAATGCACTGGTGCTACTGCGACAGAAAGAGTTAGAGAAGCAGCACCAATCAAAATTAGAGAAAGAAATGGTTGTAACTGCTCCGATTGTAGCTAAAACATCCACTACAGAGCAGGAAAGTAAAGAAGCGGAGGGGCAGAGGAGCAAAGAGGTGGAGGCAAGGGAGCGGAGGAGCGGGGGAGCAAAGGAGCAATCTTATACTGAGTCCTCCCCTCTGCCCCCCTGCCCTAGACCTCTGCCAAGTTCTTCCCCTCTGCCTCTTGTTTTTAAAACTCTACCGCCGGAAGCACCAAAAACTGTTGTTCCTATTCCCAAACCATTTATTAGAAAACCAGTTCCAAAAACAGCACAGCCAACAGTAGCATTTTGGACTCCTAATAATATTGGTGAAGCCCCAGAAAAACTTGATTCTAAACACTGGCAAGAATTAATACAAGGTAGCGCCATCCACCCCGAAATTGCCAGCCTTAATTTCACTAGCTTGCATCAAACTCTTGATTGGGAGCATGAAGCTTGGGAATACCTCATGTACAGTGATAAACTGCCACGCACTAACACTGGTAGGCTGTCTTCAGGGATCATAAGTAAATATGCTCATATTGAATCAGGCGGCTGGTGGTGTGATGCTGGCGTTAATCCCAACTCCTTCGCCAATCTCCAATCAGGGGATAAACCTGATAGAAAGATATGGGGATGCTACAAACCCAATAACCCCAGAGAAAAAGCTGATAAACCCGGCAAATTCATCAAATATGAACATCCACCACAAACTGAACTCAGTATTTTCTTGCTCGATGTACCTGATGATATTGCTAGGCGTATCTATGAAAAAGCTGGGGTACAACCAACCGATTGCGATCGCCAAAGTGGATTTTGGTATTGCGTTTGGAAGCACAACTTACCAGTCACAATTACTGAAGGAGCAAAGAAAGCAGCCAGTTT
>JAIVFU010000394.1 GCA_020829485.1 Nostoc sp. CHAB 5834 | reverse complement strand
GTCGCGGCCCGCTTGCCACCCGCTTTGTCCCCGATTCCGCCCGTCGCCGCCGAACCCGGCAGGCAGGCTGCGTCGGCTGAGCCACCCCTTCCCACCTCTCTCTCAACTGCATGCCCGGCATGTCCGACTGCCTCAGATTCTTGCATGCAAGGTTATGGTCAAAGCGGCTTTGCTCTGACATGTTATCGACAGCTTCCATCAGAGGAGCGTTGTAGGAGAGGAATTATCCATGGAACGCAGAGACTTGCTCAAGGGCATCGGTGCGGTCGCCGCTACGATCGCCGCACCCGCCATTGGCCGGGCGCAGTCCGCCCCCACGCTTGTCGGGGCCTCGCAGTTCGGCGATGCGCACCCCTTTACCCAGGGACTTCTGAAATTCGAGGAGCGGGTCAAGGCGCTCTACAACAAGCCGGTCAACTTCACCCTGCACAAGGATTCCTCGCTGGGGCTCGAAAAGCAGTATTTCGAGTATATGGCGCAGGGGAAGAACGTCGATTTCGCGATCGTCTCGCCCGCCCATATGTCGACATTCGCCAAAGCGGCGCCGTTTATCGACGCGCCCTTCGTCTTCCGCGATTTCGCGCATATGGAAGCGGTGGTGAACAAGGGCCTGCTCAACCCGATCGCCGACGAGATCGAGAAGAAGGCCGGCGTCCGGCTGATCGGCTATGGCGGCGGTGGCGTGCGCAATCTGTTCGCCAACAAGGCGCTGAAGAACGTCGCCGAGATCAAGGGCCTCAAGGTTCGCGTCCAGGGCGCGCCGATCTGGTCGCGCAGCTTTGCGGCCATCGGCATGTCACCGACGGTGATCGCCTATAACGAGATCTACAACGCGATCCAGAACAACGTCATTTCGGCCGCTGAAAACGAGGCTGCCGGCATCGAGCAGATGAAGTTCTTCGAAGTCGCGCCCAACATTCTGATGACGCAGCACGCCGTCTCGGTCCGGCCGATCTGCTTCTCGATGAAGACGATGGCGACCCTGCCCAAGGATCTGCAGGATGCCGTGATCCAGGCCGGCAAGGAAGCGGCCGATTACGAGCGCAAGATCGAATCCAGCGGCGATTCCGAGATCCTCGCCAGGCTGGAAGCGGCAGGCCGCCTGAAGCGGATCCCGTTCGAGGATCGTCCGGCCATGCAGAAGCTCGCCGAGCCGATCATGCAGGCCTATGCGAAGGAAATCGACGCCAGCGGAATCCAGACCGCTATCGCCGGCGTCTGACCGCCTCAGCCCAGATCCGACAGCCCTGGACGCGCCGCGTCCAGGGCTTTGATTTCGCATGCGGAACTCATCATGGATGCCTCTTTGTCTGGCAGGCCCAGCCTGTGGCGGCGCATGACGGCTGCCTATTCCCGATTGCTGTCGTTCGTCGTCGTTTTTTCCGTCGGCATCCTGGTGGTGCCGGTCATGCTGCAGATCGTCTCGCGCTACTCCAACCTGATCCCCTCCTATATCTGGACGGAGGAACTGGCCCGCTTCCTGTTCATCTGGACCGTGATGATCGGCACGATCATCGGCGTGCGGGACTGCGCCCATTTTGATGTCGACCTGCTGCCGAAGCTGGGCGCGAAAGGCGACGCCTTCATGCGCATCGTCGCCAAGCTCGGCGTGCTGGCGATCGCCATCGTCTTCATCTTCGCCGGCATCGAGTTCACGCAGTTCGCCTGGAACCGGACCTCGGAACTCGCCGAACTGCCGCTGTGGCTCATCCATATCGCCTGGCCGATCGCCGGGGGGAGCTGGGCCCTTTTCCTCGGCGAGCAGTTCGTCGATGATTTTCGCATTCTCTTCGGAAAGACAATGAGCCCATGACCGGCAGCGTACTCTCGTCAGGGCAGGCTGCCTCAATCCTTTTCGGCTGCTTTTTCCTGGGTCTTTTCCTGCGCATTCCCGTTGCGTTCGCCCTCGGCCTGGCCTGCCTCCCGATCCTGATCATCGAGCCGCGGCTCGATTCGATGACGCTGATGAGCGAGACGTTCAACGCGTTCAATTCGTTCATCCTGCTGGCGGTGCCGTTCTTCCTGCTGACCGCGAATCTGATGAATGTCGGCGGGGTGACGGACCGGCTCATGAGCCTGTCGCGGGCGCTGGTCGGGCATTTTCCGGGCGGCCTCGCCCAGATCAACGTGGTCCTGTCCTTCTTCTTCGCCGGCATCTCCGGCTCCTCGACGGCCGATGCCGCGAGCCAGTCCAAGATCTTCATCGAGGCGCAGCGCCGGGAAGGCTATGACGACAGCTTCTCGGTGGCGATCACCGCCGTCTCGGCCGTGCTGGCGGTGATCATCCCGCCCTCGATCCTGATGATCGTCTGGGGCGGAATCCTGACGACCTCGATCGGCGCGCTGTTCCTCGCCGGCGTCATTCCCGGCCTCCTGATCGGCGTGGCGCAGATGGCGACCGTGCACACATATGCGGTCAGGCGCGGCTACCCGACGTATCCGCGCTCCTCGATCCGGCAGGTCTGGAAGGCGTTCGAGCATTCCTTCCTGGCGCTGCTGACGCCGGGCATCATTATCGGCGGCAAGGTCTTCGGCTGGTTCACCGCGACCGAATCCGCGGCGATCGCGGTGATCTACGCCGCGTTCCTGTCGCTGATCGTCTATCGCGAGATGGATGCAAAAGGGCTGTATGCGGCGCTGCTCGACACCGGCAAACTTGCCGGCGTGACGCTGTTTTGCGTGGGCACGGCGTCGGCCTTCGGCTGGCTCATGGCCTATTACAAGATGCCGCAGGCGATCCTCACCGGCGTTTCGGCCTGGGGCATGGGATTCTACGAGACCGGCTTCTTTATCGCCGGTGTCTTCCTGCTCGTCGGCTGCTTCCTGGATGCGATCCCCTCGATCATCATCGTGGGGCCGATCCTGGCGCCCTTGGCCAAGACGGTGATGATGGACCCTGTCCATTTCGCCATGATCGGCATCGTCAGTCTCGCCTTCGGACTGGTGACGCCACCCTATGGCCTGTGTCTGATGATCGCGTGTTCAGTCGCGGGTATCAGCATGCGCTCGGCGATCCGGGACACGCTGATCATGCTGCTACCCATGTTCTTCGTCCTCGCCCTGATCATCATGTGGCCGACCGTCTCGCTGTTCCTGCCGAGCCTGATTTCGCCGGAATTCCTGAACTGACTGATCCAGTGCTCAAACAAGGGCTCGCCGGCCACAGCCGGCGGCCTCGGTTGGGCCCGGCATTCGTCGTGCGTATGGACCACGCGATCAGATCGGCTCGCAGCCGAGGCGTCAGGGCAGGTTGTCCCTCAGGAAGATGTCGATGCCGATGCGCTCCTGATCCGGCACCAGTCTCTCGCCCAGGCAATGGGCGAGCAGGATGCGTGCGGCCGAACGCG
>JAIVFU010000393.1 GCA_020829485.1 Nostoc sp. CHAB 5834 | reverse complement strand
TGAGAACTACACAGTGGACGCGAGCATCTTAGAACTGAGGTCGCAAGATCTCATTTCTACGATCAAACATCTCGAAAGAGATATAGATCATTGGTCAAACGTCGGCAGCTCTCGAGCTGCAGGCGCACGATCGATTCAAACTCATGTAGTCAAGTTTCTAAGAGCAATCGGTGGATGCCTTGGCATCTGGAGCCGAAGAAGGACGTAGCAATCTGCGATAAGCCTCGGGGAGCTGATAAGCGAGCTTTGAGCCGAGGATTTCCGAATGGGGAAACCCCGCTGGGCGTACTTGTGCGACCTAGTGACTCCCGCCTGAATATATAGGGCGGGTAGAGGGAACGTGGGGAAGTGAAACATCTCAGTACCCACAGGAAGAGAAAACAACCGTGATTCCGGTAGTAGTGGCGAGCGAAACCGGAAGAGGCTAAACCGAGCATGTGTGATAGCCGGCAGGCGTTGCATGTTCGGGGTTGCGGGACTCACCAGCAGATCTGCCGATCTGCAAGGGTTACAGCGCGATATAGACGAATGGTCTTGAAAGGCCAGTCACAGAGGGTGCCAACCCCGTAGTCGAAATGTCGTAATGGCCCGGAGAGTATCCCAAGTAGCACGGGGCCCGAGAAATCCCGTGTGAATCTGTCAGGACCACCTGATAAGCCTAAATACTCCCAGATGACCGATAGCGGACAAGTACCGTGAGGGAAAGGTGAAAAGTACCCCGGGAGGGGAGTGAAATAGTACCTGAAACCGTTTGCTTACAAACCGTCGGAGCAGCCCTAGCAGCTGTGACGGCGTGCCTTTTGAAGAATGAGCCTGCGAGTTAGCGATATGTGGCGAGGTTAACCCGAGAGGGGTAGCCGTAGCGAAAGCGAGTCTGAATAGGGCGATTCAGTCGCATGTCCTAGACCCGAAGCGAAGTGATCTATCCATGGCCAGGTTGAAGCGACGGTAAGACGTCGTGGAGGACCGAACCCACTTAGGTTGAAAACTGAGGGGATGAGCTGTGGATAGGGGTGAAAGGCCAATCAAACTTCGTGATAGCTGGTTCTCTCCGAAATGCATTTAGGTGCAGCGTTGCGTGTTTCTTGCCGGAGGTAGAGCTACTGGATGGCCGATGGGCCCCAAAAGGTTACTGACGTCAGCCAAACTCCGAATGCCGGTAAGTGAGAGCGCAGCAGTGAGACGGTGGGGGATAAGCTTCATCGTCGAGAGGGAAACAACCCAGACTACCGACTAAGGTCCCTAAGCGCGTGCTAAGTGGGAAAGGATGTGGAGTTGCACAGACAACCAGGAGGTTGGCTTAGAAGCAGCCACCCTTGAAAGAGTGCGTAATAGCTCACTGGTCAAGTGATTCCGCGCCGACAATGTAACGGGGCTCAAGCACGCCACCGAAGTCGTAGGATTCGTATATTTGGTAGGCCTTCGTGGTCCAGCCGTACGGATCGGTAGGAGAGCGTCGTGTGGCCAGCGAAGCGGCGGTGTGAACCAGCCGTGGAGGCCACACGAGTGAGAATGCAGGCATGAGTAGCGAAAGACGGGTGAGAAACCCGTCCTCCGAAAGACCAAGGGTTCCAGGGCCAGGTTAATCCGCCCTGGGTAAGTCGGGACCTAAGGCGAGGCCGACAGGCGTAGTCGATGGACAACGGGTTGATATTCCCGTACTGACGAAAAACCGCCCAAACTAATCCAGTAATGCTAAGAGTCCGAATACCGGTGACCGATCCCTTCGGGGAGGAGCTCCGGGGCTAGCACTCGACCCTATGCTGGTGCGGTTAGCGTATTAACAGGTGTGACGCAGGAAGGTAGCTGAGCCGGGCGATGGTTGTCCCGGTGTAAGGACGTAGGGCGAGAGATAGGCAAATCCGTCTCTCACATAGCCTGAGATCCGATGCGTACCCCTCACGGGGGAAATCAGTGATCCTATGCTGCCGAGAAAAGCATCGACGCGAGGTTTTAGTCACCCGTACCCCAAACCGACTCAGGTGGTCAGGTAGAGAATACCAAGGAGATCGAGAGAATCGTGGTTAAGGAACTCGGCAAAATGCCCCCGTAACTTCGGGAGAAGGGGGGCCGGACTCGTGAAGGGATTTACTCCTGGAGCGATGAAGGCCGCAGAGACCAGTGGGAAGCGACTGTTTACTAAAAACACAGGTCCGTGCTAAGTCGCAAGACGATGTATACGGACTGACGCCTGCCCGGTGCTGGAAGGTTAAGAGGAGCGGTTAGCGTAAGCGAAGCTGCGAATTTAAGCCCCAGTAAACGGCGGTGGTAACTATAACCATCCTAAGGTAGCGAAATTCCTTGTCGGGTAAGTTCCGACCTGCACGAATGGCGTAACGACTTCCCAGCTGTCTCAACCGCGAACTCGGCGAAATTGCACTACGAGTAAAGATGCTCGTTACGCGCAGCAGGACGGAAAGACCCCGTGACCTTTACTACAGCTTGGTATTGGTGTTCGGTGTGGCTTGTGTAGGATAGGTGGGAGACTGTGAAGCTGGCACGCTAGTGTCGGTGGAGTCGTTGTTGAAATACCACTCTGGTCACTCTGGATATCTAACTTCGAACCGTAATCCGGTTCAGGGACAGTGCCTGGTGGGTAGTTTAACTGGGGCGGTTGCCTCCCAAAAAGTAACGGAGGCGCCCAAAGGTTCCCTCAACCTGGTTGGCAATCAGGTGTCGAGTGTAAGTGCACAAGGGAGCTTGACTGTGAGACTGACAGGTCGAGCAGGGACGAAAGTCGGGACTAGTGATCCGGCAGTGGCTTGTGGAAGCGCTGTCGCTCAACGGATAAAAGGTACCTCGGGGATAACAGGCTGATCTTGCCCAAGAGTCCATATCGACGGCATGGTTTGGCACCTCGATGTCGGCTCGTCGCATCCTGGGGCTGGAGTAGGTCCCAAGGGTTGGGCTGTTCGCCCATTAAAGCGGTACGCGAGCTGGGTTTAGAACGTCGTGAGACAGTTCGGTCCCTATCCGCTGCGCGCGTAGGAAGTTTGAGAGGATCTGACCCTAGTACGAGAGGACCGGGTTGGACGAACCTCTGGTGTGTCAGTTGTTCCGCCAGGAGCACCGCTGATTAGCTACGTTCGGGATGGATAACCGCTGAAAGCATCTAAGCGGGAAGCCGGCCTCAAGATGAGACTTCCATACCTTCGGGTGAGAGGCTCCCAGCCAGATTACTGGGTTGATAGGCAGGATGTGGAAGAGGGGACTAAAGACCCTTGCAGCTGACCTGTACTAATAAGCCGATAACTTGACAACACCCTCTCTTTGAGAGAACTGAGTTTGTTGCTCGCGTCCACTTTGTGGTTCTCGATTTACGGTCGAGAACTACGCACAGAACTGCA
>JAIVFU010000392.1 GCA_020829485.1 Nostoc sp. CHAB 5834 | reverse complement strand
AGCAACGATTGCCAGCGATTCGTCGTATAAACCATATGTTTTAAACAAACTACGTTTAATGAAAGCGGATGAATGGTTAAGCGTTCCTCGGTAAAATGCAAGAAAGCTAATCTCCTGATACTGAAAGGAATCTTTTCGAATAACACCATTTTGCTGCACCAACAACAGATTACCAACCAGAATGCTACAGGTAGGTACAGGATTTAGCATCCGCTCTACTACCTGGTTATCAACCAGCCAATCACCTGAATTCAGAAATTGGCAGTAATCGCCGGTAGCTCGGTTTATACCTTTGTTCATGGCCTGATAGATACCCTGATCAGGCTCGCTTATCCAATAGGTGATTTTATCCGAATATTGCGCAATTATCGCTACACTTTCGTCAGTTGATCCGCCATCAATTATAATATACTCAATCTCTTTACTACTTTGTGCAACAACGCTCGCTATAGTCTTTTGCAGACCCGGCGCATTATTGAAGTTAATTGTTATTATAGATAACCTGGGCATAAGGTTGGCCTATGTATATCTTATTGATTACATAAACAATTTGGTCAATCTGGTCATACGTTAATTCATAAAACAAAGGTAGTCGAACCAGGCAGTCTGTGTAATTATCGGAAAAGAATAGCTCGCGCCCGTCATGCTTTTTATGGTAGTAATCACTCTTGTGCAAGCTTATATAGTGAAACACCGCTAGTATACCTTCACTCTTTAATGCATTTATTAACGCGTTCCGATGCTCCAAATTCTGACACACCAAATAAAACATGTGTGCATTATTGGTGGCATAATCAGGGATTGATGGTAACCGAAAATGCCCGGCCCTTGCCACAGGCAAAAGTGTTTGATAATAGTACGTCCAAAGCTGAATTCGGCGTGTTTGTATCTGTTCGATATTCTCTAACTGGGCATACAAAAAAGCGGATATAATTTCTGATGGCAGAAAAGACGAACCCACGTCAACCCAACCATATTTATTGATCTCTCCCCTAAAAAATTCACTACGGTTAGTACCCTTCTCCCAGATAATTTCGGAGCGTTTAAAAAAACGATCATCATTGATAACTAACATCCCTCCCTCGCCCAAAATTATATTTTTTGTCTCATGGAAGGAAAATGCAGCTAAGTGCCCTATTGATCCTAACGGTTTACCCTTATACGTAGCGTCAATGGCTTGAGCAGCGTCCTCAATTACCAAGAGATTATACCGAGTAGCCAGCTCCATTATCTTGTCCATGTCGCAGGCAATGCCCGCGTAATGGACAGGAACAATGGCTTTAGTCCGTTCGGTTATCAATCCTTCCAGTTGGTCAACATCTACGTTTGGATTTTCAGCCGTACTATCAGCAAAAACAACGTTAGCCCCCTGCCTGATAAAGGCCAAAGCCGTTGACACAAACGTGTAAGAAGGGATAATTACTTCATCGCCGGGTTGGATATTAGCCAGAATAGCAGCCATTTCGAGAGCGTCGGTGCAGGATGTAGTTAGCAAAACTTTGCTAAAACCATATCGACTGGCAAAGAAGTGGTGACATTTTTGCGTGTATAACCCATTGCCTGAAATCTTACCAGAGTTCACCGAGTCGGTTATATAGACCGTTTCCCGCCCCGAAAGAAACGGTTTATTGAATGGAATACTATAATTTTTCACAACCAGAAATGATACACACTAGTCTCACTTTTTCGTGAGAACTGATTTTTTTCGTAGAATTGACATGCTCCCACGTTTAGCCCCTGAGTTACTACTTCAAGGCGGTCCAGCCCAGCCTCGGCAGCATACGCCTTTACATGGTTCATAAGACTCGTACCAACACCTTGCCCTCGATGATTTGTATCAGCAGCGATTAACCCAATCACACCAGTGTGTCCAGTTATTTTAAGCGTAACAAATCCGATTAGCGAGTCTTTTGCCTCATACACCATGACTACATCAGCTACAGCCCCTGTAATTGAATTGTCGACCCATCGTCTGTAAAGTCGTTGAAAATTTTCACGACCAATGGCTGGGTCAATCCTGAACCGGGAGAATTCTCCACTCTGATAAGCTAGATTATAAATTCTGTCCAAATCATCCCCTGCCGTTAAGCGTCGAACAAAAGAGGAGGGTGTACTGGCTAACGGAGATAACACATGTTCGAACACGGTCTTACAATCAACAAACAAACCCCTGGGAGTACTTAGTGCTTCATCCGATATTGACATACCCGCATCAACAAATGCATAAAGCAGTTCATAATGCTGCCGCCGGGCCGTTTCGAGAATAAAGTCTAATGGGTAAGGAGCGGTTTTTGAAATATTAATTCTACCAACTTTGCGCCCAAAAAACTCACTGTCCCATTCAAGAAAAGTAAGTTCACTAGTTGGTAGGATATCAGGCATAAACATACTTTTCAAGCTGCCAGCAACGGCAACAGCCGATTGACAAACGCGGTTCGGCCATACAATTCCAAGGCCATAGTACGACATTGACTTCTAAGGGCATCCCGACTCTCAACATCACGATTCAGTACGTGGTCGATACCCAGAGCCAAGTCATGGGCATCGCCCAGCCTGGCCAGATAGCCAGTTCGGCCGGTTACGACCAGGTCCTGTGCAACACCCATATCGAATGCTACAACGGGCGTACCACACATTAGCGACTGATTGATCATCATAGGTCCTGAATCTTCTACTGATGGGCAGATAAATACATCGGCTGCCTGATAGGCCAGTATTAATTCCGTTTCGGAGAGGTAACCAACCTGTTTAACGTTGCCAGGTATTGTTGATGCAGAATACTCGCCAGCTATGAGCAAGGTTCTGCTCTGACTCAAATCCAAATTCAGGGCGTTCAACAAAAGCTGCATTCCCTTTCGCTTCTCTGCCAGCGAAGCCGCTCCAAAAAATAACACTGGCTCATCGGCTGACAGACCAAAATACGTTCTGGCCGCTTGCCTATCTCCTAAACCGAATATTTCATCATCAACCAGCCCCAGCCATTGTAGCACTGACCTGCTCTTAAACAACGCAGAACTCTTCGCCCGGACGTAATCGCTTTTCGAGAACGTGATCAAATGAAGATCAGCAGGTAGATACGTTTGCTTGAATGCCAGGTTCTGTGCTGCCAAACGACGATAGGCCTTTGATACAATAGCTGGACATGCGGAGCAGTTATGCTGATAACCTTTGCAAGACCAGGGATAATGACACCCGCCCGTCAGTGGAGCGTTATCAATCATAAGCCAGTATATAGTCGCGTTGGTCAGTCGTTTCAGCTCATGAATGACTCGGGCATTAATAAAGTCGGTAACCCAGTGAACAAATATAATTGACGGCGGCTGTGGCAGTAAAGCAAGAATTCTTTCA
>JAIVFU010000391.1 GCA_020829485.1 Nostoc sp. CHAB 5834 | reverse complement strand
CTGACCAAGAGCTGACGGCCTTGATCCATAGAGCCCTTAGGCATTCCCAAGCGCCAACGATCATCGATCTCTGCTCAGGCAGCGGAGGACCAATGATTGCCGTGTTTACTCGTTTACAAAAATGCTATCCAGGAGAAGGATTAACTCTGCATTTAACCGACTTATACCCTGATCGGCACTTAGTTAACACCATAAACGCTCTGAGCGCCTCATCCCGCATCGCCTATGTCCCCTACCCAGTCGATGCTGCTCAGGTAAACTTGGTCGAACCTGGGGTCAGGACCCTGATTGGTAGTATGCATCACATGAAGCCTCAAGTGGCCCGCCAGATTCTGGCCGATGCTCAGCAAAGCCGTCAGCCCCTGTGTGTCTATGAATTAAGCGACAACAGCTTTCCGATTTACCTGTGGTGGATAGCCCTACCGTTAAACTTTATCATGGCCTTGTTGATCACCCCCTTCGTTAAGCCCTTAACCTGGCAGCAGTTGATTTTTACCTATGCCATACCCATTATTCCCTTTTTCTTTGCCTGGGATGGGGCCGTATCGAATGCCCGCACGTACACGCTAGAAGACCTAGATCAGTTGCTGAATGACCTACCGTCAGCGGGGTATAGATGGGAAAAAGGCAGGCTTGAGGGAAAAGCAAAAAAGCTATATTTACTAGGGCTCCCCATCAATCCTTAATTAGCTTAGTTGATTTACTGATTCATTACAGCTACCTATTCGGCTTTTCTTTCTAATAGAGAGGCAACATTGGTACGAAATGTTCCATTAAGGCGATTCGGCTGGTAATACAACAATCTGTCGCGGTACGTTGGTAGACTAAAGTGAGATAAGTTGTCATGATAAAGTAGCGACCATACAATAAAGAGTTAACATACTAAAAAAGGCGATTTCATACATTAACGGTCAAATGTTCATGTATGAAAAAGCGCCTACACGACAACAACGCCAATCTGAAACAGTACGCCGACCGTTTTAAAGCAGAACAACCGTTTGTTTCCTTTACCACTCGTCCAATGGAGCATTGTATTGTTTATTTTAGTTCTTCAATCAGCCTGTTTCAAGAGACTGACTTAATCTCCTTACTTCAGCAAAGCCGATCTCATAATGTGACCGCAGGTATAACGGGAATTTTATTAATCAACCAGGGAAGTATCGTACAAGTATTGGAAGGCCGGCAGGAGACGATTAAAGCCTTATATAAACAAATCGAGAAAGATCAACGACACACGGACGTTATCAAAATAGTGGATTGTCCAATCAAAGAGCGTTTGTTTGCTCGCTGGAGCATGGGTTGTAAATCCATAACCAATCACCAATTAGAGCTCATAAAGACAATAGTTGATCTCGGAGAGGTAGACTGGCTACTAGCCAAACCAAGTACGAATAGTATCGTTAACGTATTGAAGTCAGCGTATCAAAGTGATCTACACTACTTACAGCGGGTTAGTGATCCTATAGTTCCTAATCTACTCCACAATCATATTCAGGAATGGAAGCAGCATTACAGACATTTAGCGCAAGCGGTTGAGTCGATAGAAAACGAGTTTAAAAAGCGATCAATTGACTTGAAAGAGCGGGAAGTCGTTTCTTTGAAAAGTAGTCAGGAGCAACAAATCGAAGAAATTATGCACTATTTTGAATCAAGCCGACTGTTGACCTGGGAACGTCAACAACGGGAATTAGGCCAAAATTTTATTCTGGTTTAACGGAAAGGTTTACTGTTCCCTTGTGGTGTCTATGCTTTCAGAAAACAGGTTTCAATAGCGTCAACAATAGCCTGATAACCGATGCTGCTGTAGGGCTTCACAATATAGGCGTTAGCTCCTCGAGCGTAGGACTCCTGAACTTGCTTTGGACTATCGCTGGTCGAAATCATCACAATAGGAATATGTTGCGTGTGGGTCGCTGAACGAATGCTGGTAATCATTTCTAAGCCATTTATACCAGGCATGTTCATGTCAAGAAGTACCAAATCAAAATTGGTTAGCTTACTATCTTGCAGGAGCCATTTGCAAGCTTCCTGTGCATTCTGGGCTTCAACAACAAATACAGTTTTAATGGTCTGTTCGATAGCTCGGCGCATGAGCAAACGGTCGTCTGGGTCATCATCGATAATTAGAATAAGCCTTTTACGCATAGAAAATTTGCCATTGAGCATGCAAATATGAGCGTATTTGCTATATTTTGCCTGGTATACTTTATACCATATCAAAAGTGGCAACTAAACGATGGGGCTAACCCAAGAGTACCGATTTGTCATTTCAGTAATGAATCATAATTTAATAACAGAGGCATCAACGTAAGCGAAAGCCCCGGCTCCGCTGGTATCCGTATAAGTAAGTGAGGTACAGGAGTATGCAACATGAAACCAACAAAGTCCGGCGTCTTCCGCCAGCTTTGATAGCTGTCCAACTCAATCCGTAGCATAGGTACCACATTCCATTCATGAGAACATGAGTTTCAAAGCCGTTCTGATTATCTCTTATACATTATTACTGACCCAATTTAACTGGGCGCAGACAACGATTCGAGGGTACGTTCAGAACGGTAAAAATCAGGAAGCATTACCATTTGCTAACGTTTTTCTCTCTGGGACAACGAAGGGTACGGTGACTGATCAAAACGGTTTATTTACCTTGGTTGACGCGCCCGTTGGTAAATTTGATTTAGTTGTCTCGTACGTTGGGTTTACTACCCTCAAGACAACAATCCAAACGCAAGATCAAAAGGCGTACCGGTTATTGCTCAAACCGCTCGATAATCAATTAGACGCTATTACCGTCAGAGCCCGTCGGCGAGGAAGTGCTGAACGGGCTAAGCAAGTAGAGCTCTTCACGGCGTTCTTTATTGGAAGAAGCCAGAACGCCCGACTATGCCGCTTGCTCAACCCTCAAGCGCTGTCATTTAGTCAGGTCACCGATACGCTTACTGCTATCGCACAAGAACCTTTACTGATCGAAAACAAGGCCTTAGGCTACCGCATAAAATTTCAGTTGGACCATTTTTCTTACACAGAGGCATCTAATTTGATTTCGTACCAAGGTGATCCCGTTTTTGAGCCTTTAACCCCTACCAATGAGCAAGAAGCTAAACGTTGGCAGGTGAATCGCCAAAGTGCTTACTTAGGGTCAGTTATGCATTTCGGACGAGCCCTATATCGTCGCCAATTAGTTCAGGAGGGTTTTATAATTCAGAAAGTTATTGAGCGAAAAACAAGCGAGGGGAGATAAAGCTAATTGGCTTACCGGGTGATACAACTGTATCCGTCAAATCTTTAACTAACCCGAAGCGGTTCGTATCTTTACCTATGGCCGCTTATAAGTATCTGTTAGATACAGTTCGCTCAACGGCCCTTCAGCCCGTTATTACCTTCA
>JAIVFU010000390.1 GCA_020829485.1 Nostoc sp. CHAB 5834 | reverse complement strand
ATGGTTCGGCCAAGACCTGGGCCCGGTATGAATACATGAGCTTAATTCTGGCTGGTCTGTCTACCCCACTGGTATTATCCGTACACACTATTGTAAGTATGGACTTTGCTACGTCGGTTATTCCTGGCTGGCACACGACTATATTTCCGCCGTACTTCGTTGCCGGTGCTATCTTTTCGGGATTCGCTATGGTGCAGAACTTAATGTTGATCATCCGGGTCGTGTTTAAGCTGGAAGACTATATTACGCTGGAGCACATCGAGTCGATGAATAAAGTCATCACGCTGACAGGTTCTATTGTAGGGGTCGCTTACCTGACTGAGTTCTTCATCGCCTGGTATTCAGGTGTTGAGTTTGAAAGCTACGCATTCATTAACCGAGCAACAGGTCCTTACTGGTGGGCTTATGCAGCTATGATGACCTGTAACGTAATATCTCCTCAGTTGTTCTGGTCGCGAACTATCCGTCGCAGCATTGTCTGGACGTTCGTTCTGTCGGTTATCGTGAACATTGGTATGTGGTTCGAGCGATTTGTAATTATCGTTACGTCGCTACACCGCGATTACCTGCCATCTAGCTGGGCTATGTTTCACCCAACGCTCTTCGATATCAGCGATTACATTTTCTCGTTCGGTCTTTTCTTTACGCTGTTCCTGTTGTTTGCCAAATTCCTGCCAGTCGTTAACATGGCCGAAGTAAAAGCAATCATCAAGTCGTCTTCAGAAAAATTACCGGTATCGGTATCCGGAGTGGCCAAAGGAGAGCGGGTTACCAATCCAACGTTTAATAAAGACGCAGAATAAAAAGGTTCTCGGTACGGTTCGACAGTTTGCAGAAAGTAATACGAACCTTGCATACCATTGATCCACAAATCAATAATCACTGAACATGTCAGACGTAAATGGTAGCGGTAAGTTTTTAGTTGGCATCTATGATGACGATGATGTTGTACTGAAAGCTGTTAAAGATGTAAAGGGTGCAGGCGTTCGGATTCATGAGGTGTACACACCTTTCCCGATTCACGGACTTGACATTGCCCTGGGTCACCCACGCAGCCGATTAGGCATTGTTGCTTTCCTGTTTGCTTTATCCGGGACGACAGCTGCGCTGTTATTGACAGCTTATATGGAAGGGTTCGACTGGCCGATGATCGTTGGTGGTAAAGACTCTTACTCCCCAATAGTTTATGTGCCTATCATATTTGAGTTGACAGTGCTCTTTTGCGCTCTAGGTATGGTTGGTACCTTCATCGTATCGAATGGACTCGGACCAACGGTTAAACCACTCATGTACGATCTGCGGACGACGGACAACAAGTTTGCCATGGCTATTGATATGAGCAAAAACAATCTGGCTGAAGGCGACGTGGAAAGAATCCTGAAAAACTCGGGAGCTGCTGAGGTAAACGTGAAGCAGTTCTAACTATGAACATGAACATGACAATCAAACATACGAGCGTAACGGCTTTGGCCATCGTTGGTCTGTTATTTGCCGGGACATCCTGCAAAGATGATCATAACGATACGGGTCGTGAGTTCGCGCCACAGATGTATGATGCTGTTGGCTACGAACCTTATCGTCAGGTCCGGGCAAACACGATCAATCCTTACGGGTGGAACATGCGTGATCCGGCTCGTGGTACGGTAGCACGGCCAAACTACCATACGTCGTTTGGTAGTGGCGACAGTGCGACGACTGATCTGATGATCTATAACATTCCCAAAGACAGCCTTGGTCTGGCAGAACGGGTACTCATTAGCCCAATTTCTCAGACGGAAAAGACGCTTGAAGAAGGTAAGATTCTGTATGGTCGTTACTGCATTCACTGTCATGGTGAAGGTGGAAAAGGAGACGGACTTGTAGGAAAAGAGTACAAAGGGGTTCCCAGCTACTCGGCTGACGCTTACAAGACAATGAACGACGGGCATATTTTCCACGTCATTACGCACGGTAAAGGACGGATGTGGCCACACGGCTCTCAGATGACCCCCGAAGAGCGGTGGAAAATCGTACAGTACGTTCACAAATTACAGCAGGAATAATAGTAGTATCGTTTCAAGTTCAGATTTAGGCTATCGGAAGAATCACTTCAGAGGCTTGGAAAGGAAACAATTAACCAAAGAATGGCATCGGCTCACGCAATACCGTCTTTAGACGAACAATTTGAATTTACTGCGGAATCCAAACGTCGACTTCTCATCGGTATCGGTGTTGGCGTAGCGTTGGTAGCAATTGGCTCGTACTTGCTGGCAACGGGCGCCGGCAGTCATGAAACACATGAAGTTGTCCAAGGAGCTGGCGCCAGCCATGGACGAAGGAGCGCACCACGCGTACAAATGGACGAATAGATTGTATGCAAACCTTTGGTTAAATGCAATTTATTTCATCGGAGCATCTGTAATAGGTATGTTCTTCATTTCCTACAACTACTTGGCGCAAGCCGGGTGGTCGTCAGCATTTAAGCGTATTCCTGAAGCAATGCCTGCTTATGTGCTCCCAATGGGCCTTGTTATCATCGCTGTCTTTTTCCTAGCCGGTCATGATCTGTTTCACTGGACGAATCCTGCTCTTTACGACAAAGCAAGTGAGAGTTACGATCCTATCATTGCGGGTAAAGCTGGTTTCTTGAACACGCCGTTCTACTTGATTCGTCTGGTAATATACATCGCATCGTGGTATCTGCTATGGCGTATGCTACGCAGCTACTCATTACAGGAAGATATCCACGGTGGGACAGAGTACTACGAGAAGAGCATCAAATTCGGCACTGCGTTTCTGGTTGTGTTTGCCGTTACTTCGTCAACCTCAGCCTGGGATTTTGTGATGTCTATCGACACACACTGGTTCAGTACAATGTTTGGCTGGTATACCCTGGCGAGCTGGCACGTAACAGGTCTTGCTATCATTACGCTCACGGTTGTTACGTTGAAAGAGCGAGGATATTTGCAAATTGTTAACGATAGCCATCTTCATGATTTGGGCAAGTTTATGTTCGCATTTAGCATATTCTGGACGTACGTCTGGTTTGCCCAGTTTATGCTGATTTATTACGCCAATTTGCCGGAAGAAGCGATCTATTACAGAGAGCGTTTTAGCGGGTTTGGAGGCATCTACAAAGCACCGTTTTTTATAAACATCTTCCTAAACTTTGTCTTTCCATTCCTTGTTCTCATGACAAGGGACGCCAAACGAACATACATCTTTTTGAAGATTGCTGCTTGGGGAATTATCGTCGGACATTATTTCGACTTTTACACCAACATCATGCCAGGTACCGTAGGTGAGCATGCGGGTTTTGGTCCAATTGAGTTTGGTACGATCCTGATTTTTGCCTGTGGTTTCATGTGGTCTCTTTCTTCGCAATTGGCTAAAGCCAATCTCATCGCGAAAAACCATCCAATGTTAGAA
>JAIVFU010000038.1 GCA_020829485.1 Nostoc sp. CHAB 5834 | reverse complement strand
CGGACTTTCTTCTACAAAACGCTCAAATACTTGACCTATAATCATTCTAGCTATTCCCCGTTTACCAACTTTATTTTTTCAACTAACTATAATTTGGGGAAAATTACAAGACCTTGAAAGGGCTGGTTCTGAAAGAAAAACTACCATTTTTGATTGATTTGAGTAACGAGGAGCGTAAAGCTTTACCCAAGATGGGAGATAAAAGCCGCGCCTTTGTAAGCAAAGCATTAGAAGTGGCGACACAGAACCCAGAGTTTTTACCGCGATCGTTTGACCTTAATGAGATGCGGAAAGACGTACAATTATTTGAAGCTTTGTATCCAGTATTGCTGTCTTTGTCACAATTACATGAGTTGCTAGATGATACTTCTCTAGCTGTGGGTAGTGAAGCTTATGCAGCCGCGTTGCAGGTGTATAACTATGCTAAAGCTAGTGGACAAGGCGCTGGTTTAAATGGAGTAGTTGAGGAAATGGGGCAAAGGTTCGCCCGTAAATCTCGGAAATCCAAGCCTCAAGCAGCAGCGTTGTAGAAAATAGCTCGGCTATTGCACTTCTAAGGTGCAATGTTGAGGCTCATAACTCGGATGTTGGAGTAAATTGCTCGGCGTTCCGAGTTCTGAACTCGAAGCTTCAACCTCAGAACATAGAATTTCGAGATAAGAACACGAAACTTGGAGCTATGAACAGCAACGTCCGAGATCCAAGAGTGAATAATGGAGATTGGAAAGCGATTGCTCTGCTTTTTAACTCGGAACTTCGTGTTTTTAACAGCAACATCCGAGATCCAAGAGTGAATGATAGTGAGTTAGGAGCGATCGCTTCTGTAATTATTAGGTTAGCCGACAGTGTAAGGATGTCCCAAATCATCAGCTTCGTTGTCATCCCGCAGAGGAATGTAATTCCCCTGCTAATAGCTAAAGTCCTCTAAAGAGGACTAAGGAGAGATTTCAGGTGTAGGTTGGGTTGAGGCACGAAACCCAACGTATTTGTTGGGTTTTGCTTCCCTACGGGACGCTACGCGAACGCTCAACCCAACCTACAAAAAAATGGTGTAGGTATTGAGAAGTTGGGTGCTACTTTGAACGGCAAGGCAAAGGAGATCATGAAATCTGGTACAGTCCAATTACAGATCGTCGGTTTGTTGTAGACGGAACCATCAAGTCACGCCATACCGCTAACGGAGTTTTGAAACAAGCTGGAATTCCCAAAGCCTTTTAGGGAGGTAGCAAGTAGCAAGTAAGGACGCTAGAACAGAAAAAATAGACTTCTAATTAGCAAGCTTGAGGCTGGGAACTCGGAACTTGTGCTTTGAACTGCAACAACCGAGTTTTAAGGATCAATGATGGTGAATCAAAATGTATTGGAAATGGGGCTTTAGACTATTAATTGTATTCTTCGGGCTGTGGCTACTCCTGGATCTGGGTTCCCGCATAGGAGCAGAGATTTTTTGGTTTCAGGAAGTCGGCTACCTCCAAGTATTTCTGTTAAGAGTGGTAACTCGTGGTGTTTTGTGGATAGTGGTGGCTGGGATAACTGCTGCTTATCTACTGCTAAATCTGGCTTTCGCACAACGGTTAAAATATCCCCAGTCTTTGAAGATTGAAGAAGTGAGGCGTGAGGAAGCAGAACTGAGCAGTGAATTAAAGAATTTTCTCAGTCCTCATTATCAAACACGCAACGAAACCCGAACACTTACACCGCAACGCCTTAAACCATTCAGATTGCGCTGGTTATTACCCCTAGCTTTCGTACTGAGCTTGTTGATCGGGTTAATGCTGGCTCACTATGGTCAAATTGCTCTTTCTTACTGGCATCCTCCAGTTAATAAAGCTAGTCAACCCATTATTGCCCTATTTCGACCAGAGACAATCTGGCAACTCTTGAGGGAGATTGTCTCTCAAGTCTCGTATCTCGGTTTAATTGTGGGAATAGCGATCGCAATCTTAATTTATCCCCAATTTTTACTAACTGCGATCGCAGTTGTATTCAGCCCCATTTTTGGGTTGATCCTATTCCAAAACTGGGCAAAGGTGCTGCAATATTTTCACCCCACCCTTTTCAACAGCACTGAGCCTTTATTTGGCCGAGATATCAGCTTTTATGTATTTTCCTTACCCGTTTGGGAACTACTAGAACTCTGGCTGATGGGATTATGTTTGTATGGCTTTGTCGCCGTTACCCTCACTTATCTCTTGTCGGCTGACAGTTTGAGTCAGGGGATTTTCCCTGGTTTTTCGCCCCAGCAGCAGCGTCATTTATCCGGTATGGGTGGCTTGTTGATGCTGGTAGTGGCTTTTAGTTATTGGCTGAGTCGCTATGAACTGGTGTATTCTACCCGTGGAGTAAGTTATGGTGCTAGCTATACGGATGTGACAACCCAGTTGCCAGCTTACACCGTCTTGTGCATCGTGGCAGGAGCGATCGCAACTTACCTACTTTGGCAAACCTTTTTCTGGAAACCCAAATCTCGGTATCGTCGTTTAGTATTTTACGGATTAGGGGTTTATCTAGTACTAGTTGTAGCAACTGATGTTGTTATACCTGCTGTGGTGCAATCTTTAATTGTCCTACCTAATGAGTTGCAACGAGAGCAACCCTACATTCAGCGGACTATTGCCTTAACTCGCCAAGCATTCGATTTAGAGGCGATCGATACCAGAACCTTCAACCCCCAAGGAACACTAACTGAAGCTGATATTCAAAATAATGACTTGACAATTCGGAATATTCGCCTTTGGGATCAGCACCCACTGTTACAAACTAACCGTCAACTGCAACAAATCCGGCCATATTATCGGTTCCCCGATGCCGATATTGATCGGTATACTCTGAAAACAGATGTAACTTCCCGCCGCCCATCAGCCCCCCAAAAACCGCCAGAACCGGAGCAGCAAGCAGATGAACAAACAGAACGGCGGCAGGTACTAATTGCTGGACGAGAATTAAACTACAGTGCAGTACCACAGGAAGCTCAAACATGGGTTAACCGCCATTTAATTTATACCCACGGTTTTGGGTTCACTGTTAGCCCAGTTAATACAGTTGGGCCGGGTGGGCTACCAGAATATTTTGTCAAAGATATTAGCGGTAATAGTACTGCCCTGACAACTTCCAGTGAAGCCATTCGTGACAGTATTCCCATTGGGCAACCCCGAATTTATTACGGTGAAATAGCCAATACCTACGTGATGACTGGCACAAGAGTTAGAGAGCTAGACTATCCCAGTGGTAGTGACAATGTTTACAACTCTTATGATGGTCTGGGTGGCGTTGAAATTGCTTCAGCATGGCGACGCTGGCTATTTGCCATGTATTTGAAGGATTGGCAAATGTTATTCACACGGGACTTTTTGCCTGAGACAAAGGTGTTGTTCCGGCGAAATGTGAAGCAACGTATTCAAGCGATCGCACCTTTTTTGAAATTTGACAGCGACCCTTATTTAGTGGCTGCTGCTGCTAATCAAGATTTCCCAAGTAATCCCAGTTATCTTTACTGGATTGTTGATGCCTACACAACGAGCGATCGCTATCCTTACTCAGACACTGGTAGCGAGGGAATCAACTACATTCGTAATTCTATCAAGGTAGTGATTGATGCCTATCACGGCAGCGTTAATTTTTATATTGCCGATCCCAGCGATCCGATCATTGCCACTTGGTCAAGGATATTTCCCAACACCTTCAAACCGCTCAGTGCCATGCCGATTAATCTCCGCAGCCACATCCGGTATCCTGTGGACTTCTTCAAAATTCAATCTGAGCGGTTGATGACCTACCACATGACCGACCCCCAGGTATTTTACAACCGGGAAGACCAGTGGCAGATTCCTAACGAAATTTATGGCAGCGAAGCCCGTCCGGTAGAGCCGTATTATTTGATTACTAGTCTACCCACTGTACCGTTTGTTGGCGCAGCCTCTCGTAGAGAAGAGTTTATCCTGCTTCTGCCGTATACTCCCAGACAACGGACTAATTTAATCGCTTGGTTAGCGGCGCGATCGGATGGCGAAAACTACGGTAAGTTATTGTTATATACTTTTCCCAAAGAAAGACTGATCTACGGAACAGAGCAAATCGAAGCGCGAATTAACCAAGACCCAGTAATTTCTCAGCAAATTTCCCTGTGGAATCGCCAGGGTTCGAGAGCTATTCAGGGCAATTTATTAGTAATTCCCATTGAGCAATCGCTGCTGTATGTTGAGCCAATCTATTTAGAAGCCACACAGAATAGCTTACCAACTTTGGTGCGGGTAGTTGTGGCTTACGAAAACCGCATTGTCATGGCACAAACCTTAGAACAAGCATTGCAGGCAATCTTTAAACCAGAGGTTACGCCAGCCCCAGCGATTATCCGTCCCTTTGAAGAAGCAGCCCCGCCAGGTTAAGCGATTTTAAGGCTAAATTGTTACATAGCAGGTGACAAAGAGCATAGACGCGCAGCGGGTTGTCGTAAAACATCGCCATTAACAAAATTTATTGCAACAGAAATAGTTTAATGGGTCAACATAAAGTAATAGACACTAAAAGTTAATGGACATGCTACAAAATAACCAACTAGAGATTCGCCACATCAGTCCTGAAGTGAGGCAGTTGATTAAAATGTACGCCGATGTTAATAACTGTACGCAGTCTGAGATGTTGGAACGCATTATTTTGGAGTGGGATGCCCAACAAAGCGAGAGCGAACGACCGCCAGGAGATGAAGATGAATAGCTTTCTTGGACAATCTTTAGCCAGCTTCTAGCGACATAGTTTCATAAATTTGGGTCTTTACTTGGAGAAAAACTTTCTAGAGATTGGGTCTTGTTTGAGGGATTGAATAAAATCCCTCAAAGTCATCATGCTGCCTGTTAAAGTGAATTTAGGAGTGCCATTTTGAGCAACGATTCTCACTTCACCATCTTGGATCTGAATCTTATTTTTAATGCTATCCCATAAAGTCTCGAAGCTCTGATCATCGTTGTAACCATTGGCTTCAAGGAATCTTTGGCGGACTTCTGTTTTTAGTGCTAGTGCTTCTGCTGCTTGAGTTCGCGCCTCAAAGTGCTTAACTACATCTTCGTAAGCACTCTCCCTGAGAGTTTTGTTTTCAGCCTGAACTTGCTGTAACTGAGTTTTTACGGCTTGCAGTTGGGATGCTAAAGCGGCTGATTTATGGTATTCAACTTTTAAAGCTTGCTTTGCATTGGCTAATAAAGTTTTATAATCTAGCTGATCTTGATTTTTTTCGGATTGCATTTTTATCTTATGATCAACAGATTTTCGGTGATCAACTCTCGTCAGTTATATGATAAAAACTGGCGAGAGCTTAGTAAATATTCTCTATGTTATCTGAGTATTAGTTAGTTCACCAATAATGGTGATTCAGAGCTAGGATTCTCCTGAATACTACTCAGACTAGAACTAATGTGGGAGCGGATAGCTCGTTCATAAACACTAGTCTGCTGAGTGCGTACCCCTACAGCTTGATATATTAAGTTAACGTCTGGGAATTCAGACCAATACATCAAAAAAATGTCTTTAGCTGGAGTAATAATTTCATAATTATTCTCTTGTCTTTTTTTTCTAAGTTTACAATTATTTAGTTGTAATTTTTGTCTGAATAGTTGTTCAAATTCTGAAATTAAATCTGAAGTATTTTTCATGGTTTATACACGTTAAAACGTGTTAATTATGCAAAGACTATCTGGTGATATTACTAAGTATGACACTTCAGATACCTCTTACAATATAGTGTATCAGTTATCGGGTATTTGAGAAGAGGATTCAGAGGCAGGGTAACTCGTTGGCTTAGGCTCTGGCAGAAAAGAGGCTGTGCGATCGCTGCGATCTGTTGATTAGGATTTTACCTAGCACAACTCTGGTATTTATTCACTTATACTTACTAACAGTTTCGCGTAGACCTATATTCCTACGCAGTAGCAAGCTACGCATAGCGTCTGGCAGAGAAGCGACTTGCTGTGAGGCATCGCTGTTTCAGTGTAGCTAGTTAGCAGAAACACCCTATATAATCACATAGCTAAATCCAATACCTTCGTCAAATCGAAAAATACCTCGATTCGTAGGTTGGGTTGAGGCACAAAACCCAACATATTATATTTGTTGGGTTTTGCTTCCCTACGGGACGCTACGCGAACGCTCAACCCAACCTACAAAAAAATGGCGAAGGTATTGTAAATCATATTTTCTTTAGAGCCTTGCGGCGCAATCAGTATCTACAGACTACAGCCTGGAACTTCAAGACCCTCTGCAAAGCTGATTAATTCCAAGTGATCTGGATTTTCCAGCAGTTTTTTGGCTGCTAGCAATCCGGCAATGCTCCAGGTTTGATAAATTCTAGCTTCTTTGCCAATCAAACGGCCATTGTTGCCATCGTAGTATTCTGGGAATTTATCCTTAAATAAACGCCTTTCGGCAATGGCGATAGCTGCTTGGGCAAGTTCTATTCGACCTGCTTTCAGTGCCGCTGCGGTAAATAACCACAGCAAAACGGGCCAGTTACCGCCGTTGTGATAAGACCAAGCCCTGTTTTTAGAATCACATCCTGTAACAATTCTCCACTCTAAACCATCCATTGCTGGAAAGCAGATTTTAACAGGCATATAGCCGATCAAGTCTTGCCAACGTTGGGCAAATAAATTCATAATACTTTGAGATTCTTTTTCGCTTGCTAAGGAAGCTAAGATTGCCATCAGATTTCCCAGAGCAAAAAAGCGAAAATCTATCCGTCCCGGCCCCAGATTTCCCGCTAAATATCCTCCAGTTTCGGGCAACCACTCAGTCAACCAAGTGGGGATTGATTCTGAGTTGATGTTGAATTTATTAACAATTTCTTTACCAAATTCGTTATCCTTGTAACGATAAATTTCCCCCAATCGCTTTAAGTCTAGCCAGTAATAGTTGCGGATATGATATTTCAAAGATCCCAATCGCCTATTGACTTTGCCAAGGTAGCTATCGCCATCCCCATCTGGTAAAAGCAATTCAGTAGCAGCCCTGAGAGACGCATAGAATAACACCTGAATTTCTAGAGGATGTTCGTAGACTCCCATGCGACGGTCAATCATAAACGCGCCATCGGGAACTAACATTGTTGGGTACATGGAAAAGCGATGTACCAAGCAAAGATCCAAAATTAACTTGATTCCTGCTTGAAAATCTGGCTGACGCGCTAGAGTCAAATCGCCTGTAGCTTTTTCATAGGCGCGTAGCAAGAGAATCCACCACATACAAGAATCAATTGGGGGAACGCGAGCGATCGCTAGTTCACCAAAATCAGCGACCAAAAATTCCTCATTCCCATTAGAATGTACTTTGAAACTTGCAGGCATTAATCCCGCTCCTGGTTCAAAGCAGTCTATCTGCTTTTCATGACTTTGTAACTTCAGTGTTTCTACTAAGAAGTTACGCACAATCTCTGCTTTGCCGTGCATGAGAAACACCAAGGCAGAAGGGACAAAATCGCGGAGAAAGCACTGATCGTAATTGAGTGCATCTGACTCCGCATCTCTGGCGGCTACAGTACCAATGGGTTTTCCCTGGTAATAAATTATCGACTCTTCCAACAATTCCCAGGCTTCTGCTTCCAGCAGACTGTTCTTATCGATCGCGCTAGTCATGGGCGTTTAATTCTACTAATGGTATGTATCGACTCAATTGTGGAAAGTACACAACAACGGAGAGGCAGGGGGCAGGGGGAAATGACTTCATCAAGAACTGCTGTGAAGCAGAGCAGAACGTCTGAGTCCCCCATTTCTTTCTACAAGCGTGGTTCGTACCCTACGGGAAGCTAACGAAACAGGCGACGTAGCTTTGCGTTGCCCGTAGCTCTGCTATAAAGCCTGGGGCATGGCTGCGCCCTAAACGTAGCCTCTCCAAAAGTTGGGTCGAAGTGTTGAATCCCCTCTCTGCTCTATCCCCCTTGCTCCCTGCCCCCTCCTCCCTTGCCTCTTTTTCAAGCTGACCAGCTTTCTCGGAAGTCAGCATACAGAGTCAATCCACCATCTATGAATAAGGTTTGTCCGGTGATATAGGCGGCTTCATCGGAAGCTAAAAAAGCTACTGCGGCTGCCATCTCCTCTGAAGAGCCAGCACGCCCCATTGGGATGTGACTTTCCACGATCGCCTTTTTTTCGGGGTCATCTATCCAGGCTTGATTTATTGGGGTCACTGTTGCTCCGGGGGCAATGCCGTTAACACGAATACCTTGCTTGGCATATTCCAATGCTAAAGTTTTGGTTAGGTTTTCCATACCGCCTTTGCTAATGGAATAACTGATATACATCGGTCGCGGAATAATTTCGTGAACACTGGAAATATTAATAATCACTCCCGGACGATTTTTAGACAGGAGGTGTTTAATAGTTTCACGGGCGCAGAGATAAGCACCCCGGAGATTGACTGCAATTACCTGGTCAAAGTCTGCTGTGGTGACTTCGTGGGATGGACTTTCTTTTTGAATACCAGCATTGTTAACTAGAATATCTAAACTGCCAAATTCCTTTACTACGGTGTTGACCATCTCAACAATGTCTGATTCTTGGGAGACATCTCCCTGAACCGGTAGCGACTTCACACCACAATTTCCGATATTTCCGCAGGCTTTTTGCAATGCCATCTCTTCCGTATCTGTCGCAGATTCGGGGTATGAGCGGTAATTGATAGCAATATTGCACCCTTCTTGAGCGAGTCTGATTGCGATCGCCTGACCAATACCTGAAGTTGCACCTGTAATTAAAGCATTCTTTCCTTTTAACCCTATCATATTTCCTGCCTAAGCTGCCCTTGCTTGAATTTGCACTCAGTTAAATTATTTTGAATTTTAGATTATTCTTTTGAATATCTAAACTTGCTGTTGTCAACCCCCTATAGAGGTAATTTAAAAATATAAAGGTTCTAGTTTGCATAAAGTACGTTTCATTCCCAACTCCTCTCTTTGCCAAGGAGCTACGGTGTAAACACAAGTTATCCGATTACTCAAAAATCTTTTAAAACCTCACCCTGTCCTTATTAAGGCTAGGGTGTACACACAAGTCTTGTCGCAGCCATATCTTTTCTCGCACTGCGTTTTTATCCCGCCTCGGAATCAATTCCGAGTTTAATAGCTAAAGTCCACTAAGCGTGGACTGAATTAATTATTTAGTCTACTTAAGTGGACTTCAGCTATGAGCCGCTGAACTTCAGTTCAGGGGGGATGTCGGTAAGTGTGACAGTTTCACTCTGACAAAAATGTGGGTAGAGAATTTTTCGACTTATGCAGGACTTACGCAAAATAATGGAAAAACGAACCGCAAAGGCGCAAAGGAGAGGCAGCGCGGTCTTGGGGGTTTCCCCCATGAGCAACTGCTGTCACAAAGAAATGAGAGTTTCAGAGAGTTATTGCGTAAGTCCTATTATGTATACAACGTAGCCTTATTAAGAAGAGAGACAAGTTTTGCACAAGCAAAACCAGAGTGAGGTATCTCAGGGGCAATGGTATTAGTCCCTAGCGCAAATTCGCTGGCACTTTTTCAGGAACTACCCAATAGTAAATAGTTTTGCCCTCTACAGTCAGCGTCTGGTCTGGTTTCCAGTCGCCCATATCGAAGGCATGGGAGACAATGCGAGTACCAGGTTTGAGTTCACTCAATAGCTTGGGACGAAGTTTGAGGTTGATTTCAGGCAGCAAGTAAAGTGTAACTACTGTTGCTTTACTAAAGTCAGTGTTGAACAAGTCTTGTTGGACAAACTTCACGCGATCGGTTACTCCTGCCTTCTGGGCATTCTCATTAGCTTCTTTGATGCGTTGGGGGTCAATATCTATGCCAAAACCCTGCGTACCAAACTTTTGTGCCGCAGTATTAACAATTCTGCCATCACCGCTACCAAGGTCGTAAAGCATATCAGTCTTACCCACTTTTGCCACTTCCAACATTGCATCTACCACTGGCTGTGGTGTAGGTACATAAGGAACATCGCCGGGGCGTTCTTGTGTTTGAGTTGTGGGAGTTGTTGTCGTAACTGGTGTTTCGGTTTCGGTCTGACCGGTTAAAGTAGAAGGTTGTGTCCCGGCTTCCAAATCTTGCTGTTGCGGCGCACATCCAGCAATTCCCAAGCTGGTAATACTAACGCCTGTAACCAATAAAAACAGAATTTTTTTGAAGTTCATCAATTTTCTCCTTGATTGAGTAGCTTGTGGTCAGTAGTTAGTAAAACAACTGATAGTCATAGAATTTTGAATTGCTTATAGTCTGAGGTTTAGGTTGCACAATCCAAAATCCAAAATTGTATTAAGTCTTACCTTGGCGATAGTTATTCCAGAACAACAGGGGGATACCTGCTGCCACAACTAAAACACCTGCAACTGCTCCCACACCTGTATAAACCAAGCTGGAATAAAGCAAGTAAGCGCAAACGGCACAAAAGAGTAATGGTGTGAAAGGATAAAATGGTACACGGAATGGGCGCACTATGTTGGGTTCGCGGATTCGCAATACTAGCAGTGATATCCCGGAAAGCAAGAAGAAGAACCAAAATATCGGGGCGGTGTAATCCACCATTGTTTGAAAGCCTTTGCGGGTGAGCGTGCCTAAAAAAACCAGTGCTAAGGCGATCGCAGCTTGCATTAATAAGGCATGGGTAGGACTACTAGGACGTTGTTGCCAGCGCCCCATAAAACCAAATAGCGAAAAATCCTGTCCCAGTGCGAAATTGGTACGCGCTCCGGTAAAAATTGTGGCGTTGGTTGCTCCTAAAGTAGCGATCGCAATCAATACACTGATAAACAAGGCTCCCGGTTCGCCCCAAAGAGAGCGCATTAAATCTGCGGCTACTGCTTCTGACTGGGCCATGTTTGCTAATCCCAATCCCCGCAGGTAAGCCAGATTGATGAGTAAGTAAATGGCAGTGATGATGCCAATACTCCACATTAGCGATCGCACAATATTCCGTCGTCCATCCTGAATTTCTGCGGAGATGTAAGCCGCTTCATTCCAACCGCCGTAAGAGAGTAGTACAAACACCATCGCCAGTCCCCAGGTTCCTGATGATGCAGATTCTACAGGGGCGGCAGCACCAGAATTAGGAATGGCGGTAAGCCCAAGAATTACTACCAGTAATAAACCCAGAACTTTCGCAGCACTGAGCAAGTTTTGTGTCCACTTCCCCTGCTGCAAACCGATGATGTTCAAAGCAGTTAAAAGTGCGATCGCTATGGCTGCATAGATAGAAGACGAAAACGTTCCTAGCCGCCATATCTGAGAAACATAATCGCCAAAAACAAATGCCAAAAGAGCAATAGAACCAGTTTGAATAACTGTCATCCGCGCCCAGGCAAATAAAAAGGCGACTCTCCGCCCGAATGCACGTTTCAAATAATAGTAAGCACCACCAACATCGGGATAGACAGTGGCTAACTCTGCATAGCACAGCGCTCCTACCAGAGATACCAAACCACCAATTAACCAAAGAAGTAGTACAGCAATATTACTACCTGCTTGACTTGCAACTAGAGCCGGGGTTTCAAAAATCCCTGCCCCAATAACAATACCGACAATCAGAGCCACTGCGTCTGGTAATCTTAAGGATGGCTTAGGTGCTGCTACTTCTGTTGTTTCTGACTGCTGAAGCAAATTGTAGTCTTTACGTCTACTCACATTACTCCTTATTAGTGTTGAGTGGGAGATCGCCGCTTTGTTTCATCTTTTTTTGCACTGTTTTACCTATATCTCTATGGTTCAAAACAAATGTGACTCAAAAATGACAATCATCAATATATACCTTCAAACGGTAATATCCATCTCGCCACATTCAGATCAATCTCCCTACAGCGATCGCTTCAATTTCTCGTGTTAGACAACATCTATGCTTCTCAAAACAATGGCAACTTAATGTGAAACAAGGAACTATGTAGCAGTTCGCTGTTAATGCCCAAATCCCCCTATCTACCTCCGATTTTTTTCAGAAGTATTTACATTGTTAGCTTAGTCTTAATTCTGTTAATAGGCTATAAAATCTAACTCAATAAAACGTCTTCCGTGAGTGGGATTTTATAGTAACCTAGAGAATGATTGACTAATAGTAGCTAATCGTGCTTTATTTTATCAAATAGCTAGAGACAGCGATCGCTTAAAACTTCGATTAAGTAAGGGCGCACAGATGTGCGCCCTTACGCAATAAATAACAAAGTTCTCTTTTTACCCTTACTCCTTTAGTATCTGCTACTGGGAAAAAGTAAAATATCTATCAATTCGCCAATCACCAAACCTAATATTGCTATGACTGTTAAAACCCAAAATGAATCTAGCTTGTTGAAGCCAGAAAAGCGCATTTCTAAATCAGCTAAAAGCGTAGTTGCTAAGGGTATGAGAAAAAGCCTTAATAATAGCGACCAAGTGGCTACAAAAGCAATTGATATACTTAAAAATAATATAACAACTAAAATTTTAGACCCAAATTGAACTAAATGCTCTAACCAAGAAATACTTTTTCGCACTATAGCTATAACCATAGCAGCGACAAAAGCTCCTACTAACCAAATAATATGATGAGCAGCAAGATACCATCCCAGGACAGTATAAGCCAGCCATAGTAATACTAAAGGCATCAAAGGAATGCTGTTAAAAAATTCCACATTCATACTGCCAAAGCTTGTACAAATACCAAGTTAATATCTTAATTGTAGTCAAAGCTTGTTACTACTTAAACATCTATAGGAATCCGATTTGATTTCTGAATCACTCGTAGAGGTAAGGGATTGGGAAGAAGGAATAAAGATGTACTGAGTTTTGTTCAAAAATCAAATATGAGTCCTATAAATATATCAACCTTACTCAGGATATTGCTCTATCTACAGGGCAAATTTAAGAACATACTCTTTCGTTGTGACAATAATATATTAGGTCTACTTAATTTTTCGATTCGGAAATCTCAGCCTTAGACGCTTATAAGGTCTATAGCAACAACACCTTGCTAAATCGTAAATTTTATACTTGGTAATTTAATTAACTTTATTTAATGCGATCGCTTGTAGCTTTAAGTCCAGACAATCAGGCTTATCCAGCGATAATAATATATTGCTCATACGTATGTTCATTCCTGTTGTAGTTATAATTCACCGTGTACAACTTTGATAACTGTCCACAATAGTGTTGTATGTCTCAAGCTCATGGTAATATTATTTTACTGTTAGGAGATATTATTTTATACATCAAGTTGTAAACATGCTGGAACAGCTAGTTAGGTGCGCTACCTCCAAAAAACAAAAATTATTCAACCCACCAAGCAAATCGACAAAAGCAGCAATGTGCAAAGCACAGAGCTTTTGAAACTCTGCTTATATAAGGTAATAAATAGCTCAAAAAGTCCTATTCTAGGAATAATTAGAGCTAGCTAAGAAGGTATAAAACCCTCTTAAAGCGGCAAAAAATTAGACAAGAGTAAATACAAAGTTTTGACGTGAAGTCAGTTGTTTTTCGTATATGTAAAAATATCGAAAAGCCAAATTTTTCTTGTCAATAAGACATTAATATTGTGTGTTTTATTTAGATATTGATTTCTCTTTGTGGTTAGTTACCTCATTGGTGAAAACTTAACAAACGATTTAGGGCTGCTAGATCAATCTTGATTTAGTAACTACTCGATTATTACCAACATCAGCAACAGTAACAGGAAAAACATGAATATCATTGTTCGTTTGTTTGGAGCGATCGCTCTCCAAATATCTGCGATCGCTGCAACGTCTACTATGGCAATGGCTAATGACAAGACCCTACAAGTCTATACCCAGGAGCCTCCTGCTGCTTCTCTACGGAAAACAACGCAGAGGATTTGCTCTCTAGATCCCATTGAGGATTTATTACCTCCATTACAAACAAAGGCAAGTAATTCTTTGCTTTCTTACCTTGCTGAACAAGGTTTTATACAGAATCAAGAGGGTTCTTGGGTCTGTTATGCGAACGATCCTAAAAAAGAAGGGCGTTACTTTACCCTATTTAAGGTTAAAGAAGTTGATGGCAAGCTCATAGCAAGTTCTTTCCTAGATGAGGGCAGTCTGATTCAGGGACAGGAAAATCGTAGTTTGGACTTCTTTATGATTCTGATTAAGCGTCATACGAATACTAGTCCAGAGAACCGTCAAGGTATACGTAGGTATTTAGAAGCTTTTGTCTCCTTAGTAAAAGAAGCCAAGATCAAACCCACACGTCGTGGCTTTCTTTTCGACCAACCCAACCGGGGATTGGTCTTATATCACACACTCTCATCAGGAAATCTCAAAGGTACCGGAATCACAATCAACATTTCTTTACCTAAGAGTTGAATGAATTAGGGAGTGAGGAGTGAAATGGGTATAGATGGGGATTCAAACCTCACTCAACTCGTAAAGAAATTTTCTCCCAATCCCTAATCGTAGCTACCAAGGATAGGAATGCTGTTTGCAGACTCACCGAGTCTGCGGTATTGCTGCGACCGATTGGATTTATAGAGCTATTAATATCAACCCCACGGACTGAAAGAGGGACGTGAACAACCAATGAAATTGCTGTCATTTAGTGGAGGTGCATCTTGCTTAAATCAATTGTTCAAAGAATTGCAATGCCGTTCGCGGAGCGTCTGTCTGCGACACGCTGCGCGAACGTAGAGAAGGCGGTTCGGTTTACGACCATCGTATTCTCATCTGTTGCAGTAGTACTCACTACGTATCAGTCTGCTTTTGCACAGCTCAATATTGGACGTTATGGTATCCAACAAGGACTGGAGTATGAGTATCTCCAATACCAAATCAATAACCAGAATCTGAGCCAGATGCGAGTCATTCCTGGATGTGATGTGGGATTTGGCCTGACCTGCAATAAAACTGGATCGGTAATCCAGCGATTACTGGATTCAAACGACGGGGCTAGCTATCAAGACCTCTTGATACGAGCAGCTGGTGGGGAGAAAAACTTTCAGAATTTCGCTAGCTTTTACGGTAACAATCCCAATCTCTCTGAGGTGCCTTACGCCTCATTTTGGAGAAACCAATCCCCCGCAATCATGGATGGTTCTCAATACCTTCTTGGACAACCTGTTAGTCGCAATCCAGTAGAAGGACTCGGACTTGTAACCAAGCAGTTCTATTGGTCACCATACTCAGGAACCAATAACTCGGTCAGTCTGCGTGATGGATTAATAGACTTAAAGTTGTCATACGGACGACTACTCTTTGAGGAAGCCTCAAAAATCCCCAACATTAAGGACGAGATTCAGTCTCTGGGGTTGTCGCCAGAGATGACGAATTTCTATTTAGATAAAATCTCAACAGGCTTGGATGCGTTGAGTTCTGGAAATCCAAACCAACTCCAACAGAGGATTTTTGAAATACTATCCTTTCCATATTCCGAAGATGGTGGGGAACTCGGACGTCCCATTAACGCGATTCCAAAGGAATTTAGTCAGATATTGGGAGAAGATATCCCAGGAGATATATTGCTGAGTGATAATCCACTAGCATTGGACGGAGAAGTAATAAGCCTTGATACTTTCCCTGCCTCTATGGGAGATGTTTTGGTACAAGACAGTCCTGATTCCTTTCCACTCTGGCCAATATTCGGAATTGGGGGTCTTGCTTTAATTCTGCTTCTACTACTGAATGGCGATAGTTCCTCAGCTCAAGCATCTGTTTCTTCAGAAAATCCACCTTTATCTCTCACCCCTTCAGGCGAATGCGATCTTACTCCCAGTGGTAATGGTTCCGATCACACACAGATCATTGAAATTCCGTGTAATGTTACTCCTAAAACCCCTACGGAAGTGAAGAAGGTAGTGGAGCCATCAATGATCAAAGCGCTTTTATTGCTAATTGTTCTACTATGCATAGTCCGTTACAAACATCGCTCTTTAAAAATCCGTAATTCATAATTTTTACAGCAGCTTTAATTTCTGTAAGATTACAGTAAGACTCATTGGTGTCAACTTAAGGTAAAAGTCATGTCTAGCCTGGAGCTGAAGTTTCAGGTGGGTGAGGGAGCCAACAGTTAAGCTATTTCTAGGCTTTTATTGTTGACACGAATGAGTAATACTGTGCCCCTACAGTGCAAGTCTATTTACCTGGCGATCGCTTGTAAAAGTATTCAAGACTTACGCAACTGGCAATACTGCGTAGTTTGCCAATGCATGGGGCCATTTGCACGCGCTCCAAAAACCCCCTCTTTAGCGAAAACCTTCTACTAAATAAGCTACCAATGCAAAAATCATTGCATTCAAAAGTTTTGTAATAAATATAACTTACAAAGTAGCATGGTTTTGATGTTCAGAAACTTTTAAAAGTATTTTTGCGTAGATTTTAACATAAAAGCACTTAGTTAGAAGCTCATAATCTAATTTCTCCCCTTGGGTATATAACTTAAAAATATAAGCAAAACTCTTGGCAGATATGGCTGAAGTTTTATTTTGCTAAACCTATAAGTAAATAATATGTATCATTCTCAAATGTTGCCGATAAATGTAGCAGCTAATAGTAATTTACATCAAGTAATCGTGACTGAAACAACAAAAGATAAAGCACAAACGCATGAATTAACTATTACTGATATAGTGATATATTTATCTCCTGTTGGCTTTGTAATTAGTTGGATAGTTTTTTTTCTAATATTGCGAAAAATCCGGGCAATTTTAGATTATAAAATGGTGTTTCCTGTTAAATCCTTACAAAAACTCCCCTGTAAAAGCTGTAGTTTTTATTCTAATAATCATTATCTAAAATGTGCGGTAAACCCTTCTATTGTTCTCACTGAAGAAGCGATGAATTGCTCTGAATACTCACCCAGTAAGAAAGATTCTTCCTCCAAAAATCCTTTTGTCTAGATATAATAATTATTAATTTGATACTGCATGAGTAACAGAAGCTACATATTAGGTAAGTTTTTTGGCTAGTAACGCTTTGGTTCGGATAGCGATCGCCTGCCTTTTTCGGTCACGTTTATCTAGCTGTGGCCTGATTAAGTTGAATTACTTTTAATCTGTCTGTAGATAGCTGCAATGTTGCGAGCATCATCAATGCCACGATGGTGTGTACCTTTTAATTCTATCCCCAACTCATTGAGAGCCTGTGCCATGCCAAATTTTTTAGACACACCAAGATATTCTGAGAACTCCTCTTTGATATTGATGTGTTCGGAAATAAAAGGATAAGGGAAATTATGAAACGCGCAATCTTGAATAAATTGCTTCTTGTCGTAATTGCCCCAAGAACAAAAAATATGATTGGGAAATGAATAAATCCATTCTTTGAAGCGAGAAATTGCCTCTATAAATTTTGGCGCTTCCTCAACATCTTGCTGCCGAATACTAGTCAATTTGGTACAAAAATCTGTCAGTTGCGGATGTCTCACAGGTTGAATGAATTGCTGAAACTCAGAATCAATTTCCCAGGTTGCTCGATTGAGCATCACCGCACCAATTTCGATAATTTCCATTTCATGACGGGGAATAGTCCCAGTGTCACAGCACGTAGCTTCCAGATCGACTATCAGATAATAGTGGAATATTTTAATTTCCATATTAGATATTAGTAATAAATTATATTTTTATTTAGGGGCATAGGGAATTTAAATTGATGAAAAAGGTTTAACCCAACGAAGTTGAATAGCGACATTAAGAGCGAGCGCACCTAACGCAAACCACAACACACTTTCTCCCGCCAACACCAAAAAAGGCCAAATTGTGCTATTACAATTCCAGCCAAGTTCTATCTGAGTTAATCCGCGCACCAAGCCAAAGGCGAGTACACTACCAGCTTTGAGTTGGGGATTTTTATCTGAGCGGATGATATAGCGGTAGGTGACACCAAATAGTAAGCCAATAAAAGTTGCAATTGCACCACTCACCCACAAGTGCCAGTCAAGATCATTTTGCAGATATGCGAGTGTCTGAAAATGCTTTGCCAGTACGAAAGTATTTAACAGACTAGAAAGAGCAAAAGCAAAACACACAGATAAACCCCCAATTATTCCAGCTTTCAGGGATTCTAGGCGTTCTACCATCAGTTGAGCATCTAAAGTTGAGTTCACTCTATATATAGGACTCATATTTGATTTTTGAACAAAACTCAGTATACCTTTATTCCGGCGTTGCTGAATGGAGGTATGAATTTGGATGTAGAGACGTAAAATTTTACGTCTCTACAAGGATTTTCACCGTAACGCACAATCGTTTTCATACCGCAATCAGCAACGCCCTTTATTCCTTCTTCCCAGTAAAGAGTCCCCAATCCCAAGTCCCTTACCTCTACGAGTGATTCAGAAATCAAATCGGATTGCTATAGAAGTTAGGGATTAAGTATTGGGATTTTCCTTACTCTTCAGTATGATAAATGCTAGAGCAGCTTTGTAATTAATTAAATCTTGCTCTTATGTGGGAATTTTGATGATAAACTCGGTTCCCACGCCTGGTTGGGAATTCACATCTAATACACCTTTGTGTTTCTCTACAACTATTTGATATGCGATTGACAAGCCAAGCCCAGTACCTTTCCCAACGGTTTTTGTGGTAAACAACGGCTCAAATAAATGTTGTTTAAGCCGTTCAGGAATACCAATTCCATTGTCAGCAATCCGAATTATAACAAATTCTTCAGAATCTATCTCTGTTGCAATTTTAATCTGAGGAATTAGATTGCTAATTTTGCCCTGCATTATAGCTTCATCAAGGGCATCAATTGCATTTGCCAGAATGTTCATAAATACTTGATTCATCTGCCCCAGATAGCAGTTTACCTCTGGTAATATTCCATAAATTTTAATAATTTTAATAGCTGGACGTTCGCCATTTGCTTTGAGGCGGTGTTGCAAAATCATTAGTGTACTATCTAGACCTTGGTGCAAATCAGCAGATATTTTGGTATCGCTATCCGAGCGAGAGAAGTTGCGGAGTGAATTAGAAAGGTTCTGAATTCGTTCACTTCCTACTTCGAGTGAATTCAAAATTTTTACCATATCTTCAAGAATGAAATTAAGATCCAAGTCTTTAATAGTAGTGGTAATTTTGGCTGTTGGGTTTGGATACTCTTGTTCATACAGTAGGAGCAACTTGGTTACTCCTTCAATGTATTCTTGCAAGGGTGGAATATTGCTGGAAATAAAGTTGATGGGGTTGTTGATTTCATGGCCAATACCAGCGATTAACTCTCCGAGTGTTGATAGTTTTTCTTGCTGCACTAGTTGAACTTGGGCTTGTTGCAAAGCCTTGGTGCGATCGCTAACTTGTTGTTCCAAAGATTCAGTCAATTGTTTGAGTTGTAAATGTACCCGCACTCTAGCAATAACTTCCTCTTGTGCAAACGGTTTAGGGATATAATCTACTGCACCAAGGGAAAATCCCTTCGTTTTGCTTTCCGTATCCGCTAAGGCAGTGGTGAAAATAATCGGGATGTTCTGGGTAACAGGATTAGCTTTAAGGCGACGACAAGTTTCAAAACCGTCAATACCGGGCATTTGTACATCTAGCAAAATCAACTCTGGTTGATTGCGTTCGACCTGAGCGATCGCAGTTTCTCCATCGACTGCAACACGGAAACGAAAACCCTCACTATTGAGTGCTTCACACAGGACAGATAAATTTGTTGGATTATCATCCACAATCAAAATAAATCCGTTATTTGCAGTTTTACCCATGATGAATTTTAAATTTAAATTTAACTCAAATTAATTGATGTATTCTTGTATTCAAGAATACAGGAGTCAGGAGTCAGAATGGGCTAAACCTTAGCTATCCGCTAACAGAATGGAATCAGCATAGTAAGTTAGTAACTTATTAACTTACTGAAGCTATTGATTAGTAAATTGGTATACTAATAAAACAAACTGATGCGCTTTCTGCTAAACCATCAAGTATTGAAATATTTTTGCAGGTTGTATCATTTATTCTGACTCCTGAATACTTACAATAAAAGTTTCCAAACGTTTGAGTTGGAAATTACTAGCAAGTTGGACGATATGCTGGGTAAAAACGCTTAACTGCTCATCAGATGCAGAAAGTTCTTCAGCAAGTTTTAAAAGGTTTTGAATATCGCCGTCTTGTGTCAGATCGAGTAACTCTTGCAAAACCTCTTTAGCAGGATAAATCATCTCATTTGATTGATCCAAATCACCTGTATAGGTTTTTTTGATTGCGTCTACCTTAACGTCAAAAATCCATTCCAGTTGCAAAAATTGTCGTAGTATTTCCAGCAGCGTCTCAGCTTCTATAGGCTTTGGTAGAAATGCATCTGCACCGACATCAATACTCTTGTGCTGGTCGATAGCAAATACGCTGGCTGACGAAGCGATAACAGCAATCTTTTTAAATGGCCCAGACTGGCGCAAACGTTCGATCAACTCAAATCCATTCAATACAGGCATCACTAAGTCAGTGATAATCATGTCTGGTTTGTAGACTAGAGCCTGTTCCCATGCTTCCTCACCCTGACTAGCTTCTACAACAGTAAACCCAACAGGCTCTAGTAAATTTACAATTACTGATCGGTTTTCCCATTTGTCATCTGCAATCAAAATGGTGCGCCTTTCTCCTTGATAACCAATAATGGTTCCCTCCTCAACCACTCTAGAAACCTTTGCCCAGTCTTTAGATTCTGGCAATTTTGCCTCAAACCAAAAAGTGCTACCTTTACCTAAGATACTTTGCACCTGAATTTGACTACCCATCAACAAAACAATTTGTTGGCTAATTGCTAATCCCAAGCCTGTACCTTCAGATTGTCGTTTCTGATTTCCCACTTGCTCAAAAGGCTGAAAGATTTTCTCGGCTTGTTCAGGGATTATACCCGTGCCGGTATCTATTACCTGAAAGCGAATTTTGTAGTCAGTTTTTCCATTGACGTTTGCTTCTTCAGCGATGACCTGAACTTTGAAGGTGACACTACCTTGATTAGTAAATTTGATCGCATTACTAAGCAAGTTAATCAGTACTTGCCGCAAGCGTTTTTCATCAGCATGAATGCCCATTGGCAAATCAGGATCGAGTTCGACGTGAAATGCGATGACCTTTTGTTCTGCCCGGATGCGGCAAATTTCAGTGACGCTATCTATAAAGGCAGGCAAGTAGAAATCTACAGGATACAATTCTAGTTTTCGGGCTTCTATTTTCGAGAGATCTAGGACATCATTAATTAGGGTTAAAAGATGAGAACCACATTGATAAATAATGCTGACTCCTTTGCGTCCTTTCTCACTTAAAGATTCTGTGCGTTGGAGAATTTGTGTATAGCCCAGAATACCGTTAAGAGGTGTGCGTAGCTCATGACTCATATTGGCGAGAAATTCACTCTTGGCTTGGCTGGAGTTTTGAGTGACTTCCTGTGCAAGGCGTAGTTCTTTTTCGATGCGCTTGCGTTCTACAATTTCAGTTGAAAGCGCTCGATTGATAACTTCTAACTGGGCTGGGCTAGGTAGTGTTAGAGCTTGAGGCATGAGATAAAACAATGCAAATGCCGTATATATTGAAATAATGGCAGTTAAAGCTTTTAAACCACCTGCAATCCAATAGTCTGGATGCCAAAGCGTCCAAATATCCATCAAGTGTCCAGTACCGCAGGCAATGATAAAAGCACCAAATAACAAAAAGACTCCATTGAAAGGAACGTCTTTGCGCTTGGAAATAAAGTAAATCAGTAGGAAGGGAATGGAATAATAGGCTAGAGCGATCGTGGCATCAGAAATAATGTGGAGCCAAACTAACCCAGTTTTCCAGAGATAACAATGTCCGTGGGCAACAAAACCATTAGAGTGGAAAGGATAATTGAAAAATGTCGGCATTATACTAGGGGTTGCTGGATTTGAAATATATACGCATAACCCTAGTATTCCCAAACTATCAAGTAGGAAAGCGCGATCACTAATTTTTTACATTTGTCTTTATTAATGCCTGAAGTACTAGCGTACCAATAAAAAATGGTGTATCGTTTGAGTAAGCATAGCCCGTCGTAGACATCGCCCGCAAAACTTGCAACTGGAGTTTATAAAAAAAATTTGAGCCTGCCCAATCCCTGTATGATAAATATTAGAAACCTTTTGTAATTATTTGAAAAGTGGGACTATGGAGATTTTGACACTAGGTTGGGTATCACTGTTAGTTGTGTTCACTTGGTCAATTGCAATGGTAGTTTGGGGACGTAACGGACTGTAGAGGCATTGTGGAAAGTCCATTTTTGAGTATTTTAACTTTAGTAGCCGTAGTGCTACTCGTAGTAGTCACAGGTGGTATTGGTTATTTGACCGTGGTAGATTGGCGCGATCGCCGTCGCCGAGATGATGACAAACGCACCAGCCGCAGCGCCACTCCCAAGCGACGATAATTTTCTCGTGGTTCAAGAATCTCTTTGTAGGGACACGATATTATCGTGTCCCTACACTATTTTTTATGGCATTCCCAGAAAAGAACTGTTACCTTTGCGATCGCAACGGGAATCATGAGATAGAAGACTTTCAATATTTAAAGTCCCACTGGGAATGGAAAACTCCTCTACTACTCAACCCATAGAACCAAATTCAGAACAGCAAGAATTTCATTCAGATGTGACATCTTCCTTACGTCAGAATGAGCAACAAAAAGCCTTGTCTGGAGTTATTGCCCGCATCCGCGAGTCTCTAGACATAGAAACCATCTTCAAAATTACAGTCATTGAAGTCCGCCAGCTTCTGAAAAGCGATCGGGTTAGTGTGTTTCGTTTTTATCCCGATTTAGCATGGGAAGGGGAATTTATCTATGAAGATGTAGCAAAAGAATGGGATTCGGCACTAGCAGCCAAACTGCGCGACCACTGCTTTAGTGAGGAGTTCGCAGGGCTATATCAGCAAGGTCGGATTAGAGCAATAGCTGATATTTATCAAGTTAATGCTAGTGATTGCTACATCCAGATTTTAGAAAGATTCCAAGTACGTGCTAGTATAATTGCCCCCTTAATCAAAGGTAAAGATTTATGGGGATTGCTGTGTATTCATCAGTGTAGTAGTCCTCGGCAATGGGAAGCATCAGAAATTGAATTTGTGCAATTAATCGCCGAACATCTAGGAGTTGCTTTACAGCAAGCAGATTACCTAGAACAAGTAAAACTACAATCAGCAGAACTAGCACAAGCAAAAGCCAGAGAAAAAGCAGCCCAATGGCAAAGAACCATCGCCATAACCATTGAGAAAATTCGTCAGTCTCTAGACTTGGAAAACATTTTCCACACAACCACCGGAGAACTTAGGCACCTGTTAAATGCTGACCGCGTGGCTATTTATCGCTTTAATCCCGATTGGAGTGGTGAATTCGTGTTTGAATCAGTGGCAGAGGGTTGGATTTCCCTCATAGATGAGCAATTGCAGCGGCCAGAAGTGGGTAAAAACGTCAGTGAATGTAGTGCCAAAGATTTAGCTAAACCTCCAGTCGCTGACACATACTTACAAGATACAGAGGGTGGTAGCTTCAGTCGCTGTGAAGTGTACCGTGTTTGTAATGATATTTACAATTCAGGTTTTAGCAACTGCTACATTAAAATCTTAGAGATATATCAAGTAAGAGCTTATGTGATTATTGCCATTTACCACGGTCAGAAGCTCTGGGGACTGCTAGCAGTGTACCAAAACGCCAGAATCCGTGATTGGCAAAAAGATGAGGTTTACTTGCTTACCCAAGTCGGCACCCAACTAGGTGTGGCTTTGCAGCAAGCGGAATTACTTAAACAGACTCAACGTCAAAAAGAAGAACTTACCCACACTCTTAAAGAATTACAGTACACTCAGAGCCAGTTAATTCAAAGTGAGAAAATGGCAGGTTTAGGGCAGTTAGTTGCTGGTGTAGCACATGAAATTAACAACCCGATTAGTTTCATTTACGGCAATATCATCTATGTTACGGAACATGCCGAAAATTTATTTAAATTACTCCGTCTTTATCAGAAACAGCATCCGAAGGGAACAGGAGAAATTCAAAAGCAAGCAGCAGCAATGGATTTAGATTTTATTAGTGATGACTTGCCCAAAATTTTGACTTCCATGAAGATGGGGGCAGAGCGAATCTCTCAACTCGTCTTGTCGTTACGAATTTTTTCTCGACTTGACGAAGCAGGAATAAAGCCCGTTAACCTTCATGAAGGTATCGACAGTACTTTGCTAATTTTACAACATCGATTGCAACCACAGACTAATTCTTTTGCTATTGAGGTAGTTAAGGAATATGGTAAATTGCCCCCAGTAGTCTGCTATGCAGCGCAGATGAATCAGGTGTTTATGAATATTTTCAACAATGCGATCGATGCACTAGAAAACTCAGCAACTTGTGGAAAAAAAATTGACAATCCTAAAATTTGGATTCGTACAAAAATAATCGAAGGGAATAGTATTCTGATTTGGATTGCCGACAATGGTTGTGGGATTCCAGAGATGATGCGATCGCGCATTTTTGAACCTTTCTTTACTACCAAACAACCTGGACAAGGTACTGGCTTGGGGCTATCTATTAGCTACCAAATTATTGTGGAAAAACACGGCGGTAATATCAAGTGTGTTTCTGAACCTGGCAAAGGCTGTGAGTTCTGGATAGAAATCCCGATAAAACGGACAATTTAGGGGTTAGCGATGCCTGCGGTAGTCTTTTCTAGGCGCAGAGAACACAGAGCAAGGAGAGGGCAATGCCTGCGGCGGGCTTTCTCTAAGCATTTCAATAAAAAGTTAAGTAGAGCGGCGTGAATAATTCAAGGTTTGTAGTGAACTAATCTCAATATTTTTTACATTACTTAATCTAGTTTGATTTATTCTCACCGACTTACTTAGCGATCGCTCACATTGTGGAATACATATCTTATTGCTGCTGTTGCAACCAAGCCACTAAATCAGCTTCAGTGGAAAAATCTAGTAAGGCTTCCGCTAAATCCTCTAACTGAGTTAACGATAACCCGCGCAGCCGCTCTTGTAATTCAGCAGTAATTACACCAATTCGCTTTGTTAATAGACGCTGGATTATTTTCAACTCTCCTTGTTGTATCCCTGACTCCATCCAACTGGTGACGATTTGCATAACTACCTCCTGTTGAGTTGGTTCAAATTGAGCAATTTCAGTCTGGAAAATTTCTTCTTCTTGAGCATTTAGTCGCAGATAAGTATCAATAAACCCGGAAATCAATTGTATTCGCGCTGGATCTAGCTGCAAGGTAGCTAACAGGCGCAGACACTCAGATTTTACTCTGGGACGGTCTTTTGGCGCTATGTTCATTTTAGCCATGAGCGCACTAGCTACGGGATTTTGCTGTTGCAGATATTCTCGCCAATTCAGACGATTTAACTGGATGACATCATAGTTGAACTGCAAGACAATTTTATGAGGAAATGCTACTTGATGAAAATTTGTTTCAGCTTTTTTGGGGCTATCGTAAGAAAATAAAGCGATAGGATACACTGGTAAGGCATATTTTTCATACAATCTAGCGAAGTAGCGATACATCCGCAAATCAAAAGCTTCTTGATAATAAGCTTGATGTTCTAGATGTACTAGGAAAAACGATTCTTGACCTCTAAATCTTGCTTTTACTAATAAGTCAGTTTCATATTTTTCTCCAGCAGTAACATCGGTAAATACCTCTTTATCAATGAAAGAAATCGTATCCCGTTCCAGATAAGCTGTTATCTCTGGAAAAAATAACTCGATGAACTCCCAGAAGAAGGTTGTTAACAGTTCTTTGAATAGGCGATCGTGGTCTATCATGTAAAATTTATATCATGTTTTGATGAGCGATGCCTTATCTACGAGATGCTAAACCAATATGCACCTTGGAGATTTTGCAGGCGATGCCAACTCTTGGAGACGCTCCGCGAACGGCAGGCTTCTCTACGAGACGCTACGCGAACGCCTACGCTGTTTTTAACGAACCTTATTAGGCGCAGAGGACACAAGAAGAGGTGGATACCTGCGATAAGCTACATTAACGCACACTGTAAACGCCATATTTTGATTAAGATTAATAATAGATCGACTCTATAAACTGATATGCAAATCAAAGAAATTCTCCAAGCACTTCCAAGTTTGAGCATAAGCGATCGCTTAGAGATAGCTGAATCAGCCCTGCAATTGGTTATTCAAGAAAAATACTCACTTACCAAAGATGAGCAAAAATGCCAATTAACACTAGCCGCAATGACAGCTATTGCAGATTATGCACCTGGTAGTAAATTAAATATATTCTCTGACTTAGAGGGATAAGACTTTTGCCATTATCTAGATGAAGACTTCTACAACTCAGGGAATTAGGAGACAACAAATGACCATACAGTTGCAATTGAAACCAGAAATAGAGGCTCGTCTCATTGCTGAAGCTGCTGCACAAGGTTTATCGGTAGAAGCTTATCTTGCATCTCTGATTGAAAACAGTTTAACCAGCCATAAAGAAAGTTTTTTTTATCAAGTATCAACTCAGGAAGAATGGGAAGCTATCTTAACAGATTTAATAAATAGTCCTGCTTTTTCATTAGCACCAGCGCTTTCAGATGAAGCGATGAGTCGAGAGAGTATTTACACCAGAGAAGATGAAATGTTATGAGCTATTTGGTGGATACTAATATTTTGCTGCGTTTGGTGCAGAAAAATAGCCCAATGCACTTTGATACTCAAAGAGCCATCTTGATGCTCAAGAGACAAGGGGAATTATTATATATAATTCCACAGAATCTCATTGAGTTTTGGGCTGTTGCTACAAGACCAATTAATAGTAATGGTTTAGGTTTATCCACGGCTCAAGCAGTAGAAGAAACTAATAAACTTAAGAAGATATTTATACTACACCTTGATACACCTGCGATTTTTAGAGAGTGGGAATCTCTAATTGTTAAATACCAAGTCATGGGAAAAAAGGTGCATGATGCACGTTTGGTTGCAGCGATGATAACACACCAGATTACACATCTACTTACATTTAATATTGATGACTTTAAACGTTTTCCTGAAATTGTAGTTGTTGATCCGCGCAGTGTTACACCGCAGTCTTAATTATATTGCCAGAGCGATCGCTCTTTTTAACGAACCTTATTAGGCGCAGAGTACACAGAGGAAAAAGAGAGCGATCGCTTGGTAGAATACATATTTTATTGCTTTCAGTGGAGAAATCTAGTAAGGCTTCGGCTAAATCCTCTAACAATGTTAAAATGATATATCCATAAAGGAGAAGATTATGAGCAATCAATCTGTTCCTAAAACAAATAGTCTCTATGCACAAGATTATCACTTGTGGTTAGAATACACTATTGATTTATTAAAAAACAAAAAGTTTTTAGAATTAGAGTTAGAAAATTTAATTGAAGAAATTGAAAGTATAGGTAGAAGTGATAAAAATGCTTTAAGGAGTAATCTTAGAGTGCTTTTAATGCACCTTCTCAAATACAAATTTCAACCCCAGAACCGATCTAATAGCTGGTTATATACAATCTATGAACATCGTCAAAGATTACAAGAAGCATTTGTAGATAGTCCTAGCTTAAAATACTATTACACGGAAGTTTTTGACAGTTGTTACCAACACGCTAGAAAAGAAGCATCTATTGAAACAGGTCTTCCTCTGTCTGTTTTTCCCAAAGACTATCCTTTTTCTGTTGATGAAACCTTAGATTCTGATTTTTTTCCAAATTAATCATAATCGCATGGTGAAGATTTTGCAGGCGATCGCTTTTTTATCTCACGCAAAGGCTCAAAGGAAGAAGAGGGCGATCGCACGCTGAAGATTTTGCAGGCGATCGCTTTTTTTAACGAATCGCAGAGGCGCAGAGAACACAGAGGAAGGAGAGGCGCACAATAGAGATTTTGCAGGCGATGCCTTCGGCGGGCTTCGCCTACGCTTTTTTGGTTAAATGCATCAAAGTTTAATCGTGGGTTGTACCGTCTGGCATAATAGCACCAGCAAGATTTGCATCTTCTAAATTTGCACCAAGGAGATTTGCATCTGTAAGGTTGGCTTTTTCTAGATTGGCATTACTCAAGTCTGCTCCACGCAAGTCGGCTGAAGTTAGATTTACTCCACTTAAGTTTTCTTGGTCTAGACCAGCACCGCAAAGATTAGCTTCACTCAAGTTTGCACCATTAAGTTCTGGATACTTAAAAATTGCCCCTACTAAATTTACAGAACTTAGATCAGCACCGATTAAATTTGTTTTAATTAATTTTGCTTCGGTCAAATTTGCTTGACTCAATTGAGCCGCAGTTAAGTTAGTTTGTTCTAAATTTGCCTGATTCATATTTGAGCCTTTCAGGTTTGCCGAAGTAAGGTTTGCGTCTTCTAGGTTGGCTTGACTTAAGTTAGCTCCTTGCAAGTCAGATCCAGCTAAGTTTACATTATTCAAGTTAGCACCCGCAAAATTAGCATTTTGTAGTGATGCACCAGGAGCAATCAAATAAGCTCCAGCCTGAGATGGATCAAAACCTGTGGGAAAAATAGTCAATGTGTCGTAATAGCTATATTGCAAATCTATTCCCTGAAGATTTGCTCCCTCAAAATTTGTTTCTAACAGGTTTGTATGAATCAGATTGGCATTATTTAGATTTGCCCTCATCAACTTTACTCCCCTCAAATTTACCCCGCTTAAATTTGCTCCACTGAGGTTTGCTAAACTGAGGTTGACTTCATCATCTAAAATAGCTTCACTGAAATTAGCTTCACTCAAGTTAGCCTCACGTAAAGATGCCCTAGTCAAATCAGCTTTACGAAAATTAGCTTTTTTCAGTTTTGCCTTATCTAGCTTGACCGAGCTTAGGTTGGTTTTATGAAGATATGCATCTTCTAGATTAGCTTCAGTTAATTTTGCACTGGATAAGTCAGTTTCACTGATATCTGCTTCTCTCAAATTTGCACGAGTTAGGTTTGCATAACTAAAGTTAGCAGCAGTTAGATTGGCAAAACTTAAATCGGCTTGACTTAAATTCGTACTATATAAGTTAGATTTACTTATATCTGCGCCTCTTAAATTTGCGCCACTCAAATTTATGTTACTCCAGTTGACATTGCTTAGATTCGTATTTGTCAAATTAGCTTGACTTAGGTTAACCCCGTCTGCTAATTCTTTACCACTCAAATCGACTCCAGCTAAATTAATCCCGCTAAAATTACGTTCTCCTGCTTTATAACGCCGCCAAAATTCTTTAGCATCAATAGGTATCTCCTGATTTGTTTCTCCTGCTGCATAAATTCTATTAACTAACCACATTATTCTATCAATCTGAAATTCTAAATCCTTGGAAGCAGTGCTATTTTGCGTATCTTTTTCGGCTATATCAACTTTCTCTTCTTGCTCACTTTTATCACTTTCAGCTAAATCAGCATTTCCAGTAACAGCAACTACATTTACTAACACTGTTTTACTTTGTTGCTGTTCAATCCGCTCAAAAAATTGCTTCACTATTTCACCATCATCAAGATTTGCTTCCTCAGTTGATGCCTCCCTATTATCCAAATCTTGACTAATATTAGATAGATGATTAAGGGGCTGTTTTAATTCTGCGACTTGTGCAGTTAAAGATGCGATATCATGTTGTATGATTTCAATCTGCTCTAATTCAGTCCTATTGTTAAATTCTTGTTTAAATTCATCAAAATACTGTTTTAGCCAAGCAATATTTTTTCTGCGTAATTCCTGTTCTGCTTCTATTTTGGAAATTCGCGTTGCTAAAGATTCTAAATTGAGTTCTGAATTAGGGCTATTCATAAATTTATCGCTCACTATAATTGTGCCTATATTTATAAATTGCCCAATTTCAAGCTTAGATTAACAACCAACACTCACAGTTTTACGGTCTTCTTTGCGTCTTTGCGTGAGGTAATTCCCCAACAAAAAAACTTGCCTCAGAAGCATCAAACCCCCAAGGCAAGCCAACTCTCTAAATTCTTTACTCCGCGCTCTCTGCGCCTCTGCGGTTCATTAAAGTTGTTTCACTTCCGAAACCAACTTCGCCACCATATCCTTAGCGCTACCAAAAAGCATCGTAGTTTTATCCTTGTAGAACAGCTCATTATCTACACCGGCAAAACCCGTACTCATCCCGCGCTTAATTACAATCGTCTGCTTCGCCCGATCTACTTCCAAAATCGGCATACCATAAATCGGGCTATTTGTATCACTCCGCGCCGCCGGATTTACCACATCATTTGCCCCAATTACTAAAGCCACATCCGCTTGATCGAACTGGGGATTAATATCATCCATGTCATACAACTGGGTATAAGGCACATTTGCCTCCGCCAGCAACACATTCATGTGTCCCGGCATTCTCCCAGCAACGGGGTGAATGGCATACTTGACATCAACGCCCATTTTTTCTAACTGATCTGACAATTCCCGGACGCTATGTTGTGCTTGGGCAACTGCCATACCATAACCGGGTACAATTACCACAGAACGGGCATAACCCAACATCATCGCCCCTTCTTCAGGATCGATACTGCGGACAGTTTGATCCGTTGCACCACCACTAGCAGCACCACCACCAGAACTAGAACCTGTACCAAAAGCGCTGAACAGCACACTAAATAAGGAGCGGTTCATCGCCTTACACATAATCTCGGTGAGGATTAAGCCGGATGCTCCTACCAAAGCACCAGCGATGATTAACATATTGTTCATCACCACGAATCCAGCCGCCGCCGCCGCCACACCTGACAACGAGTTCAACAGCGAGATTACTACTGGCATATCGCCGCCACCAATGGGGATGACGAACATCACGCCCAACACTAAAGAAACGCCAACCACTCCCAAGAATATAGGTAAGCTATCTGGTGTGATGATTAAGTAGGCACTACCTACTATATAAGCACCCAGAAGCAAGAGGTTAAATGGTTGCTGGAATGGAAATGTAATCGGAGAACCGCTAATTAAACCTTGCAATTTGGCAAAGGCTAAAAAACTACCCGTGAAGGTAACACCACCGATTAACACGTCCAACAGGATGGAAATGTTCACATCTAGCGGTATCGGCTGCGAACTATCTAATAACCGCCAGAATTCGGCAACAGCTACTAATGCCGAAGCCGCACCGCCCAAACCGTTGAGTAAACCCACCATTTGGGGCATTTCGGTCATTTGGACTTTGTAGGCAACGATCGCACCAATTCCCGATCCAATCGCCAAGCCTAACAATATCATCTGATAGTTCAACACATGTTGATCCAGCATTGTTGCTGCGATCGCCAGTAGCATCCCCACAGCCGCGACGAGATTACCGTTCCTCGCTGTAGCAGGCGATCCCAGCTTTTTCAAGCCCAAGATAAATAACGATGCAGCGACTAAGTACGTCAGCTGAATGCCAGTTGGTAAAAAGTCGCTCACGCCTTAATCTCCTTCTTCTTGAACATTTGCAACATTCTGTCTGTCACTAAAAAACCGCCTACAACGTTGATTGTTGCCAGTACCACAGCAATCAAACCAAGAATTACTGATACACTTGTGTCTTTTGCACCAGCAGCAACTATTGCTCCAAGTACCGCAATCCCAGAAATCGCGTTTGAGCCTGACATTAACGGTGTGTGTAGAGTCGGTGGAATTTTGTTGATGACTTCAAAGCCGATAAAAGATGCCAAAACAAATACAAACAAAGCAGCAAGCAATGCCTCTGTCATGAAATCAAAACTCCTTGTGTAAATGGGAATGGGACGATTCAATTTTGGATTTTGGATTTTAAATTTTGGATTAAATTTCAATCTAAAATCTAAAATCTAAAATTCTTACTTCCCAGTCCCTAATTAACCGCCGGTTGTTGAGTATTCAAAGCTTGTAGCGCATCTCGCACTCGTTGATTGCGAATTTCACCAGCATGGGTAACGCAAGCTGCATCAACGATGTCGTCGCTAAAGTCCACCTGCAAAGCTTTGTCTTTAATTAGCAGTTGCATCAACGATGTTACGTTCTTGGCATACAATTGGCTGGCGTGAATTGGCATCGATGATGGGAGATTGATGGGGCCGATAATTGTCACACCGTTCCAGACAATATCTTTACCTGGTTCGGTACAAGCGCAGTTACCACCCTGTTCAGCAGCCAAATCTACAATTACTGAACCTGGTTTCATTTGTGCCACCATTTCTTCTGTAACTAGCCGTGGTGCTTGTCTTCCAGGAACTTGGGCGGTAGTAATCACCACATCAGAATTTTTGATGTGTTCGGCGACAACTTCTTGAGTACGTTGTTTGCTAGCCTCAGAGATTTCCTTGGCGTAACCGCCAGCAGCAACGGTTTCTTCTTCTAATTTGACTTCAACGAATTTTGCCCCTAAGCTTTGCACTTCTTCTTTAACGGCGGGACGGATATCAAAGGCTTCTACCACTGCTCCTAAACGTCTAGCGGTGGCGATCGCTTGCAATCCGGCTACACCAGCGCCCATAATAAATACTTTCGCTGGTGCGATCGTCCCTGCGGCTGTGGTTAACATTGGGAAATATTTCGGTAATGCAGCTGCGGCAATTAATACAGCCTTGTAACCTGCTAATGAAGCTTGCGAGGATAAAGCATCCATACTTTGCGCCCTGGTAGTACGGGGAATCATCTCCATACTCAAAGCTGTGACTTTGCGATTTGCTAGTTGCTGTGCTACAACAGGATTTCCCAAAGGATTGAGGAAACTGAGTAAAACAGCCCCTTCCTTTAACAAATCAATTTCTGAGCGTCCATCTTCTCGTTCTTGTGGGGGACTGACTTTCAGCAGAATATCTGTTTCGCCCCATAATTTGGCAGTATCGCTGATTATTGTGGCTCCTGCCGCTTCATAGTCAGAATCGTTGAAAAAAGATCGCTCTCCTGCACCTGTTTCTACCCAAACTTCCAAACCTTGTTTTACCAATCGAGCAACAGTGTCAGGAATTAATGCTACACGACGTTCACAAACTTCAATTTCTTTAGCAACTGCTATTCTCATGAAATCTCCTGAAGATAAATACCTAATCTCTGCCAAGTAAGCGATTGCCTAAATGAGGGATATCCCGCATTCATAGTACTTAGACGGCAAAATCAGCCATGACTTTTACTTGTAGATTGAACCTTGAAACTTTCCTCTCCCACTCTTACCTATCCAGGCAAAGCCTGACTTTGCCGTTCGCAGATGTCATATTCTCAGATAGTTGCAAACAGGGTTACGTATTGCACATCCTAAATTGATTCCCAAATTTTGCATCTTTATCTTTAGCTTGTTTCCGGGATTGAGAAATTTTGGTATTCCTTTCTTATAGAGTAATATTGACCAAATTTTGAAAGCTTAATAATTTCCCAATCAAATTTTAATGATTACGACTTTGATTCCAACTTCTTTTAATCAATTTAGCCCAACTTAACTGGCGATCGCTGATGGCACGCCTCAATTTTTATAACAAAATTCTCAAATTTAGATACACTTATACATATTTAGAAACACAATCCAATTACCACTGTGTTTATATTGAGTTACAAATTTGACCAACCTAGTCATCAAATCAGCACCCTGTAAGGGTAATGAAGTAAATCGAGTATATGGTAAATTTATAACCAAGTAATTTTGCTGTCGCCTAAAGCTCAGTGAGGATGGCACTTATTTTTGTTATTGAACGTCAATTGTCAGGAAGTCAGTAGTAAAGTTTAGTAACGAATACTAACACACAGTTATTTTAGATAACAGATTTATATTTTGGTAGAGGAAGCCTGATTATGCGACGTTTACTTTCTGCTTTAGCCGTGACTAGCTTTTTGGTTACTGGATTACCAGCCTTGACTTGGGCACAAAGTTTACCTGGATTTACCCTATTTAGCGGCGTTAAACAAGAAAATCAGCTGCCCTTTAGGTTAGATTTTGGTGGACAAGCCAATGGTTGGGATCGATACATATTAAGGATTCCAGCCCAAAAAATGAAATTGGCTGTTGGTCAATTTGCCATTACCTACCCTGATTATTACAAAGGAACTTTTGACCAGAAAAAAATTGAAATCCGAGTCAAAGGTAAAGCAGTTCCGCTTTCTGAGGTGAAGTGGGACAAAGAAGGTAAGCTGATTAATATTTTTCCCAAAGAGCCAGTACCAGCAGGTAGTCCAGTTGAGGTAGTCTTATCTAACGTGAAAAACCCAGCCTTTGGCGGAGTTTACTATTTTCGCTGTCAAGTCCTCTCCCCTGGCGATGTGCCACTATTGCGCTACATGGGAACATGGATTGTGAGCATAAATTAACTTTGGGGAATGGGGAGATAAGGAAGCAGGGGGAAAAGAATTAATAACCAATTACCAATGCTCTATTCCCTATTCCCTAATAAAGTAATACAATTAGAGATTGTGAGTTTTTATAAAAATCACCTAAGAGGAGAACAGTATGAAAAGAACACTGGGCGGTACTAGCCGTAAGAGAAAAAGAACCTCTGGTTTTCGCGCTAGGATGCGGACACCAAACGGCAGAAACGTGATTAGTGCTAGGAGAAAAAAAGGGCGTCACCGTCTGAGCGTTTAGGGCATATTGAGCTAAAAGAGCATCTGTGGCTTTGCCTAAAGCAAATCGGCTAAAATCCCGCAAGGATTTTCAGGCAGTTTTCCGGGAAGGGATTCGGCGTCATGGTTCTTACTTAACATTGAGAGCCTTAAAGCCTCTATGTTTGACAAAACCTTCTTTGTCCACTGCCACCCAGACAACACAAGCAACTGACTCAGTAGATTTTGCCAGCACGCGCATTGGCATTTCCATAAGCACAAAAGTCAGCAAAAGGGCAGTGGTTCGCAACCGAATCAAACGGCAAATTACGTCTGCTTTACATAACTTGCTGCCCAAATTATCACCAGGATGGCGGCTGGTGTTCATTGTCAAACCCACAGCAGCAGAATCAATTAAGTGCGTAAGCCCACAATTTCTGCAAGAATTAGAGCAGTTGTTGGCACAAGCTGAGGTGTTCGATGGGAATTCGTGAAGATGTTTATTATGAAGGTGGGCCCCATTTTGGTGATTTAATTGTCAACTTGTTGATTGGGCTAACCATTGTCGGGATACCATTAACAGTTGGGGCAATTGTCAGAGCATTGTGGCTGCGTTTCCGCATCACCGATCGCCGGATTACCGTGACGGGAGGTTGGCAGGGACGCGATCGCACTGACATAATTTACTCAGAAATTGTCAAAGTCGTCACAGTCCCCCGTGGCATTGGCTTGTGGGGAGATATGGTACTAACCCTAAGAAACGGCAGTCGTCTCGAATTGCGGGCAATTCCCAAGTTTCGGGAAGTCTATGACTACATCAACGAAAGAATTGCTGCGAAAAATCCTGAATATAGCGCCGCTGCTAACAAGTGATGAGAGTAGGGAGTAGGAAGCAGGGAGTAGGGAATGCAAAATTTACTCAGATAAAATCCAAAGTTAAGAACTTCCCACTTACCAAAAACTACATACCACTCCCAATTCCCCACTCTCCACTCCCTTTTTTTGGAATGTGCGGCTATTCGTAGCGAAGGTTAGTCGCACATAATTTATGATTTAGATAAATTAGATTCAGTTAGTTTACAGTACCTCAGGTTGAATTCAGAATAATGGATTTTGGTATCGGCTTTCTCTCGAACAACGTGATGCTGCCAATCATAGATTTCTTCTATGGTATTGTGCCTAGCTACGGATTGGCGATCGTTGCTTTGACCCTGATAGTCCGCTTCGCGCTCTATCCCCTGAGTGCTGGCTCAATTCGCAACATGCGGAAGATGCGAATTGTACAACCTCTGATGCAGAAGCGGATGGCAGAAATCAAAGAGCGCTATAAGGATGAACCGCAAAAGCAGCAAGAGGAAATGGTCAATGTTCAAAAAGAATTTGGCAACCCCTTAGCTGGCTGTTTTCCATTACTAGTACAAATGCCAGTCTTATTAGCGCTGTTTGCCACTTTGCGGGGTTCGCCTTTTGCAGGTGCAAACTACAGCGTTAACCTGCAAATCTTACCCGCAGAACAAATCGAACAAATTCAACCGCAAGCCTTTGCCACTGCTGCTCAAAATATTTACGTTGCTGATGGAGAACACGTTAAAGTAGCTGCCATCCTTCCTAGTGGTAACAAACTAGCGGTGGGAGAACAAACTAAGATCCAATATCAGACCGTTGAGGGCAAACCATTTCAGGTACTCTTAGCAGAACACCCAGAAAATAAGCTCATTCCTGATTGGAAAGTCACCAAAGGTGAAGATAGGATAAAAATTGATGCCCAAGGCAATGTAGAAGCATTGCAGCCTGGAGAAGTGACTATTCAAGGAACAATTCCTGGACTAGCAGCAGAAAAAGGCTTTCTGTTTATTGATGCTTTAGGCAGGGTTGGCGCAACTGATCCAGATGGCACAATTCACTGGGATATCGTCGCCATGATCGTCTCCTTTGGAATCAGCCTTTATGTTAGCCAAATGCTTTCTGGGCAAAATTCCAGTGGTGGCAATCCGCAGCAAGATACAGTCAACAAAATCACTCCAGTTATTTTTTCTGGGATGTTTTTGTTTTTCCCCTTACCAGCAGGGGTGCTGATGTATATGGTGATTGGTAATATTTTCCAAACCGCACAAACTTATCTTCTCTCCCGCGAACCTTTACCAGAAGAACTGCAAAAAATCGTAGCAACCCAGGAAAAAGAAGCAGTAGTCGCAGAACAAAAGGCATTGCCATTTGAACCAAAAAGTGCTAAGAAAAAGGCGACAGGGGGATCATGATCAATATTCCCATGCAGCGAGGTCAGCAGTGGTTAAAATCCCTGCTGGAACTCACTGGAATACCTGCTGAAATTCAGGGTAATTTAGAAACTGCCCAATTTCAAGATGGCGATTCTCCAGAACCAGATAACTACTGGTTAACAATTGACCAAACTAATTTGACGGCAGAACAAATCCAGGTATTAATTGGTGCCGATGGTTCTGTGCTAGATGCGATTCAGTATTTAGCAAATTCGGTTTTAAACCTAAGTCAATCCCCGGAAGACCAAGCCTCTTACACCATTGAGTTAAATGGCTACCGGGTTAAAAGAGAAGCCGAAATTCGCGCATTAGCAGAAGCAGCAGCCGATGAAGTGCGCTTTTCTGGTAGAGAAGTGGAAATCAAATCCCTTAGTTCTGCTGAAAGGCGGCAAATCCATACCTTCTTGAAGGAGTTAGGAGATTTAGAAACCTTCAGTCGCGGTAAAGAGCCACATCGTCATCTGGTTGTCCGTCCAGCTTCGTTGGAAGAAGAGAGACGCGATTAATCGCGTCTGTACAAGGGTTAATTGAAAGCTCAATATAATTTCAAAATTTCTCTTGTTCCTAAAAGCTAAAATAAAGATGTAGTATCAGTATTATTGCTGATAATGACCATTCATTTTCGTGAGGATGTCTCACAAATCCTATGGACGCAATTTATATTCCGCAGCTAACTAAAGCCCCGGAGCGGACAGAGGAAGTTCAGGTTCAGGAATTTCTGCCTGGTCTGGAAACGTTGACACCAGTTCGCGGTCATGTGCGCGTGCAGCATCATGGCAATTACCTGGAAGTGTCCGCTCAGGCAGAAACCATTATTACTTGTACCTGCAACCGATGTTTGCAGCAATACAATCGACGTTTAGGGCTTGATACGAAGGAAATCATCTGGTTAGACGAAACTGCAAATCAAGTAAATGACTTGCCCCTAGAACGGGAAGTAGTTATGGAAGAGTTGCTTGAAACCCTGCCGCCCGATGGTTATTTTTATCCCAACGAATGGCTGTATGAGCAAATGTGCTTGGCAATACCTCTGCGCCAGCTGTGCAGTAGGAATTGTCCAGGTATTCCTGTAAGTAGTACAGTTGACAGTTCTGATATTCCTGAAACTCCAGTTGATAATCGTTGGGCTTCTCTGGAAGCACTGAAAAAGCAACTTCCGGGATCGTAGCTTATTGCTGATGGCTCAAATTCTGTGATTTTCCGCCCGTGCGTAGTTTACCGCCGTAAGCATCGCTTTTGAGAATATTAACTCGATAGATACAGCATGGGTGGCAAATATATATGAGCCTTGTAAGATGCGATCGGAAAGTTTATGTCTACTATTGTATCTCGGCTCGACATTACACAAATATTCTGTGATGTAGATGACTTCTGTAAGCAGTGGGAAAACTTATGGCAACAAATACCACTTTTACAAGGCATTACCGGAAAAATTAGGGTCACTGACCATCAATAACATTTAGAAAATCTTCAGCCGTGATAATCGGGCAAGAAAAATTATCTTTTAGACTGAGTAAATAGCGATCGCCGGTCACGAGATAATCAGCCTCACTGACCACAGCCAAAAGTAAAAAAGCCACATCAAACGGATCACGACATTCAGGAATTACAGGCGAGCGGCCGGGCATCGCTACAGCTTCACAAAAGAGTATGTAATCCGATAGTAAATCTTCTTGCTCAGTTGGCGTGAGCTTAAACTTTGGATAAGCCAGCACTCGGATTAACTCAGTTGTTGTCGCTTTAGAAACCAGGGGAGTGAAGAGATCGTTCTGCCATGCCAAACGAAGCCTAGATACTCTGCCCCCAAATATCAGCGCTGAGATGATGATATTAGTATCAATTACCACCCGTGGACAAACCATTACGATTGACGCGCCCAAGCCACTGCATCAGCCACATCTTGCTCACTCAGTCCTAAATCCGCCAGCTTAGATCGAACCGCATCAGCCCGATGAATTTTTACAGGAGTCAGAATAATTTGCCCCCCCTCCACCTTTACCTCAAAATACTCAGCCTCACCGATTTCACGAGTAATACTTTTAGGCAGCGTTAGTTGATTTTTAGAAGTTAACTTGGCGAGCATGACTTGCCTCCTAGCCTTTGCTATCAAATGTAAGGATTCCTTACTTTAGTATATACATCCTACCTTACTAAATCTAAAACCCAATCACAGAAACAGCTTTTCTGACAAACGTGTAACTACTGACCCAAAGTATTGTAAGTCCGTTGGCGACGTGATGGCGATCGCTCCTCATCAATTCCAACTTATCAATCGCAATCGCTACAACCCGCATTATCTCGCTGGCTGATTAAACCTGCTTATGCTTGCAGCGTTATTGCCAAGTACAGGTATAATCCGCATAGGTGTTTTGGAACTTTTTACCGAAAGTCTCTCAGATAACGGGACGCGCTGCAATGACTTTGAGCAGGCGATTTTGTACGCAATCGTCGAAAGCTCGTTGCAGTTTTTGGGCAATCATGCCTTGTGCAGTGTTCGAGTTTGGGATTGTATCATAATAATTTTCAATTTCAATAGCTTGTTGGTGAAATGTATTCACTTATCCTCGTATATTTCCTGAGTATCTTTGGTATAATATAAATGTTCTCTCAAAACAAATAAATGAAAAAACAAAGAAAAATTCGGAAAGCACATATACGGGCTTGGGTAAACAAGTACTTTGAAGACGTTAATTCAGTGTCAGGATCGTCTATGTCCCAGCGAGCAAGAGGCAGTAGAAGAACGAGCCGTTGGGTGAGTACTATGTCAAGCAATATACTAAAAATTAATTCTAGTCTTATATCTGATTATCTAAAAGAATACTTGGTAGACAAATTTTTCGATGAAGTGCAAAAGGATAGGGTCAGGTTTGTATTGAAAAAGTACTTTGGAAAAATAAAATGCACGACTTGAGCGTAAACTAGTACTTTGAATGACTTCCGACTTCCATCAGCTAGTTGGTGGAAGTTGGAAGTTAGGAGTTGCAAGTTAGAAGTTAGGTGTTGCGCTACGAGTGCATCAATATTTGCAGTCAGGAGCGTTGCGTTTTCTGTTGCACTGCAACGGAATAAAGCCAATTAGCTTGACTTATATAAAGCCGCGCATAACGTGGTTTTCTGCCTTCCCAGTAAGAACCAAAGCCAATTGGCTCGATCTCAGGTTGTTGTGCATAATGTGGTTTTGCGCTTTCCAGGTAGGAACCCGCGCTAGATGCTTCTGGGGTCAAGTAGGGATTGTGAATCTGGCTGCCAACGATACTGGCAATTCTGGCGTGAGTTTGAGTGTTCACGATTGTAAATAAAAAGTACAGTTCTAAAGTTCCTAATTGGGGTTAAGTCCCAATCAGGAGAGTTAGCGATCGCGCACCGTGACTGCATCAGAATTTGCATTGATGACCGTTGCGGTTTTCGTTGCACCTAGCGGCTAATTTGGGGGTGACATCTGGCGTAAGCACTCTACAAGGGTTTCAGCCGAGATACGGATACCCATCTAATGTATTGCCGTGCTATTACTGAGTGGAATTTCCAGATTTTAAACTATATCTAAGAAGTAGTTACTAGTTTAGTATTTATAATGTCAGATAACGTTAACCAATTCCTTAATGATAATTCAGAAAATTCAGACGAAATAGTACAGATAACTATTAAGTATAAAGATGACCCAGAAACAGGACTGTCAGAGATTGTAGCTATTGCTAGAAAAGCGGACTATACCTTTAATGAAAAGAAGTTAAAAACAGTCATTTTTGAACATATAGAACTTAAAAATCAAGAAGCAATTTATCAACAAGATAAAGGCAAGCTTACTGCTACAATAGATGGTATTCCTGTGCCCGCTCCAATAGGAACTGGAAGTTTTGACGGAATAGTTTACGATGTTTTGGAAAAATTTGACAAGAATTTCCTAACAAACTTGACTACGGGGTGATATAAGCAGTGATTCTCAAAGTTACGCTAAGTGTTGCGGCTTGCAAACATAAACCTACCCTTTTGTTAATTGCTCAAACTCTGTGATCTCACTTTGGTACTTCTTTTCCGTGCGCGGGGTGTCGCGTCCCATATTAAGCCGATAATATTGTAACAAAAATTTACAATGTGTCCGGTTTTGCGCGTATTCCGGCTGAACCATTATCAATAGCGATAGGTTGAATATTAAGGAAGTATACAATCAAAATATTTTGGGAAGTTTGTCTGCTGGTTTAAAAGGAATCTCTTCTATTATTCTATTAGATAAAAATTCAATATTAGAGGTTTCTTCTTTATTAATGAATATTCTTGTAGTTAAACAGCTATTTCTATGTGTATACTCTTTAGAAGAATCATATTCTACTATATGGATATATTTAATAACTTCTGTTTGATCGCTAGTATCTATAGGCATATAATAGTAAAATGTTTGGCTAGTTTTATTATTTTTTTTAATATCTTTTAATAGTTTTATATCATAAATTCTTCTCTTTAAAACTTGATGAGAATTGATATTTTCCTTATCGATAAATAATATTTTTATCTCTGGTAGTGACCATTTAGGAATTGGTAATGTAATTTTCCATTCTGTTTTCTCAAATAATCTGTCAGATAATTCTTTATAAAAATTTTGCCACATACTAAACTATTTTTTTTTATTTTACTAATGTAGAAATTCTTATACGGTCAAAAAAGCAGCAGAAATTGATTTAGTTAAAAGTTATCAACATTGTTACAAATAGCTTATTTAGTTTTGTGTTTATATTATTGCAATAAAAAATACTAAGTGTATAGAGCTAAGGTTACAAATCACACATTCTTTACACAGCTTAGAGTTTTATTTTCTAAATGACATCACAGCAAAAGCTTAACATACAAAGGTTTGAGCCATTTAGCTGTCTCCGCAGGTGCGATCGCACTTTGGCACTTCTTCCCTGCACGAGGCGTTGCGTCCCATAAGAGGCTGATAATCTCTTCCTGGGTCATATCCATCCTGTGCAGTTGTTCTTACATTCTTTTATAGGGAAATTACCATATCTAATGCAAGCTGTAACTATTGCTGGGTAAGCCTTCAGGGGTATCAGTCATTGTTGAAAATCTGCACAAAAGTAAAGCAGCTATCAATCAGGGCTAAACCAATCCAATAACCCCGATGTATATGGGTTACAGCTATTCGGGGCTGTGTAGCCGAAGAGGTGTGCGGATATGCAATTACTTATCAGAACTGCCGTTCTCGTAAGCCAGATTCTCATAAGTAAATGGATGACTCCTGCCACTCATAAACTTACTCTTTGGTTAGTTCCTCAAGCTCTGCGATCGCACTTTAGTATTTCTTCGTTGCACGGGGCGTTGCATCCCTGCTATTTATATCTAATTCGCGCTCAGTACGGAGTTCCTGAGCAAGAGTTGCAAACTCATCATCTCCTTCAAACATCCCAATAAAATCTGTCCAAGGATTATTGGCAACTTCTAGCGTCAGTACTTCAATATTTGCCAGTCTTACTCTAACTTGCTCTTGTACAGCCGCGATCGCATCCGAACGGGTTTCAGCTTCGGCTACACAATCAGGCAACTCTGGCACTGATGCGATAAAATGCCCCTCGGATGCCTGTTCAACCAGAACATGAAGAGACAGCCTATTCAAACTTGTGACTCTTTGAAGATTCATAGACAGCGATACTAGATTCACTTTCCCCATAATTATGTCTTAATCAAAACTCAAATACCTGATGCAAATAGGCATTGAGCCGAGATATGAACGAAAAAAGGTAATTCAGAAATGTTTACGTCTAAGTGTATTATAAAAATCTTGATTTTTCGTTAGTCCACGGAGGTGGACTTTGTTTGTATAGCAGCGAATTCTATTCGCCTAATATTTTGCTGAACAATGAGAGAAGAACTAATAACCACAGCTATATATGAACTTCCGTGAAGAGTTTAAACTGCTCCTACGCGCCCGCTACCCCTTGATTTATATTCCCACCTACGAGGAAGAACGGGTAGAAGCAGCTATCCGAGAAGAAGCAACCAACCAGGGTAATCGCCCAGTGTATACCTGGGATTTTGTCGATGGCTACCAGGGAAACCCCAATGATGTTGGGTTTGGGCGACGTAACCCCCTACAAGCTTTAGAATTTATCGAAAAATTACCAGCTTCCGCACCTGCGGTATTGATTCTCCGAGATTATCATCGCTTTTTAGATGATGTTGCGATCGCACGGAAACTCCGCAATCTATCTAGACTTCTCAAGTCGCAACCAAAAAATATTGTCCTATTGTCGCCGCGCATCGCTATTCCTGACGATTTAACCGAAGTGCTGACAGTCGTCGAGTTTCCCTTACCCGCCGCCGCAGAAATTAAAACTGAGGTGGAACGCTTACTCAAAAGTACTGGTAACTCACTTTCTGGCCAAGTTTTAGATGACTTGGTGCGTTCTTGTCAAGGGCTTTCGATGGAAAGGATTCGCCGGGTTTTGGCAAAAGCGATCGCTACCCACGGAGAATTGCAACCAGAAGACGTTGATCTGGTTTTGGAAGAAAAGCGCCAAACTATCCGCCAAACCCAAATCCTGGACTTCTACCCCGCCACTGAGCAAATTTCTGATATCGGCGGATTGGATAACTTGAAAGATTGGTTGATCCGCCGGGGAGGCTCGTTTACTGATAAGGCGCGACAGTACGGATTACCGCACCCCCGTGGTTTAATGTTGGTGGGTATTCAGGGAACTGGTAAATCGTTAACGGCAAAAGCGATCGCTCATCACTGGCATTTACCCTTGTTACGTTTGGATGTGGGAAGGTTATTTGGTGGTTTGGTGGGTGAATCAGAATCTCGGACTCGCCAAATGATCCAAGTAGCTGAAGCCCTCGCTCCCTGTATTTTGTGGATTGATGAAATAGATAAAGCCTTTGCCGGAATTGGTAGCAAAGGTGATGCAGGAACAGCCAGCCGTGTCTTTGGTACTTTTATTAACTGGCTAGCCGAAAAAAGCTCACCCGTTTTTGTCGTCGCCACCGCTAACGACATCCAAGCTTTACCGCCGGAAATGCTGCGTAAAGGGCGATTTGATGAAATTTTCTTTGTGGGATTGCCCACCCAAGAAGAGAGAAAAGCAATTTATGATGTTCATTTATCCCGATTGCGTCCTCATAACTTAAAAAGTTATGACATCGAAAGGTTAGCTTATGAAACACCCGATTTTTCTGGGGCAGAGATTGAGCAAACTTTAATTGAAGCGATGCACATTGGATTTAGCCAAAACCGCGACTTTGCTACTGATGACATTTTAGAAGCAGCCAGTCAGATCATCCCCTTGGCGCGAACTGCCGTAGAGCAAATTCAGCAACTCCAAGAATGGGCTGCTGCTGGGAGAGCGCGTTTAGCATCTAAACACAATCCTTTAAGCGATCGCCTCCGGCGCACTACGTGAACGCATTCAGCAGTAGCTACAATAATTTGTTAGTTAATAATTATTAGTCAATAGTCAATAGTTAATCATGAATTATTATTGACTATTGACCATTGGTGATCAGGTTTTAACTATGCTGTCTGGCTTAACAAAGTTTATACTTGGGTTTTTCTTAGCGATCGCTGTCTTAATAGGTGGCAGCGCTGCAATTGCACTCTATTTTATGAATCGCACCGGCATACCTCCTGCTAAACCCGTTTTTTCCAACGATAGTCCCTCGGTGAAAGCCCAAGCTCCCAAAGCAATTCAACCTGGAGGAGCTAAACCCACTCTTACACCTGGGACAAAGCCTGAATCGTCTTCAAGCCCAACCTCCACTCCCACAGAATCACCAAAGGCTACCCCATCACCAAAACCATTGCCATCGGGAGCTTACCTAGGGCGTGTTACTTGGGCTGAAGGCTTGAGTTTGCGATCGCAACCAAATCAAGAAGCTGAAAAGATTGGTGGGGTTACTTTTAATCAAAAAATTATTATCTTGGAAGAAAACCAAGATAAATCCTGGCAAAAGATCCGTTTGGAAGGTAGCGAACAAGAAGGTTGGGTGAAAGCAGGTAATACTCAAAAAGTTGATGAACAATAACGATTGGGCATTGGGCATGGGTTATTCTCCTTGTCCCTTTTATCCCCCTCATCCCCCCAGGGCTGTTTCATTCGATCTCTTAGGGATTTTGTCAAGAGTATGAGTCAGAAATTTGCTTGAGTGGGAAAAAGAAAAACTACCACCTCAACCAGCAAATTTAAGTGCGTTCACCATTTTCTTGCCCAATCAGATTTTTTAGTCACCTGGTTTTTTTGCTTGAAACGCTTGTAAATCAGCGCCTTTTAGGGAATGAAACAGCCCTGCTCATCCCCCCACTCCCCACTCCCCACTCCCCACTCCCCACTCCCCACTCCCCACTCCCCACTCCCTAGTTCAATTACTTATAAAGAACCATACACAAAACCAATACAACACAGAGCAAGCCGTATAATTAGGTGTAGTCATAACTTGAAAAAAACAAGTGGAAACAGGGGTAAATAGCTATTTAACCAAGCTTGCTTCAGTCTACGAGGCATCTGAAAACGTCAAGGTTATTCCTAGCGTAGCTAATTTAAAATTAAAGAATTTGAAAAAGTTATCTAGTAGTGCGGCGATGCGTCTTTTATCCGTGGCACTGATTACGTGGCTCCTGAGTATTGCTGGGCAAGCTTTAGCACTTCAGAAAATAGGAAGTAATGGCGCTGAAGTTAGCAGTAGCCAGAGGTGTTTAAAAAAGTTAGGCTATTTTAACGGCCCGGTGAGTGGCAAGTTTGCTAGCTTGACTCAGAATGCTGTGATCAAATTCCAGCAAGCCAATAGAATAACTGCTGATGGTGTTGTGGGTGTTAGTACTCAAAGAGCCTTGCAACGAACATGTCAAAGTAGAACTTATAGCAGGAATATCAGTAATGGTCAATATCCTGTTCTCTCCCAAGGGAAAACTGGTGCAGCCGTGACAAGGTTGCAACAGCGTTTGCGGCAGTTAGGCTACTTGAATGCTAATCCCACTGGGAATTTTGGCCCAATGACTAGAGATGCTGTAATTGCATTCCAGCGAAATTATCGCATATCTGCTAACGGGATTGTGAATCAACAAACTTGGAACGCACTACTGGGTTCTTCTCGGACTCCAGCCAGAGCAAGTCTCTCAAATCAACAAGTGAGAGAACTACAAGTACGTTTGCGGCAGCTAGGTTATTTTAATACTGCTGCCACTGGGAATATTGGCCCAATGACCAGAAAAGCTGTCACCCGATTCCAGCAAAATTACCGCCTACCTGTTGATGGCATCGCCAATGCTCAAGTTTTGGAGTCAGTGCGTAGAGCCTCTACACCTGGATATGCTGTTCAACAATCAAGCAGAAATTATCTAACTGTAGGCGATCGCGGAGAAAACGTCACATTAGTTCAAGAGCGTTTATCGCAGTTGGGCTTCTTTAATAGCAATCCTGATGGCGTTTTCAACGATTACACCAGAGAATCTGTGATTGCATTCCAGCAATATTCTCGACTGAATTCGACTGGAAATGTAGATTGGCAAACTTGGGAAGCATTAGGGTTGAATAGCTCCAATGGGGGCAATTATACTGAAAATAATAGTTATGTATTTGCTGAGACTAATGACTATGTAGCACCTCAAAATAATCGCTATTTACCTCCTACTAATAACGTAGTGCCTGTTACCAATGGCAACACATTAGTTGCAAATAATCCCTACAGAGTAATAGTACCAATTTCTAATAATGATACTCTGAGTAAAGTGCAACAATATATACCCTATGCTGTCACAGAGCAATCCCATCTAGGCGATTATGTGAATGCTGGGGCATTTAGCGATCGCGCCCAAGCAGAAACACTATCAAAAATGCTCCGCTCCTACGGTCTTGATGCACGGGTAAAATACAATTAAAGAAGAATGCAGAGATACTGCGAACAACATTAATATCAATCTTTTTCGCTTTTATATTTTGGAAGGAAATAGGATGAAGTTGATACAATAGTTTTCCTTTTATTTCCATACCTGCAAGACTTGGAGGCATTTTTAGGTAGAGAAAACCATTCTCATCTACACCGTCACAGTTAGGTTTGAGGCAGTATCAAACTTTAAGACTTATGGGGTGGGTGTTGAAGTTACTATCAAAATCAGTTGTTTAGCGTTCAGCCTGCCATCGATGCTTCTGGCAACGTGACCTATACTCCTGCGGCAAATGCCAACGGTTCAGCCGTTGTGACAGCAATCCTGCAAGATGATGGAGGAACAGTCAATGGAGGGGTGGATACTTCTGCCGCCCAGACCTTCACTATTACGATTAATCCCGTAAACGACACCGCTACCATCAGTGGTATCGCCACAGGTGCTATTACCGAAGACTTGAATGTTGTTAATGGCAACCTCAGTGCCACGGACAACCTCAGCGTCAACGATATAGATACCGACGAGAACAAATTCAACATCATTAGCGTAGCGGGACGAAGTACAATTTCGCGTCTCTACAGGTCTAAAATCAGTACCAAAAATCTTTAACTGAACTGTATTGCCTGATACGGCGATGAAGATTCTTGAAGTGAATTGTTAAATTGACAAACTCAACTGCGAACCTTCCTGAGTTTTATTAACCTCAATCCTGGCTTGGAAAGCTTCTTTGAGGTGGGGCATGTGGGTGACAGTGAGGATGCAGGCAAAATCGGAGGAGATCGCATTAATCGCTGCAATCAAGCGATCGCATCCTTCGGCATCTTGTGTACCGAAACCTTCATCCACAATCAACAATTGCAACGCCGCCCCCGCCCGTTGCGCTAATAATTTTGCTAGTGCCAAACGGATGGCAAAGTTAATTCTAAAGGCTTCTCCACCAGAGTAAGTTTCATAAGATCGCGTTCCTCTAGAATCGGCGATTAAAATATCTAACGTGTCTATCAGCTTGGCATTTTTCTTGGTTGATTTAGCACTACGTCCAGCTTTTTGAGTAATAAATTGTACATGAAACTGATTTCCACTCAACCGCGAAAGTAGTTGATTTGTCTCAGCTTCCAGTTGCGGTAACACATTCTCAATCATCAGTGCTTGGATGCCATTTTTACCAAAAGCTTGCGCTAATTCCTGGTAAACACGATATTCCTGCTTGCAAGATTGTAATTGCTGGTGCTGTTGTTCATACTGAATTTGCAGCGTTTCTAATTGATGCGCCAACTGCTCTAAACGCCCTAATTTTGCAATTTGCTCATCGAGTTGCCGTCTGCGTATTGCTAACTGCTGCTCTATAGCTTGAATTTGGGCAGATGGGTTAGCTGTTGCTTGTAATTGCTGGATAATGCTTTCAATTTGTCCGCCGAGTTTTTGCCGCTCCGTTACTCTGGCGCTTCTGGAGTCCTCTAACTCTTGCAATCTCGTTTGGAGTTGCGGATATTGCTGCTGGGCTGACAGCAGTTGTTGATACCGCAAATGCCAAGATTGAGCTTGGCGGACAGCTATACGCAGATTGTTGTGCTGCTCGGAACTGTAGCCAATTTCGTTAATGTGACGCTCAAGAGCCGCGATTTGTCTAGCACATTCAGAATCAATCTGATCCTGCTGGATTTTGGCTTGTAATTGAGCAATTTGGGATTGTAATTCTGGTTTTCGGGCTAATAGTTGCGCTTGTCGCTTAGTAGCATCTTTAATCTGCTGGAGTTTAATTTCTGCCCAACGCCACCGCTCAACTTCACTCCGGGCGAGGGCGTGGTCTTGTTCATTATAATTAACTTGTTGCAAATATTGGTCTAGCTGCCGGAGTTCGGCTTGTTTATCGGGAGCGTAATCACCAGCTTGGAGCGATCGCTCTAAATGTTGTTTTTCACCAGCAATTTGTTGTAACTGTTGTTGCACATCAGTTGTAGCTTCTAACTGGGCTGCCAACTGTCCCCGTTGTTCGCGTAAACCATCATAACCCGCCAATTGTTGGGAAATTTCCCGATATTCCTGCCTAAGTACCTGTATTTCTCTGTCTGACACAGCCATTTGTTCCCGCACTACCCAAAACTGCCCTTGAGTATCCTCTAACTCAGCCTGGGTTTTTTCCACCACCCGGCTCCAGTGATGTTCATCTAAAGGACGTTCGCATAATGGACAAAGTGCTTCAGGATTTTGGAGCATTTGCAATTTTTGCTCTAATTCTCCCAGCAGTTTTTCATAGTCGCGTTGATGAGCTTGCAAACGTTCGATAAAGTGCCGTCTTTCTTGCCCTTTTTCTTGCACTCGTTGCAAATAAACCCGCTTTTTCTCCAGTTCCTCAATTTGGATTGCCACATCCATCACCGCTTGTTGCAATTGCGGTTGGCGGCGGTGCTGGCGTTGCAATTGGTTCTCAGTACTTTGGAGTTGTTCGAGTCGCGCTACTAAACCAGCATGAGTGCGATCAAGTTGGCTTTGTAAAGTTGCTCGTTGTTGCAACAAAGGAGTCACTTGCATTTGCAGCTGATCTAAACGTGCAACATGGTGACGGGCTGCGGTTAGCTGTGACAAAGCGGCTTCTACTTCACCTGATTTAGTCAGAGTTTGTTGAATGTCTCGCTCTTGTTGCTGCAAAGCTTCGATTTGGGCTTGGGCTTGTTGCAGTTGCCGTTCGATTTCGTGAATTTGTTTGGTAAGCTGTTGTTGCTTTTGTTGGCGAGTCTGCCCAGCGCGGGTGTATTCTTCAAATTTGACAGCAAAGGCTTCTTCTTGAGATTGGAGACTTTGATATTGGGCGTATCCAGCTTTAATTTCAGCTTCTTGGTGTAATATTTTTTCTAAATCTGATAGCTGAGAGCCAATAGCTGATTGTTCTTGTTGGAGGCGATCGCAATCTTGGGTAAGATTTTGGTATTGCTGCTTTACAAAACTGAGTTGTTGTTCCCAATTTTGGCGCTGATGCTGGACAACTTGCAAACTTTGTAATTGAATATTATCAAAAGCTTGTATCTGTTGCAGTTGGTTGAGTTCAGCTTCTAACTCGACTCTTTGCGCTTCGGTTGTCTCCCGTTGTTGCAGCTGAATTTTAATCGACTCCAAAGAACGCTCTAACTCTACTGCCCTGGCTTTGAACTGACGAGAAGATTCCTTTGCCCGTTCTTCCAAATCATCATACTGATTGAGTTTCAACAACTCCGCTAAAATTTCTTTGCGTTCCGTCGGGCGTTTGAGCATGAACTCATCTGCACGCCCTTGGCGTAAGTAAGCAGAATTAATAAATGTATCGTAATCTAGCTTGATGTGTTCTAGAATCAAATCTTGGGTTGCTCTTACCCCTTTGCCAGTGAGTGAGCGAAACCCAGATGGTATTTCGATTTGAAATTCCAGAACGCTAGTACCTCCCCGAATTCGGGTACGAATCACGCGATATTTTTGCTGATTACTTTGGAAAGTAAAATCAACCCGAACTTCTTTCGCACCAGAATAGATAACATCATCTTCAGCAGTGGCGCGGCTTTCACCCCAAATTGCCCAAGTGATTGCTTCCAAAAGTGAAGATTTACCCGCACCATTGGAACCCGAAATACAAGCCGTATGCAAACCACGAAAATCTAAAGTTGCATCACGGTAACTAAGAAAGTTTTTGAGGATAAGTTGTACTGGGATCATTCACGCTATAGCGCCACATCTACTTTTAATAATTAACAGTACAGATGCACTGTTTGTTAGTTTAGCTATCTAGATATCAGGTTTCTAGTCTTGAAGACATCAATTTTACAAAATTTAACAATATAATTAGCAAATTTCTCTTGTTGCATGAAAAAGTTTTGCTGTCTTTGGAGAAAAATAAAACTTATGTGGAGGTTTCTTGTTATTTCTGCCTCTTATGTGAGAGAAAAACATTTATAGAAGAGTGGCAATACTGCGTAGGTTTTGCCTAAAGAATTATTCTGATGTAGGTTGGGTTGAGGATAGGGCTATTTCGTTCTAGACATAAACCGCTCAGAGCTAAAGTTCCTCTCTTGTACCTAAAGTCCGTTTAAACGGACTTTAACCTTTGATCAGTCGTCTTTAGACGACTTTCGCTATTAGACTCAGAATTCATTCTGAGGCGGGCTAGATGAGAATGAAATAGCCCTGGGGTTGAGGAACCAATACCGTTTGGTTAAAGAATTTTTTGGTTGAGGCAGGCAGGGGAGGCAGGGGAAGAAGAGAAGCAGGGGGAAGAAAAAAGCTTAAGTGTCCAGATCCCTCCAGATCCCCGACTTCTCTAAGAAGTCGGGGATCTAACTTTTCACCAATGATTTAGGACTGCTATATAAGCAACAGATACCTCGAAGTTATGTTGAGGTACTCCAAAGTCGTGTTGAGGTACTCCAAAGTCGTTTTGAGGTACTCCAAAGTCGTTTTGAGGTACTTCAAAGTCGTGTTGAGGTACTTTAAAGTCGTTTTGAGGTACTCCAAAGTCGTTTTGAGGTACTTCAAAGTCGTTTTGAGGTACTTCAAAGTCGTGTTGAGGTACTTCAAAGTCGTGTTGAGGTACTTCAAACTTTGTCGCACCGCGATCAAATACACAGGTGCGTAGGCGTAGCCCACCGTAGGCATCGCTTTCATAAATCTCCACAAACAAAGTGATGTCTACAACGGACTACGCCTACACTTGACTTTTAAAACAGTCGCTACAAATCTTCAAAATCTACGCAGTATTGAGATGATTGGGCTAAATTTCGCCTCATCATTAGAAAACGTCAACCGAGAATCAGACGCGCTGGGTGCTTATCGCAATGCCCGTGAACTATATCAAGCAATGGGACTTGATGCTGATGTGCAAGATTGCAACAACGCAATTGAGCGTCTTTATCAACCAAAAACGCCTGTAGTCTCCCGTCGTGGGTTTTGGGTGTGGTTGCGTCGGTTGTGGCGTTGGGTACGCAGTTGGTTTCGGCGGTGAAAGAGAGATACGCCATAATTACTCATAGCGTTACAATATTATTACTTAACTTATCACTAAAATAACTGAATTATGAAAAAAATAGAAATTGAACTAGATCAAGAAACATTTGCAAAAATAGAAAAATTAACACAAACTTATCATTGCGAAATTTCTGACATAATCAAAGCAATGATTGAGCAACTAACACAACCAGAAGTTATTAATGATTCCTTTATCGGTAAATGGTCTAATGAAGCAGAATTAGTTGATACAATGGTTGCAGATATTTTAAAACATAGGAATTTATAAAAACTAAGTTAGCTGTGAGAAAATCTTTAATTGATACAGACATTGTATCAGAGATTCGCAAAGGTAAAAATATTAAAATAAATGCTAAAGCTATTGCTTATAGAGCTATATGGCAACAGTACACAATTTCGGTAATTACTGTTTCTGAAATCATCAAGGGATGGAGGAAAATAAATCGCAATGACCGCATTCAAGAATTTTTGGCAGATTTATCTCAATTAGAAGTTTTGCATTTAGACCAAAACTGTGCAGAAATTTCAGGACTTATTCAGGCAGATTTAGAAAAAGCAGGACAATCAATTGGATTAGCAGATGTCTTAATAGCTTCTATAGCGATCAAAAATAATTTAGTTTTAGTAACGGGTAATACTAAACATTATCAAAATATCCAAGCATTGGGATATCCTTTAGTAATTGATAATTGGCGAGAATGAAAATTTTTGTTTGATGTTCATAATCACCGAGATTCAAGACTTACACAAACAGGCAATGGATTTTGCAGAAATGACGCAGAAGCGATCGCAAGTCTTTTCCCTTTTTACTGGCGTTGACTCCCCGCATCACGAGTGAGGCTCTCCCAACAACACAATTGAACAGGTCAATTCTCGAAGTAACTGCGTTGTAACTTGGCTGACGGCTAATCCACCTGCTGTGCGATAACGAACGGAACGTAACACCGCTAAATCAAATGCCTGAGCCTCCCGAATTATGACTCTAGCAACATCATCACCCTTGATTGTTTGGATATTCGTATTCACCTGTAACTGACCTTTAGAAGTAATATCAGACAATTGAGATACAAAGTTTTCTACCCGAGCCGGCGGTGTTTTGCGATCGGATACGTGTAACAACACAACTTCCGCCTGATTAACATCAGCTAAAATTTGGGCAAATCTCAAAGCGCCTATAGTTTGCCGCGTTAAGTCTCCAACTGGTACAATAATTCTTTGAATTGTCTTAGGACTACTTAACAGGCGTGTTACTGCTACTGGACAGTGAGAAGACCAGAAGACGCTATCAATCACATTACCAAATAAGCGGGCCCGCAAACCTGTTGTCCGCGACCAACCCATCACTATTAAACTAGCGTTTTGTTCTCGACTGGTGCGGCTAATCCCCAAAGCTGCATCATCATCAATCCGAATTGCTGGTGATACTTCCACATCAAATTCTTGACTGATTTCTTTAGCTAATTTCAATCTTTCCCGGCTTTGGTCGAGTGCTGTTACTAATTGTGGATCATCCATCTGAATATGTGCTTTAGTAATAGCTAATGGCACAATTCTTCCAGATTCATGACTAGCCAGTAGCGCTGCCATTTCTATTAGATAGCGCTGGGTTTGAGGGTTGTATATGGGCACTAATACAGTAAATGGATATTGGTTTTTTTCTACTTGCTGATCTTCATTATCTTGCCACCAAGTTGTCAAACTATCTGTTGCAAAATCTGACTGAGAAAGCTGTAACGCAGAAGCAAATCGTGCTGTTATTATGGGCCCCAGAATTGCTGTCACCAGCATAAGCACAATCACACTGTTTAAGACAGCTTCACTAATTAAGCGCTCACCAGCAGGATTTACAGTTTGATAAGCAACCAATGTTGCTGCTAGTGTGGCTGCTACCTGTGGTAGTGACAATGACCACATTGTTAGCAATTCTGCTGTATTGTAGCGATACAATAATTTTGCTAAGAATGCCGCTATAAATTTGCTACCAATCAAAGCCACTACAATTACCAGAGTCAACCAAATTGAACTAAGGGTTTTGATAAATGCAGGAATATTAATCAATAATCCCATATCTACAAAGAAACAAGGGATAAATAAAACACTACCAATAAACTCAATTTTTTCTTTGACGGGGCTACGTCCCAGAACGTCGTTGACAGCTAAACCTGCTAAAAAAGCACCAACAATTTTTTCGACTCCAATTACCTGCGCTCCGACAGATGCCAAAAATAATGCTAGTAAGATAAACAAAAATTGCTTACTTTGTTCATCCCCAGAGCGGCGAAAAAACTCTTTTCCTGCCCAGTCAAAGCCAAACAGGACAACAGCAGTGTAAATTGCTAATCCACCTAATAAAATTGCTAAACTTAAGGCGGAGAATTCCCCCCCGTGAATTCCAACACAAATCGCTAATACTAGCAAAGCACCTGTGTCAGTAAAAATTGTGGCACCAATCGTGACGGTTACAGCTTCATTCGTTACTACTCCCAGACGGCTCACAATTGGATATGCCAAAAGGGTATGAGAAGCCAGTAAAGAACCAATTAGGACAGAGGCATTCCAACCAAAGTTGAATAAACGTCCTGTTGCAATGCCAGCAATCATTGGAACTAAAAATGTTAAAATGCCAAAACCAATTGAGCGATTTCTAGTTTTACGAAACTGCTCTAAATCAATTTCTAAACCTGCTACAAACATCAAATAAAGTTTGCCGATCTCCGAGAGCAGATTAATAGTTTCAGACTCATGGTTTAACAACTTTAGCCCATTTTGCCCTAGTAATATACCTGCTACCAACAACCCCACTAGTCCAGGTAGCCGTAGTCGTTCAAATATAGGAGGTACAGTAAAAATTACTGTTAAGAGAATTGTAAATGCAACAATAGGACTTTCTGTTAGCGAGTTCAGTGCCATGTTTAATAATTAAACCTAAATAGGAGATTTACAATTTGCATAAGAAATTTTACTTAATTTTTTTGTTTACTTCAGTCTTATTGGTTACAAACAATTAAATATTTAACAGCATAAATGTTGCGATCGCAATTACGATACCACCTTAAGAAGGGGTTGTCTACATCTACAGGTTGAAATAAGAATGGGATTTATAGTAACGAAAAGAATGGATGAATAAATAGTAGAAAATGGCTCATACCGTTTATCCTTTGAATAATTAGAGGTGCAAAGATGTGCTAACCGTACTTCAGTGCGCCATATCTATAAAAATCTGGAAGACCGTTCTTATGGGTTCCTATCAATGATAATTTTAAGCATTGGGAACCCCTAAAAATCAAAGTTTATGAACGTAGCCGACGATAAAACGATTGTTCGTGAGTATTTCAATTCCACCGGATTTGACCGTTGGAAGCGAATCTACGGCGATGGCGAAGTCAACAAAGTTCAACTAGACATCCGCAATGGACACCAGCAAACTGTAGATACTGTTCTCGGCTGGCTGAAGGCTGATAACAATTTACCAGAGCTATCAATCTGTGATGCTGGGTGTGGTGTCGGTAGTCTCAGCATCCCTCTAGCGGTAGATGGTGCTAAAGTCTATGCCGCCGATATTTCTGAAAAAATGGTGGAAGAAGGCAAGGATAGAGCCAAGCAAACTTTGGGAAATGCCGAAAATCCCACTTTTGCCGTGCAAGATTTGGAATCGTTGAGTGGTAGTTACCATACCGTTATTTGCTTGGATGTTTTAATCCATTACCCCCAAGAAAAAGCGGATGAGATGATTTCTCACCTCTGTTCTTTGGCACAGTCACGGATAATTCTCAGTTTTGCGCCGAAGACCTGCGCCCTGAGTATACTCAAGAAAATTGGTAGTTTCTTTCCCGGGCCAAGTAAAGCGACTCGTGCATATTTGCATCGTGAGGCTGATGTCGTGAAAATCTTGGAAAGTAATGGCTTTTCATTGCAACGAAAAGCGATGACGAAGACTCGTTTCTATTTTTCCCGCCTACTTGAAGCTACACGCAACTAAGTTTCCAATCGCAGCAAGATAAATATTATACCTTTGCTGCGATTTAAAAATCTTAAGGCTTAACACTGGTAAGTATTCTAGTACAGCGATCGCTCTGATTGGGAGTATGAACAATTATGATAGCGATCGCACACCCGTATTTAAGTAATAAAAGCAAAATTTATACTATTTATGAGATTTAATCCCATCGTTTTCCTCCGTGACAAATAAACAGTGGGAGAACCGTAAGCGCCTAGATGGTATCGAGAAAGGACTGAAGAAGATATAGCGCTTCTCGAATGGAAGCAATACACAATAGGGTACAGCATTGCTCATAGGTGTCAACTTAACGTGAAACCCTTGTCGAGACGTGATATTCAGTTCTTTAGCTTTCCATCACTCACCGCGTCACCCCACCCTAACCCTCCCCTTAGAAAGGGGAGGGAACTGGATTTCTTTTTCCCCCCAATGCATCGGGGGGATTAAGGGGGGTAAAACGCCTGTGGGACATGCATTTTAGCTTAAGTTGACAGGTATGAGCAATGCTGTGCCCTTACAAATGATCTGTATTCTATGCAATTGAGAACCGCTATAGAAGAAGGGCTGACAAACCTATCGTCAGGAGTAGATTGATATATTGGAACCTTTGCGAAAGTAAGGTTAAAATCGCTAGCAAAGTGTAAATCTGAAGTGGAACTATGAAAACTGCTGAAAAATTGGCCGCAGCTTGGCTACTGACAATGGGATTTATGTTTATAACTCTATCAGCAGCAGAGGTATTTAATAAAACGACTATGGAAAAATCAATCACGCTACCCTTAGCTTGGGATGGTTCGATTGAGTTCTCAACAACAAGTACCCCTGTAATTGATAATACTGCTGTAGAACGCCTAATTTTTGGTATTCCTACGCTAACACTGGGCACATGGTTAGCATTGGGATTATACCGTCAAAGCCGACAGGAGAAAAAGGCGCTTAATCAACAAGTTAGCGATCGCCTGCAATCGATTTTTTATAAAATGTTACAAGAAAATCATGGGCGCATAACTGTATTAGGCTTTGCTATGCAGTCACAATTACCCGCAGCCCATGCTAGACAATATTTAGATGAAAAAGCTAAAGACTTCAATGCAAACTTTAAGGTGAACGAAGAAGGGGCTGTATCATATCATTTTGATGTCTAATAGTTTATACCATTTTTGCCAAGCTGTTACTTATCTTGTCGAACATCAAAAGCTCTTTGGATTAGTCAAAACTAGGCGTAAGCGTCACCCTTGAGATTGACGCTTACACTCAACAAATTTGGGCTTTATCTTCTTAAGTTGACACCAATGAGCATTGCTGTGCCCTTACTGCGGGATCTATAGCGCTTCTCGGTTGAGTCCAATACAGACCTAACCCCCAGCCCCTTCCCTTCTAGCGTTGGGGAGTAAGATTCAAAGCCTCTCTCCTTTTACGAGAGAGGAATGGAAGTGAGGTCAAAACTGTACTGTACCCAAGCGAGAACCGCTATATTTAACTGAAAATAGCTGTAATTTTTGTCAGTCAATACAATCGCGTTGTCAGGCGATACAATAACGGTACAGCAGGTTGCGTTTAAATAGCACTATACGGCTGGAAGTGGCGGCGCTTCTTCCCCACTCCCTCTCTACACAAATAATTTCAAAAATCAAAGCGGACTGCTATACATACATTTTAAATCTTGTAAAACTGCGGCGGCTGATTGATAGCGATCGCTAAAATGATAACAAACCATTTTATCTAAAATTGCCGCCAATTCTTCACTCACTTGCACCGTTTGCCGCCACATAATATTACCCGTTTCTGGATCTGGGTGGAGGTCTTGCGGTGGTATCCCAGTTATGGCTTGAATGGCAATCATTCCTAAAGCGTAAATGTCACTGCATAAGCGCGGATGACCGGCAAATTGTTCTGGAGGTGCATAACCCCGCGTCCCGATGGCTACTGTGGCTAATTCTGTTTGTTCGCTACTCGGCGGTTGCATCAATTTGACAGCACCAAAGTCAATCAATACTAGCCGATTATCTTGAGCGCATCTAATAATATTAGCCGGTTTGATATCACGATGAATCACTCGATGATGGTGAACAAATTCTAGAACTTCTAAAACTTGTTTGAGCATCTCAATTACAAATGATTCGTTTTGGACAACATTCCGCACGGGTGGTAATTCTTCACTTAGGGTATGTCCCTCAATATATTGTTGAATCAAATAAAATTCTTGGTCATCTTCAAAATAAGCAAGTAGTTCGGGAATTTGATGATGTTTACCCAAACATTGTAATATTTCAGCTTCACTATTAAACAACCTCCGAGCAACTTGCAAAAATCGTGTATCTTGACGGGCTGGCATTAACTTTTTAACTACACAAATCGGATTACCTGGGCGTTGAGTATCCTGTGCTAAATAAGTGCGGCCAAATCCACCTGCACCAAGAACTTGAGAGATTTTGTAGCGTCCACCCAAAAGCAAATCACCTGATTTTATTTCTGGTGAATCAACTGGGGGAGGAAAATCAAGATAAGAGTCGGGAAGTGCTGTTTTATCTTCTAAGAGTACATTTAATTGAGCGATCGCTTCTTGTTGTTTTTCAACTTGCAGAATAATCACCTGAGTTTGTCGCTGATTTTGGTAGCTAGTATAAGTAATCACGCAGATGCTACTAATCACCAAAGCCAGGCCAGAGGGAACTAATGGTATCCATCCGCCTTGCAAAAACAAAGCAACGCAGATTCCTACTAAGCCAAGTAGAGTTATCCCGACCACCACTAGCAACAGCAACGGATTTTGCCACCGCCATGCTATAATTCCACCTAAAAGCGACCAGCCCCACACCCAAATAAGTTCCGCCGAGTCGGGCCAATACCAAATTATAGGTCGTCCATCCAATACTGTACTGATGAGTTGACTTGCTATCTGTGCATGAATAAGCAAAGCAGGCATTCTGGGTGGTTGATCTGGCAAAGCGCTGTAGGGTGTATAAAAGCTACTTTGAGGGAAATTAGCTGCTGTAGTGCCAATAATTACAAGGCGGTCTTTGATTAAACTGGGTTTGACTTGTCCACTGAGGACTTGTGTAAGCGTTACTTCGTCAGCTAGGCTGTTGGGGTGATGGTAATTTAATAATATTTGATAGCCATCTGCATTCAGATGTTGGTAACTACCGGAATTCGGTTGTAAACGCGGGAACAAGGTTTTACCTAACTGAAAATCTCCTTTATTAATAAAGTCATATTCAATACCTTGTTTATCCAGATAATTAATTGCTATAAGCGCACCAAATGCAAATGATGTTGTACATTTTTTGTCTGGAGAGTAAACAAATAACAAACTGCGGCGGAGAATTTGGTCGTTTTCATTATCAGCAACCACATTGCTAAACCCAACATTATCTATGGGGAAATTTGGCGGTGGTGGAATTTCATCTTTACCCAAGGTGTTGAACAAACAGGTGCTGAAGATGTTATCTTGATTTTGCTCCTTTGCCGCCAAATAGTTGTTTTCTGGTTGGAAAAGATATAAACCAACAATTCGCGGTTGATAAGACTGTATTTTTTTTAATAGCTGATTGATTCTACGATCTGATATAATCCCTTTATCTTGTTTAAAATCCCCGTCAGTGATTTTTACTAGCAAAATCCGCCGATTGGGTGCTTCTTGTGGACGCGATCGCAACATCTGATCATAAACTCTCAACTCCCAAGGCTGCAACCATTTGAGTTCCCGAACTCCCCAGATAAAGGCGGTAACTCCTACACTGGTAACTAAAATCATTTGCAACCAGTTTTTGCTCTTGGAAGTTTCACGGAAATCCTGAACTTTGACAAAGGGGACACGGAGTTTTTTTAATAGTCCACTGATCACGGCATTGCGACGGTAGCCTGAATTGGGTAGATGTTGCAGGTACAGAAGTTAATTTTCTGACTTTAGGTTAAAAGCTAATTAACCTGAGCTTCTCTATTAATGTAGCAGTTTACTTACTGCTTAGAGACTAGACAAGCGATGTCTACGACGGGCTACGCCTACGCGCTATGCAGCTAATCATCCGTTTGAGATGTTTGAGCATCTTCAATAGGACTGGCAATTGGGAAAGAAATAGGATTAGTAGATGGGGTTAGTGAATCTAACTCGGATTGTTCGAGTGATGCTTTAATGCTTGAATCAGCAAAATAGGAATCAAATATTTTATCATAGTTAGAAGCAACAGCTAAAAAAGCGCCACCCAAAATATAGATAGGTAATGGCAAATTAAATTTTTGTAACCAGTCAAACAGTTCCGCCAAAGCAAACAGCACTAAAAAGCAGGCAAGCCAAACCCTCATGTTTTCATTCCCTAGATTGAAACAACTCTACTACTAGCTTAAATAGGTTGCATAATAGTTGATGTAGTACATAATCACCAACTTACAACCTCTATAACTCTAGATAGATGTAGTGAGAGTTATAGCATCTGCTATATTCCAATATCTACTATAAAAATAAAAATATATTTAGCTTATGCCTGCAATCGAACAGCCAAGGATTGCATAGTTAGTTCATTAGACTCGGCAGTGCCTCAAACTTTCACAGGTAAAACTGGTAACGATAAGCTGTTACGCAAATAACATTGTACATTTACCTGATGACTTTTGACCATTAGACATCTCCGAAAAAGAATGTAGAGACGTAGCAGTGCTACGTCTCTACAAGGGTTCTGGGTAACGCATATTTAATTTCTGGAGATGTCTATTGACTGATGACCGATAATCGTCAACCGTCAACCGTCAACGATTATAAAGAATGTTTATATAATTTAGATGCATATAAGCTTATTAGGGGTTTCGTTCCACAGTATAAACCGATAGGAAAACGGATGGACACGTCGCCGGATTTTTGAAACCTCAGGTATCTCGATTGAGAAAGAAAATTTTCCCCTTGTTAAAAATTTAATTGATCATCTAAAAGCTCAAGAGGAAGTGGATGGATGTATGTTCATGCGGCAGTTGAGAACAATGCCAGCAGAGCAAGGAGGGCAAATTCGAGCGATGCCTACGGCGGTAAACTACAACCCCTCGCCTACAAGGGAAGTGGGCTGGAGGTTAGGTTTTTAATTACTGAATCGATAGTTTAGTAGCCTTAAATTGTGGCTCCTTAAGATAGGTTGCCAGCAGATTAGTATTCAATAAATACTTTAACTCGATCGACAAACCGTAGCTTTGACTATAACAAAGCTTTTCACAGTTTTCGACAAAAAGCAAGCATTTTAGCAAACAAATTAAAACATAAAGTTATGTAAAATAAATTTAATTATCTCTCTAAATAGCTTGCTTTTTAGACTATTTTGTGCGTTCATCCAAGCTAGGGACTTCCAAGTAAAAAATATTCCATTGCTATTGTTCACTGTTGACCGTTGACGGTTCACGAGTTTTCAGTCAACAGTCAACAGTCAACGATTTTAATGTGGAATAATTTATTTTTTGGAGTTCCCTAACGTGTCTCTACTTGCGAGTTAGGGACATCCAAGAATTAAATTACTCAATTCCTGCATCTAACACCAGAATTCAATTTCTTCTCCCCCTGCCTCTCCTGCCTCCCCTGCTCAAGAACTGCTTACCCAAACGATTGATTATTTTTTATTTGGAAGTCCCTTAAGACTCAAGAATCCCCAGACTTTTCGATTAAACGAGTGTCCTCTGCCTTTTTTAGGTCAATACTTGTCTAGATTTTGAATAGTAGGATCTTCTAAATTATCTAGTTGGTCAGAATTGTTCGTTGACTTGGTAGATTTGTCATAAAAACCACCTACTTCTGCCAAAGTATAGAGAGGTCTGGCTTTAACTTCTTCATAGATGCGCCCTATATATTCGCCTAAGATGCCAACACTGACTAACTGCACAGATCCGAGAAAGAAAATTGCCATCAAAATAATCGTAAACCCAGTTAAAGGCGAATGGGGAACAAAAAGCCGCCAATACAAGACTAATAAAGCCATCAATATAGCTGCTGCCGCCGCTACTAACCCTAAGTAGGTTGATAACCGTAGTGGCACTATTGAAAAGGATACTAGACCATTGATGGCAAGCGCTAAGGATTTGCTGAAAGTGTATTTAACTTCCCCAGCAAAGCGGGGGTTGCGCTCAAACCGAATTGCTGTTTGCTGAAAGCCAACCCAAGAACGCAGACCACGAATGTAACGGGTGCGTTCTGGCATAGAATTGAGAATATCTACGATCTGCCGATCCATTAAACAAAAATCACCAGTATCAGTAGGAATCTCTACATCTGCAAGCTTCTTGAGGATGCGATAAAAAGAGTAGGCAGTAAAACGCTTAAACCATCCTTCCTTAAGGCGTTGAGTGCGTTGAGCGTAGACGACTTGATAGCCCTGTCGCCATTTTTCAACCATGTCGGGGATTAGTTCTGGTGGATCTTGTAAGTCAGCATCAAGGATGATGATAACTTGACCCCGAACAAAATTAAGACCAGCCGTAACTGCAATTTGATGACCAAAGTTACGAGCAAAGCTGAGATAGCAAATGCGCGGGTCTTTTTGATGGAGTTCTCGTAGTAGTTGTAGGGAGCGATCGCGGCTACCATCATTGATTAAAATTAATTCGACAAGACCATCGAGCCGATTCATGACTGCACTCAGTCTGCGGTAAAGTTCAGGAATAATTTCTTCTTCGTTATAAATTGGAACAATCAATGAATACTTTGGTAGCATCTAAAAATCTTGTTTAATTTTTGAACAACCAAGTTGACAGACTGCTTATAATCATCAAGGTTTCGTTCTCAGTATACTTAGCAATAGTCAAGTCAGATTGTTATAGTTTATTTATTCTTCGGGTTGATGTCATCTGAAGGGTTTGATTCTTTAAGACTTTCTACAGCTTTTTTGGGAAAACTCCGGCGATGGCGATACCAAGTAGACCCTGCTACCAGGGTTCCAGTTAAGCCCAAGGCGAGTACTAGCGGCAAGAAATCCCCTGTTTTGACTGCCTTCAGACCAGAACTACCCAGTAGTACAAAAGGTAATACACTAGGAACAGTACCAAGTGTTGTACCTAAAACATAATCTTTAAAGCTGATCGAAGTTAGTCCAGCCACAAAGTTGACCAAACCATAGGGCATGATTGGTACTAATCGGATGGCAAACATATAAAAAAGCCCTCCACGGCGCACCTCAGCATCCATCGCTTGCCAGCGTCCTGCTAGTCGTTTTGCAACTGTTTGCCGTCCAATAGTCCGAGTAAAAATAAAGGCAATTATTGCCGCAATGACTGCTCCAACACTAGTCCAGAAAGTACCCAGCCAAGGGCCAAAAATTGCACCTCCAGTCAAATTTAGCACTGTTGAAGGCAAAACTAACATAGTTGCTACAACGTACAAAACAACATAAATAACAGGTGCCCAGATACCAGAAGATTTTAGCAAAGCTTGAATTTGTGCTGGTTCAATGCCGCCAATAAGGTATACCGCTATACCAGTTGCAATTATGCAACTCAGTGTGAGTACTAAAATACCAGCTTTCAAGTTCCACACTAAAATACTCCTGCTTTTTTTGTAAAACAACCCATCTTTGGCAAATTTCCCCATTAATTATTGAAAACCTTGGTTTTGGAAAGTAGAGGAAATAATAACTGAGAGAATCAATGATTAGAGAGTCTAACCATCAGTAATCATAACCTTATTAAACTCAACGAGGCTGTCACCAACCCCGTTGGTCTTCAAAACGGAACGTGAAAGTTTTCCTTCATTCCGCTCCTCAATGCTTTGGTGCTTGTCACGCATACCTCATTACCCATTTATCCTGGACTCTTTCGAGCTTTCTGGTGGGCTTAGGCTCGGCATTATTACAGCCGGATTTTGTGCCAGGA
>JAIVFU010000389.1 GCA_020829485.1 Nostoc sp. CHAB 5834 | reverse complement strand
CGATTTCTGTATATACCGTGTGTTGTATAGGTAACTTATTATAAGGTCACTATTTTTGGCTTGACAACGACGTACTTCATGTAATTTTGTGGTTACCCAACCGTAACAACGATCATGACTACGTACCGATGTTTATTAATCGAGGACGATCCGATTGCACAGCAGTTTTTGCAAACGTATTTAACCCGACTGCCTTACCTGCAGGTAGATCGTGTGTTTTCGAATCCGCTCGATGCCCTGCCCTACCTGTACACGAATGAGATCGACTTGTTATTTCTGGATATGCACCTGCCCGGCATGGGTGGACTGGACTTTCTGAAATCGCTCACCAAACCACCCCGGGTTGTGCTCATAACGGCCGACACAACCCGCGCGCTGGATGCCTTTGACGCGGGCGTGATTGACTACCTGGTAAAACCTTTTACATTCGAACGCTTGCTGAAAGCCGTTAATCGCGCCATTACCAGCCTGGAACCCGTACCGTCCGTAACGACACCGGCATACGTTTTTCTGAAAACGGGCTGCGAATCGGTTCGAATCCCGATCAATGATATCCTGTACATAGAAGCGTTCGGTGCGCTTTGCAAGGTATGTACGTCGGGGGCTGTTCTGGTGGTTAGCGAGTTGCTGGCCGATTTACATGAGCAACTGCCTGAGGGCGCGTTTTTACGGGTTCACAAATCCTATATAGCCGCCCGTCAGCACATTACAAAAATCTCGTCCAAAGCGGTTTTCATCCAGCAGCACCAGCTTCCGCTGGGTGCTACGTATCGGGGGCAGGTAGAAACCGTGATGGGAGTAAACCGATAAAATCTATTGTGTAGGTGGATGTAAGAGACGAAGTGCCCGTTTGTTGAATAGTTCGCCCGTTTGTTGGCTAAGTAGCCCGTTTGTTCTTTAGATACGAGTAAGCAAGAAGCGACAAGTAACAAAAATTTACATTTGTTACGCTAACTTATTCTATCCACACCAAATGGTTAATTATTCGGATCAAGAACTGGTGTCTCTTTATCTGGAAACAGGTGGCGGGCACTATTTTGCTCAACTGTATACCCGTCACAGACAACGGGTTTACCAAAAGTGTTTGTTTTACACAGGGAGTTCCGACGATTCGGAAGATTTTGTGCAGGACATCTTTGTGCGGCTGATTCGCAAACTTACCAGTTACAAAGGGGATGCGAAATTTACGACCTGGCTTCATACCGTAACGGTAAATTACTGCATCGACCAGCTTCGCAAACAACAGCAGGATCAACACATGTACCAGGCGTATCAGTTCGACCCTGTCCACACCGCTGAGTGGGGAACGACATCCGACGAATCCTATTTTGCCACGTTTGAGCAGGTACTGAAACAACTTTCCCGGCCGCAGCGCGAGCTTTTGCTGGCCAAGTATGAAGGGGGAGTTCAAATCAAAGACCTGGCCGATCAGCAGGCTTTAACCGCCAGTGCGGTAAAAATGCGCATCAAGCGGGCACGTGACCGCGCCCGTACTCTTTACGACAGGATGTTGTCGGGGGAAGAACACGAGTGATTGCGCCCCCATAACCGGAAACAGCATTTCACCCCCGCCGTTGCCAACGGGGGTGAAACCTAAACGTACGGAACGAATCCGGGTTGTTCAGGAAAGCTGATCGCCATAAAGCCGGCGGATTTTATCCCGCGTACGCTTGAGCCGCATTTTCACAGCGCTGTCTTTTAAGGACAACTGTTCGGCAATGGCCCTGATGTCGAGCCCATCCCCATACTTTAACTGGAGCATATGGGTTTCTTCCGGCGTGATGGTGTTCATCACGCGCGCCAGTTGCTGAAGCTGGGCTTCAACCAGTTCATGATCGCCCGATTCCGTCAGGTTGTGTTCCTGCTGGACATCGAGCGATATGGTCAGGTTCCGGTTGGCCGATCGGATCTGGTCCATGCAGTAGTTGTAGGAGATGGAATACAACCAGGTTGAAAAAGCAGAATTCTCCTTGAACTTGCCCAGATTGCCGTACACCCGAAGGAAAATGTCGTGGGTGTAATCTTCGGCTCGGTACACATCCTTGGTGAGGGAAAGACAGCGGTTGTACACCTTGCTGACGTACCGATTGTAAAGAACTTCAAAATAGTTGTTCTGCTGGGTATGCAGATACATTTTAATCAACTCTTCGTCATTTAGTTGATAGTGAGCGGACATAGTTATGTTTATTTTTATGATTGGGTTAGATTTACTCAGCACGATCTATCACCTGATTTTGGCAAATCTGATAATAGTAGGTTTATTAATAATCAAATGTAGATACTACAAGTCTTATTTTATTAACGTAGCAATAATCGATGTTAACTATCTGCTAATCAACTAAATACTGACTTGATTTTCTTCACTGGTTACAATTTGTGAATATAAACTATCGACTTATAGGCGAATCCGGTATTTATTAGGCGGTAGGTAAATTGGTTTACACCAAAGTGACGGTTACGCTTGTTTGGTAGTACCAAAACAGGATAAACCAGTTAATTATACCGATTACGTATTTTTCCAAGAAGTGGCCAGTTCCGCATGAGCCGTGGATGCATCCGGCGTCGTTGACAAGAAAGCTTCTGATGGCCGGTTCAGTATCAATTCAGTATCCGGTAGCGCGGGCCCGTGTCCGGGCCGGGAAAGGTACGCACCGCCAAAGAGGGTACTTATTTTTCGGAACCCCGTCAATATTGACGTACCTTTGCTGAAAATTTCAGTTTCAGGCTATCCCGCGAGATTCCTGGCTAAACGAGATCACCTGATTCGGTCGTATACGACCGAATCAGGTTCTGTTGGTCGGGTACCAATATAACGACAGCGCTTACTTATCCAAAATTAGTTTAGTGTTTTGTGCCGGCTTTGATTGGCCCCGTCAACACTACTCGACGAACAGAGATTATGGTTCCCAACGACGAACTGATTCGTATTATCGATCTGCTCAATACCACGTATGAAAGCGAGGAAGCCTGGCACGGGCCTTCGGTGGTCGAAGCCCTGCGGGGGGTAACCCCCGATATTGCCGGCAAGCGCATCACCCCCAATACGCATACCATTGCGGAACTGGTCTTCCATATGACGAGCTGGCGGATATTCTGCGTAAAAAAAATGCAGGGTGATGTTGACTTTGATATTACAACACCCGCCAGGGATTTTGGCGCGCTGCCGGATAAAATCGATGATTTCGAGTGGGAAGCCCTCGAAATGGAGCTCAGCCTGAGTCAGGAGGAACTGATCAACGAACTCGATAAACGGGATGATGACGAGTTTCTGGAAGACATCGTGCCCGGTCGGGATTACACCTACTATGACATGCTGCACGGGATTATCAACCATGACCTTTACCATACGGGCCAGATCATGATCCTGAAAAAAGCACTGACCTTTAAAACGGCCGGCTCCCGTTTTGCCGA
>JAIVFU010000388.1 GCA_020829485.1 Nostoc sp. CHAB 5834 | reverse complement strand
CAACCCGGCCGCATCTGTCCACTTTTCGTTGACGACGGACACTATCAGTATATCTCGTACAAATCACTTGACTACATGTGTACTATTTAAATCTATAGTTTAAATTTTTAAAGTTTCTTGCTAAAGGCTCTATTAATCAACATGTTAGTCTATAAATTAACAGAACTATCTATCTCAAACACACAAAACATGAAATTACTGGTAATCATGGCTATCACTGTCGCGGTGGTAATCCTGTTTCTACTGTTCTATTTCCGACTGACCTTCCGTAGCACCTGTCCGTACTGCCACCAGTCGCACACAATTGAGCGTACCCACCGGCCTTTAGTGGTTCGCCGTATGCTGTTTTTCCTGCCTGTTCAGGCGTTTATATGTTACTCTTGTATGAGACGTTTTTTGCGGTTTGCGCCCAACAAATCACTGGCCAGATAACTATATAAAAAGTCTGTTCCACAAATAGCAGATTACTGTACGCCCTTTCATTATAGCCGTAATCAACCTGTATTTGCAGGCAAGTACTAAACCTAATGCGTAAGTAACGAGTTGACGTACTGACGCCGTTGAATCGCTTTTTGGCCGACTTCCATGCTTACTTCACAACAAGATCGGCAGCCTACTGGTCTGCCGCCAGAACTACTGGCATTCCGGCAGAATAAACTAATTCCTTCGCCCATCGAAAAGAACGTACTGGTTGCCCTGTCGTTCTATCCGGAGCTTAAAAATACGCCTATCCAGTTTGTTTTCAAGCCGAAAATAAAATCCTCCATAATGCAGGCCCAGCCGGTTTTCGGGACCTTGCTGGCGAAAAAATCCAGCCGGAAATACCGTATTAATATCAGTGCCTTATTTACGCTTACCCACACGGCCATTCCGATTCATCAGCTACCCGACGACATACTGATTGGCTGGATTGGCCACGAACTGGGGCACATCATGGACTACGAAAACCGGAGCAATACCGGCCTTATTGGTTTTGGCTTATCGTATCTGACGTCGCCCCGTTACGTCAAAAAAGTAGAGCAGATTGCTGATCAATTTGCGGTTAGTCACGGGCTGGGGCCTTACCTCATTAAAACCAAACGATTCATTCTCGACCACGCCGAATTGCCGCAGGCTTACAAGGATAAAATTGCCCGGCTGTACGTTTCTCCCGAAGAAATTGTTGAGCAGGTACGGATGCTGGAAGAACAAAAACTCCACGATCAGCAAGCGCGTTTATGAACGGTTGCTGACATACGCATCGAATTCCAGCAAGTCTTCTTCTTTCATAACCCGCGGTATTTTTGTCTGCCCGCCCAGCTTTTTATATTCTTCACTCCATTGGTAGAATTTTTCTACGGGAATGACTTCGGCTTCAACACCTTTTACGGATTTACTACGGGCCACATTGTAATTTTTGTTCGTAGCGCGTAGTTCCTCATCGAGCGCCGAAGCAAACTCTCCGCCGTCGATAATTTTGTTGGCTCCGATAAACCATTTATTGATATAGTCCCCGTTTTTACGAATGGATCCAACAATAAATTCTTTGATTTCTACATCAAACTGACCCTGCATTTTCTGAATGGCCTGATTCATTTGATAGACCGATAGTTGCTCGCCCACTACGTTCAGAAAATGCTTTGTCCGGCCGGTTATTTTTATTTCCGAACGCTGTTTGTCCGTAATCATCACCGTATCGCCAATCATGTACCGCCACGTGCCGGATACGGTCGATATCAGCAATACGTAATCGATGTTTTCCTCCACGGCTTCCAGCGCCAGCACGGGTGCCTCGGGCTTCACACGTCCTTCTTCATCCATGTTTTCGGGCACAAACGGCACAAATTCAAAGAAGATACCATTGTCGATGATCAGCGCCATCGACGTAGTGTCCGGTCGTTTCTGCGTTGCCAGATACCCCTCCGAGGTGAGGTACGTATCGATGTAGGTCAAGGGTCTGGCCAGCAGGGTTTCGAGGCTTTTCCGGTAGGGTTCAAAAGCGACGCCCCCGGTCGTATACACCTGCAGGTTAGGCCAGATGTCATGAATGGTCGAAAGTCCGTTATGGGCAATCACTTCCTTCAGCATCAGTTCGATCCAGGAAGGGATGCCGCTCAAACTGCCAATGTCCCAGGTGGGCGCTTCTTTCGCAATCATCTGCACGCGCTCGTCCCAGTCTTTGATCGAAGCAATGTCGATACCGGGTTTGTAGTAACCGCGAAACCAGGCCGGAATATTGGCCGCACTGATGCCGCTGATTTCGCCTTCCTGATGATCATCTTTCTCGATCAGGCTCACGCTGCTGCCCAGCATCATAATCTGCTTTTCGAAAAAATCGGCGGGCAAGTCGAAATTCTTGAGGCTCATGACCTGCTGAATACCCGATTTGCGGATAGAATCGAGCATATCGTCGGTTACAGGTATCGATTTGCTGTCGCTGGTGGTGCCGCTGCTGAGCGCAAAGTACCGCTGACCGCCCGGCCACGTAACATTTTGGTGGCCTTCCAGCAGATAATGCCACCATTCGCTGAACATCTTGTCATAGTCGTGGGTGGGCACTCCCCGCTGAAAAGCCGCGATGAGGTCGTTGCTCGTCAGCATGTCAGAAAAATTGTATTTCTTGCCGAAGGCAGTAAGGCTGGCTTTTTCGAGCAGATGCCGTAGCACCTCCTGCTGTGCCTTCGCCGGGTCGGGCTCCGACGTTACAAATCCATACACGTCGATTGCTTTCCTGATCAATTCACCAAAAACGGCCATACTCAATTCCTGTTTGCTTGCTATCTGTATTCATCAACCCGTCAGTCACTGCATTGTTCTTATAGACTTAGGAGAATTTCGGGGGAAAAGTTGGCACAGCGATGCCGGTGGGAACCGGGTGTCCACATTACGCTACTAAGTAGGAGAGTCGCTCGACCCGGCTAAAGGATGCCCGGCACCGTTCGCTCACTTTGGTTGATCCTTAGGAAAACAGTATCTCCATTCCCATGTACTATCCGTGTGGGCTCATACCAGCACCATAGTCAACACCTTCCTTTTGGCAAGCTCCGGACCAATTCTCTACGTTGAAGACGATGAAGACGACCAACACCTGATGAAGACGGCCCTTCGGGATTTACAGATTCCGAATGAACTTCGCCTTTTCGATTCGGGCCAGGCCGCCCTCGATTTTCTGATAACGACGCTTAATGATCCATTCCTGATCATCAGTGACGTAAATCTGCCGCAGATGAATGGAATCGAACTTCGACGGTATATTAATAAGGATGAATTCCTGAAAAAAAAGTCGATTCCCTTCATATATCTGACAACAGCTTCTTATCCCAACGTAGTTTTGTCAGCGTTCGACGAAACGGTTCAGGGTTTTTTCAGAAAGGCGGATAATTACCTGAGCTTTAAAAACCAGGTGCGCCTTATCGTTTCGTACTGGCAGGCGGGGCTT
>JAIVFU010000387.1 GCA_020829485.1 Nostoc sp. CHAB 5834 | reverse complement strand
TATTTTTAACCGTATATTCCGCATGGACTGTAACGGGATTTAAGCCTTGCTCTATAAGGGTTTTGTTCACACGAGGCCAACTAAACTGTAACCTGGTCAACCAGTTCTTATTTATACCGATGGTTTTTACCTTTCCCCTTTCCCCCTTCCCCTTCTTCATAAATATATGAATAACGACCAAGAACTTTATACCCAACAGCTAGCCCAATTTGCTGCGTCTCAAAGTTTTGATGAACGTTCAGTGGAATTTTTTGATGACGTTTGGCAAGAAGCCGGAGTTAAAGACATCGCTAAAATGACTACTGCTGATGCTGAGTCTGTATTGCAAGTCTTGGGCGAGAGCGAAGCATCACCAGAATTCACTCTTGCTCTACTAGCGCAAGCCATAACAGCAGGAATACCTGAACACGTTGTGGGATACATCTTGGAGAGCGATACTGACGGGGACGGTCGCACACTTGCACAAGAAATCTTCAATGACGGCACAAGTCCCTTCCAACCAAATCAACCATCAGTGCTTGCCTCGAAACAAAACCAGTTTCAATCCTCTACTGAAGATATGGAAATCGAAATTTAGCCAAAAGTACGATTTTTTTGTAGACTCCTGGTTATTGATTTTTTGGAAATAGAAGACCTAAACTTTGGCTTATTAGTAAGCGTTTTCACATGCTCCAAGGGTGTAGAAAATTTGTTCTACACCTTTTTCTAACTCCTCACTAAAGCTATGACACTACAATTACCAACCCACAACGGCATACACTCTCAAAAGTCAACAGACTCATTTACTATCTCTCAACAGAAAGAACAACTAGAAAATCTGTTATATCAGAAGGTTCAACAAGGGGAAGATATATCCCCTTGTATTGAAGCTCTCTATTATTTAGCTTCAAAGCAAACAACAGAAGACCAACTGCAAGTAATGTGGGCTGAAGTAATCAAAGAACGCTCGGCATTCAATTCACTGCAAAGAGTAATCATTACAGCCTTTGCCATCTTAGGAATGATTGCCTTTTTTAATGGGGCGTTCGCCAGAGTCAAACCATCGGCAGCTGCTAACCCACCTACTGTTCAAGCTCATTAAAAGGATTTCACGCAAAAGCTGAAAGCGTTGTTTGATAATGCTTTCAGCTTATATTATCACTCGCTCTGCTCCCGCTCCCGCCTAATATGCTGTGTCTTTGTCGAAAGGCAAACTGTCTTCCGGCTCAAAGTTACGCAAGTCTTGCTCCATCTGCTGCCGACGTTGAACGTATGTTCTGCTATCTTCAATCCTTCCTCTCATCTGCCATGCACCAAAATTAATACCCTTTTCTGCGTATTTAGCAGATACTTTGTTGTAATCATCAACCTCGATTTTCTTGCGCCACTCAAGCTGTTCGAGGGCACTTTCACTGATGCCAATTTTCTGAGCGTATTCTACATATTCAGGTCTAAGAGAACCATCTGGGTTAAATTCCCTTTTCTCTTGTTCGCTAAAGAAATCGTAGGCTGTGTAGATTGGCCACGGCTCTGGATCAGTCTCGTCCAGGTGCATCCACTCGTCATACTCTTCTTTTACTCTACGGGCATAACTATCAATTGCTCCTGGATGTGCGCCAAGAGATAACTTTTGTTGTCTTACTTCATCTTTTAAACTTCCATCTGCATTGAATTCTTCCTTATGCATATTTATCCAACGTTTAATTCTTGACATACAAACCTCCCCAAATATTAATCAAACTTCATCAATTTCTTAAAATAATGGCTCTGGAACTAAAGCATTTTGATCCCAGGCTCAATCAATGGATTTATACAGATGATCGTAAAACTATTTTAACTGAAAAGCTCAGTAATACTTTACTTGAATTTTATTTTCCTGATAAAAAATTCTCATTTGGACATTCAGATGAATACAGTACAGACGAAGACTTAAAAAATCATCCAGACGGACACATCTTACTATTATCTTCAAAAACTCGTTTACTTTATGGAGAAAAGGAATGTTTAGAAACGATTCAAAAGATTTGTCCAGATAGTAAAGACCGTGGGGCTTATGGTTCTATTTTTCTTGGGGCTTGTAAAAATGCGATTCACGAAAAGCTAAACATTCTAGTAGTAGATGATTCTACTAATAACAGGGGTGAGAATGGAGGGATATTATCGAATGATTTAGCATATAAATTAGTTGGGGACTGTTATGGACAAATTTCAACACAACTTTATGACTTGCTCACCTTAAGAGAATCTCAAGTAGATAAAAGCTATCGTGTAATTCAGCATCGATTTGGTTGGGTAGATGGAGTTGGAGAGGATACTACTAAATACCGTTTTGGCAAAGGAACACTCCGACCATACAGACTAGATAAAATAGAATATGCAGATCCTAAAAATGAACCAAAAATCGATATAATTCTTCCCGTAAGCAGTTTTAAGGGAACAGACAAGGATAGACCTAAAGTCCCTAGCAAACCTCAAATTCAACCAGGATTATATCAGCAAAATATTTGGTTAGCCGAAAAAGGGCAATCTCAACAAGGACAGATGTCTATCTCCCAATTGCTGGCATCTTTCCCCCAAGGAATTAAAGATTTTGCCGAGGAACTAGAGGTACAAGCTCAAAGATTAGCCTCTATTCAAGATGATCCTAGAAATGTTGCTGCTTACTATTGTGAAAGATACGAAAAACGTAAAGAATCATTGAGCCAAAATAAATTAAAAACATCAGATATTATCAATCAAGAAACAGATGTCAAAAAGTTAGGGACAAATGATGACTTAGATGCAGATCAGGAATTGGATGACGAGAGTACTAAAGATGACTTGTTCATGTACAAACTCATTAAAGCTGATTTACTAGGGCATCAGCAGTTATTAGAAACTGAGAAGGTAAAGCAGGAATTAAGTCGGTTTGTACAAAGTGAGTGGCGAGATATTGCTGTTGGGAAAACGCTTACTTTTGACCGAGGGATGATTATTCCATCCAAGGAACTCAAAAATGGTGAAATTTGTGTCTCTTGGCTTGATGAGCAAGAAAAAATTCTTAACTTCCGTTCTCCTTTTCTCAACTCTAATGGTTTGTGTGTTTCTAATAATAAATATGTTGAGGATCAGCTAGGGCCAGATGGTGAACCCTTAGAAGGCATAATTGTAGTCAATGACGAAGATCACAAGCGCATACAAGCCAGAATTACAGAGCTAGAAGCACGGGGGATTGATGTTGATTTTATAGATCCAGCCGAAACCGAATCAGAACGCCAAGCACGAGACTACGATGGTGACTGCATTGGTGTAGCAAGAGCTAGCTTATATCCCAATCTAACAGCAGAGGCAGAGCGAAGAAATCTTCCCCAAAACGCCTATTCGCCCACGGTTAAGCTCAAAAAACAATCATTTTATGATCCCACCGATGGAAGTCAGCCTCCATTTGAAAAAATCGCCATCCACA
>JAIVFU010000386.1 GCA_020829485.1 Nostoc sp. CHAB 5834 | reverse complement strand
TGTAACGTTCGTTGGCTGGTGTTTGAGACGGAAGGTATAAAGCATGATTCAGGTGGGCCGAATGGTTATTCTGCCAACATCAGTATGAATAAGGTTTGGGCGCAAGCTTACGCTCTATTGAAAAGCGGTTTCGCCTATGAATTGACTCGTGATGAACTGACTCGATCTGAGGGTAACAACCGGCAACACCAACGGACAACGGCAGAGATCGACTTAGTAAATCACTACTTTGAACCGGCAGATAAGACAGTAAATAGAGCCGAGTTCTTAACCGCTACGGAAATCGCACGCAGATTAACAATTCTCACAGAGGGCAAAGTAAGAGTGATTGACAATAACGTCGGTAAAGCTCTAACACTCCTAGGGTATCAACAAATCTCTGCCAGACGCACAACTGGTGCGTTTCCTGTAAAAGGTTACTGGGTAAAGCAAATTATTGGTGAAGCCAAATTTGAATAGGTTTTGAACTAACCCTACTACATTACTACATCTTAATATTTATCAAGTTAACTAATTGATAGGTAGGAGATTGTATTGTAGTAGGGTTAGCTATTCCACTACCTACTACAACGCTTACACTACTACATAATTTCGATTAAGCTTACTACTCCTTTTTTGCTTACTACAATTAAAGCTATTGATTCATAGACGTTTAGAGTAATTGTAGTAGCGTAGTAATGTAGTATGGAATTTCCTCAAAAGATCAACCGCCAAAAGAAAAACACAGATGAAAAGCCCTCAAACGATTCAGCAAGTTAAAAACATACCGATTACTGACTATTTATCAAGTATTGGTATTACTCCTGCTCAGAAGATAGGTCATCAATGGTTCTATTTCTCACCTAAAACCAATGAGAAAAGCCCATCTTTAGCCGTTGACCCTCACAAAAATGTTTTTTTTGATTGGAGCGGATTGGGTAAGGGAGATATTCTTTCGTTAGTTCAGTACTTGTCTGATTGTACATTCTTAGAAGCTGTTCAGACCTTAGAACATTTCCTTTCTATTCCAGTAACCACTCCTTTTTTCTTTGGCGGTATATCTTCTACTTATGAGAGTACAGGGGTTGAGATAGTTAATGTCAAACCACTACAGCACCCAGCCCTCAAACAGTACGTTGAGAAACGGGGCATATCTGTAAGTATTGCTTCTAGGTATCTTAGACAAGTTCATTACTTAGCAAAAGGAAAAGAGTATTTTGCTTTGGGGTTTCCTAATGATTCTGGTGGTTACGAGATACGAAGCCAGTATTTTAAAGGTTCGTTTTCCCCTAAAGCTATTACAACATTTTCTTCTACTAATTCAGCAACGCTCTTGCTCTTTGAAGGATTTTTTGATTTCTTATCTGCTTTAGAGTATTATAGAAAGCCTGTTCTACCTGCATCTGTTATCGTTCTTAATTCCCTAACACATCTATATAAGATATTGCCAGATTTGAAAAACTATAAGAAAGTAAGTTCATTTCTTGACTCAGACGAAGCGGGTTATAAAGCACTGCAAAAAGTAAAGTCAGTAACGGCTAATGTTACTGACTTCTCAAGCATTTACAATGGATTTAAAGACTTCAATGAGATGTTAAGCACCAACAGAATACTTACTGTTTAAAAAGTCATCTGTAAAGTCTGTATAAGCCTTAGTTTCCTTTATTGTTACAAAATAGTCCCACCACGTATACCCTCCTTGAAAGAAGCCATCAAAATAATCTTTGACTTGTTGTAAGTCAGCACTGCCTTTCAAATTGCGTCTCAAAAAACAATACCCAATTAGATCCATGCCAATCTCTGTGTCTTTCCGATAAGCCGTATATTCACTTAAGGAGAAATCATAGCTATTGACATTTGTTGCCTTAGCTTGTACGAGAGACACACCCAATTTACTGCTAAGATATGCTTGCTGTTTACATGCGTTAGAACAGAACTGTTTGCTTCTACGGTATGGGAATGTCTTACCACATACTTTACATTGAGACGTAGCTTCTGAAACCATAAATTTTACCGTTTTTATAACCGTATTGATTACGGTTTGTGACACTTCATTTATGGTATAATATAGCAATATTTACTCTTTTTTACTAGTCAATGTGAGGATTATAAAATTTATTTATTTCTTCAACCATCGATTCTAATTGATCTTCTAGCTTTGATTTCTCCTGTATAAGTCTTGTTATAACACTATTTGAAGAATCTTTTCTTATTTTCCTGCCTATAGCTTGGTTGTTTGAGACCGGTTTTGAAGACATATCTTCCTCATCAATTCTAAGCTTAATATCTAATTGAATATCTAATTGATTTTCAATGTTTTCCAGTAGTTTTTTAAGTTCATCGTACCTTTCTAGAATTTGCTCAATATGACTTTTGTAAATATAACTGCTTTTTTTTTCATCGGGTATATAAAATGAATGTTGGTTTCGTTGATTTATAAACTCTTTTTGTACTTGTTCACTTTCAAAGTTTCTAATTTCTTCAATAGCAACTTCATTGTTTGTAATTTCTAGATATTTGCTTGAGTGTTCGATGAAATTTTCTATTGAATACATGTGAAACATTACACCTGATTTAATCCATATTTCTTGAATTAATTCTTGTCTTGGCCCAAAAATCATACCATTCTTAAGGAAAAGCCACCAGTCTTCTTTGTTATCCTCAGTGACGAAAATGATTGGCTTTTTTTCTTTTTTTGCTTTGTCAATTATTTGAAACCATATAATTAAGTCTCCATATTTACTTGAATCATCCTTTTTTTTGTCTTTGTATCCTGGCGGAATATTATTATCATATCTAGTTTTCCCTTCATTTATTATTGATAAAGTTTTTTTTTCGTCGTATCCTTCATCAACTTTATCTTCAAATATGGAAATTAATTCATTAAGTATTGTATCATCTTTTACTAAGATACTATTGTAAAATTCTTTTGTTGATTCTATCTCTTTAAGAATTGATATAGTATTGTTGTTGAATTGATCTAATAATAACGGACTAATAAATGGATGAGAAACTTTGGACATAAGCTTTTCTTTCGTATCTATCATGTTTTTACTAAAATCATCTAATGATTTTAATTGATCAGCAATATTATTCAGTCTATTTTTATTAAATTCTATTGTAACTTGATTAGTCAAAAATAGTCTACTAGATAATAAACGCATTATTTTTATAATTTCATTCCTCGTTTCATTTGAATATCTATATAAGTTCAAGAAGACATTTGTGTCGAAAGTAATAAGACCGTTTTGCCATAATTCTTCAACCTCTACAACTGATTTCTTTATGGAACCTTGAAAAATATTTTTCATTCTGTTCTTATTTTATAAATCTTCTAATATAGTCTAACATGTAAATGTAAAAATACTAAATGAGAAACGCTTCTTTGTAAATGAATAACTTACATTTGACTAACAGCTAAAAAGCAAAAACCCCTCAGGAATTATTCCTGAGGGGTTTTT
>JAIVFU010000385.1 GCA_020829485.1 Nostoc sp. CHAB 5834 | reverse complement strand
AAAGGAATCATAAAAATTATAAGGAGGACATATGAAACCAGTAAAAAATATAAGAGTCGCTAATACACTCGAAACAAGAGCAATTGAAATTGTAAAATGTGGATTGAAGGATGTTTTTGCTTGGCAAAACAAAATTCAGACCCATATACCAAAAGGAGAAATCGGAGGTAAATGGAATTGGCCAGCTATTCATCTGGGATGCAAGTTTCTGGAGATGGTTAATTTCAGGAAAGCGCAGACCTATAAAGTTTGTGTAAGAAATTCTGAGAATCAAAGGATTACTGTCGGTCAAGTAATTTTGACTAACGGTTATGCATATCCAGGGGACGCTAGTGAGAAGTGTGTCTTCATTTGGTTCGTTGCAAGTGCGCCTGAAGCGGCACTGCAAGAATTCGGAATAGAGAAGCGCTTTGTGGTCTTGCCCGCAATAGTGGATTTCGCAATCCAGCTGTCTAAAGCAAATGGATATGACGGTCGAATTGGCCTTCATGCGGCTACTGGTACCCCAAAGCAATCTGCTGACTTAATGGGAAAATATATTAAGTTAGGCCTCACGCAAAGAAAAGAGCAATCTAAGTACTTTCGTGCCCCCTTCAGAAAAGAGGACGGCAGGTTGTTTTACTTTGATGAGAATGGCGCCCAAGCTTTCTCAGATGCGCAAAACTTCTTGCGTTGATTTTGTTTTTGTGGTATACCGTGAAAACGGTGAAATTTTCAATGCTTATGCAAAACAAGCGGGCAAGTGCCCCTCTCAAACCGTCCAGCGATGCTCCAGTTCAAGAGGGTTCTTCCTCGAAGGCTGAGACTGTGTCTGCAAAGACTGACTTTTCGACACCATTCCCCGATGATGTGTCCAAGCGTTTTGCGCTGATGGCATCCCCTGGCTTTCTCTCCAAGGGGATTGCTTGGGTCTTGGGAAAAACGTTCTACCGAAATGCGACTTTTGAAAAGGTCTAAAGCTAACTGGCTGAACTTCATAGCGGTGGCTTGCCGCTGATTCAAATCCTCCGAACTCAAAACTCGGAGGATTTTTTCTTTGGACTCCACAAAAAACAAGGTTCCTGAGGAACCTTGTTTTGGCATGGCCGGAGCTTATTTTCGGCAGGAAATACGAGACTGGTAGGTTCCAGGCGTAGACCAAGAGGTTTCGACCCGGAAAACCTGGCAAGACATGTTCAGAGCTTGCCCCAGTCGACTGCGTGCGCACGTATTGAACGCGGTGGCGTCGCCTGAGCAGCCGTCGGTGTACGGCAGCACGGTAACAGGGACCTCAAAGAGGTTCGGCCCGCTTTGCTGAATGTAGTTCAACGCCCGTGCATTGCCGTCGGTGTCGGTGGAGGGGCCTTTGGAGCCACTAGCCACCAGCGACCACATGCCGGTGAGGGAGTCAGGGCTTTTGTATGGCGTATACCCCTTTTCCCATCCTTCGATATTGACAAGGATACTGCCCCATATCGTACGGCCTGCTTGGTAACCCTCTGGCAAGCTGGTAGGCTTGTTATTAGCGGTGAATTTGCAGGTTTCCCCAGGTGAAAGGACGCCCGTACAGCTGTCGCTGGAAATCGACTGCTCGTGATTTGGGTCGCCTACCCCATTGCTCAGCGCCCACTCAACACTGGTAATTTTGATGTCAACCCGTGCATTGTTCCGCACTTGGTACACCTTACTCATGGTTTGGCCAAGAGGTTGTGGCCCCCAGTTGACTTCCATGGGTGTAATAGTCAGTCCGATGGTAGTAGTGCTGATGGAGACTTCACCAGTGCGATTTCCAATTTGCAAGTCCAAAACGCCTTCTACTATAGAGCTGCCAATCCACTGGGGCACTATGTCGTTGATGATTCGCTTGTACCCGATTTCATAGAAGCACTTCTTTCCAGGTGGCGCTTTGCCTGCGCAGCCCGCAGAGGGAGTTGCTGTCATCTGTCCGCGAGTTAAGGAGAACACGACAGGGAGGTCCTGCGAGGAATTGTTTGTGATGACAATCATCTTCTTGATGGAACTGCCTACCACGTCGCTAGGCGCATCAAGGCGGAAATCAAACCAATCGAATTCATAGAAGCCATCGGTGACTGTGAATTCGGGCATCCATTTGATAAAGCCCTTCACTTTGCCCGTGTAGTTGTCAGCTCCTACGCTATAGGCAACCGAAAGAGGCATTTCAAGTTGGTATTCGCCACTGAAAAGGTTACCCTCTCCCGAAACATAGCCGGTGTAGACACCTTGCGGATTGACGGTGACAATGCAGCTCGCGCCACCTGCCAACGTAGCCCCACATCCGTTACTTACCGAGTATTGGGCTTCGATTTGGCCATCTACGAAGTTAGGCACGGTCACTCCCCCTAAACTGATGGGCTCGGTTCCTTTGTTCTTGAGGGTAAAAACCCGGGCGGCCAAAGGACGGTTTGGCTCCATTTTGTCAAAGTGGTCGTAGGTGTCATTGACGCGCAACGTGGGGGAACCCGCCAGGGCCTGACCATTCTTGGTCGTAGTGGCGTAGTTCTTTCCGAGGTACTCGATGGCCAACGGAGCGGCAGCTGCGACTTCCTCCACGCCTCGGCCAGACATACCAATGCGGAGGGCGGGTCCCTCGTTTCCTACGGCGGCGGAGTCTGTTTGAAGGCCCTCTTCCGCGGGGTTGAAGTAGAAGTAGATGTCGCAGAAATCGCCGGGGCTCAATAGCCCTGAGTCGCATTCCGAATAGAAGGAAAACTGTCCAGAGCTGTTGGTGGTGTAGTACACCTGCTCAGGATTGACGCCTGTGTTAGTAACGCGGACCACTTTCTCGGCAGCCCACTCGCCAACAATTGTGTCCTCAAAATTGAGGGTCTTTGGGCTTGCAACCAAACCACCGTCTTCAGTGACGGGAGGCTTCGGGCCCCCAGGGCCGGGGCCAGGGCCGGGTCCGGGTCCGGGTCCGGGGCCGGGGCCTCCTCCATCGCAATAAGTGGGCTTTACTGCCCAACCGGGGTCGTCGCAGTCCTTGGGCACTGGTTTACAGATGACCGAGCCCAGACCGGGCAGGCCTTCCATGGTTGTACCGTCAGGGCAGGAACCGGTGACGGTCAAGCCCTGACCTGCTTTGGTGAACACAACGTAGAAGCTCTCGGCCGCCGGCGCATAGCACTGAGCGTTATAGGTGGATGACAGCTTGTCAAAGATGCCATCTGTCTTTTGGCTAATGAGGTTGACAGCCTTGCAAGGCTCCTTCTGCACCGACTTCAGTACGAAGGTTGGCTCCCCTCGTTTAGGCATGACCCAGAGGTCCCCCTCGGTGCCTACTGGAATTGACTTGAGGTAGCGCTCCGAGACTAAGGCTTCAAGACTGGAGGGCCACGACCCTGTGTCTGATTTGTAGAGGTCGGCAGCTCCCATTATCTGGGAGCCCTGGTTTATGATTTTGACAGCCTCTGCTTTAGAAGCCCCTTCAGTCATAGAAGAGCCTCCATAAAACA
>JAIVFU010000384.1 GCA_020829485.1 Nostoc sp. CHAB 5834 | reverse complement strand
ACCGGATTTCTCAACTTGGTAATATTCCCTCTTTGGCGACTATTATTCATCAGCAGTCTTCTCTTAATTCCTTTGGTTGCTCATAGATGCCCTAATCACTCCTGACCCCGAAATATTGAGGGGATACCATATTTTGATTTAGCAATGCCAAAATTATATTAATTTGTACAAGCACTCTTTAATCAAAAAACTCTTTATTCATTTTTTCGTTGTACTCGTTAATAGGTTGTGTCCTATCAAGATTTGTTTGAGTGTTATAAACATTCTGTTGCATTCCTCTTGAATGGTGCATTGCATATGCTGCCCCTTTAAGAGTGGCATCATCTACACGTTGATTACATAAGTGAGTAATGTACATTTTTCTAATCTCTTTTGGTGTCACAGGAACTCCTGTCTCCGATCTAAATATAGCCATGATGCGTTGACTCCACCGTGAACTATTTAAAGGATTATAATTAAGTGTTCCTCTAAAAAATAGATTATGATTGCACTTTTGTTCGTATTGTCTTCCCTCATTGATCCATCTATCAATATAGTCATATAATTTTTTACCATCGTGAAATACAACATTATCTATTTTGCCCCAATATTCTTTGTAAATTTTTCCGGTTTTATAATCATCTGGTAGCAGATGAATATACCAGATAGCTTGACTTTTATCTTCAAGCTTACTTGCTGGAGTAAATCTATTACCTTCAAGAATGCCGAAGACTAAAGTTCTACCTATTTCTAATTCGTAGTATGTTCTTGCTCTATCAGTAGGAATTAAAATCATAAAAGCTAATGATAAAAAATCTTGTAAATCATTAACGATAGCACTTTTTTTTCTTTTGTAAACCACTACATCTCGTTGTTCCTTTATTCCAATTTCATGATATTCTCTAACAAAGCAATCAGCTTTTAATCTAAGAATTCGTAAAACGTCTATTGCTTCTTTCCAAGAAACACTCTTTTTAGCATGAGGTACAGCGTCAGGAGTTTTCTTGTTTAACTTATTAATAGTAGTGAATAACTGATTTAGTCTTCTAACTATTGCTAAATCACTCTCATCTACATAATCATCTGTTCCTATCGCATTCCTAAACATAAATTTAGCAATTGCAATGCAGACAGTTATAACTTTCAACCTACTACCTGGATGCCCACCAACAAAATTAACATATTCTTCTATTAGTCTTAAATTTTCATTTGCAAGGTCTACAGTCTCCTGCCTTACTATAGCTTTTTCATTTAAATATTCCTGCTGATTAACTCTTCCGTTTTTATCTCTAAATTTACTAATAGATACATTTAAAGGGATAAAGGTAACTATTAAATTTAAACTTAAATTTTCTAAAGGTACATTTTTGTATCTATGTAACCAACCCAACATTTGACAAATATACCTTATATTTAGACCTAATGTGGTTTTACTACATCCGTGTTTTTCTTTCCTAAATTCCTCAAATAACCTTAGTTCTTTTTGCAAAGTACTATTAATGTAATCATTTGAATAAATCAACTTACCTTTGTTTTGTCCACTAGGATAAGTAGCCATTAACATATATGTTTTTTTGGGAGTTTTACCGTGGTTGCAACTATCATTAGGATATGCTTTAACTCTGCCGCTACCTTTTACATGAGATTTAAATAATTTCATTTTATCAAGCGGGTTTATTTGTTTTTCAACTGGTGAGCAATATTCATTACTTTCAGCCCAAGCAAGAAATGCTTTGTATGCTGATCTGTATGATTTTCTATTTGTTTTATCAACTTCTTTTTGTACAAACTCTTTTTCCAAAATTTCTATAGTTCCTATAAGTTTAGTAGCACATAAAGTTTTCATTAACTCTATAAAATTAAATACTTCTTCGTTAGTTGCTTTAACTCCTATCGGTGATTTGCCACCCCAAAACTCTGCAAGAAATCTGTGCATTACACTTCTTAATACTTGCTTATTGGCTTTAGTATTAGATGCCTGAAAATCAGAGTAAGCATCAAAAATTGTTTTGGTGTTCATGGCGGTTATATATAAGTTAACTAGCCTGATAATTGATTGAGATTAAGCGCCTAAACGAAACATAAGCAAAATCAATACAAGCTCAAAATTAATATACCACTATTTTCGCTTTTATTACAAATCCTTCAGATAAGGATTCAAGGTTTATAAAAAATTTTATTTATAAAAATTCTTTGTTTTATAAGGGTTATGGAATTAAAGGTGATATATAATTAGTTAGATTAGGTAATATAAATAAACTACCTTTATATTACGCGCATAATAAGCGCATAAACTAAACTTATATATAGCAATAATTTTAGGTTTATTATTTTTTAAAGCTACCCTCAGAAGCTTACTGCTTATAGATTATTTACTTTTTTCAGCCCATGCGTATAAACTATAATTCCTCACAGAATGACTTAACAGCCGTGTACAATTAACCCATTCTTTAAGAAGGTTAATCATGGCACGAACAGCGAAGAAAGCCGAAAAGTACAAAATGCCCAAAGAACATTTAAAGGGAGTAGCACGGAGACGCGGCAAACCTATTATGTACGATGAGGTCAAAGTTAACTGGAATTTAAAAATAACCCCAACTGCAAAACAGCTAATCAGAGAGGCAGCTAAACTAGAAAACTTTTCGGCATCAGAATTCATCGAGCGCTGGGCACGGGCAGAATTAGTTGACAATAATGCACGCCAAAAGAAGAGGGGCAAGTTATCCTCCTCTCAGGATTTGGGATAAGTGGGATCGCGCGTAAAAACTTTGTGCTTGGGGATGTAAGTGCGAGTGAGACTAATTGATGGTAAAATACAAGCAAATACTTGGTTTCAAAGAATTACTAATATTCCGTTATCAGCAAAGGAGTCAATAAAAATGGACGAAACACAAGATAGCGATGAATTCAAAGCTGCTGCTAGAGTAATGCACCATTCTAAAGAGATACAATCAGAAACTTATGAAAAAATACTAAAAGGAGCATTGGGGCAGGACAGTAACTTGCAAGAAAATATTAGCGATGAATTAGAAGTTGCTGCTAAAGCAATGCACCACTCTACAGAGATGCAATTAGAAGTTTATGAAAAATACTAAAACAAGCATTGGGGCATAGCAGTAACTTGTAAAAAAATACACCCTATGAAGTCAAAACGAATTTATTAGAAAAATAATTCACCTGCCCAATTTATCTTCTGCATAAGTACTAATAAAGAAGTTTGAAGACTTCAAAGGATGAATATGAGCCAGGAGGCAGATTATCAAGCTTTTGTAGGATGCAATGCCTCGTGCAAGCAGGAACTACTAAAGTGCGATCGTGGAATTCGATGAATTAACAAAAGGTAGGTCAAGGGGTGGCATAAGCCATCCTGGATGGCCGCCGAGATACCTGCAAAAAGAGACACGTTGTAAATAAATATTGCAAACAATACCTTGTTGATTTACTAACTTGCCCATAAATGATATTGGACGAATCAAACTTTTGCACGGTACAACTA
>JAIVFU010000383.1 GCA_020829485.1 Nostoc sp. CHAB 5834 | reverse complement strand
GACCTGAAGCCAGATTCTCACGCGTTACTCACCCGTCCGCCACTAAATCCGAAGATTTCGTTCGACTTGCATGTGTTAAGCATACCGCCAGCGTTCATCCTGAGCCAGGATCAAACTCTCCGTTTTGTTGTGTTTCGAGTTTGTGGCTCCGAAAAAAAATATTTCCCGGAATCCTATCTATAATTTCGACTATCTTTTTGGGAAATCCCAAAAATAAAATCTTTTGACGAGGATTGGTTTTTTCTTAAGCTTTCAAAGTATTATGTTTTTTAGGTTCAGCGGTCGTTTGCGTTTTTTCGCTTCCCGACTTAACTAGAGTAACTAGTCATCCCCTAGTTTGTCAAGGGGTAAATTTATTTATTTTCTAAACAATGACCAATCGCTTAACTGGCAATAGTTTCAGGTGGATGGCTTAAGCAAGGCGAGGTAGGCGAAAACAAAGTGGCTAAACTTGACTGTGTAAATAATGCACGTTGCTTGTCCCTAAATGGCATCTGATGAAGGTTGAGTGATTATTCAAAAAGGCAGGAGGTAGTCTTGCTTGAAGGATTTATCCTAAATCCAAATGTTCGAGCTAACTATAATATAAATATAAGAGCATAATTTTTGCGGAACTTGCGGTTTGAGGCTCTTATCCTATAGGCGACGCTTGTATGGATATTTACGCGAGCGATCGCCACCATTACATTCGCGGAGCATTTGGAAGAGAAGATAGGCGTTAGAGTGAGTCTAGGGCTGTAGAGCGACTTTGAAATTTATAATGAATTTTTGAGAAAAAGCTAAAAACTAGACTAGGCAAGAAATAGAGATGATCCGACCGCGTAAGGTCTTTGCTCAACATTGGCTTAAAAGTGAAAAGGCGCTCGACGCAATTATTAAAGCAGCAGAGTGTACAGAAAGCGATCGCTCCCCCAAAGGCGATCGCATCTTGGAAATTGGCCCCGGAACCGGCATTCTGACTCGTCGTTTATTACCCTTAGTGCAATCTCTGGTTGCAGTTGAAATAGACCGCGACTTATGCCAACTGCTGTCAAAGCAGCTTGGTAAGACTGAAAATTTTTTACTGCTGCAAGGCGATTTTCTCACTCTAGATTTACCATCTTATCTGACAGCTTTTCCCAATTTCCAAACGCCAAATAAGGTAGTAGCCAATATTCCCTACAACATTACAGGGCCAATCATTGAGAAACTACTGGGTACGATCGCTAACCCTAACCCCGAACCATTTGACTCAATAGTGTTGCTGGTACAAAAAGAAGTAGCAGAAAGGTTATATGCTAAACCAGGATCAAAAGCTTTTGGGGCATTGAGTGTGCGGGTACAGTATTTGGCTGAGTGTGAGTTAATCTGCACAGTTCCAGCCGCTGCATTCCAACCACCGCCAAAAGTCGATTCAGCAGTGGTGCGATTACGCCCCCGAAAAATAGAAATACCAGCGCTTAATCCTCGGCAGTTAGAGAATTTCTTAAAGTTGGGGTTTGGTGCCAAGCGCAAAATGTTACGAAATAATTTGCAATCTGTTATAGAACGCGATCGCCTGACCCATTTACTGGAACAATTAAAAATAAACCCCCAAGCCAGAGCCGAAGACCTCAGCGTTCAGCAATGGGTAATCCTAGCGAATGAGTTAGGAGTTAAAAGTGAGGAGTGAGGAGTTAAGAGTGAATATCTAGATGATTGCTTTGATTCAAAACTCAAAATTCACCCATTCCCAACTACCAACTCATTCCCCCAACTTTTAAAATGCGTTCTTACAGTCTAATTGCCCCTGCCAAAATCAACTTGTATCTGGAAATCATTGGTAATCGCCCCGATGGGTATCATGAATTAGCCATGATACTTCAAAGTATTGGACTAGCAGACCAAATTGATGTGCATTCTATCAGCACTGACAGCATTCGTGTTCACTGCAACCACCCACAAGTACCGACAGATAAAAGTAATCTGGCTTACCGCGCAGCAGAATTAATGGCAATGCAATTTCCTGAAGCCTTCGCTCAATATGGGGGTGTGGAGATTAGCATAAACAAGCAAATTCCTGTAGCGGCTGGGTTGGCTGGAGGTTCGACAAATGCAGCAGCTGTGTTGGTAGGGATAGATTTATTATGGAAATTGGGATTAACTCAGCCAGAATTAGAGGAGTTGGGAGGTACACTCGGTTCAGATGTACCATTCTGTGTAGCGGGTGGAACTGCGATCGCAACAGGTAGAGGTGAGCAACTTTCTCCTCTGCCAAGTTTGGATAATATTTATATACTGTTGGCAAAATACCGCAGCCTGGAAGTTTCGACTGCTTGGGCATATAAAACCTATCGAGAGCAGTTTGGTCATTCTTATATTAGAGATAACGACAACTTAGAAGTGCGTGCTAATGCAGTTCATTCAGGAGCAATAGTAAAAGCTGTCGTAAATAAAGATGCGGGAAAAATTGCCCAAAAACTGCACAATGATTTAGAGCGCGTAGTATTGCCAGCCTATCCCCAAGTCTTGCAACTGCGAGAAATTTTTGCAAATCAAGAAGGCGTTTTAGGAACAATGATGTCTGGCTCTGGGCCAACAGTATTTGCTCTTTTTGAGTCTCAACAGCAGGCAGAACTAGTTTTGCTGCAAGTGAGAGAAGCAATTATTGATGAGGACTTAGAATTGTTTGTAACTCGGACAATCACACATGGTATTAAAGTGGTATCGTCTGTTTAAATAATTTTTTCGTTAATGAAGCATAAGGAATAGACAAGAATTATTCCTAATGACCTAATCCAAAATCTAAAATCCAAAATCGTATGAGTGACCAAAATTTAACGCCACAAACAGATACTAAAATACAGGCGAGTGCGAATCCTTTACGCTGTTTAACTGGGGCGGTTATTTCTGGAGGAATGGGATATGCAATGTATTCGCTGATGATTGCGATCGCTACAAATTTTGCTACTAAACCTCTCCATTCAATTAATCCATTGGTAATTAGGATTTCTTCTGCTGTTAGGACTTTGGTTGTCGGTATAGTTGCTTTAGGAAGCGGGATATTTGGTATAGTAGCAATTGGTTTGTTGGCTTTGGGAGTGCAATTATTAGTGCAGGAGTTGACCAAGCAAAAAAGTAGTGAAAATTAGTAATTTACTGCCTCAATAAAGCTTACTTTTTTAATCGGACAGCGATCGCTCTGAGCAAATCCTCTATATTAGAGGGTTTAGGTAAGATAATCATCTGCTCAAAGTTACAGCTATTTTTAGCTAGAGCAGAAGAAGCCCCACGTCTCACCCTGTACTCAGGGGAGCGTGGGATGAATTCTGGGCAATGAGGAATTGACCAACATTGCTCAGTGAACTGCGTTCACTGAGCAATGTTGGTCGATGACGAATTGCCTATCTCTGGGGTTGGTAAAGAATCAATGAGTTCTTCAATTACTTGAGTCATACTTTTGTCAGTGCAAACTGCGTACAATCGTACTTTATTAAGTCTACGCTCACTAATGCGTATCT
>JAIVFU010000382.1 GCA_020829485.1 Nostoc sp. CHAB 5834 | reverse complement strand
GGAACAGCGGCACGTCGTGCAGCGCCTCTTCCATCGCCGGATCGCTCAGCGTGAACCATTGCTGCATGAAGTGGATGCGCAACATCGTCTCCACTGCAAACGGCGGGCGGCCACGCTTTCCTTCAGGGGCATAGGGCGCAATCAGGGCCACCAGCGCAACCCACGGCACCACACGTTCCATCTCCGCCAGGAACTCGCGCTCGCGCGTGCGCTTGGTGGTATTGCTCAGGCCCAGGCTGCTTTGCTTCATGCGACTATTGTCTGGGCTTCAGCCCTCCGCGCAATCACATCGCTTGGCGATTCGTGCAGAGAATCCCTAGGGATCGGAATTAATGCGAAATATACCGATTGCGCAAGATCTATATGCGGCAACAGCTATGAAGTTGAGAGCAAATTTCGTTGCGCTCTTTTTATAAATTTCAAAATGGATGACCGAAGATTGGCCGCTATTGACCCACTGTAGTGATTCAAACCTCGTCGGTGTATGTCCGTTGTGTCGCAGTAGGCTGTCATGGGCATCGACGACCGTACCCATGCGGTTCGCCAAAAAGCAAGCAGTTTTTGGATCTAGCGGCTGCTAAGCCTATTTTTACTAAATCCCAAGCTTGTGAAAGAATATCTTGTTTCTAAGGATTGCATCGCTTAATACCTTGTCCCAGCTCAAAACCTCCATGTATATTTTAGGGCCGGGGAGGTAAGAAAACCAACCTTTTCGGTCAGGCATTGGCGTAAAGCTCTTTTCTCTTTCAAGCCAGTCTTCGACTTTTGGCGTAAAGTCGCAAACAACGTATCCATAAAATGGCGTGTTTTCACTTACCTCCATTGGGCGTCCAGGCGGAGTTTTAAATCTTTTGTCTCTCAGTCTGTTTGCGTATCTGACAATCTGTGCGATGGGGTCTTCAGTAGAAGAAGGATTGGTAAAATCGTCTCTGCCGGGGCGTTTGAACTCGAAAATGGTAATCGGGTTCGTAGCAATGTTGTCCCCGCGCATGGCAATTCGGTTGCCATAGACAATTACATCTCCCCTATCTGTGTTCCCGCCATCGAATGGGATTTCAGATGAGACGTAGTTAGTAAAGCTAAGGCGCTCATCCAAGATCCAGAGATTGTGTCCTTCATAAGGAATGCTGTCTGTGTCCTTCTTTCTTGGGAAAATTATGTCGTGGACCGTACCTTCTGTGTGATATTTTCCATCGTCACGATATTCAAGATTTTTGGCGAGAATATCAAGCAAATATTTCCGAAGAGCAACATAGTGAATTAATTCGCTTTTGCTCTTTTCGCTAATATTTTCTGCTATCGATCTGGCTGTTTCATCGCCTTGATCTGAAGGCTCTTCTTTTTCCAAAATTTTCTTTACTTGAATCCGAAGTTTTGCCTCACTTTTGAATTGCTCTCGGTGAAGAACTTCTTCTATCTCTTCAGGTTTTGGAAGCATTGAAAATTCGTTCAAATCAACATCCTTTAGCGTCTCCCTGTGCCAAGGTGCTTGTTGTTCAACGTATTCTTGAATGATGGTCTTCTTTCGCTCCAGTCGAGAAGTCACCTCGCCTGCGAACGCACTATTCGCTAGTTTTGCAGCTTCTCTTTCAATTTCTGTTTGGCAGATCTCTTCGTAGAGCTCGCCGGTCTCTTCGCGATCCTTGCGAAAATTGAAGCCACCCCGTTCAATCGAGACATTTTCATCAAGGTATTTTCCAAATACATATGCCTTGACAATGTAGTTTCTGCCTGGCGATTCAGGGTTGCTGGACGGCTCGAAAAATTCGTCTTCGAATTCGGGGATATATCGGTGAAGAAACGCTGTTTCAACCTCTCTTTTGTCGGCTACTAAGCTAATTTTGCTAACTTTCGAACCTGGTGAGAATATTTTGAAAAGGCGAACCTTGAATTCTTGAGGGAAGTCGCTGTCCTGTAATGAAAATTCCGATGCGGCTAAAGGAATTTCTTTGATGACAGCTTCTTTGCTTGATAAGTATTCGTTGAGCGTAATTATTTCGGATTCATCTTCCTCCATTAAGATAATAGTGGGACAGCTATACTCCTCTGTGATAAAGTAGGGTAGCAATAGCTCAACAAGATTGCGAGCGATAGTCTTAGCGGATTGGTTGATGGCGGACTTTTTCTTCAAGCCGCTTAGTCTAATCGTTGAACCTGTTTGACTTGTTTTTGCTGGGTAGCTAGCTTCATCCGTAATGAAATGTTTCTCATCACCCATTTTAAATTCAAGGGCCCAGTAGGAGTCGTCTTTCTTTTGGTAGGCGGAATTAATCCAGACGTGATCGAAATACTTTAAATATGTGAGACGACCAAAACCTTTTCCGCCCTCGTTTATTTTGAGGTCGCTATACAAGGTGTCGAAGGATTCTCTATTTATCTCGTTGAAGCCGATGCCATTATCAATGATTTGGATCTCTTCAATTTTTCGATCGCCGCTTTGAGTGCCGTCTAGCTCTAATTGACCATTTCGCTTGAGCGTGATTGTCACAAGACCATTTGCACCTTCTTTTGATTTAATGGCCTGAATGGAGTTGACAATTGCTTCAACGATTGGGGTGTATATCGAGGTCTTTTCTCTTATGTTGCTGACGGCTCTCTTGATATTAATATTGCTCATTTTCGCACCCCTTGTTCATTAATTAGATAGCTTGCTAGCGTGCGCGCTGATCATTTGGAGTTGGTTGAGTCGCAAAGGATGACCAGCCGCGGTGGCGGCGCCAATGCGATTCCATTTTTTGCAATCTTAGCCCGCTCAACCCTGGTCCTTAGCAGGGAAGATGGCTGGCTGATGCGCTGATACTTCGCCTCAGCCTATCTTGAGTACAGTGTGATCCCACCCCATATCGTCAATAGACGGGGCCACTCATGGCCGGTATCTGCCCGTAGCTCCCTACCTCATCCCACCGTCCGCATTCCAATCAACCTCGGCATAGCCCCTCCCGCATCGCCTCCAAAAACAACCTCAGCCGCGCCGAATAAAACTGCGGATACGGGTACACCAAGTACACCGGCAGCAGCGCCGCGTGCCAGTTGGGCACCGGGTGCCGCAACTTCCCCTGCCGCACGTCGTCGTCCACGATCCACGCCGATGAAATGCACGCCCCCAGCTCGGCCAAGGCAGCGCTGCGCAGGGCGTACAGGCTGTCGGTGGCCAAACGCGGGGTGATGCCGAAGGTGTGGGCCTCGCCGCCGGGCTCTTGGGTCAGCGTGACCTCGCGGCGGTAGAAGGTGCCCAGGGCGAGCCAGGGCAGCGGTTGCAGGTTTTGCGCGTGCTGGGGCGTGGGGCGCCCGGCCATGGGGGCGGGGTAGGGGCGGCCAGCACGTTGCAAGGCGCTTTGGGATGGGCTCCGCGCGCATTTGGGGGCACCCAGGTGGCTGTGGGGGGCGGGTCACGGTCAATTTATGCCAAAAATGGCCCAAGGTGCTAGTGCAGGATGGCTGAGTAGCTATCAAAAAAAGAGCGACCCTGTGGTCGCTCTC
>JAIVFU010000381.1 GCA_020829485.1 Nostoc sp. CHAB 5834 | reverse complement strand
TGGCCCACAAATCCTACGCGCTCACCAGTAGTGGGGGTCGGGGAAACCTGCGCGACTCATCGACATTTGTGCCCGTTTACGATGCTACCAATAAACTGGCGAATCAGGAGCAAAGCGCGTTTTTGTTCCAGCTAAACAACCCCACACCCGTTACCAAGCGAAACCGACAGTCGTACGAATACCAGTGTGATTGAGGAAGTCGTTGCAGGAAGCGTATAGAGTAACGACGGGCGTACTGTATCGCGATGACAGCGCCTGCGTGTTCATCCGAACGCTGTATCGGTAATGCGCAGGCGCTGTGTCCGGTAGCTGGCTGGGCAAACGACGTCGGTGACTACGTTTGGACGTACTGCTTATTTTCGAAGAGACGTAACCACACACTCAATAGCTTACAACTTCTGGTCTGAAAATCAGTAGTTTCATGGCCTGATTGGTGGCTTTATTCCGGCTGTTTCTGATTGCAGATTAGAGACAGCCGGCGCCTGAAATCGTCGTCGAATCGTAACCAATACTTCTCAGATCCAATGAAAACAGGACTCCTTCTTTCGGCCCTTGCCCTTGCGGCAACCTCCATGCTGGTATCGTTCGAAACCCCTGAAGCGCCTTCGGCCAAAACGCCCCCGGCCTACACCAAAGCCCAGATTGACAATGGCAAATACCTGATCGCCATTATGGGTTGCCGGGATTGTCATTCGCCAAAAACCATGACACCGCAAGGCCCCGCGCCCGACATGAACCGCGACTTGTCGGGGCATCCGGCGGCCATGCCACTGGGCAAGGTGAGCAAAGAATCGCTCCATGACTGGGTGTTATTCAACATGATGAATACGGCCGCCGTAGGGCCGTGGGGCGCGTCGTACTCGGCCAACCTCACTCCCGATGCTACCGGAATTGGTAACTGGACCGAGGAGCAGTTTATCATCGCCCTCACCGAAGGCAAGAGCAAGGGAATCCGTACGGCGCGCCCGTTGCTGCCGCCCATGCCGTGGCAAAACTACACGAGTATGAAGAAAGAGGACCTGGTGGCGATGTTCGCGTATTTGAAAAGCATCAAGCCCGTCGAAAATGTAGTTCCTCAGCCCGTTTCGCCCGACAAGTTGTGATGTTTTCTACCGGCTCCGGCCCGAACACGGGGTTAAGTACGGACTGGAGATGTAATAAGTTGTTGGAAAGCCTCAGGTTTAAAGACTGTAATTTGAGGGAAAGTTCGTTTTCTGAGAACCTTGAAATGACGGTCATTCGTGATGATACAGTGTGCATTCGCGGCAAACGCACAGTCAACAAATTTATCATCGTCGGGGTCGGCTTTTACGGCCAGCCAATGAAAATGAGCATCAATTTTTTCAACGAACGGGCTATAAATCAGAGAAGTCAGGAAAGCATCGGCAACAGCCGGATCATAAAAGCGGGTGAAAATTTCCGCCTATTCGGTTAGTATTTCATTGCTTACACAAAGCGTAAAGCGGCCACTGATGATACCCTCGAAAAGCCAGTAATTTCCTGACGGGGGTAGAATTGCATTGAGTAGTACGTTCGTGTCAACCACAATTTTCATGGTTGAGTCACTTAAACACGGTTATGTTGATGGGCAATAGCATCAATTTCCTCAGCGGTCAGGTTACGCTCTGTCACAAGACGTTGCGCTTGTTTAGATGCTTTCTGGGCAAAATACATGGAAAGCATCTTACGAATTTCCAACAAGTCCGTTTCATCAACCGAAGGTCTGGCAAACGCTTTCAGTAATTCAAGCTGAAGAGGAGATAATGGCGACGTGAGTTCTGCATGCATCTGTGTAAAGGGTATATGTATCACCAAATTAACCAATTCACATTTCGATGATAACTCGCGCCGACGAGCATGGCTCGTTTAAAGAAGTTAGATGCTCGATAAACTATGAAGTTTTCCAGAAGCCAATGCCCGGATATGTAATCCAGCAAATAAATCGGTCCTAACAAGCTGAAAATCAGGGATGACAGGGCGGCAGAAACGGTTTGCTGCCCCTTAAAAACGGTTGACTGATCCCTGCTTCATCAATAGCGCTCTTTGAGATCATCCAGGGTATACAAATCTTTTTCCTAGTGAAGAAAGGCGAAAGCGTCAGACGTTTCTGCTAAACGTTCAATGCCTTTCCGCAGCTGAGCTTCTTCGTAACGTTTTAGCACGAACGAGGCAAAATCAATTATTTCGCTGATTTTGTCTTCGGGTAACTGATTAATTGTTTGCAATGCTTGATCGACCAGTTGATGACGGCGTTTGACTACTACTGCACCGATAATGCCAGATAGCTGCCAATGCTCACCACATTGGCAAACACGCCCGAAGCGGCTATTCATGAACAACTAAATCATCGTTGTTCAACTCAATGAAGCTATGTTCTTCGAACAGTGCATCGATGGGGACTCAATTTCCAGGTTGGGATTTTTAAAGTGCTGACCTATCAAGGGTTATTAATACCAGATTAAGATCGGTTAGTGACGCAAAACCTCTGTCAGCGGTAAGTAAGGGCAATCCTGAGTAATAGGCAGTTGCGGCTACCAGCGCATCAGGTAGTTTAATGGCATACACTTGCTTCAGGGAAATGGCTTTAGCCTTAATGGCTGGATGCAGGTCGATGATAAAACAGGAGTCAAGAAGTTCCTGGATAACCTGCTGTTCAGAAGCCGAGATACCCTTTCTCCCCAGCAATTCGATTTCGGTAACGAACGAAATGGCAAATGAGAAATCAGCAAATAAGGCTGCTTCTGAACGACCTTCGAGTAAATAGATTAGAAAGTTGGTGTCAGCCAGGAAATCAATCCCACTCATTACGTGCTTCTTTTTGATAATCTAACCCATCGAGGCCACGCTTAAGTTTGCCAACAAACTTGCGGAGTGTATGCTTCCGTGAAGAACGTTTAAGAAGCTCTTTAAGCTTTTCGGGCTTGGTGTCTTTGTTGATTTCGATGATCATGAAGACTGTCTTTATTCAGTAATAATCAGTTAGCAACCAATGGCGTGAACACCTTTACAACACCAATAACGCAAGGTAGCTCAAATTCATTTACGCCAGGTAGCTGCCAATGCTCACCACATCGGCGAACACACCCGAAGCGGCTATTCATGAACAACTAAATCATCGTTGTTCAACTCAATGAAGCTATGTTCTTCGAACAGTGCATCGATAGTTTCAATAGACTGCCGGAAAAGATCGAGGAGGGCCCTGTTTTTGATATTGCCCGTTGTTAAAAGCAGTAGCCTGGGTGGTTGCTTGAATAATAAATAGCTATCCTGAAAATCGGAGTCTTTGGTAATGACAATTCGACTTTCATGCGTTGCCAAGGTCCGTATGCTATGGTCACTCGTTTCGTCTTTGTCCGGTAAATCGTCAGTATGAACAACATCGTAACCTTTTTGCCGTAGCACCTCAGCCAGTAAATAAGGAAGTTGGGCATCGACGAGGTAGATCATGCCAGGATCCGATGAATGCTTTTGATCCGGGTCAATCGGGTAGCGTA
>JAIVFU010000380.1 GCA_020829485.1 Nostoc sp. CHAB 5834 | reverse complement strand
GAGCACTCGAAGCTGGGGATCGACGCGTGCATAGGAATCTTTCAGTCCTTCTTTGCCTTTGCTCAAGTATTTCAATCGCCACCTGCGCAACAACGAAGGAGATAAATGGTACTTGCGGGAAGTCTCGGCATGGCCGTCACGGATGGCTTCCTGGACGATGGAATAGCGGTCTTCGGGAGTAAAACTCCGCCTTGCTTTGCTCATGATATCTGAATGTAAAAGGACTAAACTGTTTTTGCAATTTTGTCCAGTCATTCAGGGGGCTAAGACAAAACACAGAAGTTGACTTAGTATCCCCCGGAGTATCCCGATTGATAGATGCTCAGAGCGACTATTGACAAGCCAATTGAATGCCTATGGGTGTAGTGGGAAAAGACCCTTTAAATCGCCACATTTAAGGGTGCAATGCGGTCTGTGAACCGGGTTATTCAGGAGAGACGTTTTTCTTCTGTAACAGTAAAAATGGGCGAAGAATCGTTTATATCTCCAAACAGCTATTGCCTTCGCTTATTATATGGGTGATTATACAACAGATTCAAAATGATATTATAACTTATTCTTTTAACTAAGCTTCATTCAGCCTAATGTTTTACCATAACTTTAAGAAGTACGACTTCTGGCCGATTTACAACAGCATTAAGAAATATTATCCGATCGGCGTATCCAGGCAAGAGCCATATCTGGATTTTTTTCAGGACTACCCAGGTTGGAAACAACTTCAAGCCCTTATTGAAGATAAAATCTTCAATCCAGTAAATTACGAAAACCATTGGGTGTCTTTTGAAAAGAAGATACAGACCTTACTGAATAAACCTGTTATTGGTACTACGTTTGCTTCGGCTCCTTCATTCAGCGCTTTTATCGAACTGGAGCGAAGTCAAGCCGAAGATCGAGTAAGTGTTAAGGAATTGTACTTTACGGTAAGTGTATTGGGGCCTTACTACACCATAATAGGGCGAGATCGAACGCTTATTTCTTTAAATGAAAATCATCATATTCATGTAACTAACTTTCTGACGATTTCCCCGGAAAATGAATATGCAGATCCTTTTGAATTACTCTGTAGTCAAATTAATATCAAATTTCCTGCTTATCGCTTTGTGCCTTTTCACGTGTTGAATCAAAAGATTGATTGGCTCAATATTTTTGATACTGATGAACAACCAGCCAGAGTCTATCACGCGGTGTTCAATGATCAACTTGACTTATCGGCCAGCAAGGTGGGCAATGAGTACTACAGGTTTGATGATTGGATCAAGGAAGGCTATCAAGGCGAAGAGGGAAAATGGGTGATAAACCCACCGATAAAATAGATATTGAACAATTGCTCCGATAAGCTTCATTTTACATTTTGCCACTTATATAACAAAAAATGAATCTTTATAGAATAGGTTTTATTGGGCTTTTCTTTCTTGGTATCTTGACTGGCTATGCTCAAAATTCGATACCCAAACCGCCAATTCACTTATTGCCTGTTAATGAACTGGCATTAGCGCGTTTTACGACCGTCTGGGTAAAAGGAGACATCAATTTAAAAAACTACACTCGTAATGAGCAGCTATCTAATCACCTATTACCAGCCTACATCAAAACCAGACCGGAATCAATAACTCTTCTTTTCGACTCCCATAACTCAGCCAGAGACCCGTTTAGAAAAGCATTTCTGATAAACACTACCCGTGACACGGTATTTGTTAATCGAGCGGATGCTACCCTGGCGAGCGTCCGAACTGAAGTGTATGTAAAAAACCAATGGTTAGTCCTTCAAAAAGATAGGGGAGCCAGCTGCGGTAATAGTTACTGGGAAATGCCGTTAGCTCCTAATCAACACTTACTGCTGCAGATTGACCTTTTGTCTGGCAGTGTAAAAGTCCCTTATCAGCTTATTGTTAAAGTCAATGGAGAAGACGTAATATCTAATCCAATAATGACTGACTTAAATCAACCGTTGTTAAATTTAGCCGGAACCGTTTTCAGTAATCCCTGAAAGTAAATAGGACGCTGATAATAATGGGCTTGTACAGACTTTATTGTAAAAGTCAAGCTTTACTCTTACCCTAAATATAGTTACGAAACAGCCCTTTTAATAGGACAAGAATCTGATATTTTCCTGTCGGGTAGACTATTGGATTAATCAGAGATAGTTGTATTTGTCTGCTACATCTAAAATTATGCGCCTTACCCTTTCAGCGTCTAGCTTATAGCTCGTGGATAAGCCCTTAAATAGCGACGTATAAAGAAAGCTTATGTCCCGCTTGCATTTGTGAATGAGACCTGTATCGTCGTTTACAGAACTACTTTGCAAAGAGTGTTTGGCTTCTTCATTCTTTAACTTACTTTGTAACGTTAAATAGCTTTTGAACTCGCTACGGAAATTCGTATCATTATACACCTTCTCGACTAATTCAGTGTAGGCTTCCATCTTTTTAGTATTTATATACGAGAGCTAAATTTAATTTTAGAGAATACGTAAAGTTTATATTCTTTAAGTGGCTGTCCTATATCGACATTTATGTCATAGGATTAGATCAGAATAGACCAGCCACATAAATTGTAGCGAGAAATCAAATTGTCAAATTGCGCTGTGACTTTTTCAAAGCATTTAAGCTGTTAATCTCATAAATATAACCGGGATATAAATTGCGTTCTGCATGGAAAATACCTTTAATAACAACATAGTGTTTACTATAGTCAATTACCGCTTTTGTTTCTGTTAAAGAATCCGTAAATGTCACTCTAAGCCCACATCCGTATTCATTCGCTTCGTAGTCTGCTTGACGCCAATAAATAGCATCTCCTTCAAATTCAAGATTCAAATAACCTTCTACCTGCACATATTGATTTTCATATTTTTCTGGTGCCGAAATTAAAGCTTCCACTGAGATTACAGCTTTCAAGGCATCAGAGGCTAGTGTATCTTTTTCTATCTCTCTTAATCTCCTCAAGCGAAGAGCATTCAGCGCTTCTAACCTGTTTGTTTGAAGCTCCTTGTCTTCACGTTCCATGTAGTTGAAACAAGTGATACAGCCTACAAGTATTACCATTGATGCCCCCGTTAGATAAACGAGCCATTTTAAAGCATTAGCCAGTGAATGAACGTGCGTACCCGATAGCATGGTATGATTGAATATATTGTTGTTATACAAGTACCATTGTGTTAGACTACGATTGGCTGAGTATTTGATCTGCTTCTTTGTTCACCATTCATTTTTAAATAAATAAAGGTAATTATATATAAAGCTAAAGTCGAAATAAGCATGACAATGATATTTTCAACTAGACTGAATTGTTCACCTGCCTCTAGTATTAAGAGCTGATCCCCCAAGGACGCTTGTGAAAAAACGAAAGTGCTTACCAGGTTCCAACCGAAATGGATGCCAATTGGGAGGTACAACGATTTCATAATTTTCCATACTCGCATGGTTTCTGGCTCTTGTATAATTGCTGGATGCCGGGAAATATAATTAGGGGCACATTTATCTTTGTTTAAATTAT
>JAIVFU010000037.1 GCA_020829485.1 Nostoc sp. CHAB 5834 | reverse complement strand
AAAAATGCTTCCCGAAATGCCTGAGCCTATTTTATTAACCCAGATTTTTGCCAAGCTTACTTCTTTAGGGCGTATTCATCCCGTTTCTACAGGCATTGAACCCTCGTAAATTGGCTAAGGTATTGTTTCTCCTAAGATTATTTAACTATTAATTCATATATAACTATAAAGATATTAGTATTTATTTATATTTTTCTAATTTTCACCCTTAGACACATCCTAGTTGAGTAGTAACAAAACTGATTGGGGAATAGGCATTTAAACTCTCCCGAAACAACGGGTAATAAGTTTATTTCTCACAATTTACTCTCAATAATTTAACTGATGTCTAGAAACAACTTTTTATGCTTATATAACTTTTAAAGGATGAAATAATCAAAGGATTCTTATGGTTAAGTCTCTGGAAACCTCCGAACCTGAGTTGCTAAAACCAGGTGTAAAAGCGCCTGTTCAAGAAACATTATTAACACCGAGGTTTTATACTACTGACTTTGAAGCTGCGGCGCAGTTGGATATTTCGTCTCAGGAAGCTGAGTTACTGGCAATTGTAGAGGAGTTACGAGCTGACTATAACCGTCATCACTTTGTCCGTGATGAAGAATTTCAGCAGTGTTGGGATCACATTGATGGAGAAACGCGCGTCGCCTTTATTGACTTCCTGGAACGTTCCTGTACTTCAGAGTTTTCTGGTTTTCTGTTGTTTAAAGAGCTATCACGCCGTCTGAAAAACCGCAATCCGATTTTGGCGGATGCTTTTAATTTTATGGCGCGGGATGAAGCACGCCATGCGGGATTTTTAAATAAGTCAATGGCAGATTTTAATCTTTCCCTCGACTTAAGTTATTTAACCAAAAATCGCACTTATACCTTCTTTCCACCAGAGTGGATTATTTACACAGTCTACCTGTCTGAGAAAATTGGCTACTGGCGCTACATCTTGGTGTATCGCCACATGGAGAAACATCCAGAACACCAAATTTATCCACTATTCCGTAAGTTTGAAAGTTGGTGTCAGGATGAAAATCGACATGGAGATTTCTTTAAAGCGCTGCTGCGATCGCAACCTCAACTATGGAACAATTGGAGAGCTAGATTATGGGTGCGTTTCTTTTTATTGAGTGTTTTTGCTACTCACACCTTGACAGTATTTGAACGCGCAACGTTTTATCAATCCATTGGGATAGATCCGCGCGAATATAATACCAGAGTCATTCAAGAGACGAATAACACCGCCGCAGGGGCATTTCCTTTGATTTTGAATACAAATCATCCAGAGTTCTTCCAACGGTTGGAGAAGTGTTCTGACCTTAATTTGAAACTAGCAGAGATTAACAAGAGCAATCGCTCACCAGTTGTAAAATTCTGCCAAAAAGTACCCTTGATCGCCTCCATTGTTGGGCATTTATTGCAGACTTTCCTAATTAAACCCGTTGATGCTGAATCATTGAGAGGGACAGTTCATTAACTAGTGATTGCATATATCAACTGAATCTACAAGTCTTCTTTGGGAATCTCTTCACTCGAATTCTATAAGTTATACCCGCCAGAGAATGAATTCTCTGGCTAATAGCGCAAGTCCACTCAAGTAGACTCAATGCTTATTCAGTCTTCTTTTGTGAGGCTGCGCCAAACCCTTTTAACTTCTTCTTTCTTTCTTTCTTTCTTTCTTTCTTTCTTTGTGTACTTTGCGTCCTTTGCGGTTCGTTTTTCTTTCTTGTACTTAAATATGGTTTAGGGCATTTTCGTACAGAAAGATAACTAATTGCATACTTTCCACAGTTACATATTCTAATACCAATCCTCTCTAAATTTTGAGTAGAAGCCTCCTTCCCCCTGCCTCAATTCTGTAGAATCTGTGCGATCGCCTCAGAAATCGGTAAGCCAGGACAGCGTTCTAACCAGAAAAACTCACCAACTGGGTTAACCTCAAGAAATATATGACGACCATCAGGAGTCAAAATAATATCAATAGCTCCGTAATTCAAACCAAATTCTGCCATGAGTTTGAGCAGTTTCTCTTCAACATCTTCAGGCAGAGTGTATGGTTCCCAAGCGTCGAGTAAGGCAATTCCCTGTTTACGCCAATCGTAACGCGCCTTATCCAAAGCTTGAGAATCAACCGCAGCCGTCAGCACACGTTTGCCTACAATAATTGTCCTCAATTCTAATGCCTTGGAAATTTTCTCTTGAAATGTCATTGGACAGAAACGTAATCCATCAAGGTTGTCCAAATCCTCAGATGAAATTGGATTCGTAAATACAACTTTTTCTCGCCCTTGTTCATCGTAAATAGCGAAGGAAGAGAGCATCTTTGTAATCATTCCCTCCTTACACTCTTGGGCAAATTGCTTTACTGCCACTGAATTGTTTGTAGTCAGAGTACGTGGCGTATCTAGACCGATCTCTCGCGCTATTCGTAATTGCAGTTGCTTATTTTCGGCTCGGCGAATATTTGGCAGAGGGTCGAGATGGAAGCCCTTAATACTGGCAATCATTCCGTCAATGGTGACGCGAGATTCTTTGAGCGAGGCTTGTCTGAGTTGCTTGTCCATCGAGTCGGGAATTCTTGACCCAATTGCAATGCGGCGATACCAAACTGCTGACACTTCATTTAAATCTAATGTCTGGTCTTCAACGCTTAAAGTAACTCGCTCACTTTTAGCATAATAAACATCTAAGGTGATTTCTGTGGGAAATCGGTCTGTATCAAAACGAAATGCTTTTCCTCCTTGGGCTTCAATTGCCTGAATAACTAGAGGAATACTTTCGTTGTCTTGGCTGTGAGTAATGATTAAAACAGTCACGTTGCTTCGCTCCGAATTAAAAATTAAAAATTAAAAATTAAAAATTAATAAGTTCCTAAATTTATAAAAGCTGTTAGTTGGTTGTGAGTTTTTAAGTAAGAGCATTTTGCTTAGGACTTGTTGAAAGTAGTGCAGATGCGATCGCATCTGCGATCGGGTATTCCAAATCTCTCTCCAGCATCCCCCACTCTCCTGTAGGATTAATTTCTAAAAAAACATATTCCCCTGATGGCGTTTTGATGAAGTCAAATGCTCCAAAAATCAGTCCAAACCTTGCCATAAAAGCATCCAGGCAACGGATTAGTTTATCAGGTAATTGATATGGTTGCCAGGTAACAACCTCTTTTGTTCCCCGTCGCCAATCTTGGGTGGATGCTGCATACTCAGAGGCATCCAGTGCGCCGACAAAGAGATTACCATCTACATACACTGCGCGTAGCTCTAGCTGTTTGGGGATTTGTTCTTGAAACACAACTGGACAATAGCGCAGTGTTTCAGCATCAAGTAAGTCTTCTTCTTTAACGGCGCTGGTATACATGAAAAAAGAGGAGGCTTGCATCCCATAAGAAAGAGGTCTGAGTAGCTTGGCAACCATTTTTTCTTTAACTTCTCTAAAAAACTCTCGTGTTTGTTGAGGATTGTTGGTGACGATAGTCCGAGGTATAACAAGACCAACTTCCGATGCAATTCTTAGTTGGCGTAGCTTGTTTTCAGCTACACTAATCCGTTGTAAATCATCCACCCAGGTAGCTCCCCTCAGACTGTCCCAAAAGCCATCTAAGACTGCGAGTGATTCGCTAGAGCAGGCTGCTTGGAATTGTGGAGCTAATTCTTTACCTAAATCAGGTTGCCAGATGCGTCGCATCCATACTGCTTGCACTTGCTCGGTGTTCAAAGAGCGAGTGTCATATTCCAGTTTATGATTGCTCCCAGAGTTACTGAAATTCGCCTCGATTTGTACTGTCATCGGAAACTTATCAGTATCAAGGCGAAATGGCTGTGCGCCTCGTTTTGATACAGCTTCTACAACTCTATCTATTGTAAAGTAATCACCACTATGGGTAATTAATAAAACCACATCACGGTCAATGTGCATAAAATATTTTCATGAAGTTTTTGTATTGTCTCTACTGTCAACTATAAAAAAATAAACTTTTTTAATGGGAAGCCAACCCCTAAATGGAGTTGGCAAAGCTAACAGTCTTTTTCTTCTCAGAATATTTTTTAAAACTGCATCTCTAGTGTAATCAAGAGTATACAGTTATTCTATTGCCACATGGTCATCGCCATCTGAAGGGTACTTCTGAGTAGTAAAAATCTGTTCATCACTATCAGAGGGATACTTTTTCGTTGCTACATCTTCTTGATCAGATGGAAACTTTAGAGTTTGGGCAATTGCATCTTTCTTCTTGCTAGTTAAATTACAATTTCCGCCACCAATCCCTTCTGATTCTTGATCAGATAGGTCTTCAAAGCTTTGCCCTTCTAAAAATCTGGCAAAGAAGGGTACTGTTTGTGAATTCAGTTCTTCTGGTTTGTTTTCAGACATAATTTCTCCTACGGTTAAGTAAAGATACATGTATACTCAAATCAATAATACTACATAGGATTTTATCTATGTAAGTATAAATTTCATTTGTAATTATTTGTAATATTTGTGTGAATATAGTGACTTTATTGTTCCCTTTATGGACAATTAATACCAAAATGCCAAGTTAATAAACTTTGTAATTTAAAATTTTCAAAGTTGTGAAAGCCATAGCCTAATTTTTTAATTAGCTTAAGTTTATTATTAATTCCTTCGTAAGCATTCAGGTCATTCATCCCTGGTAGGTTAATCATTTGCTCTACTGGAAATCTTATCACTAAGCTGTTACGTATACAATTTGCCCTATCAGGGCGGGCAAGATGCCCACCCCACAGTCATATTGAAAAAAATATTAGTGCAAATTAAAGGCACAACAGTTTAGCATTCTGAAACCTAAATTTTTATATATTTAATTATGGTTCAAACATTATTACTCTAATCTGAAAAAGCTAAAAATATTTACTACGTAAGACTTTGACGGATTGCAAGATGATTTTATTCCAGAAATTGAATCATTTTTCTCTTTTTTACAAAAAGCGAACGATAGAACAGATTTAACTTAATCTTATCCTTATTTTTATTTGTTCTTAGTTGTTTTAATACTTTTAATGCAATATATTTTTTTTGATAAGTATTAAATCTTCTATAAAAACCCGATTTAATTTTTGAAAAGCTTGACCACTGGTAGCTTTGAGCGAGCCAAAGCAGAGCTTCAGTGTACTTATAAATATTAATACCGGACTCTTAGTAGTTGTATGTAATATTGTCAAAGCAGGTTTAAGGATTCAGTCTGACCGTTTGGTATTGTACTAACTAAACCAGGATAAACTCTATGTATCGATTCCAGATCAGTGCATACACACAAACGGGTGAATCCATCGGTCTTGTCGGTTCGGCTCCAGAGTTGGGAATGTGGGACATCGTAAAATGTGTCCACCTGCGTACAAGTGGCGATCGCTATCCTTTATGGTGGACAGATGAAATTGACATTCAGCAGCCTTTATCGGGTGATGGACAGATTGAATATAAGTACATACGTCTTGATGCAAAGGGTAATGCTCGATGGGAGAGTTTACTAGATACAAATCGCTGGATTCCCATTGATACTAACAATCATTCCAGCACAATTATTGTGGATGACGGCGCATTCGGTTATTTACAACCTTACCCCTTTGGATACATTGAGGAGCCTGCTGTCAAAATGCCCGTGGAAGAAGGGGCTGAAAGGCTCAAAATTGTAGTAATTGGCAGTTCCGTCGCGGTCGGTCATAAAGCCTGGTTTTTAAAAGGTTGGGTTTGGCTGTTGGCAGAAGCTTTACAGCAAAAATATGGGCATAAACTTGTGAATGTGTCGGAAGTGGGAGCGAATGTCAGCAGAACGATCGCTCGATTTGGTTCAGTTGTCACCCCAGAACAACCGGATATTGTGATCATTGCCTTGTCTCTGGGCAACGAAGGGTTAGCTTACTGTCTGCCTCACGAACGACGAGCAGTACAGCGACGGTTTGAAAGTGGTTTACAGCAGCTTGTGAAAATGACGCGCGACATCGGGGCAATTCCGGTTCTGGGCGGTGTCTATCCCAATGGCGATTATTCCCAGGAACATTACTGGTTGATCCGAGACACACACAGGCGAATGCTTAGTTGGGGCGTACCTGTACTGGATTGGTTGGCAGCCGTGGATGATGGGCAAGGACGATGGAAAGCGGGGATATCCTTCGATCCGGCTCACCCGAATACTATCGGTCACAGCCTCATGTATCAGCAGATCGACCAGCACCTCTTTGACATCGACAAAGACGAATTGGCAGAAAAACAAAGCTTTCGGGAACCGAATGAATTCTCCATCTACTTTGATAATGGGGGCTTTCATGTCTCTGTTTGTATGGAAGAGAAGCGTTTACGGATTGTTAATACATCACAATACAGCTACACGATCGCTCCCTATTGGCAGGAACTACAAACTGCACTGCAAAGTAAGGCTGGATTGATACCGGGTATCTACATTGCAAAGGATGTCCAACCAGGGACGCTCCCCTTCTTTGCTGTAGAGGATGGCGCGATCGCAACTACAATAAATATTCCCCCTGGTGCTGATCTAGAATATAGTGCTGCCTTCAATCTCTTTTCGCCAAACAACGTTTTATTCTATGACGGTCATTTGGGGATTTTACAAGCAGACGAACGCCACCTCTGGGTAATCAATGAATCAGACAACGAGTACAACATCCAGCCAATGTGGACGGAGGTTTGCAACGCACTTAAAGCGATGCCATCGGGTGTCTATGAAGATCCTCTTTATCCTGACGCTCCCTTTCGTACCCTAATGATTGGCAAGGATGGGTTAGAAAGCCGGGTGAAAGCACCATCAAAGTCTGCGATGCTGTTCCAATACAAATGCAAATTATCAGATATCAGCCGTGTCGCCATTCTTCCCCTTGGCGATCGCTGTGCCGTCCGTATGATGCTATATAAGATGGAATACGATGGCCCCGCCTTTCCTTTTGATTTAACACGCACCACCAATATTGGAGATGTTGCGGATGCGATCGAAAACGGTTTTGATGATATGTGGAACCCTGCTTTTCTGCATTACAGTCCCGATGCAGGCAGAATTTACCACAGTAAATGGTCAGGTTTATCCTTTGCCCATGAAGTCGAGGAGACAGACGACCCAACCAGCGATATGTCTCCCGTCCATGAACGGATGCGCGTTCGTTACACGGCAAGGTCTGAAAGGTTTTGGTACGCACTGCGACACTGCGATAAAGTGCTTTTTGTTCGCACAGGAATTAGCGATGCCTACGGCGGCAAGCTACGCGGTGGTGTGATAGATTTAGTCAACAAGCTACAAAAACAATGCCAGGGGAAGCCATTTCATCTGTTGCTGCTTTCTCCCCAAAACGGTGATGAGTTTTTAGACCTTCCCAATGTGCTGCACTACAATGTCGAGTTTAATCCCGATCGCATGTATGACGATTTGGGACACTGGATGTATTGTACAGAGGTAATGCGAGGAATTCTGGAATCCCTTGGTGTGTCCAGCAAAAACCTCTTTTGGTGTCCGCCGAAAATACCGAAGGGGTGAGAAACTGGGTAGAGGCGATGGCATTTGCTATTTCGGCGACTGGTTGTTTGAGTTTTTCAACTTACCGTGAGTTGGTTATAACGGTGAAGTTTAATTGCTGCCATTCCTCAATAGCCTAATAGACATCTCCGAAAATGAATGTAGAGACGTTGCATTGCAACGTCAAGACAAGGGTTTCAGGTAACGCATAATTAATTTCTGGAGATGTCTAATGGATGGCGGAAATCACCAACCGCTTTGTCAAGTTCTTGAGTGATCGCTAGCAACTCCATCTCAGCAGAGACTTGGCGATCGCAAATCATCTGAGCAAGTTGATGAGCGGGTAGAAAAACTAAGTCACTCATAGGTCGATTTCACCTCAAGCTACTCTTGCAAAGGGGAGGGAACTAAACTTCCTGTTTCCCCCCTTTATAAGGGGGGATTAAGGGGGGTAATGCTATCGGTACGATAAATTATCCCAAACCGAATAATTTAGAAATTGCAGGCAATAATTTATTACCAGCTTCCACCAGTGAAGCAACAGCAGGTAAGCCTGTGAATATCCCTTTCAACATTGTAATTGCCGTTTTTGCCGTCTTTTGTTTGGTGGATTCTTGGGGATTTTTACCCGCTTCTGCTAAAGCCTTCACCTGTTCGAGTGCATCAGCTTTCTCTTCTTCTGGCAAATATGTGGATTGGATGATTGCATCTTGCAACTGCGACAATAATTCTTTGATTCCTGGTTTCTCGGCATCGGTTGCATCAGGTAACTGATTGAGGGCAATACTCACGTTACCGCTAATGGTTCCTAGATTAGCAATAGAATTATTGCCAGCGATACCGCTAACATTACTGCTGCCTTCAATATTGATGCCGCTAATATCTGACATATTTGTATCTCCTTGTGTATAAAATTTTGGCTGCCCAAGTGCAGTTGTGAGCATATTTTTTAAATCACTAACATAACTATCTTTTTCTATCAGCAATAATTGCTGACTCTGCGATAAAGCTTTAAGTTGATTATAGTCATCAAAATATTCTGCACTCAGTTGAGATTTATCGCTACCTGCTGCGGTTTTGGCTTTGAGTAAGATTTTATCATCGCCGCGTTTTTCCATTGCCACAATTTCTAACTGAGCTTCGGGATGGTTTTCAGCGAGGTTTTTGAAGGCTATGGCAATAGCACGAGGGTCAACACCTTGATTATGGTAAAGGTCGAGGGTGTCAAAAATTGGCTTGATAAAGTTGGCAAAATCCCCGTCTGCAAATACCTCTCGTTTATTATCAGGTTTGCGGAGCGGGTCGGGGTCTTCTTTGGTGGGTAAGCGCATAAAGACATATTCACACCTCACCCCATGCAATTTAGTTGTATTTGTAATGCCCCAATCTTCGATGTACGCGCCGGTGAGGGTTGCACCTGTTAAATCGGTTGCATCTAGTTGCGTTTGCTTCAGTTTTGCTCTTGACAAATCGGCATCTTGCAAGTTGGCTTCACTGAGATCAGCGCCAATAAAGCTGGCATCTGCTAAATTTGCTGATTGTAAGTTGATACCCCGCAGGTTTTCACGGTAAAAATTCTTATCCTGTCCCTGTCCTGTAACCAGCAGTTGACGTACTTGTAAGTTTTGAAGATAAGTTGAGCCAGGACGAACACGGTCAAGCATTTTGGTTTGATGCCAACGGCTACAGATAAGAATAGTGTTTCGGAAATCTGTACTTTTGAGCGTAGCTTGGGTGAAATCAGCATTGGTTAAATTAGCGCCACGAAAACTTGTACCTCCTGTTGCAGCAAAGGCGATCGCAATATTGCGAATTAAGGAGTGTTTTTGATCTCCTTTCATAGCTCGCCAACTGATGTAGATACTAAATAACGTTCCGGCTCCGGCTACGGCTACGACGAAGGCGAAGGCTCCGGCTCCGGCTACGACGAAGGCGAAGGCTACGACGAAGGCGAAGGCTACGGCGAAGGCTACGGCGAAGGCTCCTAAACCAGCTATTATTCCTTGGCGAATCATGATGAAGAAAAAGGCAATCAATGTGATTAGAGCAACCCAGCCCGCAATTTGGTTCTCACTGGATGAGTCAAATATCAGCGACACCAAGTAACCATTGACAGCCCAGAGATATCCTGACAGTCCCGACAATAAGAATGAGATAATAACTAAAGCAATTGCCCATCGGCGTTGCAGTCCAGCTTTGGCGTGGCTGAAGTTTGCCTTTGTCAGGTTGGCGTTGGTGAAGTTTGCTCCTCGGATGTCGGCATAGCTAAAGTTTGCACCCGCAAGGTCTTGTCCTTTGAAGTTGCGTCCTCGGAGATTTTGACCGGAGAAGTCTAAAGCCATGTTCCACTTTACGGAGGTGAGCAAATTTTACTACACACTTACCCCTGTAAATTTAGGAATGGTTAGATATTTTTGTTAGTTGAGGGTTAAAGTCGCAACTTCGAGCCTCAGAAGGTCAAAGTTGAGCCTCAGAAGGTCAAGGTTGAGCCTCAGAAGGTCAAGGTTGAGCCTCAGAAGGTCAAGGTTGAGCCTCAGAAGGTCAAGGTTGAGCCTCAGAAGGTCAACATTGAGGTTTAAAAGGTCAACATTGAGGTTTAAAATGTAATTTTTGCATTTTTCTATTAAAAGGGACTTAAATAAATGATTTACCGTTGTTTGATGCGTAACAAATTAAAGGTTATTGCGGTTTGTCAAGAGTCAAAACTAGGGAACTAGCTGAAAACTCATACCTACATGGGTAAAGTGAGCATCTTCGGTGAGGATCGTTGTTATGCCAAATTCTTGCATGATGACCATTGAGGTCAGGTCAGTGAAAGAAATAAGAGGCTTATCAATAAACTTAGAACGGAGTGCCTTAGTTAGAGAAAAGCGTTCTTCAGTAATGCGAATTAAATAAAAATTATTGGCTGAAAAGGCCGACAGCAGCACTTTCATGGATTGGTCTGCCAGAGGTGCTGGAAGTCGTCGAAAAAAGAAAGTAATCGTCTCATCAAGGACGTAATCTGTTGTATAAATTTGCCCATTTTGAGCGATGGCACGTTGGTAAGCTTCTGTAGCTTCTTGGTGATAGCGTTCACTTCTGTCATGAAGCGTGAGCCAGCCCCATGTATCAATAAAAAGCTTAGTCGCCATAGAGTTCTTCATCTAAGTTGGCAGCCAGAGAGCCGTGAGAGACTGCACCGATGAAGCCTATAAGGGGATCGCTGCTTTGAGTGGGTGGGTTCGATGTTGGGGATTTTAGAGTATTTGCAAGTTTTTGAACATACTGCAACACCTCCGCAAGATGCTGATCTGGCAGTTGTTCAATTGCGTCAAAGATAGCTTGTTTAGTTGTCATGCTAATAGCTCAATATCGCTTTCAGGTTGTTAATATTTTATTTGCTAAAGTGCGGTTCGCTCACACCCAGAAAAACTGTAGCTGATTTTATTATATGGATAAGTAAAACGGCGTAAATAATTAAAGGTTTGTAGTAAGGACTTCAGTCCTTCTTTTCGGACTAAAGTCCTTACTACGAACTGGATTACAATAATTTTACATTAAATGAATGTAGAGACGTTGCAATGCAACGTCAAGACAAGGGTTTCAGGTAACGCATAATTAATTTCTGGAGATGTCTATTGTAGAGACGCAATCAATTGCGTCTCTTGTTATGAACGAAATAATTCAACCACTGTCGGTTTAGTAACTTTCCCCATAGCGTTACGCGGTAATTCTTCAACTATCAAAATTTGGGTTGGCACTTTATAAACAGCCAATCGCTCTTTTGCCCAACTCCTAAAAGATTCTAATGTTAAAGGTTGTAACCCTTGCAATACCAACGCCGCACACACCCGTTCACCCCACTCTAAATCAGCAACCCCAACCACTGCACATTCCTGAATATCTGGATGCGATCGCAATACTTCTTCAATTTCTAAAGCTGAAACTTTATACCCTCCGGTTTTGATGATATCCACACTCATCCGCCCCAGAATTCGGTAGTTGTCATTCTCAATTACGGCAGTATCTCCAGTCCGGAACCAGCCATCTTGGAAGGCTTTGGCGGTTGCTTGGGGGTTTTGCCAATATTCTATAAACACTCCAGGCCCTTTAACTTGAATCTCTCCTGGTGTTCCTGCTGGAACTAACTCTCCGCTTTCATCTACTAATCTCACTTCAACTTCGGGTAGTGGCTTCCCCACATATCCAGACAACCGTTCACCGTGTAAAGGGTTGGATAGCCCCATACCAATTTCAGTCATGCCATAGCGCTCTAGCAGAAAATGGCCACTGATGGTTTGCCACTTTTTTAAAACTTGAACTGGTAACGCTGCCGAGCCAGAAACCATCAGACGCATCTTAGCACAGCCTTCTGACATACTTTTTTGGCGTTCCTTAGAGGCAGTTTCCCAAGCAGCAATTAGCTTTACATAAATTGTTGGTACTGCCATAAATAGGGTTAAGTTACCGTCACAAATTCGCCTCCAAACGGTTTCGGCATCAAAGCTCAACAGATGACACTCCGCGCCAGCCCATAAAGCACAAGTCAGGACGTTAACAATTCCATGAATATGATGTAATGGCAAGATATGTAAAATGCGATCGCTAGATGTCCATTCCCAAGCGGTAGTTAAGCTAGTCACTTGCGCTTGAATATTTTCATGGGTTGTAACCACACCCTTGGGTTTACCTGTTGTACCGCTCGTGTAGAGAATTAAAGCTCGTCTAGTAATATCTACCTGTGGGAGACGACTGGTATTATATGGGAGCGTTTCTGAGGTAAGGATAAATCGCAAATTGTGTTCTTCGGCGAGCGATCGCAATATACCCTCAAAATTAGGATGAGCAATAATAATCGATGCTCCAGAATTGGTAATTACATGCTCTAATTCTGGGCGCGGGTGGGAAATACACAGAGGTACAGCTATACCACCAGCCCGCCAAATTCCCCATTGAGTAGCTACATACTCAAACCCAGGTGGGATGAGATAGGCAACTCGCTGCTCCTGTAAATCTTCTGTATTCTTAAGAAGACCTGTTGCTATTTGACTGGAAGTGTGCAGTAAATCTCGATAGGTAAATGCTCTATCCGTTGTAGCAATTGCTGTTTTATCGTTGTGTTCTTCAGCACGAATAATCAATGGGATATTCACGTTGATTTACCGATTTAGGGTTGATTCAGTCTACTTAATAGAAAGCATATAGTAATGCTAAACGAGATGTAAATTTTACTCAGATGATGCGCGTCTAAACTATATAAACACTTTTGATGTCGTTAACTGTTGACTGTTGACTGTTGACTGTTGACCGTCAACAGTCATCAGTCATCAGGTAAATGTACAATATTATTTGTGTAACAACTTATTTCACCAATGTCTGCAAACTGAAATATATTACAACCAACGTTGTTTTTTAGCATAAACAATACTACTAATTACAATTAATGCCATCACGCAGATCACAGCAGGATAAGCCCAAGGTTGCTCTAATTCCGGCATATATTTGAAGTTCATACCATAGAAACCAGACATAAAAGTAATTGGTAAAAATACAGTCGAGAGAATAGTCAAACGATTAATTCGTTCACCAGTTTTGCTAGCAATATTATCGCGTTGAATTTCCATTAATTCTGACATCCAGGCTCTCAACGCTTGATACTCTTGCCAAAGTTTATCGACGTGATGAACTAATTCTTGCTTGAATAGTTCTTTCACTGGTTGGGTGATCCATTGGAAATCTTCGTAATCCATAATAGCCATCAGTGACTTGATGCTTTGAAAATTTCGCCGTCCTGAACGAGTCGATTGCCTCATCGTGGCAATTTTTTGGTATGTTAATTCATCACCAGAATTATCTAAAACTTCATCTTCTAAATCATCAAGTTTTCTAGAAATATAGTCAAATACAGTATGATAATTATTCAAAACCTCTTTAAAAATGAGATAAAAAACATAGTCAGTTCCTAACGTTTCAATATCTTTAGTTCGTTTTTGCAGATTATTAGCTAAAATACTTAAAAGTTTTAATTCAGTTATTTCAAAAGTGATAATAAAATTATTCCCTAGCACAATATTGCCACGAGCAACCTCAAACTCATGATTTTTTATTTGAGGAGTTAATATTTCATAACTATCAAATAAACAATCTTCTACGTCTTCATCAATTCCTAGAGGGGAATGGTTGAAAATCATATTAACACGCGATGGATTAAGACCAAAGTGCTTAAGAATTTTGGCTGTTCCAGTGCGATCGCGGAAGTGAATACAGCGCAACCAAATATTTTGAGAACTATCAATTTCTTTCAGTACCTTATCGACATGATTACTGGTGAATAATTCCACGTTGTCTGGATGAAAAGTGAGGAGAGTTAGCATATAGCCATCCTAATTGAGTCGTAAGAAAATACTAAGCTGTTACGCAAATAATATTGTACATTTACCTGATGAGTGATGACTGATGACTGATGACTGATGACTGATGACTGTTGACTGATGAGTGATGACTGTTGACTGATGACTGTTGACTGTTAACCGTCAATAGTTAACGGCATCAAAAGTGTTTTGCTACCGACCAGAGGACTTTTAAAATATCCTCTTAAAATGGTATTACTGTATTGAGTTATAGCTCAATTTTTTTCTCTTTTCCCAGATTTAAGGCGAGCAGCTTTCGCTGGTGCTGACTTATTTTGTAGAATTGCAATTTCTCTTTGTGCATCTTGATAACTATCTTTTTCTCCTTGCTGCTGGAATAGTTTTGCAGCTTTTCTGAAATCTGCGATCGCGCCCTGTTTATTTTTTTGCTTGGTGCGAATCACACCCCGATTATAGTAGGTTAAGGCATTGTTAGGATTAATTGCGATCGCTCGTGAATAATCTTGATTTGCAGCTTTTTTATTTCCCAGTTCGAGATAGGCGTTACCACGGTTGTTATAAGCTGCTACATCATTAGAATCTAGTTTTAGTGCTTCGGTGTAATCTTCAATAGCGCCTTTATAATCTCCGAAAGAAAAGCGGTGAATACCTCTGTGGATGTAAGCCGCAGTATATTTAGGATCAATCTGTAAAATAGCGTTGTAATCTTCAGTAGCTTCGAGATTATCTCCTAGATCACTGTAAATATCACCACGATTAAGATAGGCTTCTATGTATTTAGGATTGATGTTAATTGCGTCTGTATAATCTTTCAGCGCTGCATATTTTTGGTTATTAATAGATTGAGTTAAACCCCTTTGATAATAAGCTTTAGCATCGCTAGGATTAATCTTAATTACTGTATCAAAATCTTGGATTGCTTCAGGTCTTTGTTTGAGGCGACGGCGAAGAATTCCTCGCTGCAAGTAGGCTTCGGTATACTGAGGTTTGAGAGCGATCGCTTTGTTAAAATCTCCAATTGCTCCTTTATTATCCTTCAATTGAGTACGGGCTAACCCCCGGCCATAGTAAGCATAAGTATCTTGAGAATTTAACTTAATTGCTTGGGTATAGTCTGCGATCGCTTCTTTATACTTGCCTAATTCAGACAAAGCAAATCCTCGGTCAAAATAGGCATTAGCATCTTGAGGATTGAGCGAAATAGCTTGACTAGAATCTGCTTGTGCTTGCTCGTAGTCTCCCAATCTATAATAAGCATCACCTCGCTTATTATAAGCCAGGGCGTTTTTTGGATCTAATTCAATCGCCTGATTAAAATCTTCAACTGCTCCTTCATAGTTTCCTGTCTCATATTTATTGACTCCCTCTTGGTATAATGTCTGTTGAGCATTTGTTAGAGGTTTTAGCAACCTCAATTGCCACGCTCCAACGCCAAGTGTGATACAGCCAGCTACCCCCGTCAGAACTAGTAATAATTTTTTCTGATGCTGTTTTTGCTGATCGCTATCAACATTTGTTATCTTTTTCAGGTCGTCTAAAACTTCGGTGGCATACTGGTAGCGCTTACGATAGTTAAAACGCACCATTTTATTAATAACTTTTGCTAATTTTTCATTAACTTTTATATTTTTGTTCTGCCAAACTATTTCACCCGTCAGCCGATTTTTATGAGTTCGCAAATTAGATATTTCGTTTCCAGATAAACCTAGAAGTGCTGCGATCGCAACCATACCTAAAGCGTATATATCGCTGTTATATTTGAGATTGCTGTTAACTTGTTCTATAGGCATATATTGGAGATTGTCAACGGTATTAGTGATGACTTCGTTAACAGTACCAAAATTAACCAAAACTAACTTTTTGTCTGATTCACGGCGAATGATATTAGCTGGTTTAATATCCCGATGAATCACGCCATAGCTATGTACAATTACCAAAATTTCTAATATTTCTGATAAAAGACTAATTACTTGGTCTTCCCTCAAAGGTTGCCCCTGGATAATTTCGTCAGTTAAAGGATTACCGGGGATGAATTCATGGACTATATAGAATGCTTCATTTTCTTCAAAATAAGCAATTAGTTTTTGAATTTTTTCGTGTTCCTGTCCTAATTTTTTTAAAGTTGCCGCAATATTCGCAAACAAGCGGTGTAGGCTTATTAAACTTTGAGGATTGCTACCAGGAGAACGTAACTGCTTTACTATAAATTGGCTGCCAGAAATGTTTACATCTTCAACTAGATAGCTTTTTCCCTTTTCACCATCATTGATAACTTTTAGTATTCGATAATGTCCATTTAGTAAATGACTATTCATCAATATAAATATAGTCTGATAATTATTTGATTATAGTTTACGTGTTATTACTGCTAACTTTATTTTTTTAAAAATAAATAACATTACCGCATTGCTGAGGAAGAGGGTGGTATCAATACGGTTCTGTTAAGGCAAGAGACGCGATAAATTGCCGTCAAGACAAAGGACTGATTCTTGTAAAGACGGCGATTTATCGCGTCTTTGGATCTAGGGCGTGTCATCAAAAAACCTTATCCGAACCGTATTGAGGGTGGTATCAGCCTTGATCAACTCAAAAGACTTGATTTAGTTTGGTCTGGGGAACGTCGGCTTTCAAAAATGGTAGCCATGATAGAAAAATGGGATTTCAAAAATAGATAATCAGTAATTAAAAATTTCATTCTACGCTGGCACGACAAATTTCTCACTACCAGCCAGTCCAAAAGCAGCATGAATGACTTGCAAAGCTTTAACACCTTGCTCTTGTGCCACGACACAGCTAATTTTTATTTCTGAGGTGGCAATCATTTGAATATTAATTTGGTGTTCGGCTAGTGCTTCAAACATTTTAGCGGCTACACCTGGTTGTCCCACCATACCTGCACCTACAATACTTACCTTAGCGATCGCACTATCTAAAACAACTTCACCCCATTCTAATTCTGCTGCTACTTGGGTAAGCATTTTTTTTGCACTTTCCCCGTCTATCCGCGACACCGTAAAGGCAATATCTCGTCTGGGAACACCATCAATCACCCGACAACGTTGAGATTGGATAATCATATCAACGCTAATATTATGCTGCGCTAATAATCCAAACAACTTCGCCGCCATCCCTGGCCGATCTGGTAATTGGCGAATAGCAAGACGCGCTTGGTTCAAATCGAGGGCAACGCCGCGAACGGGGGGGTGATGAGGGGATGAGGGGGATGAGGGGGATAAGAGAATTAATTTGTCTCTTCCTACTCCCTCATCTCCCCCTGCTCCCTCATCTCCCCCTACTCCCTCATCTCCCCCTGCCCCCCCTGCTCCCTGCCCCCCTGCCTCTATCTCAAAGGCGCTGCGGAGTGCGTTGACGGCGCGATCGCATTCGATGGCATCGACTACGCAACTTACTTTTACTTCGCTGGTGGAAATCATCTGGATGTTCACGCCTGCTTCTGCCAAGGTGGCGAACATCTTTGCAGCTACACCAGGATGTCCAATCATTCCCGCACCTGCAATGCTGACTTTGGCAATATTATGTTCTACCATTACTTCGGCTTCGTCAGATTTGGGGTTAGATTGACTCTTCAGTGCTGGGGCGATCGCTGCTGCTACTGCTTCTGCCCGTTTTAATATTGGTGTGGTGACAGTAAATGCTATGTCATTACTGTTACCTTCATGAACTGACTGAATAATCAAATCTACGTCTACTTTTTGCCGAGAAATTTCGCCAAATAACCTTGCTGCTATGCCTGGTTTATCGGGTACGCGCAACAAAGCCACCTTTGCTTGATTAGTGTCAAATTCTACAGCATCCACCGGACGGGCAATTTCTAGATTGATCAGCGATCGCCCTTGGGGTTTGGCTGATGTTACCCAAGTACCGGGAGCATCCGTCCAGCTAGACCTAACTACTAGGGGTACACCATAGTTGCGAGCAATTTCCACAGCGCGGGGATGCAGCACTTTTGCCCCTAAGCTAGCTAGTTCCAACATTTCATCGCAGGTGATGTCATCCATCAACTGGGCTTCGGCAACTAAGCGGGGGTCTGTAGTTAAAATCCCTGGAACGTCTGTATAAATTTCACAAAAATTTGCTTGTAATGCGGCTGCGATCGCCACTGCCGAAGTGTCAGAACCACCACGCCCCAAAGTTGTAATTTCCATTTCTCCGGCGCTGGATGTGCCTTGAAAGCCTGCAACTACAACTACTTTACCTGCATTTATGTGGCGAGTTAGGCGAGTAGTTTCAATATGTAGAATCCGAGCGCGGCTGTGTTCGGCTTCAGTAACAATTCCTACCTGAGCGCCAGTCATAGAAATTGCGGGTTGTCCGAGTTCCTGCAAAGCCATACTGAGTAAGGCGATTGTGACTTGTTCCCCAGTGGAAAGCAGCATATCCATTTCCCGGCGGTTAGGATTGGGAGAAATTTCATTAGCGAGTTTGACGAGTCCATCGGTGGTTTTGCCCATTGCCGAAACCACTACGACAAGCGAGTTTCCAGCTTTAACGGTTTTGTAAACGCGTTGTGCAACAGCTTGAATCCGTTCGACTGAACCGACAGATGTACCACCGTATTTCTGAACTATGAGCGCCATAACTTTTATGCAATCGATTGTGTCTGTTTTGATCAATGCCCCTGCCGGGTAGGAAGCCTTGAAGATATTAATAGATATTTAGTTTAGTGACATATTCCCACACTGATGCAGCATACGGTGTCGGCTTTTCAGCCAATCCAGCTATTGCTGTGCGTAGGCGCTGAACTTTGTTTAAAGTCCACGAAATGCCCTGCCGCAGACTATGAACTTCCTACCTTGTACCCTACAAATTTTACTGTCTTGGATGAAATGCTGCATCTTTTTGCGCTATCAGACAAACCTATTGGTAACTTGTATTAATCAAGATGTGCCTACTTACTTCGATGTTGTGCAACGGAGTCACTTACCAATAATCGTAATGCTACTGGACAGAGGCTTATCAGACACCAATACAGGTGAAGTTAACCAAAATTACTATACCAGAAAACTTGCACATAAATTGGCGATTCGTGGTAACTGAGTTTGCATTGCCCCTAGCTCTGCCGCCAAGAGTGGGGTCGAATCGAGCATCTGTATATTTAGAGGCTATGGCTAAAGATTATTCAAAAACTACATCTTCGTAAAGTGCTGCCATTGTTTCCTCAAAATCTACGCTGTTGAGTCGAAATGATTTATCTTCTAACGTCTCTACAAGGGTTTCAGGTAACGCATAATTAATTTCTGGAGATGTCTATTGAATCGGGATTGTTTTAGGGCCAAAGCTACTAGGATGGGAAGTAAGAACAATATGCCTGGAAAGTCGTTTTGCTTTGGCATAGTCATTATTTTTTTGGTGATATTTTTATAAGCTATAGGACTAATATTTGATTTCTGAAAAAGCTCCGTACAGATCGAAAAGCCTAATTCCCTACTCCCTACTCCCTACTCCCCACTCCCCACTCCCCGCCCACATAGATAATTTCAAAAATCAAATAAGATTCCTATATTAGTCACTAAGTATTTGTCAACTACCTCTAGTCAGTTTTTATTTTTATAACTCTAAATGTCGAGTGTGGTATTAGTCGTATCCTGGATACCAGAAATAACACAGAAAATTCATAATTAGCAATAAAGTACCGCAAATTTAAAGATGGCTTTAAAAATCATTTAATAGATATATTTTGTGAGAAAGTTAATACAAACGTATATTCACTGATCTCAAATTCATGGATTCTTTACCTATCAATTCCTTACTTGAAGAGTTGAAAAACCCAGATGCTACAGTCCGCGAAAAAGCAACTAGAAAAATCTGGCGGATTTGGTTTCAGCAGAAGGGAATTTATGGGCTGGAAATAATTGATCGCAGTCAAAAGTTACTCGATGCAGGTGAAATTACCGAAGCCGAAACAGCGTTGACAGCACTAATAAAAGACCAGCCAGATTTTGCCGAAGCTTGGAATCGCCGCGCTTTTCTGTATTACAGTATTGGAGATTATCAAAAATCTCTGGCAGATTGTCAGATGGTTGTGCAGATAAATCCGATACATTTCGGAGCGCTTCACGGTATGGGTTTGTGTTATGCAGCACTAGGAGAGTATAGTGAAGCCATCAAAGCTTTTAAAGGTGCTTTAGAAATTCAGCCCTATTCGCTAGTGAATCAAAAGTTGATTCTAGAATGTACATTTAGATTTAACTACAACGGCAAATAAAAGAGAGCATCATCCTGTTTTATGAATCTGTCATTACCCTCATCAACAGAAGTTCATCGCCTTAGTCGTCGTAATTTTATTCAATACAGTTCTATCTGGATTAGTAGTAGCTTCATTGCTGGTTGTACTAACAGCAACCAACCATCAATTAGCAATTCTCGGTTGGATAAAATTACATTTGGCACAAACTGGATAGCACAAGCAGAACACGGCGGATTTTACCAGGCGATGGCCACTGGTATTTACAAAGACTATGGTTTAGATGTCACCATCAAAATGGGTGGTACTCAATTGTTGATGGGGGATGCGGTAGATTTCTTTATTTTTAAAACGCAGAGGAACGCAAAGGTTTACGCAGAGGAACGCAGAGTAATTAATTCTCTGCGAACCTTACTACCCTGTGCTTTGCAACTTGTGCGCTACACCACCGAAGAACGCCTCAATGAGATTATCCGCTATCACGAAGAACATGGTGTGAGGGCGTTGCTGAATGGAGGTATGAATTTGGATGTAGAGACGTAAAATTTTACGTCTCTACAAGGATTTTCACCGTAACGCACAATCGTTTTCATACCGCAATCAGCAACGCCGGTGTGAGTATTGCCAATCCTCATACATATATTATTGAAGATGGCGGCAGAAAAGTTATTGACCCTGAACAGTTAAAGTTTAAGGAAATAGTTGACCCATATCGATTGATGAATCCCGGTAAAAGCAAGGTTCTTCAATTGCAAATTCAAAATTAGCAAACTACAAAAAACACATATCAGAATTTTTTCTGTATATTTGTGTAACTTCGCTTCAAAAAGCTAGCTGTTAGGCGTTTATAATTTGTAGTTTGATTTCAACACCCGTGGGGATAACCCAAAATCCAACATCCCAAAATCGCCCATGATTGAAATTGACGGTTCCTACGGAGAGGGAGGCGGACAAGTTCTTCGCACTTCCTTAAGTCTAGCGGCCATCACTGGCGAACCCATAAGAATTTCAGGCATTCGCGCTGGACGCAAAAAGCCAGGATTAGCAGCACAACACTTAACAGCAGTTCGGGCTGCGGCGAGAATTTGTAATGCCCAACTGCAAGGTGATGCTTTGGGTTCAATGGTGCTGGAATTCATCCCAGGTAGTGCTGTGCAAGCTGGAACTTATACCTTTGATGTTAGTAAAGCACAAGTTGGTGGTTCTGCGGGTGCGATCGCTCTAGTTTTACAGACAATTCTCTTACCTCTGGCACTAGTATCTGGCAATTCCCAAGTAACTCTAAAGGGTGGAACTCATGTAAATTTTAGCCCGACAGTGACGTACATTGAGCAAGTTTATTTGCCAATATTGCAACGCATGGGTGTAGAAGCCCAAGTCAAGTTAGGCGCTTGGGGGTGGTTTCCCAAAGGTGGCGGAGAGGTACAGTTGCAGGTGAGTGGTGGTGGTAAACTCAACGGGATTAACTTGTTGGAGCGGGGAGAGTTACAACAGGTGCGAGGGCTAGCTGTGGTGACAGAATTGCCTTCGCATATTCCCCAACGGATGGCGAATCGTGCCGAGAATTTGTTACGGGAAGCCCATTTGAAAGTTGCTGTACACGCTTTGCGAGAAAGAGGTATAGCACCAGGGGCGGGTATTTTTTTAACTGCTGAGTATGAGAACAGCTTGACTGGCTTTGGTGGATTTGGGCGTTTGCGGTTGTCGGCGGAGACAGTTGCAGAAATTGCTTGTCAGCAACTGCTTGAGTTTCATCACACCGGCGCAGCAGTGGATGAACACTTAGCAGATCAGTTATTACTACCAGCTGCTTTAGCTTCACAGGAAAGTCAGTATCGGGTAGCTCAGGTGAGTAGACATTTGACGACGAATGCAGCCGTAATTGAACAATTTGGGTTGGCGCAGGTTAGGGTAAATGAAGCTGAGAGAATCGTGTCGGTAATCCCTGTAATTGGTGGATAAAATTAAAGACTAAACACTTTCTTAAGAGCCTTAATTTTGGTAGTATCAATGCCACATTCAAGTTTAGAGATAGGATTTAAGCTTTTCCACTTGCCTTTACTAGCACTGAATATAATATCAGATGATTTTTCTATATCAATAGCTTCAAAGCCATCTATTTGGGATTTTGATAAATAACTCAAACGAATAAACACCTCATCTCTTGATGCAGATTTAATACTCACAATTTTTGGTGTTGGCTCTGGTGGTGGTGGTGGTGAGAAAAAGAATACTTTTGCAAGAGCATCCAACTTTTTGCCTTTAGTAATTCCACATCTCAAGGGAATAATAGGGTTAAAATTAGACCAGGTTTTGCGATTAGACTCTTCAATTCGGTTTGTAGCAACAATAGGATCTACACCCTTTAAGGCACTATTTGGTTCTGAAATTAAGTATTTAAGTGCAGCTAGAATAGTATCTCGTGATGCTGTATTCAAATTTACTTGAGGTAAAACTTCTCTAGCTAAAATTTTTGCTTGCTCAATATTTTGAGATTCTGGTGAGATGACTATGCACCAGACTCGCTTTAACTTAGCTTGTTGAGCAACTGTATAAATAAAGTGGTTACTAACAACTTGATATTTATAGTCATCGATTTGTTTAACAATAATAGGAATCCAATTCCGCCCATCAGCTTGTAATATAGACTCTGCTGCTGCTTTAATGATAAATTCCGATTCGGAAAACTTCTCTCCAGGTTCAATATCAGTTAACTTCAGATCCATTAGTTTGCCAATATTATCAAAATCACTCATAAAATAAAATACTCCTTAGCTAGTTCGAGATAATATTTTGCAGCAGTAGAATCCTTAAAAGCTGCTGGAATTCGAGCGAAGGCTGCACCTGCTACAATTGCATAACTAGGCAGACTGAATATTTTGGTATTGGTGTCATCTTTTATATACTTAGGATAAAAATAAGGAAGTAAATTAAACTTCGATGCTTTGATCTCTTTAGTAATAATAGCTACAATTTCCTGATTTGCTATTTTAAGCTGAGGAGGAGTGATATTTTCACCATTAAAAAATATAGGTAAGGCGATTGGCCCACCATCTTGTCTAGCTGCCTTAACTTTTGGTACTAACTCTTTAATTACTTTAGCTGCATTATCTAGGGATGCTAAATTATTGTGCTTTGTAGGTATCAAAACAGCATCACAGGCGTAGAGACTACTTTGACTAAAAAACATCCAGTTTGTCGGACAGTCAATGAATATATAATCATATTCATACACCAAAGCTTTCAGAACATCTTTTAACCTGGCAGACCCCTTTTCAATTCTTGTAGCTAAGTCTTGTTCTGTAAAATTTCCCAGTTTTGAATCTGCGGGAATAACGTCAAATTGTAATGATTTACCAGATTTAAATTTGACTGTAAATGGTTGAACTGTATCGTGAATGTTTAAATCTCTATCGGATAGACAATCATATAAGCTGATTTTTCCTACCTGTAAACCAAGAGATTTAGTTAAATCTCCTTGTTGTGGATCAAAGTCGATTACTAAAACTTGCTTACCTTGTTGTGCAAGAGTGGCTGCTAAATTAACAGTTGTTGTAGTTTTGCCCACACCTCCTTTGTTGTTGTAAATACAAACAGTTAAAGCTTTAGGAGGATTGTAAATTAAATGTTTAACATGAGAAATAATAGCATTAATGTTATCTTTTTTAATTAAAATACTTGGAGTTGCAGGAAATATAACTTTTCCATGTCGCCGGAATAACTGAATATGAACTGAATTAGTAATAATTCCCCATTGAGATGTATTGCACTTAGAAGCAAGTAAATATCTTTTTATTTGCTCTCTAGTATTTATATATTGAGGAGTGCCTTCTGATAAATTAATCTTGGCTCCTGAGCCTGTTGCTCGTGCCTTAACTTCAACAAGTAAATAGGGATTAGTCTTAGTGAATAAAAAATTATCACCATCAGTATTTTTGCGAACAGCAAAATCTACTTTCCCGTTTCCTGTGCAAAATTCTGGAACCTGCTCTTGTTGATTAAATCCCAGTGCTTCTATAAAGTATTCTACAAATCTCTTACTGATAAGCGCCTCATTACTCTCATCAGGCAAAATGTTGTCTAAAATGTGATTCCAGTCTGTAAGTAGCATTACTTAATAAGCAAACGGGAACAATTACAATACCGTTTGTTTGATTAATTTAATCAAATTTGCTACCTAATCGACCTCAGTATTTTTAACTAATTGAATTGATTAGGATATTAAAGCTTTTCCCTAAAAGCACTCGCTAGCAACAGATGAACCACAAGTTAATATACTAAGTTATGCAAAATGCAAATGTAGTTGAGACTGAGTTCAGTTGTCTCTGATACTTGCTCTTTAGTTAAGTAAGTAGGCATAATTAAACCGAAGTACATAAACTTATGTAAAGCAGGAGAAACGCTTTGAATATAAGCTTTTAAGCGATTTACGTTTCTTAATATAGTTGTGTTTTTTAGCGCCCACCTACTTAAGTATGGAAGAGAGCATTTGAATTTACCTCTGTCAAAGGCATATAGTTAGGTTAAGTCAGTTTGCGATCGCAAATATACAAGGCACTGGGAATTGGGCATCGGGTATCAGTCTAGGAACGCCAGCAACGAGTGTAAATAGGAGATGTTTATTTATGCCGAATTCGTAATTCAATTTTTAACTACGAATTACGAATTACGAATTAATTAACTCCCCCTCTTCTCTTGCCGTTCTTTGAGTTTTAGCATGATCTCTGCGTGCATCTCGCGGGTAATTGGGTAAAAATACGTTAAAACTAAACCCAATATTAAAGCGATCGCTGGTAAGGGGCCAATAAAACTACGAATTACATCTAACACAGTATTTGGTTGAATTGGCATTAGCACATCTGGCGTGGGTTTAATATATCCAGCTGTACCTAATCTTTGTAAAAGTATATAAACTGCAAATCCTAAACAGATTTTCTGGAGAAACACCATAAAACTGTAAAAAATACCCTCTCGCCTCTGTCCAGTTTTGAGTTCATCCAGTTCAATTACATCAGGTAGCATTGACCAGGGAATAAGATAGGCAGTGGAGACACCGAAACCTGCCATCATCGCAAAAATGTACATTAGGATGATTTGACCAGGTTGCAAGAAAAAAAGTCCAACTTGGGCAATAATCCAAATAGTCATTCCCATGTAGTACACAGCTTGTTTGCCAAAACGCTTACTGATGGCAGCCCAAACAAACAGCATAGACATAGCGGTTCCTTGCACCGTCAACAACACTAGGCTAACGTGCCATTGCGGTAGCCGCATCCAACTGGTGACAAAGTAGGGAATAATGCCAGCTGACAATTGAAAACTCAACCAAGAACAAAGGTAAATCCCTACTACAAACAAGAAAGGGCGATTAGTAAAAACAATTTTGAGTTGTTGCCATAAAGGAATAGAGACTTTTTGCTCAGTTTCTGGGTGTAACTTTGCTACTGCTTGAGCGCGTTTTTTTGTTCCCCAAACACACCAATATAAAGGGAAAACAGAGACAGTTGCACAAATGCCTCCCAAAACTACATATTGTAGTTGTCTGTTATTGGGAATTAGTATAGAGATAACTAAAAAAAGAAGTATGGCGAAAATGCTACCGCCAATAGAAAAGAAAAAGCGAAAGCTGGTTAGACTGGTGCGTTCGTCGTAGTCTTGAGTTAGTTCTGCGGTGAGCGCTGTATATGGTAAATTGACAACTGTATAGAAAGCATTAAACAAAATAGAAACAGCAGTGTAATACCAAAACAACCCCCACTGATTCACACTTTCTTGAGTGCTAAATTGCGGAACAATCCACTGCAAAAAGAAGAAAATCCCAAAAGGAATTGATCCCCAAATCATCCAAGGATACCGCCTTCCTTGACTACTTTGAGTGCGATCGCTCAATACCCCAACCATCGGATCGTTGACTGCATCCCAAACTTTACCAACGAGTTGGGTTTGTCCGGCTAAGTTGGGATCTAAGCCAGCGACATCTGTGAGGAACGGTGACAAATAAGTGATCCCAATCATCGCCGCGATCGCTGTTCCCAAATCTCCAGCACCGAAAGCAATTTTAGTACTCAGGTTTAGTTTTTCATTTTTAGGCGTTCGTTGGGCATCGCCATCAGCAGCAGAATCATTCATAAAACTTTGCACTCATACTAAAATAAAAGGTCTGCAATCGCCTTCAATACAGTTATCTACTACTCCCGTTAGACTTATGCCAGACCTTTATGTTTCTTGGTCAGATTATCACCAAAAAATTGAACAACTGGCTATTCAGATTTATGAATCCGGTTGGGAATTTAACCAGATTATCTGTCTTGCCAGAGGAGGACTACGAATCGGAGATATTCTCTCCCGTATATACCAGCAGCCGTTAGCAATTTTAGCAACCTCATCTTACAGTGGCGTTGGTAAGCAAGAAAGAAATAATTTAATTTTCTCCCGTCACTTGACAATGACTGCCGAAAAGTTAGGTTCGCGTATTCTCCTAGTAGATGATTTGGTAGACTCTGGCATCACACTAGAACAGACTATACCTTGGCTCCAGCAAAATACTGATTTTCCTATTGAGGAAATTCGCACCGCCGTTCTTTGGTATAAAGCTTGTTCAGTTATAGCACCCAATTATTATGTTGATTATCTGCCTGACAACCCCTGGATTCACCAACCTTTTGAACACTACGAGCAGATGAACCTCGCGGAACTTGCGGCTAAGGTAAATCAACCCTGTTGATAAATATATACACAAAGTTAATTTCACAGCTACTCATGCTCGACCAGATTTCTTAATATACAATTTTTGTAAAGTATTGGTCGCTTTTATATTTTAGCGATCGCTCGTCAAATAGTTGAAAACCGACCATAATTTAGGCGAAACTAGAGATGGTGGCAGAAAAAGTAAAATCACCCTCGGATAATTAAAAATGAAATCAGCACACGAACGCGAACAATTAATTAAAGATATCAACGTACTACTAAACCAAGCTTATGACAGTACTCTAGATGAGATTTACGCATTACTTCAAAAAATCGAAGATGAAGAGGAAGAGGAAGATTTAAAAGCCTATGAGCTTGCAAAAAAATCTGCTGATATTGATGGCTCAGTGTCGTGGGAAGAAGCTAAAAAAGAACTAAAACGAGAAATAAAAAAGGAAGTTGCGTGAGTTATAAAGTTGAAATCTCAAAGGGAGCATTAAAACAACTTAAAAAATTATCGCCAGAACTTCAAGAACGCATACAAGTTAAAATTGATGATTTAGCCATAGAACCCCGTCCAAACGGGGTAAAAAAGCTAAAATGTAAAGAAAATGTTTATAGGATTAGACTAGGTGAGTATCGAATTATATACGATATTTTCGATGATATTCTAGTGGTGAATGTTGTAGAAGTTGGACATCGTAGCAAGGTTTATAACGATAAAAGTTAGGACTAATTAATTTGTAATTAATTCTTGATGATTTTAGGTATTTTGAGTGCTTGTTTATCAATTATTTATGCTTACTAAAGAAGAAGCAAAACTGTTTTGTTGCGGTAATGCTGACAAAATGAAATGATTTTTTTCATTATTGGCGGTAAAAATATCAATGTGGAACCTAACAATTTAACTCCCCAAACTTAGGACTCCACCACCCTTTTGACGTACTAAAATAAGCTACATCTTTATGTTTGGTATCCTTGCGGGATTGTGGGTCAGACAACATTTTTTTACTCTGCCCCTCTTTGATGTAACTGTACTCTTGCTGAGATTGTTCCAGTAGTGAGCATAACCGTAAAATTCAATCACTACTGAAATAGCTAAAATTAGTTAAGTTTTTAATATAGCGGTTCCCTATCGAGTGAGGTACAGATTAAAGCAGTAAAGTTCTTGTGTGGTGGGCATCCCGAAGCGCCCTTGTGTACTTCACCAGAACAGGAACCGCTATATGTCCCCAAACTTAGGACTCCACCAACCTTTTGGCGTATTGAAATAAGCCACATCTTGATGTTTGGTATCTTTACGCGATTGTGAGTCAGAACATCGCAACATTTTCTTACTCTGCCCCTCTTTTATATAACTGTACTCCTCTAAAGGTTTCTTACATACTGGGCAGGGATATGCCGTCATCTTCACGGGAGGCTTTTGTTGATTCTCAGTTTGGACTGTTTTAGCTTGTGGTGGCTGCCAAGTTTTATTAAAGTCGCTCCAAAATAGCACGACATTTTCACAGCCTTTTGTGCATTTAAGGAAATATTTCTTTTTAACCTTAATACTCGGAATTTTGGCGAGAAAATTTTTGCATTCAGGGCATCGCGTCTTGGAAGTTTCATATTTCCGCTCAGTTATCACATTAGCTTTACCTATTGGGGAACTCGCAACTACAGTTTTAGCTTTGGAAAGCGCTGGTACAAAGTAATTCTGATTCCAACTCGTTAAATAATGCTGCCAAGAGTTTTTTCCTTCAGAAATTGCATCAAGGGCATCTTCCATTTTCGCTGTGAATTCTGCCTCTAGTAAATCAGGCAGTGCTTTGAGCAAAAACGCATCAACTTCTAACCCTAACGCTGTCGGTTGCAGATGGTCTTTTTTCAACTCGACATAATTTCGTTTTTTTAAGGTAGCAACAGTAGGAGCATAAGTACTTGGGCGACCAATTCCTTTACGCTCCATCAGTTGCACTAATTTTGGTTCGCTATAACGGGGTGGTGGCTGCGTCTGCTTCTGCTCATGTCCAGCATTCTCCAGCTTTAATGCCTGTCCCTGTTGTAATGAAGGTAAAACACTATCCTTGCTAAGATTATTCCAGTACCGAGCATAACCGTAAAATTCAATCACTTGCCCTCTAGCTGACCATAGTAGAGAACCAGACTGAGTAATCACCAGAGTTTTACGCAATTGGGCAGCCCGACACTGAGAAGCAATTGACCGTTTCCAGATCATCACATAGAGATTAAACTCATCATCAGGAAGTTCTAAACGCAACTGAACTGAGGGACGAAATACATCCGTTGGACGAATCGCCTCATGTGCTTCTTGAGCCGATTTGCTACTGCGATGCTTGGCGACTTGCGACGGTACATTCTGCGGGTCATTTTGCTCTAACCATTTACGGGCGCTGGCACAAAATTCTGGACTCAGCATTACTGAGTCTGTTCGCATATATGTAATCAGCCCTGCCTCATAGAGCTTTTGGGCCACAATCATGGTTTTGTCGGGAGCAAACCTCAGCTTTGAACCGGCTGCTTGCTGAAGGCTGGAAGTTGTAAATGGTGGAGGTGGCTGGCGGTTAACGATTTTTCCTTCAAAATGAATCACCTGATGAGGATGTCGCTGTGCTTCTTCAACTAAACGTGTAGCCTCTGCTTCGGAAAGAACGCGCTTAGACTCCGGTGTTTCTGGAGTATTACCTACCTTTGCGTCATCATTAGTTTCAGTTTCTTGCTCTGCTGCATCTTTTGCAGAATCGACCGTCCCTTTGTAAAAAGCCCGAAATCCTTCTGCATAATCTACCCAGACACTCCAGTAATCTTGGGGGACAAAAGCCAGAATTTCGTTTTCTCGCTGACAAATCAAGTGCAAGGTCGCGCTTTGGACTCTGCCAACACTCTTAGCGCCGTTATTCAATGCCCAAACTAAAGGGCTACCCTTGTAACCTACAAGCTTATCTAGGCAATCTCGGCACAGCCCAGCACCGATTAAATTTTGGTCTAGCTTTCTAGGATTAGCGATCGCACTCTGCACCGCCGATGCTGTAATCTCAGTATAAATTACTCGTTTCGGTTCTCTTAAACCCAGTGTTTCTTTGAGATGCCAAGCAATTGTTTCACCTTCCCGGTCTGGGTCAGTTGCTAAGACAACTTCATCAACCTGCCTCACCGCAGACTTGAGCTTCTGAATTGTTTCTTTCGCTCGTTGGTCACGCGGGACGTAATTGCACCGGACGTTACTGCCGTCCATGACAAAGCCCAAGGAATCGTCCCCTTCATTGCTGAGTTCTCGGATATGGCCACAACTGGCTAGAACTTTCCAATCCGAACCCAGAATTTGACTGAGTTTTTTGACTTTTCCGGGAGATTCCACCACAAGCAGGCGTTTGATCATAACAACTGCGTTTTCGATTTTGAGCAATAAACTGGCAATTGCAATTAGCGATCGCCTATTTTCGTCATGTAGATTTTCTAGAATACTGTACCAAAAAGCTTTGGAAATTGCTGAACTCAGTTTAGAGGTAAATCATCTCAGGGCAATACCTGATTGTGCGATCGCTGTTACAAAAACTGTTGCAACAAAACCGCGAATCGTCCGGTGCAGGCGTTTATTATGCTGCATACCTTAATAACAGTACATCTGTACGCTGTAAAAACAATCTTATAATTTAGCATCTTCAACCAATTATTGCTACTCTTAAAGCAATAAATTACTATTTATTCACAGATTTCTGTCTGAAGCCTAAACTTCATCCTATGCTTATTGAATTTAGTGTCGGTAACTACAGATCGTTTAAAGAGCAAGTCACCTTTAGTATGGTGGCAGCAAACCTTGTCGCAAAAGACAAAAAGCTCGACGAAAACAACGTGTTTGAAATAGATGATGATTTAAAACTACTTAAAAGCGCCGCAATATACGGTGCAAATGCTAGTGGTAAAAGTAACCTGGCTACAGCTTTAGGTTTCATGAGATGGTTCATGATTAATTCTTCTAAAGAGACTCAAAGTACGGAAAAAATAGGTGTTGAGCAATTTAAACTCAGCACTGAAACCGAAGAAAAACCATCTTTTTTTGAAATCGTATTTTTAATAAATGGCAAAAGATATAGATATGGTTTTGAGGCAACTATTGAGAAAGTTATCTCGGAATGGTTATTTTATGTTCCTAAATTAAAAGAAACTAAACTTTTTGAGCGCAAACTGAACAAGATTAGTGTTTCTAAAAGACTTAAAGCTGATGGTATTCAACAGAAAACAAGACATAATGCCCTATTCTTGTCTGTATCTGCTCAATTCAATGTCGAAATTGCAGAAATGATATTGGATTGGCTGACAAATAGAGTCAAAATTACCTCTGGTTTAGATGATAGTGGCTATCAAAGATACACAGTTAGTTGTTTAACGAATAATAAAAATAAGGATGAAATTTATCAGTTGCTCAAAAAATTAGATTTGGGATTTTCCGATGTCAAGGTAAAGGAAAGCGAAATAAATGCTGATTTGTGGCCTAAAGAATTCCCCGATGAAATAAAGAATTACATTATAAAAAATGGGATGGCAAAAGTAACATCAGTTCAAACTACGCACCAAAAATTTAATGGTGAAGGAAATCCTGTATCTACAGAGATATTTGATTTAGACAATCAAGAATCTGAAGGAACTCAAAAAGTATTTGCTTTGGCAGGGCCTCTTGTTGATACACTAAAAAACGGTAAAGTCCTAATTATTGATGAATTCGATGCTAGAATTCATCCTTTAATCAGCCGTGCAATTGTGGAATTATTTAATTCTAATGAAACAAATCCAAATAATGCTCAGTTAATATTTATGACTCACGATACCAATTTGCTTAACAATAAGCTTTTTCGTAGGGATCAGATTTGGTTTACTGAAAAGAATAGATATGGTGCAACAGATTTATACTCTTTAGCAGAATACAAGATACCTGACGATGCGCCATTTGAAAGTGATTATATTCAAGGTAGATATGGCGCAATTCCATATATTAGGAATTTGAATCATCTAATCGACTCTCATGCCTAGAACAAAAGCAAACTATCGGGGATATTCACCGAGAAAAGTTAATACTAGGGAAGTCAAGCAGAGATTCTTAATCGTATGTGAAGGAGCGAAAACTGAACCTAACTACTTTAGGAGTTTTCGTGTTCCTAAAAATGTTGCTGAAATAGACGTGCAGGGTTTAGGAGAGAATCCGAGCAAACTAGTTCAAAGCGCCAAAGAACTGAATAAGCAAGAAGAGTATGATCAGGTTTGGTGTGTATTTGATCGTGATTCTTGGACTACAGAGGATTTTAATAACGCTATTAAAAATGCTGAAGATCAAAGGTTTAAAGTAGCTTATTCTAATGAAGCGTTTGAATTATGGTATATCCTGCATTTTGAATTTCTCAATACTGGTATTCCTCGAAGTGATTATCTGAGGAAGCTAACTTCTTTACTTGGTCGGACATATCAGAAAAATAGCGAAACGATTTATGATGAGCTATTTGAGAAGCAAGATATTGCTATTAAAAATGCTAAAAATCTGCTGAAACAATATACTCCCCACATTCCAGCCAAAGATAATCCATCAACAACGGTACATTTATTAGTCAAGGAACTCAACAAGTTTATTCTGTAAAGAAACTCTGAGTAGCTAGACAACTTTACGCCCACTGAGAGCCAGAAGGGCAGATGCCATAATTACGCTGTAACCTTTATAGGACTTACGCAACTGGCATATTATTTTTAGTTTGTAGTGTACCCCTCCGGGGATCTTGCTACGCGCAGCGTCTCGCAGAGAGGACTTTAGTCCTAAAAATCAGGGCTAAAGCCCTTACTACAAACTAAAAGTTTTAATTTTTTGTGACACTTGCGTAAGTCGTACTTTACTTAATGAGTCTTCACAATGAAGTCATTAGTGCCAATGACTAATGACTAATGATTTCGATTTACCCACGGCTTCAAGCCGTGGGATGAGTTAATTAACAAGACTTGGAATAAAATAAATCCTCTTGTTAAAGTTAGGCAAACTTCCACCACAGTGTACTAGGGAGTGTCAACTATTCCCTAATGAGGTACAGCTACTTGTGCATCGGCTACCTGGGTATTGTCAGCAACAATTTTGCGGAATAAATCGCCTTCAATTGTTTCCTGTTCTATTAACAAATCTACTAAACGCTCTAAAACTATGCGGTTTTCTTGCAACAGTTCTTTGGCTCTGATGTAGGAATTGTTGACAATTTGGCGCACCTGTGAATCAATTTTGGCGGCAATTTCCTCAGAATAGTCTGATTTATTCATCCAGTCACGTCCCAAAAATACCTCTCCACTCTGATTTTCTAGTGACAATGGGCCTAATTCTGACATCCCGAAGCGTGTCACCATCTGCCGCGCCATTCCTGTAACTTGTTGCAGGTCATTGCCTGCACCTGTGGTCACTTCTGGCTTACCAAAAACAATTTCCTCGGCGGCGCGACCACCCAAAGTAGCAGTAATCCTGGCTTTGAGTTGAGAACGGGAAATTAACCCCTGTTCTTCGTTGGGAGTAAACCAAGTTAATCCCAGTGCTTGTCCTCGTGGGATGAGGGTAACTTTTTGCACAGGGTCATGCCCTTCGAGGAATGTGCCAACTAAAGCATGTCCAACTTCATGATAGGCAATCAACCGCTTGCTCTTGCTGTCTACTAAGGCGGTACCTTCCATACCTGCAACGACTCGATCTATAGCAGCATCAACTTCTAAAATGGTGACAGCATCTTTGCGCCTCCTAGCAGTGAGAATGGCAGCTTCGTTGAGTAAGTTGGCTAAGTCTGCGCCAGTAAAACCAGGAGTGCGACGAGCGATCGCTTCTAATGATACGCTAGGATCAATTTTCTTATTGCGCGCGTGGACTTTCAAAATTTCCAGTCGTCCTTTGAGATCGGGTGGATCGACCATCACTTGTCTGTCAAAGCGTCCCGGTCTGAGTAACGCTGTATCTAAAACATCTGGGCGGTTAGTGGCAGCAATAATAATTATGCCTGTGTTACCTTCAAAACCATCCATTTCGGTGAGGAGTTGGTTCAAGGTTTGTTCGCGCTCGTCGTTACCGCCACCGATACCAGCACCCCGTTGTCTACCTACTGCGTCAATTTCATCGATAAATATTAGACAAGGGGCATTCTCTTTGGCTTTCTTGAAGAGGTCGCGCACGCGAGATGCACCTACACCAACAAACATTTCCACGAATTCTGAACCGGAAATGCTGAAGAATGGTACACCTGCTTCACCTGCGATCGCTTTTGCTAGTAAAGTTTTACCAGTACCGGGAGGGCCAATTAACAGCACTCCTTTGGGAATACGTGCGCCTACAGCAGTAAATCTTTCCGGCTGTTTCAGGAAAGTAACAACTTCTTCGAGGTCTTCTTTAGCTTCTTCAACCCCGGCTACATCTTCAAATTTTACTCCAGTTTTTGCCTCCATTTGGAAGCGAGCTTTGGATTTACCGAAATTCATCGCTTGGCTAGAAGCATTAGTAGAGCGACGCAGGAACAATAGCATTAAAGCCACCAGTGGCAAAATCCACATGAGATTGATCAACAGTCCAACAGCAGCTCGACTGTTAGCAGAAGAAACCTCGCCAAACTCAACATTCCTGTCTTTGAGGATGTTAATTAACTCTGTATTTTGTGCCAGAAGTCTTACCTGTTGAAATTCTGTATTCTCCTTTCGTCCCCTTAGATAAACCTTTGCTAGCTGTTCGGTTTCGTCAAGCTCTACTCTTTCAACTTCTCCCGCCTTCACTTTCTTGATCAACTGACCATAATTTATAGGCGTACTCTCTGCTTTTTGTGCCAAGACGGGAGTACTCCCGAAAATTCCTGGTAACATTATCAAACTAGCTGCGATGCCTACGGCGGGCTTCTTTACGAGACGCTGCGCGAAGGCCAACGCACCAACCCAACCACCACGCTTTGACGATTGCCTTTTTATCAATGGTTTTTTTTCCAAATTTGTCATAATAATTACCCTTTGTCTGCTGGCACAAGTTGAGCTATGGTTTTATGCCTATTCTTCTACCAAAAATTGTAATAACTGGAAATTACACTTTTCTTATCTAGTCTAACTTCCACACAAAACCATTCCCATGTTTCTTCCAGCGATCGCATGAAGTTGAGCAACTAAGATCATTATCTAGATTTATGTAGCTGTTAAGGCTGGGCATTGGGTATTGGGAAGAGGGCTTGTCTCCCATGCTCCCCCTGCTCCTCATCTTCCCCAGTCCCCAGTAGATATTAATTTGACACATTCCGACACAAATCGCTAAGATAAACATAGTCATAACGATTCCGTTTTTTCATAAATCTGGTAATAGTAGCTAGTTAATAATTTGTGGGTTAATTAATTATGGTGAGAATTGTTGGCATTGGTGGTAGTTTAAGACCCAACTCCTATACCCAGGTCGCTTTACTTTTAGCAGTTCAAAGGGTAGAAGCCCTCGGAGCAGAGGTAGAAATTCTTGATTTAAGACAGTTGCACTTACCGTTTTGCACTGGTGCCAAGGAGTATCCAGAGAACCCAGATGTTCAGCGCTTGCAAGATACAGTCAGCCGCGCCGATGGATTAATTTTAGCCACACCTGAATATCATGGTGGGGTTAGTGGTGTCCTAAAAAATGCTCTAGATTTGATGAGCTTTGAGCAACTGTCTGATAAAGTGACAGGATTAATCAGCGTATTAGGGGGTCAGTCTAATAGTAATGCTTTAAATGACCTACGGCTAATTATTCGTTGGGTGCATGGTTGGGTAATTCCAGAACAAATTGCGATCGGACAAGCTTGGGGTGCTTTTAGTCCTGAAGGCAAGTTAGTAGATGAGAAACTATCTCAAAGATTTGATCAATTTGCTCAGAGTTTAGTTGACAATACTCGCAAGCTGCGGGGTGTAAATTAGTTCTAGAGTAGGCAAGTTCGTAGTAAGGACTTTAGTCCTGATTTTGATTTTCTAATCACTAAATTACTTACTACAAACCCTCAAAACGAGCTTGACATACTACTAGATATTGATACTTTGTGGAATTTGGGAAGGTAGCCAATACTGCATAGGTTTTGAAGATTTGTAGGTTGGGTTTCACTAAAGTTCAACCCAACAAAGCCCTGGAAATGTTGGGTTTCGTTCCTCAAACGCCACGTGCTTCAAGTCGGGGAACCCGCCCAACGCAGTGGCTCCCCAACCTACACATTTTTATTTTTTAGCCTTAACCGAGCAGTATTGAAACCGTATTGGGTTTACTCGGAGATTTACTTAAGAATGATTAAAAAAATAATTTTATCTACATACTGAGGGTTACAGGGAAATTTAGGCGTAAGTAAGGCATAAAAAAAAATCCCACGCCTTGAAGCGTGGGAATGTCAATATAATTCCTATTGTAATCAGTGCTTGCTCTGCCCCTCTTAATTACGAATTACGAATTAGTAATTATTGAGCAAAGCTTTACCCACCCTACTCAACTTAATGATGGTGGTGATGATGGTGATCTCCTGCGAGTTGGGGATTAACTGCCAAAGCTTGCTCTGATAACAACTCTGCAATATGAGCATCAGCCCACTGGGCTACCATTGTCAAGAATTCTGGATGATCGTTAACGCAAGCCATTTGCACGTAGTTCGTACCAGGATGCTGTTTCTCTAAAGCATGGATGATATGGTGTACATCCAATAAAGTTTCGTGGTTTTCTGTGGCAAAGCCAATTGGCATAAAAATTACCACTTTTGCACCCAATTGAATCAGGTTATTTGCCGCTTGCTCTGCATTTGGCTGTGTCCAATCAATTAGGGGCGTATCATGGTTGAGCCAACCCACCGAGATTAAAGGATAACGATTAATCAACTTATCCCGAACTAAATCGTACATTGCTTCACTTTCGGCAATCCCAGAAGTAAAGCCTTTAGCTTTGTGGGGACAGCCGTGATTCATTAACACAATACCGATTTGAGAAGGTAGATAAGCTGCGCCTAACTCAGCAATTTTCTCTTCAACCAGATGAGCCATCAAATCGATGTAAGCTGGTTCGTTGAAGAAAGAAGGAATGTAGCGCTGTGCTTTAACCCAGTGTTCTTCACCATCAGCCAACTCAACAAGAGCATTGTTAACTTGCTCGATCGCAATCCCACTGGTAAAAATAGAATCAACAACCAGCAGTGGGTAGATTAGTAGCTTCTCGAAGCCTTGGTTTTTGATTTCTGCTAAAACTTGATTAGGTAGAAAAGGGGCGCAGAAGTTGAAAGCCTTGAAAACTTGAACCTTATCACCCCATTTTTCTTGTAAATTCTTCTCAATCCCAGCCCGTTGCTGTTCAAAGATGGCATTGTGTGGGGAGATAAAATCGTGGTGTGTATGTCCCCACTCATGGCGGTCAAATAGCGCCAAAAGCTTTGCCAGAGGAGGATAAATCCAGGTTGGCACTGGTGCAAATTTTGCTGTCAGTAGATTTAAAGCTTGTTCGTTATAGTTGGCGAAATCTTCGTAGCTTTCGACTTCGCCGTAGCCCATAAGCAGTACGGCTACACGTTCTTTACCTGATAGATGCTCGTGGGTGTGTTGTACTTTTTCCGGCGTGGCAACCACAATGAGTTCCTCAATATAACCAAAGTGCAGAGAAATTCGGAGTTAGAGAATAGTTTACACATTTTCCCTACTAGTAACTTATTATCCCATCCAGGGGGATAGGAAAGCTAGGAAAATCAAAATAATACATCAAAAGACATACAAAACTTACGTGGGGCATTGGGTATGCAAAATTGAACCAATGCCCCATCTGCTATGTTACGGGAATAGCGAAAGCGTTCAGCCCCAGCCCCTTTGGGGAAGTCAAAAGTCAAACAGGAGTCGTCAGAATTTATAAAAGTTTGGCATCAAACCTTCAAGTTATCTCCTGAGCTTTCCACTATTCTGACTCCTGAATTCTTACATTTTGCTAAATGCGTCTATGCAGATTTAAGTCTTCAACAATTCCCAACATCAAGTTGCTGACTTTTCACGGGATCTGGAAAATCTCTCTTCTTTTAAGGCTACCGTGTACACACAAGTCGAATTTCTTCTTAATCGCACTGATGGTTAGGGTGGGGTAAAACTAAAGGTAAAACCTTATAGCGGTTCTCAATTGCATGAAATACAGACCTAACCCCCAGCCCCTTCCCTGCAAGGGAAGGGGAGTAATATCAAGTTCGGGTGATTACTTATAATAAAATTTATCAATGTAGGTTGGGTTGAACGGCAGTGAAACCCAACATGAGCAAGAATAAAATGTTGGGTTTCGTTCCTTAACCCAACCTACAGATATTATAAGTGTTTAACCGAACTTGATATAAGACTTAAAGCCTGTCTCCTTTTAGGAGAGAGGAATGGAAGTGAGGTCAAAATGTATTGCTTCCATTCGAGAACCGCTATAGTAAATCAGGTTTCAGGTAAGGTTTTAAGAATTTATGCAATAAATATATTGAATTCGGGTGGTCGTTTATTGAATTCAAGCAAATCAAAGCTAGTGTTAAAGATGAGTATAATTATTTGCCCTGGAATCCATGAACCAGAGTTAACTGAAAGCTTTAGACTAGTATTGTTAGATGTAGTTCGTGATAGCGCGATCGCACATAATTCCGCAAATATACTGGTTTATCCGGGTAAAGATTTTTTAGTTTTATCAGCTTTGCATATTTTGCAGTTTTTGCGCCATCGCTTCACCGGCTCTTTAAAATCACCAATTATATTTATTAGCTTTAGTGCTGGCGTAGTCGGGGCAATAGGGGCAGCGCATTTGTGGCAACTTTTGGGTGGTCGTGTCAGAGCGTTTATTGCTATAGATGGATGGGGAGTACCACTACAGGGTAATTTCCCTATTCACCGGATGAGTCATGATTATTTCACCCATTGGAGTTCTTGTTTGCTAGGTTGTGGGCAAAATAACTTTTATGCAGAGCCAGCAGTTGATCATTTATCCATCTGGCGATCGCCCCAAATTGTCCAAGGTTGCTGGGTAGATTCATCCATTGAAATTATTCCACCCAGAGGTCGTCTGACAGCAACTGATTTTTTGCTTATGCTGTTAAAGCACTATGAAGTAAATTAATCCGGACAATGGAGTAAGTAAACAGGAGTTAGGAGTGAGGAGTCATGAAGGGAAGAGGTTACAGGTGACAGGGGACAGTGAAGAAAAACTATCCCTATACTCTTACCCTATACCCTATCCCCTATACCCTATCCCCTATTCCCATCTACCTAAAGAAAGTATCTAAATGTTTCCAACTGAACCGGCTAGTGTTAATAACGGGTTTAGCGCACTGCTAAAAAACCGTGCTTTTATGCTCCTGTGGATTGGGCAATTGGTGTCCCAGTTAGCAGATAAGGTCTTCTTCGTTTTAATGATTTCTTTGCTGGAGAACTACTCACCGCTTCCTGGGTTGGCACAAAACTCGATGTACTCAACCTTGATGCTATCGTTTACAATACCAGCAATTTTGTTCGGCTCTGCCGGTGGTCTCTTTGTTGACCGCTTGCCAAAAAAGCTGATTATGATCGGCTCAGACATTGTGCGTGGACTGTTAACACTGTGTCTTCCCCTTTTGCCACGAGAATTCCTGATTTTGTTAATTCTTACTTTTGCCATTTCCACGGTGACGCAGTTTTTTGCACCAGCTGAACAAGCAGCCATTCCTTTGTTGGTGAAGCGAGAAAATTTGTTGGCAGCCAATGCGCTCTTTAGCAGCACAATGATGGGAGCTTTAATTGTTGGCTTTGCTATAGGAGAGCCAATTTTGAGTTTGGCGAAAAGCTTGATGGGAGAACAATACGGTCAAGAGATTGTGGTTGGTGGATTATACATATTATCGGCTGCGATCATGCAGCCAATTAAGTTTAAAGAACCTAAACTCTCAAAAGAGCATCAAGCATCAAATCACCTTTGGGCTGAATTCACCGAAAGCCTACGCTATCTCAAGAAAAACCCTTTGATCTTGAACGCCATGCTGCAACTTACAACTTTATATTGTGTGTTTGCAGCCTTAACGGTGCTGACAATTCAATTAGCTGAGGAGTTTGGTTTAAAAGAAAAACAGTTTGGCTTTTTCTTGGCAGCAGCAGGGGTGGGTATGGTATTTGGTGCGGCGATTTTAGGCCACTGGGGTGATAAATTGCATCATAAACCCCTACCTTTAATTGGATTTTTGATAATTGCACTAGTTTTAGGGGTGTTCACTTTTACCCATAACTTATTACTGGCGCTAGGACTCTGTGCATTTTTGGGTGTAGGTGCTTCCCTAATTGGCGTACCCATGCAAACTTTAATTCAACAGCAAACACCATCTACCATGCTCGGTAAAGTATTTGGCTTTCAAAATCATGCCGTTAACATCGCTCTGGCGTTACCTCTGGCCATTACTGGGCCATTAACTGATGCTCTGGGGTTGCGAACTGTGCTGGTAGCAATGAGTATTGTTGTCGTAGTTGTCGGTGTTTGGGCTTGGAAAAATACCCGCAAAGTCTTGCAAAACGTAATTTAACTAATGTAGGCTAATAATCTAGCTTTATATTTAATATAAAAATTAATAAGATTTTGATTGAAGTTTTCAATTAAAATGAAATCTTAAATACAGAAATCAGCATTAACTTTAGCTATAGTCTGAGGTTTGACCGTGCGTTCACAAAGTGTCTCCGCAGGAGAATCGCTTTCCCAAATCAGTCTCCCACAAACCGAGAATCACAAACAGTCTCGTGTTTCTAGCCCGCCAGTCGTTCCCAAACGTGCATCTGGTGGTTTTGCTCTCCTTGACAGCCTTCATCGCCACGGCGTTGATTATATCTTTGGTTATCCTGGTGGAGCAATTCTACCAATTTACGACGACCTGTATAAGGTGCAAGCAACTGGTGCTATGAAGCACATTCTCGTGAGACACGAGCAAGGTGCAGCCCACGCCGCCGATGGTTACGCCCGTGCAACTGGAAAAGTAGGAGTATGCTTTGGCACTTCGGGGCCAGGAGCAACTAACTTGGTGACAGGCATCGCCACCGCCTACATGGATTCAATCCCGATGATTGTAGTCACGGGACAGGTAGCACGCCCGTCGATTGGTACAGATGCGTTTCAAGAAACCGATATTTATGGAATTACGCTCCCAATCGTGAAGCACTCTTATGTAGTGCGTGACCCTAAAGATATGGCGCGAATTGTTGCCGAAGCCTTCCACATCGCTAGCAGTGGGCGACCAGGGCCAGTTTTGATTGATGTACCTAAAGATGTAGCTTTAGAAGAATTTGACTATGTGCCTGTAAAACCAGGTTCAGTGAAGTTACGCGGTTATCGTCCCACAGTGAAGGGAAATCCCCGACAAATTAATGCCGCGATTCAGTTGATTACTGAAAGTCGCCGTCCGCTATTGTATGTTGGTGGTGGTGCGATCGCAGCTAGTGCCCATGAAGAAATCAAACAACTAGCTGAATTATTTGATATCCCTGTCACCACAACCTTAATGGGGATCGGTGCATTTGACGAACATCATCCCTTAGCTTTGGGAATGTTGGGGATGCACGGCACTGCTTACGCTAACTTTGCCGTTAGTGATTGTGATTTGCTGATTTGCGTCGGCGCTAGATTTGACGATCGCGTTACGGGCAAGTTAGACGAATTCGCCTCCCGCGCTAAAGTAATTCACATCGACATCGATCCCGCAGAAGTCGGCAAAAACCGCATTCCTGAAGTGCCCATCGTCGGCGATGTGCGGAACGTGTTAGTAGACTTGTTGCGTCGCTGCAAAGAAACAGGCGTTAAGGCTACCCCTAATCAAAACCAAGAGTGGTTAAATTTAGTTAATCGTTGGCGCGAAGAGTATCCTCTAATAGTGCCGCAGCATTCCGACAGCATTTCACCCCAAGAAGTAATTGTAGAAGTCAATAGCCAAGCACCCAACGCTTTCTACACCACAGATGTTGGACAGCATCAAATGTGGGCAGCACAATTCCTGAAGAATGGGCCAAGGCGCTGGATTTCTAGCGCTGGTTTGGGAACGATGGGTTTTGGCTTACCTGCGGCAATGGGCGCGAAAGTGGCGTTTCCTGATGAAGAAGTTATCTGTATTAGTGGCGATGCCAGTTTCCAAATGTGTTTGCAAGAACTTGGTACCCTTGCACAATATGGGATAAATGTCAAGACAATAATTATCAATAACGGTTGGCAAGGCATGGTGCGCCAGTGGCAGCAAGCCTTCTATGGTGAGCGTTACTCATGCTCCAACATGGAAGTAGGGATGCCAGACGTAGAGTTATTGGCAAAAGCTTATGGCATTAAGGGTATGGTAATTAGCGATCGCAGTCAATTAAAAGATGCGATCGCCGAAATGCTAGCACACAAAGGGCCAGTAATCTTAAATGTCCACGTCACCAGAGACGAAAACTGCTACCCAATGGTAGCCCCTGGTAAGAGCAACGCTCAAATGGTCGGCTTGCAGAAGCAACCGCCAAAAGCGGCAGCAGAGCCAGTGTATTGTAGCAACTGCAATGCCAAAAATGCTCCTACCCATAACTTCTGTGCTGAGTGTGGGACGAAGCTGTAACGCTTTTTGATAATTCAGACCAGAGAGGTAGGGGAGCAAGGAGAAGGGGAAAAAGATAAAGGAATTCCCCTACTTTTGCTCCCTTTCCTCTTGCGTAGATGTCGCTTAATCTTCCTGATTAGGTTGAGGTAAAAAGATATTTCCTAAAAAACTCGATCGATCAAGGCAACTTAACCGTTTTTATACACAGATGAATATATTATCTGCGTATTTTTTATGAAAAAAAAGATTCATCCCAATGTATATTTCCGCATTATTTTGGGAATCATAAATCGAGGAAGCATTATAAACCGCAAAATATGACTTCCTGAAATATCACGTAACTTTTAGAGGATAATTATGTCTAAACGCAGATTGCCCAAAGGACGTAGTGTTAGTTCAGTTGCTCTAGAACCAGAAGTTGCGATCGCAATCCTTGGACTATTTTCCGCAGCTGCTGACGGTGAAGGTATTTCTTCAGTAGAAGAATACGCTTTAAGTGAATTTCTCAGCCGGGTTAACTTATTTGAAGATTACTCTGAAGAAGACTTTGAAGAATTGACCGAAAAAGTCGTCAGCTTGATTGAAGAAGAAGAACCAGAAGATTTAATCGCCCAGTCTATCGAATCCTTACCAAATAAAGGTTATCGTGAAGCTGCATACATCACAGCTATCTTAGTAGTAGGGGTTGATGAAGAAGTACCCGAAGCTGAACAAGATTATATTTCTGAGCTTCAGGAAGCCTTAAATATTTCAGACGAACGCGCACAAGAACTTATAGACGGAGTATTCGGGGAAGAGGACGAAGAGGAAGAGGAAGAAGAAGAAGAAGAAGAATAAGAGTATTAATTTACTCCTGTCGAACTAAGGTATTATCATCAAGTAGTTTTAAGAACTATCTGATGACTAGGAAAATTTCTCTTGGCTTGATGCTGCTGTTTCTGGGTACTCAAGTTGGTGTTACCCAGCCAGCAGCTAAAGCGCAAACCCCAGTTGCACCAACAACTACCACAAAATCAATTTGCTCTACCCAACTGGGAACAGCTATAGATAGTGTAATCAATCGTCCCTTATTTAGTCGGGTGCGCTGGGGAATTTTAGTACAACCCCTGTCAACAGGGCCAATTCTTTACAGTCGGGATGCTCAGAAATACTTTATTCCCGCGTCTAACATCAAATTGCTAACCACAGCAGCTGCATTACAGCAATTGGGTGCTAATTTTCGGATTCGCACCTCAATTTATCAGGATGGCAATGGTGTTTTACGTGTTGTCGGTAGGGGAGATCCCAGCTTAAGCGATACTCAATTGCAAACATTAGCACAGCAGCTAAAACAGAAAGGTATTACTCAAATTCAGCGATTGATAGCTGATGATAGTTATATTCAAGGTGATATTGTTAACCCCACCTGGCAATGGGAAGATGTGCAGTCAGACTATGGCGCACCAGTCAGCAGCTTTATTTTAAATCAAAATATTTTTAGCTTAAAACTTGTACCGCAAGCCGTAGGTAAATCTTTACAAGTGGTGTGGACTGATCCTGGCGAGGCGAGACAATGGCGGATAATTAATCAGTCAGTAACCGTTGCCCAAAATCAACCAAGCTACGTTAACGTTACCCGCGAATTATCAGGAACAGTATTACGAATTCAAGGACAACTGACAACGAATTCTGAACCGTCTTTAATAGATTTGCCTGTAGTTGATCCTAATTATTACTTCTTACGGCGCTTCCGTACTGCTTTGGCAACAGAAAAAATTACCTTGGGACAAATATTATTAGTAAATGGTAGTGTGAATCAAGAAGAAATAGCATTTGTAGAGTCGCCACCTTTATCTGAATTATTAGCAGAGACAAATCTAAATAGTAATAATCTTTATGCTGAAGCACTTCTAAGAGCATTAGCTGTGAAAAAACCCAGAGTAAATCAGACTAGCGCTGATGTAGGCTTGGAAGTTGTCAAAGCAAGTTTAACTCAATTGGGAGTTGATCCAGCAAATTATATTTTAGTGGATGGTTCGGGTTTATCACGTCGTAACTTAGTGACACCAGAAGTTTTGGTACAAACTTTGCGAGGAATAGCAAGAACACCAACAGCATATATATATCGCGCATCTTTACCCGTGGCGGGTAAAAGTGGAACCTTGAAGGGACGCTTTCAAGATACGCCTGCTGAGGGCATTGTCCAAGCAAAAACAGGTACATTAACGGGTGCAATTTCTCTATCTGGATATATGAATGCGCCTAAATATGAGCCATTGGTTTTTAGTATTATGGTGAATCAATCAGAACAACCTGCAACGGTTGTGCGGCAGGCAATTGATGAAATTGTTGTGTTGTTAACACAGTTGCAGCGTTGTTAACAAATGTTTAGAGATGTAAAATCTTGCGTCTCTACATTCGCCTACTCTGGTAAGTAATTGAAGCGATCGCAGTATAGGATGATCAGAACATTGGTTCTGCCGTAACTTATTGACAACAAGGCTCTAGACTCGGAGCTATCACTTAAGCATTAACACAAAGACAATAATGTTTAATAGTTTAGCGCAGTTGCAGTCTGCTTTATAACAACAATTATATCAGTACTACCAACAAAAAAGTATGTGGCATGAATGTCAGATTTTTTGATATTACGTATTTTTACTGATTACACTGCTTTTTAAAGGTGACTACGATAGAGCGCATAACAAATATGATGTGCCTTCAATTATGTGGCGTGTTATTACTGAACTTGAAATAGATAAACTCATTAGTTAACTTTGACAAAAAACCAGAATTACACAATAAAAATTGCTAGTTTTATTGGGTATTACTTGCTTTAATGCATCATGACTGTTCATCCCAACCTGAACGCACCAAAAGTAGTGAAAATTAATAAAGTTCAAAAAAATGAATGCTGATACAAACAGCGATCCAATCAAATAGCTTAAAACATTAGCAATCTGAATATATTCAAGATAATTACATGGGAATCAACCTACAAAAAGGGCAACATATCTCACTTTCTAAAGAAGCTCCTGGGCTAACAAAGCTGATGTGCGGACTAGGCTGGGATGTAGCAAAACGTTCTGGTGGCGGTTTTTTTGGGGCTTTTAGTAATACTCAAGACTGTGACTTGGATGCTTCTGTAATCTGTTTAGATCAAAAGGACAGAATAACCGATACAAGTAACGTTATTTCCTTTAGAAATTTATCCCATAAATCAGGAGCTATTACCCATTTAGGTGATAATCTCACGGGTGCAGGAGTAGGTGATGACGAGCAGATTCTTGTAGATTTAACTCGACTACCAAAAGAAATTGTCAAACTAGTTTTTACAGTTAACATTTACGACTGCATTGCTCGTAAACAAGAATTTACACAGATACAAAATGCTTTTGTGCGCCTGGTCAATACATCTAATAATCAAGAAGTTGCCAAGTATCATTTATCTGGGTCTGAATACAAAGGAATGACCGGGATGGTCATGGCTGAAATTTACAATCATAATAATGAGTGGAAAATGGCAGCTATTGGTAACGGCATTAATGTTAATGGTTTAGAAGGACTTATGAGAGTCTATGCTTAACTAATTATTGAGTTATTAAACTCAATAAAAACTCTGAATTAAATTCACTTTGTAAAAATAGGTAATCATTATGTCAATTAACCTCAGCAAAGGCGAAAGAATCAATCTTTCAAAAGAAGCACCAAGCTTGAAAAATGCTGGAATTGGTTTAGGATGGGATGTCAACGTTACAGATACAGGTTCAGTTTTTGACCTTGATGCTTCTATATTTATGTTAGGTGATAACGGAAAACTACCTAACGAAAAGTACTTTGTATTCTATAACAACTCACAATCACCAGATGGTTCTGTAAAACATGAAGGAGATAGCAGAACAGGAGAGGGCATAGGAGATGATGAGACGATTAAAGTTGATTTGAGCAAAGTTGATGCTTCAGTTCAAGAAATAATTTTTGTCGTCACCATACATGAAGCAGAGCAAAGAAAGCAAAACTTTGGGCAAGTCAGAAACTCGTTTATCAGAATTTATGACAACGCCACAGAAAAACAAATTGCTAAGTATGAATTAGAGGAAGATGCTTCGCTAGAAACGGCAATTGAATTTGGTAAGCTTTATCGAAAAGATGGAGAATGGAGATTCCAAGCTGTTGGCGCTGGTTATAAATCAGGGCTGCAAAGTTTTGTAGACAGATATGCCGCTTAATAGCTATCTCATTAGTTAATAAAAAGGGAGTATTCATTGGTGGTACTCCCTTTTTTACGTAAAATAATTAGCATAATTTTAATCTATAGGATGTATCAAAATGGAAATTGAATTAAACAAAGGTGGTAGGTTTAATCTTTCTAAAGAAGTTCCTGGCTTAAAGAAGGTAGCCATTGGCTTAGGTTGGCAAGCAAGTCATAATGGACAAAGCTATGATATTGATGCATCTGTATTCATGTTAGGTGCAGATGCTAAAATTCATGATGAAAAATATTTTGTATTCTATAATAACCTTGAATCTTTTGATGGTTCTCTCAGGCACTCAGGAGATAATAGAACCGGGGAAGGTAATGGAGATGATGAGACAATTTATATTGATTTGGCAAAAGTCAATCCAGCTATTCAAGAGATAGTTTTTGTTGTAACTATTCATCAAGGTAAAGAAAAAAATCAAAATTTCAGCCAAATAAAAAATGCTTTTATCAAGATTTACAATAACGAAAACAGAAATTCTTTGGCTCGGTACAACTTAAGAGAGGCTTTTTCTCAAGAGACAGCTTTGGAATTTGGACGCTTGTATAAAAAGGACAATGAATGGAGGTTTCAAGCAGTAGGAGAAGGCTATAGTTCCGGGCTACAAAGTTTTGTAGATAAATATATTGGAGAAACTAAACAGGAAGAAAAAAAAGAAGATACAAAATTAGAAAGTGAGAAAGAAAACTGTAAAAATCAAGGAAATATAGCATTAGATAAAAAGCTTGAGCGTGAAGCACCACATATTTTCAATCTCGTTAAAAAAGCAGATATATCACTTCAAAAAGTAAATTTGGCAAATCATAAGGCTAAGGTTGTGCTTTGCCTTGATATCTCTGGTTCAATGAGTTCGCTCTATAGCTCAGGTAAAATCCAGAGGTTTGCTGAAAAAATTTTGGCTTTAGGATGTCGTTTTGATGACAACGCCTCTATTGATATATTTCTATTCGGAGCTAAAACCCATAACGTAGGTGCAATGACTATTGAAAATTTTAAAAGCTTTATTCCAAATCTATTAAAACAGTATCCACTCGAAGGTGGTACTTACTATGGTAAAGCTATCAATATGATTAGAAATATTTATTTTCCAATATCTAAAAAAAGTAGCAAAAAAAATGATATCCCATTAAATCAATCAGTTTATATCATGTTTGTTACAGATGGAGCAACGTCTGACGAGTCACAAACAGAACAGTATCTTAAAGAGTCTTCCTATGAGCCGATTTTTTGGCAATTTATGGCTATTGGTAAGTCACGTAAAGATATCAAAAGTAAAGGGATTTTAGGCTGGTTAGCTCAAGCAAAGACAAGTGATTTTACCTTCCTAGAACGACTGGACGAAATGAGCGATCGCTATGTTGATAACTGCGATTTTTTCAGTTTAGAAGATCCAGAAAATATAGCGGATCAAGAACTTTATGATTTACTGATGACTGAATATCCAAACTGGCTAAAATTAGCTAAAATTAAGAATTTATTACCATAAAAGTTATTTACTTTAAATAAATGTCTCTTTCCGATTGAACCAAACCAAATCGCAAGCTCAAAGCCCCTATTTAGCAACGTATAGACTTGAGTAGACCTCCCAAAATCCATTGTCGGGGATGTCAATCAATAGATCACTGAAACCTTACACTCCCACAACTTCAAGCTTTGGGAGTGTCAATAATTCGGAGTCCCATGATTACTAAGTCGCGTTCAACGCTGTCAATTTCGGCAACTTTAGGTAAATGTCCCCAAGGTTGAAAACCAAATGTTTCAAAAAGTTTTAAACTGGGTTGATTGTGGGCAAAAATAAAGCATAGTAGGGTCTTTAAACCCAAACTAGGACTTTCACTAATTGCTTGTGCTAATAGTTGTCTTCCCAAACCACATCGATGGAAGCCAGGGGCTATGTAAATACTAATTTCGGCAGTCGTACTATAGGCGGGCCGCCCATAAAAGGATTGGAAACTCAGCCATCCAGCAATTACTCCCTCTACTTCGATTACCCAAAGTGGGCGTTGTGAAGGCGATCGCGCCTTAAACCAAGGAAGGCGACTTTCCACGGATACTGGCTCTAAATCAGCAGTTGCTATGCGGCTAGGAATTGCAGCATTATAAATTGCCACAATTGCAAGCAAATCAGTTTCAGTCGCATGGCGAATAGTCATTGCTACCGTCTCGGAGAAAATCTTGAGAAAATATTCAAAAATAATACAGCGTTACGAAAGCCCTAATACACCATTATCTCTTAGAAGAAGTGGTAGAGCATCGCGCTGATTGAATAGCAACCGCAGTTCTTCCGATTCCTCCACCAACAACTAAGACATCAGATATACATCATGTCTGATGAAGTATTGCCTAACCTGTCTGAGTTTTCGACATATTTTCTCCAGATAGCTTGGCATTAGACAAGATAATTTATGTTTCGGATATTTCGTTTATGTAGTGTGTATTATTATAAGATAGTGAATAGAAGTGACGGCGTAACGTCCCACAACATAAAAGAAGTAACCACGATGTCTAAGCATAGCGTGCTTTCAGAGTCTGTAATATCTCCACAGTTAGAAGCTCAATCTATCGAACTGGAGCGCATACTGAGCGTTAAAGGTTCTCAGGCAAAACTGGTAGGGGCTAACGGAGAAAAAATTACCATTCCTGAACCGATTTATCAAGTACTACTTCAAGTTGTCCACGCAATGGCATCAGGTAAGGCTATATCTATAATTCCTCAACAACAGGAATTGACGACACAACAAGCGGCCGAATATCTGAACGTATCACGTCCTTACCTGATCAAATTATTAGAACAGGGTGACATTCATTACATTAAGGTGGGTTCGCATCGCCGGGTTCGTTTTGATGATTTAATGAAATATAAACAACATCGGGACACCAAGCGGCGAGAAGGTCTGAAGGAATTCACTCAATTTCTGCAAAATGAGGGGTTCTATGATGAGGAGAGTAGCAAATTAGACTAACAAGATGCTTTCTTTCTCTGTTGTTCTGGACTCCTGCGTTATCTACCCCATGCCTCTGTGTGATACCTTATTCCGTGCTGCCGAAGCAGAACTTTACGAAATTCATTTTTCACAAGAAATTCTAGAAGGTGCTACTCGCAATCTTGTAAAGAAGGGAAAGATGACAGATGCCAAGGCTGCACGCTTTCAAGAAATGCTCAAGATACATTTTCCTGAAGCAATAGTGGAAGTACCAGAACATCTAGTTGCATCAATGACAAATCATCCAGGTGATTACCATGTTGTCGCTGCTGCTATAGTTGCGAAGGCAAAAGTAATTGTTACTGCTGATTTAGATGACTTTCCAGCAGAAGCTTTAAAGCCTTGGGATATTGAGGCTTGGCATCCAGATGATTTTTTGGTTTATCTTAATGACCAATTCCCAGGAAAAATGATTCAAGTAATTCGGCAGCAATCAGAGGATCTCAAAAACCCTCCGATGACCATTGTTGAATTGCTGGATAAGTTAGAAAAAAATAATGTTACAAAATTTGCTGGTAGTATTTGCTTCCATGAATATTCTGATGTAATCGTGCAAATTGCCAAAACAACTTTGAAGAGTAAATTTGCAAGAATAGCACCAGAGAGTGGTCGATACTTTGAGGGTGAACGGTATCGACTCTGGCAGAATCGGGGAGTTTTAACAATTACTGCCAAGGACAACCGAGGGGAAATCCTGCGAGTTGAGAATGGAAAAATTCAGGGAAGTCTTTTATCAGAGGACATTAAGGCATTCCAAATATTTGAACAAAGCTTAGAAACAGAATTAGAACAAGCTAAAACACAAAAATCTTAAACCTGATAGCCTAGCGTTGACTGCTAATGTTACATCTAGTATCGTTGAGCGGGGAAAAACCAACGTGAAAGCACAGGTATTTAGAGGCGTTAATCAACTTTCTTACGAAGATATCCCAGTTCCAACCCTAGAACCAGATGAAGTGCTGGTACAGGTGCGGGTTGTGGGGTTGTGTCAGTCAGATATTAAAAAAATTCGTTATCCACTGTATGAACCGCCGCGCATTTTTGGACATGAAACTGCTGGCACGATCGCAGCATTAGGCAATAATGTCAAAGGTTGGCAAGTTGGACAACGGGTAGCAGTGATGCACCACATCCCCTGTATGCGTTGCGCCTACTGCCTAAATGATAATTTCTCCATGTGTGATGTCTACAAAAACATTTCCACAACCGCAGGCTTTAACGCTAGTGGCGGCGGTTTTGCCGATTATGTCAAGGTTCCGGGACATATTGTGGAAAATGGTGGGCTAATTCCCATCCCTGATAATATCAGTTTTGAAGAAGCGAGTTTTGTAGAACCAACTAACTGCTGTTTGAAGGCTGTGAAAAAAGCCCAAATCGCTCCAGGACAAACTGTGTTAGTTACTGGTGCTGGGCCAATTGGGTTAATGTTTATCATGTTGGTGAAGTATTTTGGAGCAAAAGCGATCGCTACCGATTTACTACCCTCTAGAATTGAAAAAGCCTTAAGTGTCGGTGCAGAAGCGGCTTTTGATGCCCGCGATTCCGATTTAACGGCAAAAATCCATGCCCTGACTGGTGGACTGGGTGTTGATATTACCCTGTTGGCTGTTCCTAGCGAAAAAGCTTTTTTTCAAGCACTTGATAGTACCCGCAAAGGTGGCAAAATATTATTTTTCGCCGAATTCCCTGATGAGGTAGAAATTCCAATTAATCCCAATATCCTTTACCGTCGAGAAATTGACTTGATAGGAAGTTATAGCTCATCTTATCGGCTTCAGAGTTTATCAGCTGATATTGTATTTAATCAGCGAATTGATGTAAAAGCGTTGATTAGCGATCGCTATCCATTAAAAGATTTATCAGCAGCTGTTGAGCAAGCGATCGCACCCACACCGGATACTTATAAAATCTTAATTTATCCGTAAAAGGAAGATAGGAGAGTGTTAAAACTATAAGTTTAAAGTTCTGTCTGAAATTCAGCTACGGAGCTAAAAGGTTCAACAACGAAGCTAAACTGACTTTTCACATTATGTGGAAAAGCTAACGATTCACCTAACCCCCTAACCCCCAACTCGTCGCGGGAAGAGGGAAAATTCAAAGTCTCTCTCCTCTTAGGAGAGAGATTTAGAGAGAGGTTTTCCAGATACCGTGAAAAGTCAGTGAAGCTAAAAGGTTCAACGATGGAGCTAAAAGGTTCAACGATGGAGCTAAAAGGTTCAACGATGGAGCTAAAAGGTTCAACGATGGAGCTAAAAGGTTCAACGACGGAGCTAAAAGGTTCAACGTTCACCCTTAAAAGCTCAAGTTTCATTCTCATCTCTCTCACTTTCCCCTTGTCCCCAACAAAATGCTTATTACCCTACTTTTCGTAGCTCTACTAGCTTTCTACGTCGCCTGGAATCTCGGAGCAAATGATGTCGCTAACGCGATGGGAACCTCTGTAGGCTCCAAAGCTGTTACCCTCAAACAAGCAATAATAATTGCTGGGATATTAGAGTTTACGGGTGCTGTATTGTTTGGACATGAGGTAACGGAAACTCTCGCAACGAAAATTGCCAATCCCGCCTTATTCGCTGCTACACCTCAAATATTCGTTGCTGGGATGGTAACGGTGCTAATTTCCTGTGGCGTGTGGTTGCAAATTGCCACATCACGAGGTTTACCAGTCTCATCTTCTCATGCGGTTGTTGGTGCGATCGCTGGATTTAGTTGGGTAGCTTTGGGAGTAGGTGCAATTGATTGGTCATCAATTGGCTTAATTACCATTGGCTGGGTTTTAACGCCATTAATTAGTGGTGCGATCGCTGCTTTATTTTACAGTCAAATCAAGCACTGGATTTTAGATCAACCCAATCAAGTAGTGCAGTTACAAGAATGGATTCCCTGGTTAAGTACTCTGTTGCTAGGTGTATTCGGCGTAATTGTATTACCATCGCTGACTCAACCGCTAACTAATTTTGTAATTGAGCAAATTGGTTTTACAATTCCTTCTCATGACATCCCACTGTTAACTGGTGCAGTAGCAGCAGTTGGACTCACAATCATTAGTTGGCGACAATTGCAAGATTTGGAGGAAGTCGAGGAAAAATTTCCACCCCAGACTCAGGAATTATCATCAATCCAAAATCCAAAATCTAAAATCCAAAATCCCGTTGAGCGTTTATTCGCCCGATTCCAACTACTAAGTGCTTGCTTTGTCGCCTTTGCTCATGGTTCTAATGATGTGGGAAATGCGATCGCTCCTTTAGCTGCGATCGTCTACATCAATCGCACTGGTAGCGTACCGACAGATGGTATCACCATCCCCATTTGGATTTTAATTCTTGGTGGTGCTGGTATTGTTGGTGGTTTAGCTGTCTGGGGTAAAAAAGTCATCGCCACTATTGGCGAAAACATTATTGCCTTGCAACCTAGTAGTGGATTTTGTGCCGAACTTGCAACTGCTACCACCATCCTCATCGCCTCCCGGCTAGGTTTACCAGTCTCCACCTCTCACGCTCTCGTCGGCGGTGTAGTTGGTATTGGACTAGTGCAAAATATCAAGTCGATTAAGTTTCAAACACTAAAAGGCATTGCCGCCGCATGGCTAATTACAATCCCCGTGAGTGCTGCCCTTAGCGCTGCTATTTTTAGCATTGCCCGGATTTTATTTCTCTAAAGAATTATTAATATTTTCCTAATTTTTTCATCTACTGTATCTACTCCAGGACTTACGCAAAATAATGGAAAAACGAACCGCAAAGGCGCAAAGGACACAAAGGAATGAGATAAACCCTTGTAGAGACGTTGCATTGCAACGTCTCTACATTTATTTTCGGAGCTAAAGTAGAACCTAGACTGCAAGAACGCCAAAAAAGCGTGTTTTTGCAGAACTGCTGCTCATTTATTAGAATGTTGTGCAGGGGATGCGTAACTTTGAATTTCCACAGAAAGATACTTTAATCTCCATTTAGAGATATAAACTGTCACAGAAGTTACATTCCAGACGAATTTACAGTTAATTTCGCAAGTCAGCCAATTTTGTGGCAATAATGCACCCATCTGCAAGTCTTTGACAATTACTATTGGTAGCAAAACAATAAATGTTTATTTGGAGTGAGATTTATTTAAAAGTAAAAATCTCATTAGCAAATAGTTGATGTAAATTAAACTGATCAAAACAAAAAAGGTTTGAGTTGAAGCGACTTACAGCCATACGGATAATCCAAAGTCCAAAATCGAATGACAAAATACTTGTCAATCCTGAAGAAAACACTGTGTATTAAGCAGTAAGGTAAATTTGATGCTTTGCCAAGTTGTGTTCAGTATGACAGAATTACGTTGAAATGCGGAAGTGCTGTTAAAATTTTTAATTTATCTGACAAAATACAGAAAATTAGTATGAGCGCCAATAAAGTGTACCGGAAGCAGCTTTATCATCAAGGTGTTAGAGGTTAGAAGCTAATGGGGCGATTCGAGAAGCAACCAGAAAACCCGAGAGTTAGAGGCGAGCTATCCAGAGCAGCAGAAAATGCTCTTTGGGCTGTAGTTGAAGACTTAGAAAATCTTCAGCAGAATGTCCTCAGAGGATTGCAGGAAGACGTAAAGCGGCTTCAGTCAGAAAAAAATCGGTTATCTGATGACATTCAAAGCTTGCTAGAAGAAAAAGAGCATTTACAACAAGTGCGCCAAATTACTGAGCAGCAAGTGTTAATTCGGCAACTGGCAGAAGTGCTGGCAAAGCATATATCTTCACAACTGCAATCCTCTCTGGCAACTTTAGCTAACCAAAACATAGAGGGCAAGTCTTACGATCAAGCTGCGCTTAAGTCGGCTGAAGTAAGCAGTAATGTAGTAGGTGAAATCAATGAAAAAGTCGAACACATGTTTGACAGCTTGGATGATACCGTTACTATTACCTTTAACTCGCTGCAACAGGAACTGAAGAACTATCAAAGTAATCTTTCCCAACAGTTGTCACGGATGTACAGCCAGCAGCAGCAAGGGGAAACGATTTTGACGGAGTTTGTTAATCGTCTGCATGGAGAACTAGAAAAAACTATTGAAGAAGCTTCACGCAAACCAGCAACAGCAGGTACACCTACTGTTTTGCAATTTACCGAGCCAGAGAAAAATAGTTCTTTTGAGACATCCCCGCCACAAGTTGGCGAAGTAGTAAGAAATTCCCCTGAGCCAATTTCCGCGATCGCTAATAAACTTTCACCAAGGGAAACGACATCAGAGACGACTGTTGTAAAAGAAAACGCCGCAAACCCAATTTCTGTCCCCAATAAAGACTTATCCCAAAGGGAAACAACATCACAGCCGCCGGTTCTGAGAGAAAACGTCGCTAACATAATTTCTATCACCACTAAAGACTCGTCCCAAACGGAAATTAAATCAGAGCCGACTGTTGTTAGAGAAAACGCCACCAACCCAATTTCTGTCCCTAACAAAGACTTGTCCCAAACGGAAATTAAATCAGAGCCGAATGCTGCTGTAGTTCCGCCACCAAAGGATAATGCTGCTGAACCAATTTCTGTCCTCAATAAGGACTTAGCGGAAAACGAAACGACATCAGAGCCTCCGACTGGATCTGTGCCACAGCCGGAAGCAATACAACCTTTACGAAGGAGAAACGCTGCTGAATCAATTTCTCTCCTCCGCAAGAACGTGTCACAGAGCAAAGCTAAATCCCCGTCTTCTACTGCGCTAGAGCCGCAGCCAGAAGCAAAACCTCCACAATCGCGATCGCGCAATTCCTCTGGTTTATCCCCCATCCAAATCGGTTTCTGGCTGATTGTCTTATCGGCAGTGTTATCGTCGCTTTACAACGTAGCCATCAAGATAATTTTCGACGAAGGTTCCCAGATTTTTGGAGTATTAGAGGTAGAACGCTTGCTGCCGCCAACTTTGGGCAATACTTTCTTAATTTTGACCCTACGGTTTATGGTAGTAGTACCACTGATGGTATTGTTGTCTCCGATACTGCATCCCACCTTGTGGCAAGACTTGGAAAACTTGGCTAACTCAGTCAGAGGGAATCCCACATCTGCTAATGCCGATACGAAGCAGACTTTGCTATTGTCAGTTGTGAGTGGGTGCTTTTTGTTTTTATCTCAGGTGCTCATATACACTGCGATCGCTCAAGTTCCAACTGGAATGGCGATCGCACTGTTCTTTGTCTATCCAATGCTTAGTGGTTTATTGTCAAGGCTTCTGTTTGGCGCTCGCCTTGGCATCTTCCGCATCGGTGCGATCGCCGCTATTTGCTGCGGTGAATTGTTAGTTTTGGCAGGTTCTCCCAGCATAGGTATGAGTAATACTTCAATGGGAAGCAGCACCGCTATTCTTTCAGGTGTCGCTTTTGCTGCCTACATATTTCTGACGGGGCATTGTGCTAGCAAACTGCATCCTGTTACTTTTACTTTAATTAACTTCGCTACCATGTTGCTATTGAGCTTTATCTGCTTGATGCTACCTTTACCAAGCGATTGGAACTTGGACGTTGACCCCTCTAAGATGCTGGAACTGGTTTTAAGTGCATTTATTTTGGGTGTATTGACTCTTGCAGGCTATTTGCTAAATAATGTTGGTATTAGTAAACTAGGCCCCTCACGATCAGCGCTCATCGGTGCTAGCATCCCAGTTTTAACCGTGATTTTCGCTGGGTTAATCATTCAAGAAAATTTGCATATTGTGCAAATTCTGGGAGTGTTGTTAGTAACCTTTGGCGCGGCTGCTTTCAGCTTTGAAACAATGCGAAATAAGGTTAAACCCTCTAGTCCCAGGAATTAAATGACGACTTCAATCAGTTTAGGTGTAGCGGGAGGTAAAGTACATGCGTGTCAACTTAAGCTAAAAATAGCTTAACTGTTAGCTTCCTCACCCGCCTCGAACTAAAGTTCAAGGCTCATAGCTAAAGTCTACTGAAGTAGACTAAAGATTTTTAGGAATATTTAGTCTACTTCAGTAGACTTTAGCTAAAAGCCAAGGAACTTCAGTTCCTTGCGGGACATGGCTTTTACGTTAAGTTGACACCAATGAGTAAAGTAGCTCCCATGACTCTGGGCACCAATCCTGAAGCGAATACGCCTAGTTGTAACTTCTCTAAATCATCTATGGCAAAACTTGATCCCCAGCTTCGTAAAAGTTGCTGGGGATCTCAGCTTTTACGAATAATTTAAGACTGCTGTATAGGTAGAGGGCGTTACTGATTGCGGTATGAAAACGATTGTGCGTTACGGTGAAAATCCTTGTAGAGACGTAAAATTTTACGTCTCTACATCCAAATTAATACCTCTATTCAGCAACGCCTAGGTAGAGATAACGCTTAATAGATGAGTCAACAGTAATTAGAATAACTTGACTTGTAATATATTTTTAGGGATTTAGCCTGATACAGATAGGTAAACACGTATATGTAAGCAGTACGAGTAGTACTGACTCAAGCAATTTAGCACGAGTACTTGCTCACAAAGAAGATTGGCAAGGAGTTAAGACCATTACAGCACGTTTTGCAACTAGGAGATGAAGAAGTAGCAGAAGTATTTAGAGTAACCCGGTTTTGAAGCGTGGTAGACTCACTAAATGGGCAAAAATAAAATGAACTATGTTACACAATGTAAAGTTAATCAAATTGAATTGTAGTAGACCTTCAGACCTTAAAATAGGGCTAGAGCCGCTTACTACAAACCTTTAATTATTCACGCCCACTTAGCTTATTGTGTTTGGTGAGATGGTATCTTTATTTATGTCGGTCTGCACTAGTCAATTTGTCTGCGATGCCTACGGCGGTAAACTACGCTCAGACGCTAAGAGAAAGAGGCTTATATCGTAGCTTGCTACGGATTCTCTTCTTTTTATTTACGCAATTCAACCTTCTAAAATATATAAAATAGCGAGGTAAAAATATACTTAAAAGTAGCCAATGAATTAGTTAAATCATGAAAATTTAAAATTCTTTCATGAAAAAAATATCTGAATAACTTAGAAAATCAACCCAAAAAGATAATTATGGTTTTGATTGAGGAGGAAACTTAAAAATATCATCAAACCTTGATTTAACAAAAATATAAATTGTTTAAATACGCATTTATAAATTTTAAAAATACATAACTTTCTTACAAAGTTAAAAAAAAATGATATGATGAGGAACGAGATTTGAAAAAACAACAGGTATTTTTGAAATTGGAATTAATTGCTCTACTTGATGTCTACTATCTTCCCTCAAGCCAACGGCTTATACTGGCGAGACATCACTGGAGGTTGTGAACCAAATGATAGTTCGCAACGAGCCGTATGGCTCAACCTCTGAATGTTTCTACACCTGGTAGGCGATTTCTTTTTAGACCACTCCCAATTGTTTCTAGTCATTTGTGTGTTAAAAATAATTCGCCAAAGCTGAATAAAAGCCATCTTTTTCGAGTAACAGATATCCCAGATGAACCGTGCAAACTAGTTTTTACTCCCAGTCGGCATAGTGCCATAATTAAGGTGTAAATAGCTTGACGTTGTTGCTCTAGAAAGATGAAAAAAACCTCAGAGAACTTAAAGGCTTTATAGATTTTGCAACAAAGTTGACTTTTGGGACGGAAACCATTATGAAGCTGGACTTGGTGATGTCTGTAATTTTCTGGTCAGATGCTCCAGACAGTTATAGTAACCCCAACAAAATCTGCCTTAATACCAGAAAATATGCGAAAATGGTAGTTTGTGCTACCACGGATTTCATAGTTATCGCATACTAATATAGTCTGAAGTGAAAATATCGTCTTCAGCCAGGTGTATACTACCTATTTTCAATCCATTAAAAATTGTGTAAACGTGCTATTTAATTGTCTGTAATATGAGTAACGACATAGATCTGATCAAACGTCTTGACCCCAGTGCGATGGATCAGATCATGCTTTATCTGGCTTTTAGTGCCATGCGGACGAGTGGGCACAGGCATGGGGCATTTTTAGACGCAGCCGCAACAGCAGCAAAGTGTGCAATTTACATGACCTATCTGGAGCAGGGGCAAAACCTGCGGATGACAGGGCATTTGCACCACTTAGAGCCGAAACGGGTAAAAATTATTGTAGAAGAAGTCAGACAGGCTCTAACAGAAGGCAAACTATTAAAGATGCTGGGTTCTCAGGAACCGCGCTATTTAATTCAATTGCCTTATGTCTGGCTAGAAAAGTATCCTTGGCAACCGGGGCGATCGCGCGTTCCTGGTACCAGTCTGACAAGTGAAGAAAAAAGACAAATTGAGCAAAAACTGCCCAGTAATCTACCTGACGCTCAGTTAGTTAGCTCTTTTGAGTTTCTTGATTTAATTGAGTTTTTGCACAGGCGATCGCAAGAAGACTTGCCACCCGAACACCAAATGCCTTTGAGTGAAGCCTTGGGTGAGCATATCAAGCGCCGTCTGCTCTACTCAGGAACGGTAACACGCATTGATTCTCCTTGGGGAATGCCCTTCTATGCTCTTACCCGTCCTTTTTATGCCCCCGCAGACGATCAAGAACGCACTTACATCATGGTAGAAGATACCGCTCGGTATTTCCGCATGATGAAAAATTGGGCAGAACGGCGACGAAATGCCATGCGCTTACTGGAAGAACTTGATATCCTCCCAGAAAAAATGGAGCAGGCTATGGAAGAATTGGATGAAGTTATCCGTGCCTGGGCAGATAAATATCACCAAGACGGGGGTATTCCAGTAATTTTACAGACAGTTTTTGGCGAAAGAGAAGACTAGCACCGCAGGGCGGAAGTCAAAAGGCTTTAATTGTGGGCTTTCTGGCTGTAATGAAATGGTAATTTATTTCTACGCCCACTGTACTAGTAGTGCTACACAAAATTCAAAAAGCTTAAAAATTAAGCTTTTCACTGATTTTGTCCGTTGCTTAACAGTAGGGAGATGGTTGGTCTATTTAGATTGTAACACTGTACTAGCAATAGTAGTACAAAAGTCACAAGCAATTTTGTGACTTTTGTGTTGTAAGTGTTTAGTTTGCATTTGCAAGCAGAGGACAATTATGAGTTTATATAAATATTTTTGCTTGAGTCATAGTAGTAGTCTGTCCCATTAGTTATGAAGGGTTTGTAGTGAGCGATTTATCGCTCAAATCAAGGACTAAAGTCCTTACTACGAACTTTTATAAACCTTCAAAATTTTTGGGAAGTTTTGAAGGTTTGTAGTAAGGACAAAGCGTGCTTAATCTTAAAATTGACAGATTAGTAGGGTGGACATCAAAATGTCCACCCTACTAATCTGTATTCTCAGTCAATTACAAAGGATTGTAATTAATTCGTCGTGCCGGGTTGCGTTGGCACAATCGGTTGTGTTGGAAATGGAGTAGTCTCTAAACTTGGACTTGAACCGGCAGGTATTATAGTTGACGGTGGAGAGGAAGATGAAGCACCGATAACACTATCATCAGCACTGATACAAGTATCTAACGCCTGTGTAGCGGGAAAGTCGATTTGACTACGCAAGCCAACCACACATTGCCCAAAGCGCACGGGTAACAAACTACGTCCACAGTAATCTAGAACTGCCGGATTAGCTTCTTCCTTGGTACTTAAGCTGACACCGACGACACAGGTAGCTAACTCCTCAGGGCGGCGGGCCCTACCACAAGTAGAAAGCGCATCTGTCGCGGCAATTTGGGTTTCCTTATCAATTTTAACCACGCAAGCTGCCAAATCCCTTGGACGCAGTGCTGCTGCACAACCAATTGATGCGGCTTCTGCCGTTACACCCACGCTCAAAAGGCGACCTGCACAGACACTATAATCATTGTTGTAGGAAGCAGCGATCGCTGTATTTGGTAAGATCGTTGCCAAGCATCCAGCTATAGCCAAAACTGGTACTGTTAAAATCCTGGAGGTGGAACTAGCTTGTTTGTTCTTACCTCTATTAACCGCTTTATTGCTCATTGACGTTGCCATTCTCCAAACACCCAAAGTTATGCTAACTCAAATATCGTGAAGTACTCCGGCAAGATCCGCTGAAGCCGGAGCTTCAAAGAAACAACCATCAACGTTTCGCGTCTCATCCGCCGTTGCCACGTTGGGTATATCACAAGGATATTCGGGACTAAACCCGATGATGGTCTTACGCAGCGTCTCTGGTATTGCTACCTTTATCTCCTCATGGGAAGAACCCGCGCAGCCGTCCGCCTCCCGCAGACAGTTTTATTACTTTTCCGTACACTTCTGTGTGGCTTATCTTTTACCGCAGGACGTAACAAAAGCGAACCAGTGACCGAAGTCTTTCCCCCTTTCTCACGCTCTTAGTCAAGGCATCGCGTTTTACCGCTACTGTGGCCGTTTGTTGTGAGTCGTGTGGGTGGGTCAACAACCATCTATATATTATCATATATGTGGCGTAGTGTGTACACAAGCATGAAAGAAAAATCATTGCGGTTTCGGATGTCTCAGCGAAGATACAATAAGCTCAAACTATATGCTGCTAACAAAGAAAAAACAATGACTCAATTAATTGAAGACTGGGTTGACCGACTACCAAGTTCGGCTATTGACGATTCCGACGCTCGCGGACTCGCTAACGCTCCGCTATCAATCATCCCACTCCCCAATCAACCTGACGGTTGATATTGGTCGGAGATGTTTTCGTCATCGTCCGCTCCCTATCCCCACCCTATGAGTACATTGAGGGTGGGGACTTCCGCGACACGTTAAAAATCCTCTGTAATTAAAGAATTTCGGCGGTAGCAAGCTATAGACACAATTAATTATGCCGGAAATTGTGTTAATATAACTGTTTGAAAGATAAGTAGGCAACGTAAAAAGTATTTCAGAGTAAGAATACTGCGTAAATCAATCTGATGATTGAGTAGCTTACGAAACTAAATAAACACAAAAAACTTATTGGCAGGAGTACGGCGTGACAGGCCGGAATTCAAGCTTGGAAGCCAGTACGTCGGTACCGACTTAAAGCAACTGGCAAAAAAGTTGATACCTCTACTTTGGTAGGATACATCATACCAAGGCAAGTAGGCTCACAAAACCAAGAATCCCCTGATTTTTTATCGAGGGAATGTCAAAATGGAATGTTTGGGTAAAGTTTAAACAGGATTAGATTAAGGAAACTCATGTCCCGATATAGAGGACCACGCCTCAGAATTGTCCGCCGCTTAGGCGATTTACCAGGATTAACTCGTAAAAGCGCCAGACGCGCTTACCCACCTGGTATGCATGGTCAGAACCGTAAGAAGCGCTCTGAGTATGCTATCCGTCTAGAAGAAAAGCAAAAGCTCCGCTTTAACTACGGTTTGACTGAAAAGCAATTGCTGCGCTATGTGCGGAAAGCCAGACGTGTTACTGGTTCTACCGGACAAGTGCTGCTGCAATTGTTAGAAATGCGCTTAGATAATACCGTTTTCCGCTTGGGTATAGCCCCGACTATCCCAGCAGCTCGTCAACTGGTAAATCACGGTCACGTAACTGTTAACGGTCGTGTGGTTAATATTGCCAGTTACCAATGCCGTCCTGGTGAAGAAATTGCGGTCAGGGATCGCGTACAATCACGGAAGTTGGTGGAAGCTAACTTACAATATCCCGGTTTGGCAAACCTCCCCAGTCATTTGGAGTTTGACAAAAATAAGTTGGTTGGTAAAGTCAACAGCGTTATTGAACGGGAATGGGTGGCACTACAAGTTAACGAACTACTTGTGGTGGAATACTACTCACGACAAGCGTAATAGTCATTTGTCCTTAGTCATTTGTCCTTAGTTATTTGCAAAGGACAAATGACCAATGACTATCCGCCGATTTGCGACATAGTGCGGGTGTATGTACCTGAAATGCCAGAATCGCGCCCTTTAAAGTTAATTTCTGGCTTGATTCCGAGTAAATGCTTTACCTGCTCTTGTAATTGAGCAGTGGTAATACCAGAACGCAAAGCAGTTTTTAAATCTATTTGACCAGTTTCATTTAATAAACAGGGACGCAGCCAGCCATCAGCACTAAGGCGCATCCGGTTACAACGATCGCAAAAACATTCTGACATTTGACTAATAAACCCCAGTGTCCCCTTCGCACCGGGAATTTGAAAGACATCAGCAGGGCCAGCACCACTAACTTGCGATTCTGTCAAGCCCCAGCGATCGCGGATTTGTTGCCGTAAATCGGCTGAAGATACCCAACCGCGATCGCCAAATAAATGCACATTACCAATGGGCATAAATTCAATAAATCGAACGTGCCACTGTTTGTCAATTGTCAGGGCGGCTAAATCGGGAATTTCGTGGTCGTTGACACCAGGGATCACCACCACATTCAGCTTCAATGGGTCGAATCCGACCTGATAGGCGGCTTGAATCCCATGCCAAACTTGTTGCCAACGAGAACGCCCCTGATTACCGATAATTTGATCAAAAATGTCGGGATCAAGCGAGTCCAGACTAATATTAATTCGTCGCAAACCAGCATTGTAGAGGTTTTGTGCCATCGGAGCCAGCAAAAAACCGTTGGTGGTCATTGAGAGGTCTTGAGTTTGGGGGAGAGTTGCGATCGCCCTTACCAAATCTACCACACGCGGACGCAACAAGGGTTCACCCCCAGTCAACCGAAATCGGGTAAAGCCTACAGGAATAAATACCTCTTGAATTAAGGTGAGTAGTTCTTCATCAGTCAACAGCTGTTGCTTGAGAATATAGTCCAGTTCTACTCCCTCTGGCATACAGTATTGACAACGAAAATTGCAGCGATCGATTAAGCTTATGCGGAGGTAGTCTACCTGATTCATCGTTTTATTTTTATTGTCTCTAATTAACAATACCTTAGCCAATTTACGAGGGTTCAATGCCTGTAGAAACGGGATGAATACGCCCTAAAGAAGTAAGCTTGGCAAAAATCTGGGTTAATAAAATAGGCTCAGGCATTTCGGGAAGCATTTTT
>JAIVFU010000379.1 GCA_020829485.1 Nostoc sp. CHAB 5834 | reverse complement strand
GTCAGATTATCAACCAACCCAACCTTGTCCTGAGTCAACTGAAACTCGGGCGTATTGGGATGATCAGGATTATCGGTCAGGTCCATGTAAAATTTACGAACGAGAAAGTTATTGGCACCAACTGATTCGGTGGGTAATGCAGCTAAAAATTTGCCGGTTACTACTTGGGAATTGTTCATTGAAATTGAATTGATAGGTATAAAAAAATTAATTAAAACGGTGTTTGATCGAGTAGTGCAGGAACGCGCCAAGACGCTGAGCCGGCTAGCAGAGTACGCTGGTCAATCTCATGTTCGATCATGGCAACTGTCTCTCTCCAGATGGTGATCATGTCAGGAAACTGGTTGTCTTCAATGGCTTGGCGATACTTGGCCAAGTCACGAAGCAGGTCACTGTCTTTCGACTTCCAGATTAGTTGTAGTGTAGTCATATCAGAATAGGGCCTTCCACCCGTTTTAGGGTGCCTTCCCGAACCATTAGTTCGAAGTCTCCCCGTTTGATGTCAATCGTCGATTCCTGGTCGACATCCAGTAGCTCTACCATGCTTCCAAACCGGCCCGATGGAAAGTGGCCGAAGGTGAGCATGACAATCCAAAGCTTGCCTTCCCCATCTACCCATTTTTGATATCTGAAGACGTCAATCCGGACTGGCTTGGCTTCTCCAGTTGATTGTACTTTTCCGCTTTGCACCACAGTTGCTTGCATAGCTTTTTGCTTTTTTTTGAAAAAACTGACTAGTGTATTTCTACCACACCACCACAAAAACGCAAATCATTGTTTAACAGGGGTTTATCTGTCTTTGTCTGTGGTAAACTTGTGGTAGGTCATATTACAGTTACCACACTACCACACGTTTACCACACGTTTACCACAGGTTTACCACACATTTATTACACTCAATCATTTATTATTCAATTACTTATTACATTTCTTATCCCCCTTGTGGTAGCGTGGTACTGTTTTCACTCTTCTTTTTTGAGATTCGACTTCCTATCTGATTGGTCGTTTTGTTTCCCAATCAATCCCAAATGCATGGACTAGTTTGCTATAAGTCATTGCGCATGAGCCTGAAACGGATTTGGTCTTGCCAGTGGCGTCGTCGCCCAGGTCGGGCAGAAAGCGAATATTTTTGAACAGCTGGTCGGGGTCGCTGGCTCCCTCGAAGGCAATCATCTCCTGTTTGAGCGTGTCCCGGTCAGCGGGTGCTTTCCAAAACACCTGCCGGTAGCGTTGGGAATAAATTGTATAAAGCGAAGGAAAGCGTAGGTAAAGCAGACCACCCTCAAAGCGAAAATGCACATCTTCCTGAATGCCACCAACCTCGTACTGATTTTGCATTAACTCGAAGAACTCAGATAGGGCAGTTTTCTCGCTTTGAACCTGGTGTTGGCGAAGAATAGCCTTGCTGCCGATCTCGACAAACTGCTGTAAAATGTCGTCATCCCCTTCGACCTCGAAGTGCAGCTGAATTTTGCCATATATCTGAAGTATGTAGGCTACGCTCAGCACGCGGGCCATGTTGGAGATCAGCCGTTCCACCACCTTCTCATGGCGAACCGAATCCTTGAGGCCATTATACAGATCGTCGTAGGCTTGCTTGATGCCCTGGGCCACGAGTGGGCGGTGGTTAAGCATCTCCAGCGTTACGCAGCTGAGCCCGTCCTGTTCGACATCACGGAACCGGGCAAAGGCTTCAACCTGCTCGTCGGTCTTCTGTTGCTCGACGATGGGCACGAATACACACCGGGTAAAAAAGATCGGGTTTTCCGGAATGTAGTTAGAGGTCAACGCCAGCGCACTGTAGATATCAATCGTGTCAGTTCCGTCCCGGCTGTTTTCTTCGGCTTTGATGTAGCCATTATCATCATAAGCCGACTGGAGTAGCCCTTCGAAGGGAAACTCATTATGGTACTCATCCATCCAGATCAGGCCATTGCTGAGTTGGGCCATCACCCGAACCAGCCCCGCTTCAGTATTCTTGTTTTTGAGGTTGGCAACGGCTTCGTGCAGGTTAAACAGGCGACAGATGGACCGGACGATGGAGCTTTTACCGCTACTGGCTCCCCCCTTCAAATACAGAATTGGGCTGGCACTGGTGTGCTTCACAACCAGGTCACGAAACAGTGACATCAGGTAGAAGCAGGCGGGCAATATGGCGTTATCGTATTTGTGTACCCGCGCCAGGTGGGTAAACCACTGGTTGAAGGTCATCTCACCCGGCTTGAGCGTAAACAGGTGCGCACGCTTCTTTTTGACGACCGGCATCGAGAGGCAGATCGTGGTGCCATCGCCCATCTTAGCCGTGACAATGCCGAACTCGTCCGGCTCCAGCATTTCACCATTGACGGCTTTGTTGGCGAAAAAATAAACCCCACTCTCCGGATGGTGGCCCAGCCGCATGACCTTTGATGCCTGCGGGAAACTCATCTTAAACAGATGCTGCCATAGTTCGCCCAGGTACGCATCGGTTAACTTGAGTGCCAGTCGATGGCTGGCCAGCTTGTTCTTAAGTTTGGTAGCTGAACAGAACTCGTCGTGGGTGATCTCAATGTAGAGCGGATCTTTCCGGCCCTTCACGATAATCTCCAGTATCCACGTTTTTTCCTCGTTCTCGTCTTCGGTGCAATACTTGACGAAAATCTGAAAGTTCTCCGCGACACAAATCCAGTTCTTGGTGCCCCAAATCCAGATGCCATCGTTGCGGTAGTTAACCGTGTCAAAAACGTATTCCTTCTCGTCGTTGCCTTTGCCCTTTTTACCAGGTACCGGGCTGAGAATATTCATCAGGCTTTCCATTTTTGCCGCTTTATCTTTTATCTCGGCCTTAGTGGGTTCACCATCAGTTTGTTGCGTCGATTCTACTACGTTTATAGTTTCTGGTTTCTTCCCCTTTCCTTTACTGACGTCAATACCATACTTCTTGGCGATGTCGAAGAATTTCCAGGGGGTGGTAAAACGTGATTTGTTCAGGGCTTCATCAAACTTGGTATTGGTCAGCTGCTCGTCGTATTTGGCGCTCATCTGACTAATCCGGTGAAACAGATCACGGCCCGGTTCTCCCAGCGTACGCATGCAAAAGGCCAGGATCAGCCACCCTTCGCTTGATCGGTCATCGTGGTAGGTATCACCCGTAATGTTGATGTTCGCGGCTTCAATGCGCTCGACTACCTTCAACACGTGCTTGTAAACCTCGCTGGCATTCTTGATCTCCTGCGCGTCCGTTCGTGGTTTCTTGGCCTGTTGGTGGGCTTCCAAGGCCAGCCCCTGATGGATATAGGTATCCGCGTCGGGATTCACATAAACATCAGGGTCATGGGGTAAGAAACAGGCCCGGCTAACGTCGGACCCACTGGCGTCCACGTCCAGGCCGTAGTTTTTTTTGATGTAGAAAGACAGATCGGTAAAATAGGCCTTATGCAACGTTTGATCGTCTTCCAGCGCCATGACCTGGACAACTAGCTTGAGCCCCGTTCCCGACGGTGAGGTAAAGAGCATCATCGTATGGGGGT
>JAIVFU010000378.1 GCA_020829485.1 Nostoc sp. CHAB 5834 | reverse complement strand
ACGCAGTGGCCTGTTAGTCATACTTGAAGACGAACACGTAATAGCTTAGTTGAAAATGTAGTTTGTCAGGTTACTAAAGTTATAGCTCCGTGAGTAAGTTTATAATACTGATGTCTTGTTGTCAGTATGCCAAAATACAAACCAGCAGATTACGAAATATTACGACGACGCTGTGTCGAACTCGATCAGGCGGGCTGGAAACAAGGCCCTATTGCCCAGGCCCTTGGCCTAACTCAAGGCTGGGTTAGTCAGACCCTAAAGAAATATCGTGAACAAGGGCCCCTGGGCTTACAGTGGCGCAAGCCCCCCGGAGCGCCCACTCGGTTAACGGCTGATCAGCTTTGTCAGCTTGTTGAAGAACTTAACAAAGGGGCAGAGCATCAGGGGTTTGCGGGAGCAGTCTGGACTCGACTACGTATTAATGAAGTTATCAAGAAATTATTTGATGTCAGTTATGATCCTTCTCAAGTCGGTCGTCTATTGAAGAAAATAGGTTGGAGCCGACAAAAACCACAGGCTAAGGCCAGGCAGCAGGATGCAGGAGGGGTAGCTCAATGGCGTCAGGAGCGGCTACCCGAACTTAAAAAAAGCTAAAGCCGAAGGGCGGGTAATTCTTTATGTCGATGAATCAGCTTGTTATTTATTACCACTGTTAGCGCATACTTGGGCACCGTGTGGCCAAACACCAGTGGTCATCGAGCAAGCCGGTCGTTTGCACTTGAGCGGCCCACCGCAGTGGCCTAATTTCTGCAATAGCTCCTAATGGGCGCTTGTATGTAGCTGGGCAAGATCAACCTTTTACAAGCGAAGATATTGTATGGTTTCTGGGCAAGCTTTGCAGTCGGTATCGAAAACGAGACTTGTTGGTGATTTGGGACGGCGCATCGATTCATCGTAGCCAAGCCGTTAAAGCCTTACTGCGTGCCAAGCCTGGTCGGATTCATTTGGAGCGTTTACCGGCCTACAGTCCTGAACTTAATCCAGTCGAGTTGGTCTGGAGTCAACTGAAGCGAAGTTTAAAAAATCAGCGGGGCCGCCCGGCGGTATTTACCAGTTTAAAAGGACTCGCAGTAGCCGTTTTGGAACAGATCCGGCTTTTAGAGCAAGACCCAAAACTGGTGCAAGCCTTTTTCCGTAAGAAAGAGATAGGCTTTATTACAAATTAATTCACGGCTCTATAACAGTGATACCCTATAGTTTTTCCGTTTTGCTACCCATTTGCTACCCACCCTAAAATCATATTGTAACTAACTGATGGTCAGCGCTATTATTCTATCCCGTCCGGACCGCCAACAAAATAAGAAAGCCTCTAATTCTCAACGAGTTAGGGGCTTTCTTGCTTTTCGGGTAAAACATAGGTAAAACTTTTTAGAGTGGACTGCTAACGCACAAATAATTGGCCACCGGGTAGGATGGGTAACTGAAATTGAGGTAACTTTCATTCGCTTCACTCTATCCATCATTACTAACATAACTACAAACGTTGATGCAGAAAGGACCTTGGATGTGTGATACTTGTGGGCAGTTAATAAATCGCCCTGAAGATGGCTATGTAGAATGGCTCAGTAGTATTGGGGAAAATGGTGCGAGTTATGGCTTACATATAGTTCACCACAGACCTGCCAGCCCTCGCAAAACGCAAATGGGTTGCCAGTACGACGAGAGAAATGATCCTGCTCTACAACTTGCCGCTGTTAGCAACGTTTCGTTAGGAGAACTGCTCGGAGATGATGGCTTGATGGACTTATTGCATTTTTTCGCTGAAAATAAATTGCCGACTGAGGAAATAGTTGAAATGATTAAACGTATCCACATCGCCAACTATGAGCAGTCTAGACCAATAATCGCAAGGGCGATTGCCAATGGCGCCTTTAATCCAAATATGCGTGACGGATTCTTTACGCAGAATCAACTCGAAAATGCAATACAGTGGGCTAAAGATTATTTAGGGGATGAATACCCCTTTAAATAATTTCCGAGTAGCAATGTCGTGTTAGGCGACACTTTGCTACTCGAGTCCCAGCACTAGTAAAAAGATCCACAAGAATCTGCTTAGGGGTAAATAAATAGGTAATGAATCACATAACTGACCCAATTGCAAGTAAAATAAAGTAGTTTTTCAATATACTTATAGGCGTAAAAATAATTTGTTCAAGTGGCAACTAATACGGTTTAAATGTTTGTTAGTCAGACGTTTAATCCGTATTTTAGTGTAGTAATCAGTTACGTTATGCCCGCTAAATCAACCACACCAAAGTTAACACTCGAAAATCTTAACGGGCGTTTTCCCGATCAGCTTTCCTGTAAACGCTACATCGCAGAATTGCGGTGGACTGGTTAGCCTGTATGCCCTCACTGCAAGCATACTAAGTCGTATGCGTTCAAAAATGGCGATTATAAGTGCGCTAAGTGCCGTAAGCACTATACAGTAAGAATAGGCACAATCTTTGAAGACAGTAAACTACCCTTGAGGAAGTAGCTCATTGCGGCTTACCTGTTGACGGCACACAAGAAAGGTATATAGTCCCATCAATTAGGGCGCGACATAAACGCAACGCACGGCGTGGTTTATACTTCATCGCCTAAAACATGCCCTAAAACGTAAATCGTTCGATGCGCCAATGGTGGGTATAGTAGAGTTAGACGAAACGTGCATAGGAGGTAAAGAGAAGAACAAGCATAAGAGTAAGCGCACACAAGCAACACAAGGGCGTAGTACAACGGTAAAAGCTCCCGTATTCGGTATGGTAGAACGGGGTGGGCGCATTATAGCTATGACGGTAGAAAGTACTTCTAGCAAGACATTGCAGCCAATTATTGAGAAATATGTCGCTGTGGGCTCTAAAGTTATGACAGATGAATGGACGGTGTATATGCAATTGCATCGTTTATGCGAGCATCGTATTATAAAGCACGGACAAGGACAATACGTAAATGGCGAAGCGCACACGAATACACTAGAAGGGTTTTGGAGCCTGTTTAAGCGGGGCGTGGTGGGGATTTATCATTGGGTAAGCGTAAAGCACCTAGAGAACTACGTTGCGGAATTCGAGTATCGGTACAATTCGCGTAAAATAAGGGATGGAGAGCGTTTCGAGTAAGTGTTAGGACACTTGGATGGGCGATTGAGTTATAAGGTATTAGTGCAGCAGGATTGACGGTTTTAGGAACGCTTAAAAAAAAGCGCACTAAAGCTTAAGGATAGAATTAAAGTAGGCTTTATTATTGTAACGGAAATGCAATCCGGCAATAAAGGATAAGCATGAAAAGCGAACCGCGCAATCGGAACGCGTGAGTATTAAGGTAGAGGAAACAGAAGAGAGTACCTTTGAGGAATTTGAGCGGACGATGGTAAAGGTTGTTCGTAGCGAAGGAATAAAAGAGAAATCTTTGAAAGATAAACGAAAGAGCCGGTAAAGGGTGCAACCTCTACCGGCCCGGATTGTCGGGATTAGCGACAATCAACGTTTGGTACGGCGTGACCTGTTTGGTTTGCCGATACCTTCGCGAGTTACCCGTCGTTTAATGCGACGAACCTTGCGGCTTGA
>JAIVFU010000377.1 GCA_020829485.1 Nostoc sp. CHAB 5834 | reverse complement strand
CTCTGGAGAATTGACCATTTTGGAGCCAAGGGTCTTGAGGTCTTGCTCCAGTTCTCGGTGGAACGGGAGATTTGCATATCGTCCAACAACCAAACTACCCGCAGGAACTTCACTGCGCAGCCGATAGACTGGAAAGTGTTGCTGTGCTATTTCCAGTTCCGGCAACTCATACCGACTGGCTCTCATCAGGATGCAAGGAGTCATAAGCGTTCATTTCATTCAGTAGTAGGTGTGTAGGGACGGCGCTTATCCCCTCGGATTCGCCATGCTCAACTGTTGTAATTGTGACAAATGTCGGATTTATCAGTAAATACGGATGTATTGGACTAAATATGGTACAGTCCAAACGTGTCGAAATTTATTGGAGATAGAAACATGTCTGACAACAGCACTTTGAAGGTTCTTCTGCAACAACGCGAAGAACTCGAACGCCAAATTCGCGAAGCGACCACTAAAGAACGTGGCGAAGCTCTGACGTCTATTCGCGACCTGGTGGCCACCTATCAAATTGATGCCTCCGAGGTATTTGGTAACAAGCGCGGCCGCCCTTCGATGGCCAAGGGTGCAAACAAGGGAACTCGTCCTCCAGTGTTGCCTAAGTACCGTAACCCCGAATCGGGCGAGACCTGGACAGGCCGTGGTATGAAGCCTAAGTGGGTCACCGCTGCTTTGAGTTCTGGCAAGAAGATGGAAGACTTGGCAATTTAAACCGGTTTTCTCTTCTTTCAAAAAGCCTAGTGCGGTGACGCTCTAGGCTTTTTTCATTGACGGCCGTATAAGGTTGATTCCTGTATTGGAAATGACCAATACGGACCACAAAAAGCTCGTTGATACGTTGACTACGCTTGCTAGCTATGTGAGTGCTGGTGCTGAGACCCCCGCTGAGTCCGACAAGTTCGTCGAAGCCCTTGAAACCCTTTTCGGGTTGGAGCCCCTCCAAGAACAGGCGGTCTTAACAGAAGTCTTTGCCAAACTGAGCTTTTCGGGAAACGAAGGCACTCTCGGGTGGCTAATGGACGTTTTGGATGACGAGTCTGAGATTGTCCTTGCCAAGTCAGACCCCAAGGGAAAAACCAGCTCGATTTTGTTTGCAATACCTATCTGCCTTCAGGCAGGCGACGTTGTTCATAAGTATGTCCAGCGCCAAGACGCGTTCGAGTCATTGATTTCAATGCTTCACGAGTGTGACATAGTTGACCGTTGTGCAGACGTAGGGCTGGTGCCCAGGCTGTTCACCCATTCGGAGTTGTCGAGCCTTTCTTACGGAGACCGACTCCGTCTCAACGAATACTTGGCTGCTCAAGTCCGGATACGCCCAGGGACAGTAACTTCGCCAGCGATTGCTGGCGCCGATGACGAAAAACCTGAATTTTCAAACCCGTACGTTCAGCTAGTGTATTTGGTGGGGGTGGCTGTCGCCAAGCAAAGCGATTTGAGCGAGGTATTTCCTGCACTGCCTATGCCCGTAGAATTTCTCGGGAGCGATTCGTCAGAGGACGACGAAGGAAATGAGGAGGGAAACGAGGAGCAAGAGGCTCCGGTTGAGCGTCAAACCTCCAATGTTGATTCCGAGCATATGGCGGAAGTAATGGAGGAGGGCGGTGTTCAATCGTGGGGGCTCAGTAAAACTGGAGAGCTGACCTTGGTAGAGCCTTCTGCCGTTGAACTGGCCCTTGAGATGGCGCCGTGGCAACTGATTCTCTTGCGTGCCTACGACGACGCATTTGGTTCTTTGCTGGGGTCGTTGTGCTTGGGAGCCCCTAACGGACTGGGCGGCGACTTGAAAACGGGTATGGAGCAAACGCGGGAAGCAGCTTTCGTACAACTTTTTAGGTTGTCGCAGGAACCGTATGAAAACCTTTTTGTTCGCGTCACCCCCCTGAACACCCAAGTGTTGGAAGAACTGGTCGAGGTTTCCTGCGTAGTTCGGGGCCAGAAGGACCCGGTTGATTCCATGGTGTGGCCCGTACTCCGGCATGAATCAGCAGAGACTGCGATGGAAGCGTTACAGGACTGCGTTGACCTTCAAGGCTTAGAGCTGGAGGAGCCCCTTACTCAGCCCTTCGAAATGTATAAAAACTATCTTCTCAATTAAAGATACAGACAGAACTGCAAACGACACCAATGGTACAATCGGAGGATGTACTCGTCACCCCTAGCCGCTCTCGTGGGGCTCCGCGCTCTGCCGCGCATCCATCTTCTTTCTGACTTGCACCTGGAGTCGGGCCCGTACACGGTGCCCCCGACTCTCGACTGTGATGTCGTAGTGGCCGCTGGCGATATAGGACCGATAGACGTGGCCGTCCCCTGGCTGGCGTCGTTGGGCAAGCCCGTTGTGTACATCCTTGGAAACCACGAGTTCTGGGGTCAGGAACTTGAGGGCGCCGTAGCTCTAGCCAAGAACCTTGCGCAGGGAACCGATGTACATGTTTTGGACAACGAGTCAAAAGTGGTTGCGGGTGTCCGATTCTTGGGGACAACTCTCTGGACCGACTACTCGGATTCAGTGTCTCTAGCGCGCACGGCATACGCCCGTATGCGCGACTTTCGGTTCGTCAAGATTGGCAGCTGGCTTCAAGGCCGCGGCCGTGCCGCAAAGGTGGCGCGCACGGCAAAAGAGCTGGGTTTTGTACGCAAGGTCTCTGACTGGAAGACCCCAGAGCATCTGCATCCCGCGGTAGTGAGCGTGATGCACAAGGAGGCTGTCCGGTGGCTGAAGCGCGAGTTGCTCAAGCAAACGCAGTTGCCCACAGTGGTGGTTGCGCACCATGCCCCCTCGCGACGCTGTCTGAAAGCAGCAGGTGTTCCCGAGCGCCTGTTCCAGCAAGAAAACTGGAGACATACCAACGGCTGTGATGACATGCTTCGCGTAGCGGGGTACGCGAGCGACCTGGACAAGTTCCTGTACGAATTCAGGGACTTGATTGACCTCTTCTGCCACGGGCATGTTCATCATGCACAGGACTTGCTCATCGAAGGCGTACGTGTTGTCTCCAATCCAAGGGGGCGGGTCTACGACGGAGAATCTGAGATACCGGTACCCACGGTAGAAAGCCCCTTGGTGTTTGAGCCCTCACGTACTATCCAACTCGATGACGGCGGTAAAGAGCCCGTCACACGTATCGTGGCAAAGCTGTGCGGTCTGCTTGAGCCAATTGCAGAGGAGGTTAAGCGGTGCTACGCCCATATGCCTCACGATGAGCCCGTCATTGAAGCTGCGCTTGAATCTCGCATCATTAGTCTAGTTAAGGACTACCGGGGCCACCTGGCAGTGCATTACGAAAAGGAACTAGCCTCCTTCCTCTTTCAACGCCATGTACCTCAACCTCGTTTAGAGCCACTGAGCGCACCTGCCTTTCCTGAAGACTTTGCTCATCGCAAGGGGTTCCATCGAAGCGTACCCAATCTGTTGAACACTCTTCGTCTATGGCCTTTGTTCCTGCAGCAGCTTCCAGGACTCCCCCAGCGCGAGCTGCGATGCTGGGCTCGCGCAGCCCTCAAAGCCTTCACTGTTCTCGAAGCGGAAGGGCTCCACGGGGTTGTGCAACT
>JAIVFU010000376.1 GCA_020829485.1 Nostoc sp. CHAB 5834 | reverse complement strand
AAAGACCTGGGCACGTAATTCTCTGAGCCAGGCCTCCTTTTCCAGCTGCTCGGCCGCTGAGAGCTGAGGAGCGCTGATGAAAAAGCGGTTTCCAACTGGTACCAAGTTCGGCTGTGCCTCCCTGTCTTGAGAGGACGCCGGAGAGCACTCCGCCATGAGCGCCTCAGCATCAAAATCACGGAGCAAACTGTCCCGGAGGTCCACGTATCCGATATGCCCCGCCAAAACGGCCTCTCGATAGAAATCAGGCTGCCAGGGGGTGACGGTTGATTGCCCCCGTCTCGGACGCTCGGAGAGGACATCCAGGTTGCGAAGCTCCAGGTATGCGTCCAAGGCTTCGTCAATTTTTGTATGCAGAGGAACCCAGAACGCGGGGCCCTGTACGCGCCGGAACAGCACGACGCCATGACGCTCCGAGAAGAAAGGCACGTCGGACTCCCTGTGCTTCATGAAGAACCGCACCCGCAAGTCTCGAAACTCCGAGATTGTCACCACGTCATCCAACTGCTGAACCTGCTCGGTCGCATAGTCCAAGTCCTGTTGGCCGAAGTGTTCGACAATCCCATACGGCTGGAAAATTTCACCAGAGGGTGCGTGGTAACAACCACAAGTCTGCCAGCGTGACAGCTCCAAATACTTCATGCGAGCATTGTTTTTGGACTCAGACGAGATTTCAAACACCTCTTTGAACACGTCTTCCCCGGCCTCAAAATCCGATTGTCCGGACAGAACCCGAACTGCGACGTCGTAGGTCATACCCGAAACGCCATTCATCAAGCAGTTAAGAGCACCTCGCCAATTGGCGGACAACACCATGTCCCGCGCGTGCTGAACAACAAAATCTATAGGTACGGTGAAATTTAGTGGTTTATTCATTGAGCAGCCTCTCTTTAAAAGAGGGGGCACGAAGACGGGCCGTTAAAACGTTGTTTCAGTTAGCATTTTACCCGAGCCTCTAGAATTCCACAATTTGATTGATGGTTCAGGCAGCAAAAAACCGCCCCAGACATACGTCGGGGGCGGCTTCCCAGTCTCCATCAACCCACCCTACCCCTATTGGTAGCGCCCACGAACGACATTCAAAACACTAGGTGGCGGCCAAAAGAAGCTCAGCGAGTCTCATATAGCGGACCTGTTTATACCTAGTTTTACATAGCCTCATTCGAATTTAATTTCATTTTCTACATTGCGTAGTTAGACTAACTAGAGAAATCGTTCTCTCGCAAATGAAAGCAGAAATGAAAGTACAACTAAAACACATCATCATCATGAGCGGCCTGGTAATTGCCGCATCCGCCCACGCTTGCCCAAAGAAGGCCCCCGAAGGTGAGCAGCCTAAATCCCACCAAGACGCAAAACAGGGTTGCGACTTCTCCCTAAAAAAGCAGTTCTCGCCTGAGATTACACGCGAGCGTTTCCTGCAGCGGTCCGCGGCTTATTTCGATTTGGCCGACAGCAACTCGGATGGAAAAATTGATGGCCAAGAGCTGCGCGATTTTCAGCGTGAGATAGGACTTGTCGCGGGGGCTCTCGGCAATAAGGCCCCTCGAACCTTTGAACACCGCAAAGAGCGCCCTCTGGACGGTACGCAGCAAGGCCCACGGCATCCTCCTGAGCATTCCACTGCCACGACCGGCACGGGTTCCGAGACAGGCCGAACCGACCGTAAATAAGGAACCAACCCTTGTGCGAAAAGCCACCCTGAGGTGGCTTTTTTACGTTGGGCGGTGTGTCCGCAGATTCTTAATGTATACTGACTGTATCGTTAAAGAAACTTGCAGCCGCTCCAAACGGCTCACAACCAAATGCCCTCATTTCAGTCGAGCCCAGCCCCTAAAGGCGTCTGGTTTCCCCAAGGTTTTGCCAACATCTTCCATGCGGTCCAGGATATTCGTTCCGCAGACCCGGAACATCGCTTTAAGCTGATTTGCTCCCACCCCCACCCTCAGTTTGTGGGGCGTGTGGCAGCGGACGTTGAACTGACCGAGCCCGAGTCGAACGTTCAGTTCATTGCCTTTGCGAAAAAGGTGATTGCTGAGCACAACGTCAAGCTCATCATCCCCTCTCGCCGACAAGCCCTGTTCAATCGCCACCAGTCAGTCTGGAAACGGCTGGGGGTGACCGTGCTGACCGCGGCCGATACCAAGACACTCAAACGCATTGATAACAAGGTCGCCTTGTACAGCCGTCTAGCGGGGCGGAACCTCTGCTCGATTCCTGCATTCACGGAGTTTCGCACGCTTGAGGAGTTCGATATCGCCTACGCAGCCTTGAAGTGCCAAGCCCAAACCCTCTGCATCAAACCAGCTTACGGCGTCTACGGTAGTGGATTCCGGGTGCTGAAAGACACGCCAGATACCGTTGCGGACCTGTTGAAGGAATCACTGAGCCTCAGCGTTGGCTCCTTGCGCAGTCGGCTTCAGCAAGACGCGGCGCCCTCCTTCCTGATGATGCAGTACTTGGACGGCGATGAACGAAGCGTCGATTGCCTCGCGGCAAGTGGTGAACTACTGGCCGCAGTAACCCGTCGTAAAAGCACATCGGCCATCTCTGGGCAGGTAATTGAGAAGAACCCCGCCCTCGAAGAACAAGTACGCGGTCTTGTGAAGTACCTGGGGCTCAATGGACTGTTCAACGTTCAGTTTAAAGACCATAAGGGGGTTCCCTTCCTCCTTGAAATCAATTCGCGCATGGCGGGCCGCTCGTTCTACGCAACGGTGGCAGGCGTGAACCTGCCCTACCTCGCGTGCCTGCATTTCATTGAAAACAAGGATGTTCAGTCGCTGGCAACACAAGCTCAGGTGGGTCTGAACATCGGCAACGTTTCTCATGCAATCGTGGTGCCGCCCCGAGACGCTGCTCGCAGCTGGAACCAGCGGGAGAGCCAATGACTATGAGCACAGCATTGAAGGTGGCACTGCCCAGCGGGGACTTGCGGATTGCCGACGCCCATGATGGCGTGTACGACATCCGTGACCTGTGTGAGTTCGCTTCACGGTTGAATCCCAAGAGGGCCTTCCTCTTCGTGAGCAAGGTGTTGGGCAAGCACCTGCCTGCGCGGCCGGGTGCCATGCTCGGTACCCATACGGAACTGAGCAACCAGGTGGCACATTTCATCGAGCCCGGGGAGCCTGCTGTTTTCATCGGATTCGCAGAAACAGCTACGGGTTTAGGTGCCGGCGTCTTTGAAGGCTACTGCCGACAAGCAGGTGAGCCCAACTCGTTGTTCGTGCAGACAACCCGGTACCACCTGCCCCACCCCGTGGCCCTCCACTTCAAAGAGGAACACAGCCACGCTACCGGTCATTTGGTGTACGAGCCCCTTGTAGGCAAAGACATCTTCTACGGTGCAAAGACATTGGTCTTGGTGGATGACGAGCTCACGACCGGAAAAACAAACGCTAACTTCCTGAAGGCGTTCCTTGAGCGAGTCAATAGCGGTGTCCAGAACGTAATTCTGGTCTCATTGGTGAACTGGATGAGCCGCGAGCAGCGTAATCAATTCGCTAACGCATTCCCGCACCTCTCCGTCACGTTCTGCAGCCTGTTCAATGGAGGGTTCGAGTACGAC
>JAIVFU010000375.1 GCA_020829485.1 Nostoc sp. CHAB 5834 | reverse complement strand
AGGCTCGCCGCCGCCGAACCCTGCGGAACTGCTTGGCTCGGCAGCAATGGGGCGGTTTCTCGCGGAGGTAGAAACACGCGCCGATGTGATTCTGCTGGATACGCCGCCTGCTCTGGCAGTGGCGGATGCTACTGTTCTCTCCGCAAGGACCGATGGTGCTCTGCTGGTTGTTGGCTACGGCGATACAAAGAAGACCTCGGTAAAGCGTGCGAGAGAGATGCTGGCACGTGGTAATGCGAATATTCTCGGCACCGTCCTGAACCGAATGGATGGTGCGGGTGGTGGCTACTACTACTACGGGAAGTACTACATGGGTGCAGGCTATGCCCCTTATGCGCCGAACGGTAAGAAGGGGGGGTATGCCCCTGTCGGAAGTGGGAAAAAACGCTCTTCTGTAGGAGAGTACGCCCCAAGCCGGGAAGACCGCAGACGTATCGAAGGTGGGCAGAATGCCTCTGTTGCTGAGGCAGAAGAGAACAACGACGAGTCCTAGTCAGTCAGGGAGAATTCATAAATGAGCACGAAGAGAAAATTGCTGGGTGTTACAACACTCCTGGGATGGACACTGATCAGTAGTGCGGTAGTACAAGCACAAGATGTTTCCAAGGCGAAACCAGTTACCGTGTCGCCTGTCTCGGTAGCTTCGCAAGCCGTTAAGAAAGATGCCGCCAAACCTCCGAAAGTCAAGTTGGGGGAATACCGTATCAGCCGCGAGGACGCAATAACAATCACCTGTCTGAACGATCTACAATACACCATATCGGCCACTGTGCTTCCAGATGGGACGATCTCCTGTCCTAAGATGGGTCAGATTGTGGTTGCCGGGAAAACTCTGCGCGAAGTTGAAGCGGACATCACGAAATTTCTCAAAAGAGAGTTTGTTCGTCCTCAGGTATCTGTCTCGGTGCGAGAACGCCAGTTACGTCAAGTGTCTCTTACTGGCACAGGGATCAAGGGCGGCGGTGGTAAGCGCACGATGCGCGATGGCTGGCGTCTCCTTGACGCTCTTTCAGACGCAGGGGGACTGCTCTCCGATCGTACGGATCTGTTCACTGCCAAGCTGATCCGATATGAGACAGGGGAGACGATTCCCCTGGACCTTGTCGCTGCATACAATAATGTGGAGTCGGAAGCGAATATCATTCTGGAACCGAACGATCTCCTGATTGTGGATGCTGCTGAAGAGTCAAAGTCGCAGGTTCTGGTAAGTGGCGAAGTAAACAAACCTGGTTTCGTAATAATTCCTCGTGACCGTACGATCAGTAAAGTACTCGAAAATGCTGGGGGGACGAAGTCGGGGGCCTTGCTGTCGGAAGCGGTTATTGAGCGGAACGGCGAAAAGATTATTGTCGATCTTCGAGAGCTGATCAGTGTAGGGACCGAGCCGGAGCAACGCCTCCAACCCGGCGACAAACTGGTAATTCCGGAGAACCGAAGGATCGTTTATATGATTGGTGCGGTAGGACGACAGGGCGCGACTATCATGCCGGATGATCGACCGATGTCGCTGGTTAATGCATTATCCGATGCAGGTATCCCTTTACAGAATGCAGAATCCAAAAAAACGCAGATAGTGCGTGAGAACCCCGATGGAACACGGACCGCTACCATCGTCAATGTCGAGCAGATCCTGAAAGATGCGGATTATACGAAGGACATACCTTTGAAGCCCGGCGATATAGTGTATGTCCCTTTTAAGAAGGGACGGAAATTCGGCGTGCTAGAGGGCTTACAGACTGTAGGGAATTTAGCTGGTCTACGACTTCTTCTTCAAGGGTTCTAAGCGTAAATAATCAGAACTTGGCAAGCGGATTCTAAAATAATCCGCTTGCCCTAACTGTCTTCAATAAACTCACGCACTTCGCAAAATTCTATGTCTACCCCTATTTCCGCAAACGAAAATAACGCGCTAAATGATCTAGTTCCGTCAGCCGAACGACCGATCAAGCCATTTCGTATGCCAGTGCCACGTAAGGACATAGCACCATTCAACATCGAAGTCCTGCGCAACCTATACAATGATTCGAAAGAGCTTAAACGTGCCATTCAATATGGAGTAATGGCACTGAGCATAATCATTGGGTCAATCGTCGCCAAAACGCCATTTACGTATGCCAGTCTAGCGGTTATGGTCATCGCGATCTTTGGTTTTGCTCTGGTTAATACCTGGAATGCGATACTGCTGTTTCTTGTATATCTTGCTCTGGAAGGAATGTACAAATACACATCGTCGTTCAGTCCATTGGTATACATTATTGCGCCACTGCTTTCTGTATCGATCTTTATTGCATGGCGAATACGAACCCGTGCTGAGGCGGAACACAAAGAGAAAACCGAAGTAGTAGGGAGCCCCGTTAATGCCTTGCCTTTCCGAAGTACACCCCGGAACAACGAAATTGGTTTACCAAAGATCGCTCCCCTGATATTTGGTCTGATTGCACTCTCCTTCCTACAGGTTGCGAATCCTGAGGTGCCTGACCTCATCAGTGCTTTTAACGGTGCTGTCGTCTGGTATCTAGGTCCGATATCCTTCTTTTTTATTGCCTACTATTCGTTGTCGAGTCGTAAAGAAGTGATCGCGTTCGTCTACACTTTGCTCGTGACCGGGTTTGTGGTTTCCGCATATGCCGTTTTTCAATTTAATATGGGGAAGCCATGGGTGGATGCTCATGTTCCCGGTATGTCAAATATGGCAGCGTTTGATTATCGGGTTGGTAGTGGAGATGAGATGGAGGTCGGTTCATATCGCCCTCCATCTACCGCCTCGATTGCTGGAGGGTATATTGTCTCCTCAGCTATGGCCATGTTAACAGCGCTCTGTGTAGGTACTATGCCCCGGATTGCGGTATGGAAACGAGTACCTTCTTTATTGTCCCTATCGGTGCTGACTATGGGAATCGTTGTCTCAGGGGTCCGTCAAACTGTTTTAAATCTAGTTGTTGTAATCCCTGTACTCTTAAGCTTCTCAGTGCGACGTTTCGAGGACGCAATTCGACTTTATTTTATGATGTTTATGGTGGGTAGCTTATTACTTGTCTCCTTTGCAGTTGCTGATATTGCTGGGGAAGGAAAATTCTCAAAGCGATACGGGAGTGTTCTCACTGGTAATCCGTTAGAATCGTATGCCTCCAACCGGGGGGGGGCATTAATCCAGACTTTCGAGCAGATAACATTACGTCCGTTTGGAATCGGAATTCGTCGGGGAACAATGGGGCAACAAGTCCAAGTACGTGGTCAAGGACTGGGCCGTCTGAATAATCGTGAGACACAGTGGAATTGTATTCATCTTGACCTCGGTGTTTTCGCAGTCTTTCTTCTGGCAGGTTGCTTCGGTGTCGCGTTATATCAGGGGGGGGTAATTGTACAGCGATTACAGGATCCGAATTTACGTTACCTGGCGGCGGTGATGTACACCATTATCCTTTTCACTTTCATTGCCTCTTTAGGAAGTCCCATTTTACAATCAAATTATGTGTTCTGGTCTGCCTGTGGAATTCTTTTTGCTATCCCCCGGGTCGCTGCTACGGAACGGAAGATGCTAATTTCGCCTCCCGAGTCCATAACTGGGAAGGCAGTTGCACCAGAGATCGTGCCGGTGTGATAGCAGGCT
>JAIVFU010000374.1 GCA_020829485.1 Nostoc sp. CHAB 5834 | reverse complement strand
AGCCCAGGCTGCGGCGGGGGCCGCGGCTCACGCGCCAGCGTAGCTTGTGCTTCTTGAACTGGCGCCGGCGAAGTGCGTATTCCTCCCCAATGGCTTGCAGGGTCTGCGAATGCAGCCCCAGCCCTTCTTTGGCGGCGCCCTTGGTGTAGGCGTGCAGGTCAAACCCTGAGACAAAGCGACGCTCGCGTTCGAGCACTTTCATGGAGTGCTCGTTACAGAAGTTCCAAACGAAGTTGACTTCGCTTGCCCGGGCGGTGAGCCAAGAGGCGTGCTTGTCCTTGATGCGCAGGCGCAAAACACGGGTAACCGAGCCTGTGTTGGATGCCGTTTTAAGGTTGCGCGCCATGAGGGGTGTAGGACTGTGATTATATACAGGCCGTAGCCGTTTACAAAGCAAAAGCGCTGCCGAGGTGGTTAACGTGGCGCCTTATACCCCCGGCATGAATGCCGAGGTTTTACGGCGCTGAAGGATAAAAAGCCCGGAATGTTCCGGGCTTTTTATTGTTGAGGGGGCCTACTAGGTCAGTCAGGCACAGGGCAGTTGTACGCTGTGTCGGTATTTAGCGAGAGCCCCGTGCCGACCTCACTTGAAAGGCTTGGTCCTGTACCGAAAAGGTCCCCGGTAATGTCCATTCCGTAGTCACCCATCGGAACCCCGTTAGTGTTCAGCAACGGTCCTGTGATTCCGTCAGAATTGTGCTCTGCCAAGGCAACGCCCGCACCAACCGCAATCGCTGAGGATAAGGCCATGTGGCCGTTTTCATCGAGCCAGGCTCGCCGGCTACGGATTTCTGAAGGCGTAGCTCCCGCTCGCGCCCAAGCGTCTGCATTTGACTTAACGTGACTCTCCAACTTGACCGAGTAGCTAAGGAAGTTCATCCCCAGTATGAAAGCGATACAGAACAAGTCCAGGACTGCGATAACTGCCAAGACCCCCTTGAACCAGCTGTGCTCCAAGTCATAGTAGACGTATGCGGCACCGCACGTGGCCAGCAAACCTAAGAGAAACAGTAGGTTATCGCGAGTGTCTTTTGCGCCGAAGGTGAATAGCAGTCGATTGATAAGAGAGTTGTTCATTATGTCCTTAATTTTCTAATTTTTTCTCATGCTATCACATCTTAAATTCAAGAGCAACTCATACTTCAAGGCTGAAATGAGCTAATCAATGTCGTAACGCTGAGGGTTTCTTTAGTGTCACCGTGCAATGCGAAATAGACACACTGGTTTTCTTTTAAAGGTGTAGATGAGAACAAAAACTTCGCAATGTCGGGGCCCCGCGCAGAACCAGTGTGAAATAGGCGCTCGGCCTGGGACTTAACCTCAGGGGGGAGTGCATTCGCAGTTACGGGTCCCTTAACGAAACGAACGTCTTTAAGCTGCGCAACATTAAGACCGAAAGCTTTAAGAAACTCCGGGTTGCCGCGGAAAGGTTCAGTGCCGGACAAGTTGAGCGCAACCTGAAGCGGCTGGGGTGCATCGGTAGGAATTCGCGTCTGACCTTTCAGCCCTCGAAACAGCGCTTTAAAAAAAGGCGGTGCAAAAATGCAGAATGCGATACCGACCGCGCAAGCTCCGCCAAAAAGTAAAAAAGCAGTAGGACTAAAGCTGTTCATATGCAATATTTGTGAATAACGGGAATCCGCTGACTTCCAAGCGATTCCCGCTATTATAACACTTTATATCACTCAAGTGTTGGCTTAACGAACAGAACTCATTGGGGATGCTGGATTATTTGACTCCAGTAGCTTGCCTCTGTTTTCTGGATGGGCAACCTTATCGTTATTCTTTTCGGCCCCGGGGAATACCGCCCAAGCATTCTCTACTGAGACTTTACGTACTTTTGTCCCACTCAAAGAAGTATTCACAGTAATTGTCACACTGTGGACAATATTACGCTCCAGGTTGTCGGCAGCAGATTTCTTCAAACAAGCGTGGTTGTCTGAGTCCGGAACTTCGTACTCGTGCTCTCCTCGGAAGCCTGCGCCAGAGGTAACGGGCACCGCTTCCAGCGCTTGTGGCGCAGAGCAGTCGCCCCAGTCCACAGTGGCCGACAGTACTTTGTCCTTATCCTTTGCTGGGTCCCCCGTTACTTCAGGCCAGTACCCACTAACAGCCAGCTTAGCCTTAAATGGCCCGAATCCTTCAGCGGGAACTACCCGGGCAAAGTTTGCAGCTACGGGCGGATTACTAGTCAGAACCGCATCAGGCTGGAATAGCTGATTGAAGGCTACGCCCTGAGCTTGTGCTTGTTGTGCAAGACCTGCAGCATCAACACCCGAGCCCAGCTTGTCCATAACCGTTGCCAGCCACTCGCTAAGGTCCATCCTAGAAAAGTCCAAGACAGAAAGTTGGCCGGGTGAATAGCCTGAGCAGTCGGGGTTCTTTGCATCACCCCAAGGTTTTGCCGTAATCACAACCGTCCCTGTAGCCCGAAATTCGCAGGCGTTCGAAGACGATTCGCAAAAACCAACAAGCTTCACATCAGAATTCGGCAAAGAAATCTCTTCGCCCTTCTTTGAGGTTGGAATCTCATGCTGTGTCCAGGTTTGGCCGCCGTCGCGAGAAAAGTCCAGTCGAACGGTTGCAGGTTTTCCCCCGCCGGCCGCACCGGACTCAGAAAAGCTACGGAAGATAAAGTCGCCCATGTTGTTGTCGACAAACTGCTTTGGTGTGACGCCGGACTGGGCTACTTCGTTCTGCCCAAACAGGTCCCATGTGAGCTCTCGGCTTACGACAGCCCGCCCCCCCACGCCCAAGGGCCATGCGGCAACTGAGTAATCGCAGTACTGGCTCTTAGGAGCGCACGCCCCCGTCACCACTGAATAGCGGCTGATTGCTGTGCTGACCTTCTCCAATGGGTTGACCATTTTCATTTGCCAATCCACGGAACCGTCCTGAGGCTGCTCAGGTAGCGCTCCACATTCAGCCTTATCGCACGCTGCGAACCAAATGGAGACTGCACCGGGGCACTCCTTAGAGTTGGGGTCAGTAGCCAGTTTCTCTCCCGCTGCCGCAGGCGAGGAGCAATACGAGGGCCATTGCCAAGCGCTGACACGAACCCCATTAACATCGGTAGGGGCCGACCAGGCACCAGCTCCACTGTGGTAAAAACTGAACGAGATGTTCTTGCGCTGGACGGACGCGTTGGTGCTGTTAGCCGTCATCTTTTCCAACTGCTCACGGCCCTGCTCTTGGATTATTCGAGGCAAAATCCCTTGATACACGCAGTACGACTCAGTTCGGCGCAGACAGGAGCCCAAGAACTTGCGAGAGCAGTATTCACCTACGTAGTGCGCATAGCTCGACCGACGTGCAGCGGCCAGCTTCACTTCGTCCATTCCACATCCTTGCTGAATCAACACGCCCTTCTTTGGACGTTCCAAGTTGGTACGGCAGCAGTTCTTGTTGAGCAGCTGTCCAAATCCACCTGTAGGCCGGTTACAGCGCAGGTTTTCCCCCCCAAATAGCTTCGGGTAATTTTGCAGCTGTTCGCCGTCTTGACCGGCCCCCTTGCCGTCAAGCCCCTTGGCTGTCCCGTCAACTTGTGCGGCAGCAATGATGGCCGCATTGAAGGAAGCGTCCAAAGTGTTAGCCTGAGGGCGAATTTTGTCGACG
>JAIVFU010000373.1 GCA_020829485.1 Nostoc sp. CHAB 5834 | reverse complement strand
GAAAAGTTGTTGGAAAAGCGAACGCGCAGCTAGATATTATTCCTTTTGAATTTCATCAGGATGACCGTTGGATGCAAGACGAGATTGAGATTGGTTATACTCAAGCTCCAGGACATCTAATGTACGTAGTGTTTGATTCTCCCCGCGATCGAGGATTAGTTGACTTCGCAAAAACCAAACTTTTAAGCATTGACTTTGGTTATGTAACCCGCAAAAGCCGCTATGAGGCTACAAAATTAGACTCTTAGGGATGCGATTGCAAAAAAATTAAAAGTGTGGCTAGCTTTTTGCCAGTCACACTCTTTAAACCTAAAGATGTCGCCAGAAATTCTTGCTGATAGTCTTGAGGCTGACTACCTTGGGTTCTGCTGTTGCTTCAGGGGCATGACCAACAGCCACCGCAGCAACAATTGGTGCAGGTGTCGCTAACAGAGAATTTAGTAATTCCATTTGATAATCGACATCTGCAACAGTACGGTAAATTCCGTGATAATCTATCTGCATTCCCAAAGGCGTAGGGACAATTTTCAAATACTCATTTAGGGCGTTAATATAGCCATCGTGAAAAATCCTATTAGCAATACAAGGACGGATAATATTCAACAATTGAATAGCTCGTCTAATGTCTGCAACACTGCGGCTAGCATCAATCTCTGGCTGACTTTCGCTGTAGCCTTTGGCTTTTTTTTCTGCTACCAGATTATGAAATTTAGTAATGGCTCTTTGATGATTACCTAATGTGTGGACTTTGGTTTGCGCTTGATAACCGACTCTGCCCCACTGCACTGTTAAATTACCATCTTCGACAATGGCCGCCTAGAATTTATTGCTGTTCTGGATAGCATCAACAAAAACTAAATAGATTTCCATGTTTTTTACCCTGTCAATTCACGACTTCACGGGCATTGCCCCATCTAATTTGATGTTGTAGTGCTTCAAGTATTGTTTCCGCTTCGTGTGTTGTTAATTCATTTAAAACAGAACAGACATCATATAAATCTTGGGGAATAGAATCAGGAATTACTAGCTCACATAAAGCATCTTCAAGGGCTGTAGAAACTGGATATTCAGTTGGGGTATACTCTTGTTGCATAACAATGTATGTAGACAAAGTTACTCGTAATAACAGTTTGGTTTCTCTATCTAACTTTTCTAAGTGTGCGCCGTAGTTATCAACCAGTTGGTTAATCAAGTCTGTTTGCCCGTAATAAGTAACTAAATCTGTCGTCATTTTTCTTCGCCTTATTAACTATTAAAAGGTTGCTGTCAATTACAAAGAAAAAGAGTGATTGCCCCTCTATGATTAAGGAGCAACCGCAATTAATATCAGTTTAGGTTTCTGTATTTGGCAGTCCTGAGAGATTGAGTTTTCACTGCAACCACAGGACTACTAGCCCGTCGTGCGGTAGCCGCCCAGGACTGCATCCGCTCGACTGCCGCAGCGTCCTGAATCGCAAGCGGGGTAATGGTTTGGCGACAGGTTTCCAGATCAGCAAGCGTTACCTGCTGCGGTCGCCCCTCATCGAATGCCAGCAGTGCAGCTTCCGAAGCAAGGGTTTCCAGTTCTGCTCCTGAAAACTTTGCGGTGTTAGCAGCGATCGCTTCAAGGTACTCTGATTCCAGGTGAATGCCAAAACGTTGTAGATGAATCCCCAGAATCTGTACACGCTCTGGTTCTGTAGGCAGATCAACAAAGAAATTTTCATCGAAGCGGCCTTTCCGTTTTAGTTCACTTGGTAACGCAGATGGGTCATTACAAGTTGCCACGACAAACACGCCACTGGTTGATTCCGACATAAACGTGAGAATATTGCCCAGAATCCTCTGTGAGACTCCGCTAGTGTCACCAGTCCCCGAAAGTGCTTTTTCTATTTCGTCAATCCACAGGACGCAGGGTGCGATCGCCTCGGCGGTCTTGAGCGCGCGGCGGATATTGCCCTCAGACTCGCCTACTAAACTACCAAGCAGGGAAGCAATGTCTAGCTGTAGGAGTGGTAAATTGAGTATGTTGGCAATGTTCTTAGCAACACTCGTTTTTCCAGTACCGGGAGGCCCCGCAAGCAACACACCTTTTGGTTGAGGCAAGGAAAGCTCACGCGCTTCTTGTGTGAACAGCCGCCGCCGTCGATTGAGCCACTCGCGCAACAAATCCAATCCTCCAAAGGAGATGCTAGCAGGCTTGCCCAATTCAATACCCATTTGAGACAACAGCCGAGTTTTATACTCGACTGCTTGGGGTATGAAATTACTATCAATTAAAATCCCATCTGATGTTAGGTTATGTTTGACAGTTAACCGCAGGAAGTCGCTAATTTCCTCCAGAGTTAATCCCAATGCAGCACGAGAGAGAGATTCAATTTCATTTTTGTTAAGGGAAATAGTGAAAGTCAATTCCTGTTCAATAGCAGACTGTTGTAGGTCATGTAAATAAGAATTGATATGTTCAAGTATTTGCTCAACTCCCGGCAGAGGAATTTCACAATAAGGGATTAAGCGTACAAGTGACTCATGTAATTGAATGTTTTGACCCAGCAGCACAATGCGTTTATCAGTGGGTTTGAGACGATGGTAGAGATTTTTTACCTTGCTAACAACCTCCCAAGATAACGAAGGCGAATTCTTACCAATAAACGCGTGAATATCACCTAATATGAAGACTCCATCACCACTAAAATTAGCAATGTAATCAAACACATATAACAGAGGGTCAGCGTGTGGTGGTTTCTTGTACTCCGTAACTAGCTTAAACACCAATCCCCCATCTGCTGCAATTAAACATTGTTCTAAGGTTGATATTCCCAGATTCCAGAAGAACACTGGACATGAGAGCTTATTGTTAGCTTCTGTAGTCAACCACTGAATGATAGTTGCCTCATCGGGGGACAAGACATCAACTGCGGCGATCGGGATTTGTGAATCTAATGTGGAGAGAAGATTTGAAAGGTTCATGTCAATTATTTCAACTACTTCATTTGTGAAATGGCGAAGCCTTTATGATCAGCAGTTACCAGTCTTAATTTGGCTGGTAACTGATGACTGATTACTGGTGCAAACGTGTTTGACTGCTTAGGGTAGTCCGAAGTTGTTGGGTTTGGGCTTCGTCCTTAAACGTGCGATCGCCCTCCACAACCCCAAGTGCCTCTTCAAATGGTTGCGTAGCTGATAAACAACTCAGCCCCTCGAACCCCTCCGCTTCCACTCGAACTTCACCTGTAGCGCTGTCGAAATGAATCAAAACTGAACGTTCCATAATTATCTCCGTACAAATTGTTTAACTTCTTGGTGTCCAGCAAAAGTCAGCCGTAGAGTTTGCACACTTCCGTGGGTTTCTTCAGCGATCGCACATTCACCAAATTTTTCTTGTAACTCGGCGGCTTTAGCGCGAACCATCCGTTGTCCATAAGCCAGCATTAGTTTATTGCTGAAAAAGTCTTTGCCCAGCTTCGGAACTGTTTCATAGGTGTCGTGTATTACGTCGTACACAGCATTATTTTGGTTCCACTTGAATCCGATGTCTGCACGGGCTTTTATGGTGCGACCAGATACGATAATTTCAGCACTTTGTCCTTGAGAGCCACCGTAGTATCCTTTTAGTGATTGTGCTGTTTCATGTACTTGCGGATTCAGTT
>JAIVFU010000372.1 GCA_020829485.1 Nostoc sp. CHAB 5834 | reverse complement strand
ATCTGGCGCGGCACCAGCCCCCAGTTGCCATCGGAACCCAGCCCGCGCGGCTTGGTCGGAAAGTTCAGGAGTTTTGCCCCTGCCCACGTCCGGTCGTCGAAACCCGGCTGCTCCCAGCCCCAGGGATACTGAGCCGCATCAACCCGGTCGCCGTCGCCCATAACGATGTAGGTCTGGAGTTTGGCAATGTCATTTTTTATGGGCGTATAGGCCGGGTTTTTATACACTTTCCAACTGGCATCGGTATTGGCCTGTTTTTCGGCATCGCCGTTGCCCTGCAACACAAAACCCGTCTGGTACGTCATCTGGGCCACCGGAGCCCCCTCCCCCATGTTCCAGACCTGAGCCGCCAGCACATTGGGGCCCGCCTGCATGAACGGGCCCAGATCCAGCGTTTCGTAATTCCAGTTTTGGGTATCGCTGCGGGCGGGGCCACTGCCTACCGCTTTCCCGTTCACAAACAGCCGGTACCGGTTGTCGGCCGATACGTGAACGACAAACTGGGCAGGCTTCCGGGGCAGGTCGATGGTTTTCCTGAAGTGATAGATACCATACTGGCGGGCGGGTGCCGTAGGGTGCAGAATCCAGTGGGCTGTCCAGTAGGTACTTGTCCAGTTGGGCGCGGGTGTTTGCGAAAAAGCAGTTACCGAGGACAAGGCAAGGAGGAACACAAATCGAAACCAGGTCATAAAACAGGAAGGCGTTGACAATAGCACCGCAAGTTAAATTTTCCCGCCGTTTTCTGTTTCGTGGTGGGCGCAAATAATGGCGGACGGGTCTTCATAGCCTTCCGCAAAACTCGTTTAAGATTATGCTTTATCCATAGAAATACATATTTCACTTTTTTATATACAAATAAGCATATTTTTTCTAACTAGCCGCCTATTATTCTGACAGCCAACCGTATCCACCGACCATGATTCAGAAACTAGCCAACCGATTCCGTTATCTGGATTCGCTCATCCGCAAACGGGCCACCGGCTCACCCAAAGAGGTAGCTGAACGCCTGGGTATTACTTTTTCAATTTTATTATTCGCAGCAATGGTTTACAAGATTTTTGCGCGAAGCCCAGCCATTGAAAACGGCTATAGAATCGATCACATTCCGAATAATCGACAGATAACTTCCTATTTTTTTCCGAAAGAAAAAACGAATCAATTTGAACCGGCAAGACTTCAGGAACTGATTATAAACCACAGCCAACCCGTCAGACGATTGAAACCGGGAAAAGTGTTAGCATACACGAGCACTTTCCTCCTTATTTCTTCCATGTTTTTTGGAATAGCTGACAAAAAATCTGGTCGGAATGTATGTCTGACGGGCTGCGCTATAGCACCTGTTTCTGTTGTGCTGACCATCCGGGATAGAAATAAATAAAAAATACAAACCATTAATTCACAAGGATGAAAACACATAAAATCTTCGTTGATTTTGCCTCCTTATTGGGTCTGTCAATCGGGATGCTACTTTTTTTATTTTTTTCGATCAGGTAGCCATTATAGCACCCTGATGAGGAATCATCAGGAAACTGTTTATTCGCTATTCTTACTCATCATCAGCCAATTAGCCTTCATCTATGTAGGCGTATTGAGAAGAAAGGAAAACAGGTAATGCTGATACGTAGATAGGAGAGAGTAATGGCGCGTGGAATAGTCATTTTCAGTTTCCCTTATACCGATATGCATATGCTCTATTTAACTATACATAAACTGGGTAAGATTGCGATACTAGTTGCATTAGTTCAGTTAGTGTCGGCAATTACACAAGCGCAGCCTTTCATAAAAGGGCAGATAGAAGATGGCTCAACGGGTAGAGCCGTTGCGCTGGCTAACGTGTTTTTGTCTAATACAACCAAAGGAACGATCTCCGATGAAAACGGCAAATTTATGTTGAAACCCGTACCTATTGGTCAGTACGATCTTATCATATCGTGCGTTGGTTTTGAAACGATGAAAGTGAGTGTAAACACAAGATCGAGAAGCATTTACCGCATCGTATTGAAACCAGTAGAGCAGAAATTGGCCGAATTCACAGTGAAAGCCAAAAGATCGGGCAAGTGGTTTAGAAATCTGGAATTTTTCAAAAGAAATTTTCTAGGGTTTAGCGAAAACGCTAAACATTGCACCATTGTAAATCCCAATGTACTTTACTTTATCGATTCTTTACATCAGTTTAAAGCCTTCGCTAACGATTTGTTAGTGATTGAGAATAAAGGGCTGGGGTATCGTGTTAAATATGCCCTTGTTAAATTTAGCTACAATCATCAAGAGAATAAAATTACGTATGAAGGCTACCCGGTTTTTGAATACTTAAATCCTTCGAACGAAACCGAAGAGATAAAATGGCAGGAAAATCGAAGGAAAGCTTATCTGGGTTCTTCAAGGCATTTCATGAAGTCTTTGTATACATGTACGCTACAAAAAAATGGCTTTTTCGTTCAAAAAGTGCTTGAGAAAATAGACACAACTGGCCGAGTGCGCTCTGTGATTTTACATGGGGAAAACGTTACCTTCTACCCGGCCCCATCAGATACTATCGTACGGATTATTCAGCCCGATACGCTACGGTGCCATCAACTTATAAATCCAGATGAAGCAATAGATGCGAAGAAAGTTTTTTCCTTTAAGCATCTTCTCCAGGTAACCTATATCGCCGAACCAGAAAGCCCAGACTATCAGCGAATGAACAACCCATCCATATACGGGTATCGAAATACGCCCCAGGTATCTATTATGAGAATGCAACTCCCTTCCGTTACGCTCGAACCGGACGGACATTTTTTTGAGCCTTTAGGAATTGTATTTGAGCTATACTGGAGTTGGGAACTTATGGCCGAAACCTTGCCATACGACTATGAATTAATTTAGATATTGAAAATAAAGTCGTTCTGAATGGAAAATCTTCTGAAAATCAATAACAGCCTAAAGTATGCTGCTTCAGATTCTCCAGAAGTTTTACCAGCCGGAAGAAAAAGGCCGTATCAGCGTCAGAATGGCCAATGCTGGCACTTCATTTGCGGGGGGGGTACGCTCAACTGGTCGGATATAGCCAGTACCGATTGGCGTAACTGGGTCGGTTGTATGCCCCAGCCCATCAAGATTTTCAATGGTACACTAATGGACAATATCTGTTTGGGGAATGCCATTGAAGAAGGCGAAGCGGTGGTGCAGTTTTGTCAGGCGTACGGTTTTCACGACTATTTCATGAAGTTGCCCCAAAACTACCTGACGCTGGTGGGCGAAGAAGGCATTAACCTGTCGGGCGGTCAGCAGCAGTTAGTTGGCCTGGCGCGGACGTTGTTCCGGCGTCCGCAATTGTTGCTGGTCGATGAAGCCACCTCGGCGCTGGACCGGCATACGGAGCAGTTTGTCGTGAACCTCTTCGAGCGTATCAAGCCAGGAACGGCCATTAGCATGGTTACGCATCGGAGCCAATCCGTTCAGCTAGCAGACCGGGTGTATGCGATGGAAAACGGTATGCTACAACTAACCAGCAATACGGCGACGGTGGCGTAGGATGGCAGGCCGGGACGTCTGCTCGTCTCTTGTTCATTTATCAGCTTCCCGTTGTACTTTCGTACCAGACTTTCTAACTCTGGTAACCACATGTATTTTCTTGGATTCGACCTCGGCAGTTCGTCGGTCAAAGCGTGTTTAGTCGATGCCGACAGCGGCAAAGCC
>JAIVFU010000371.1 GCA_020829485.1 Nostoc sp. CHAB 5834 | reverse complement strand
CTCGCCAACAAAAACATCGCCTTCATCATAATCCAGTTACTACAATACAAGCTTTGGTCGATCAACATACGGAACTTCTTACTGTGCTTGAGTTCCAAGCCTCGAAATACCAATTAGATAGCTAGGGCCCCCGCTCGAACCATTCCAACTCAATTACCTCCTTGTTTTGTGGAGCAGGACGCAGGTAAAAGTCCCCAAAAAACGGAGCAACAAGTCGAATAGTTTTGACGATTCTTTGATATGATGCTGGGTAGCTGTCACGCAACAGATACAGGAAGGATGCAAGGTTACGTGCATCAGGACGCAGGTAAGCATTGTCATTGATACCCTGCGGCTGTTTGATGTAGGCGCTGTCACTTGTGTCATGAAAATGATAAACTCGCCACTGCTGCATCGCTGACAAAACGTACTCATCAATTCCCGTTCCTGTGCCGGTCAAAGCCTTTGTCTCGAAATGACCCCTACCTATTTCATGCTCACCACTCCTGTTCCACCAGAAAGATTCCCTAGCGAACATCAAGCGATTATCCTGGGTTGGTTCAAGGGTAGCGAAGTATCCATTATTGCCGAAGTATAACTGAAACTCTAATTGTTCCGTTGTTTTCCGCCCAAAATGCAATAAGGCATCAGGACTGCCCTGGCGACTAACAAAAACTTGCAGGTTCTCCTCCAGCAACTGCCCAACCATGCGGAAGAAGCCGATAAAGTTGGATTTACCCGCCCCATTAGCGCCAATCAAAATGTTCACTCTGGAGAGTTCAAGGTCACACTTGGCGATAGACTTGAAGCCTTTTAAAACTATTCTCGACAGTTGTTTGTCACGGTTCGTCCCCGTCATAGAACAGTCTCCCAATATACAGGCTTTTTATCTGCTGGTTTCATTTTATTTGGTAATTGGAGTCATCGTATCGCCCCAAACACTTAATTGTGCAGTCAGAAACCCTGCCTGTTGGTAGGCCCAAAAGATGAGGCAGTAGTCAGAGCCAAATTATAGCTTTAATCGTCCAGCACGGTGCAACCTAGCCAATTCTCATACCACTTCAACCAAGGCAGTGGGGACGCGAATCATTTGACTGGGGGGAGACTTTTTATTTTTTCTAGACTGCTTTGCTGGCATATTGATATCAATATTGTAGACGGTAACGAGTGCTATGCCCCCCAAGTAAGCTAATCGTCATTCATTTTTCCAGACTGATTCGCTTGTAGTAAGGGCTTCAGCCCTGGTTTTATGCAACTTAAATGCTCATTAGCTTATCAATTTCGCTTTAGCTAAAAAAATTTGGACTTAAACCTGTGTGAGATATTTTGTGATCGCATTTGTAGAATGTGAGGTACAAGCAGTGGCTATATACTGTCCCTGAAAATGTTTTATTTTTGTGAATATAAAATGATTTTTTCGGAACATTAGTTGTATTATATTTAGCCAATCATGGGAAAGTAAGCAACACACAACCCGGTTTCACTTAACTAAAAAAGGGGCGACACAGAGTGGAGAATCAGAATCAGTTAAGGGAAGAAAGAAATCAACTACCGCGACCAGATTATAGAGATTTGCTCTCAAAAATAGATGAGGAATTGAATGGAGAGTCAGGAGGAAAAATATTTTCTTTGAAAAAAGACTCTAATAACGGGAGATTAAGGTTAATCATTGATATTCATGCCTTTGCTTACCAGATAGCTAAAGCTAAAGATATAAGATTACCGTTGTCAAAAGACGAAAAAACATATCGAGCGTCAATAAATATGATCGATGCTTGTCGTGAAGTATTTAAAGATAAAACTAAAGAAATAAAAGCGACTTTATCCAAACTTTTAATAGATGAAATTAGGAATAGCACAGGTTTAAATTCCAATGCACAAATCGCAGACAATATCATTGAGGAATTAATTGATTCAATGCTTACGCCCTTGGCAAAAAAAGCTAAAGACTCTTCCTTATTTACCTGGGATTTCCCTCAATCGCCTGGATTAAGTAGCCAAGAACTAGCCTTGGAGTCTGAGTTTGATAATCCTGCGATTATAAACCACAAAGTCACCATAGAAATAAATAGTGCAACTAGATTCCGCGAACTTGTATTAACGGCACTAGAAAACTATGTTCGTCTGAAGATGAATGATGAGTCAGATATATCTGATTATGTAATTGGCAATGTAAGAACTAATCTGGAGTCTATCAAAATTCATGGCTCTCAGGAATTATCATTACTTGAAAAATTAATTAATCAAGAAACAATCGGAAGATTAAAAAGAGAAGCGGAGATAAATTTTTTAGAATTTTGGGCAAAAGTTATTAGTGAAGAATGTAACGATTTAAGTAAAAACAGAGAAGTCATATATGAGGATGGTAAAGGAGAAAATTCACGTAAAATATCATCCCATGAGGCATCATTTTATTTGAGAGACTACAGTAGACGCATTAGATTATTAGAAAAATTCATCAATGACCCGAATAAAGCTGATAGTTATTACGATGTAGTATATCAGGGTGTGACTGTAAATATTAAAGAATTATTTTCTCGTAGGGATGCTTTTTCGGAATTGCCTATCATTGGGCAAATTAATGGTTGTATTGGGCAGACAGATGACCCACGTTTAGGTATAACGTCAATAACTTTTGGATTAAAATTTAAATTCAATGGGCGCGTCAATAATCCAGTTAAATACGGTACTTCATTCGCTTACGGACTTGACATAATTAACCCAAATTCAAAATTAAATAATCAACAAATTGATGAAACCCCCCCGCAAAAAACGTATATTGTCTTTCACGTTCGCTTGAACAAGTAGGAATTTCGGTAAAAGAAGAATTAATAGAAAAATCTCAGCCAGATAAACTTTCTCATGAACAAAAAGTCCACAAATTTGTGGACTCATTATGTGATACTAATGTTACAGAAGATAAAACTGTGTGTTTCAGTGAAACACTTACAAATTTTAATAATCCCTCAGATTTTTTAGATACTTCAATCAGTGAAAAATACCATCTAACTGAGCAAATTTCTTTAATAAATGCCCACGCAAAAATAATTCAGGAACATCTGTCAGGTAATTATCGTAATCTGTTTCTAACCGGGAATCCGGGTATTGGTAAAACAACAGCGGTGGTGAATTTTATCCGCAAACATGCTGACGAGGGTTTCCTGTTTTTCTACATTAGTCCGCGTCTCTCTGTAAACGAAGACACGATTAATAAATTTATAGATACAAAAACAGGTAATTTGTTCGCTGATGACCTGTATTGTATTTCCACGAGTCACGCTCTGATTGCTACCAATAATAACCAGCCTACGGTGAGATATTATTCTAATGGCAATAACCAAACTTTTGAAAGCTTAGGGGTAACTTTTCATGGTGCAGAATATGATAAAAAACGGAATACCAACCGAAAGAATTTAATAAATCGTCAGTCCCGCTCTTCACTCGGCTACAACAACAAATCCGGAACCGGAGTTATTAGAAGTTTATGTGACGCAGGTCATATTCTCATCAAACAGCAAAAAAATAAAATTGTCATTACCTGCTCAACTCAATCCCTCCGCAAATTGAATAGTGGAGGTGACTCATTAGATAATTTCGAGAGACTATTTCGTTCAGTTACAACCCACATTCCGCACTTCAATTTGAAGTACAAAGAGATTACATAATGAGAAAAGCAAAAAAATCAGGATGATTAAGAAATAGACTACTGAACGAATATATTTTGAAAAACAAATAATCAAAT
>JAIVFU010000370.1 GCA_020829485.1 Nostoc sp. CHAB 5834 | reverse complement strand
CTATGGCTAAAAGACGAATTAACGCGGAATGTCGAAAGTTGGCTATCCCCAACATATCCCAACGGGAAAAAGAAACATACACGCCGTCTATCTGACGTAATCGAACAGCAGAAATATAAAGACTACATACTTACGGAGATTAAGGGTATAGAAGGGCAAATACAAGAGTCTGTTAATCATGCAGATTCGTTAGGTTCAAAAAAAACTGCCAGCAATAAACAAGAACTGAGTCAGTTTGATCAAGTTCTAGCTCGGATTGATAAACGTATATCAAGCCATGTGTCAAGCAATGCATTATATGACTTGGAACACAAAAGAGACACAGAATTATATGCGCCCATACCGGAATTATGGCAGCAAATTACTGATGAAGAAAAGAATGAGGTCATAGAACGGTACGTTGGTTGCATAGGTGAGTATGTCGAAAAAGGCAATGAGATTGCAAAAAATTGGTACGACGAAAAGAGTCAGAGCATAGCCCTACAACCAGACCGGGCTGCTAATATATGGGAAGAATTTAGAGATTATTATGTTGACCAAATTAAGAACAGCTACCACCCTGTTCGATCATGGTACATTAATCATTGGGATGTAAAGGAGGGGCAACTAAAGGACGCTGATTCGTTGGAGCGGGAAATTTTCCTTTTCTGCTATGATCGCTCTTTGCCGTTTAAGAACGGTTTATACTTGTTGGCTAATCTGTATGCTTGCTATTTCGCTGTAAGCCGATTCAATGCAGAGTTAAATATTAACCCCGCCCCGGCAGCATCAGCACCACCACCTATTAATAAGTCAAATTCTGACAATTCCACCTCAAAAGACAGTGGTGTTTATGCTGTTGCTGCAATGTGTTATTACCTTGAAAAAGCAAAAGTTAATATGTTTCAATCAAAGGCTAAATTTATTGAAGATGAACTAATTCCGAGATACAAATATAGTTTTGCGAGTATTAATAATAAATGTAGCAACATGAGTAAACCTGATAACAGAAGAAAACAAAGGGGTGCAATAGAACGTGCAATTAAATTAATGGAGACCACCGAAGAGTTCAATTACAATGCAGCTATCCATTTGGCTAAAGCTGATATATCAATAATTGATAATAAATAGCTACCAAGGCGTAACCCCGGTTATGAATTGGGTTATATAAAATTATTTTGAAAAATTAAATACCTATCTATCAATCAGTTGGCCCTGTAACCTCCCCCGGTTAGAGCTTGAAAGCGATATAAATAAAGGATAAAGAGTGCATTAGGTTTACAAAAAAATCTAATGCACTTATGCAAAAACAGACAATTTCATTCGACCAGTTACCAGCCGCTATCTACCAGTTAAGTCAAGATGTAAGTGAGCTAAAACGACTATTAACGGAGCAGACTCCAAACATTAAATTAGACTATGCGGATAAGCCGTTAAGTGTAACGGATGCCGCCAACTTTTTGGGCATATCCAAGCAGACAGTTTATCAGAATATTGGTAAGATACCGCACACCAAGCGGTTTGGTCGGCTTTACTTCTACCCGGCAGATTTGCGGGCATACCTGAACGCAGGGGAGGGCGTAGCCAATGAGTAACGCCCTTGCCCACCTCATCAACCTTGCCGATCAGCGCAAGGCGCAACGAAGCCCCAACTTTCCTGCTAAGTTCATTCCACGAAGCAAGTACAGCGACAAGGACGCGAACGCGCTTACAAAGTGTATCGTAGATTTCTGCAACCTATCTGGTCACTTTGCTACCCGGCTACAATCAACCGGAACGTACCGCGCCGACTTGCAACGATTCATCCCTTCACAGCAACGCGCCGGACTGCCTGACGTACTGGCTTGCATCAATGGTCAGTTCGTTGGTATCGAAATCAAGATAGGTCGGGACACACTTAGCCAGGAGCAGAACGAAGCCATCCGCGACCTTCAACAGGCCGGAGCAAGGGTATTTGTTGCCAACACCTTTACAGGCTTCTACGATTGGTTTACGGCCCAATTCCCCACCTCATCGACTCATTAACGAAACGGGCCAATGCCATCAGCACCAGCCCGTATAAATCTAAAAATCAATGATTCCCACTCTTAACAAAGATACGTTAATCGCATCAGATATAACAGCCGTACTTGCCGGTGAAGCCCAACAGCTAAAGCATACCGCCTATGTATGTAAACCTCATCAGCAAATCTTGAGCAGTCTGCTACAACAGATTCCAAAGGTTGACTTTCGGGAATTGGCCGGATTTGAACCGGATGATGAGGATGCCAAACTAAAGAAACCGCATTACCTTATTATCACAGTGGAGCAGGTGTTAGAACTTGCCCGGCAAAACCGTTTGAATATGTGCTTTCGTGAAGGGGTTTTTTACCTCTACAATGGAGCCTACTGGCAGCCATTGACGAAAGACGAACTGAAAGCGTTCTTACGTGAAGCCGCCGAACGGATGGGCGTTGATAAGTTTACGGCCCGGTATGTGGAGTTTTCCAACAGCCTGTTCGACCAATTCACCGAATCGGCTTACTTACCCGCCCCGGATGCCAACCACGATACGGTTAAAATCAACCTACAGAACGGGACGTTTGAGATTGGCATGGACAGGCAACACCTACGCGCCCCGGATGCCGCCGATTTTCTGACCCATCAGCTACCCTTTGCGTATGACCCCGCAGCCACCGCGCCCCGCTTTCAGGCGTTTCTAAATCGGGTGCAACCGGACCCAGACTGCCAAAAGTTGTTGGCCGAATATTTGGGGTATGTCTTTATCAGTCCGGCTAAGTTGAAACTGGAAAAGACGCTACTGCTTTACGGTTCGGGCGCAAATGGTAAGAGCGTGTTTTTCGAGATCGTTACGGCTTTGCTAGGGAAAGAAAATGTGTCTCATTATTCCCTGCAATCGCTGACCAATGAACCGGCTTATTGCCGCGCCCACCTTGCCACCAAGCTTGTAAACTATGCCAGCGAGATCAACGGCAAACTGGAAGCCGATACGTTTAAGCAAATGGTATCAGGGGAGCCGGTAGAAGCCCGATTGCCTTATGGTCAACCCTTCATCCTGACCAATTACGCCAAACTCATTTTCAACTGCAATGAGTTGCCCGCCGATGTGGAACATACACCCGCCTACTTTCGCCGGTTCCTGATTGTGCCGTTCGGCGTTACCATTCCCGACCATGAGCAGGATAAGCAGTTAGCTCCTAAGATTATTGATAGTGAGCTATCAGGCGTATTTAATTGGGTTCTGGGAGGTTTGCGCCGGTTACTGGCACAAGGTCGCTTTACGGATTGTGAAGCCGTTGTAGCGCAGCTAGAAGCCTACAAACGCCAGTCGGATACGGTACGCCTTTTCTTGGATGAGCAGGGCTACCAAGTCAGTAGCGATACAACACCCCTGAAAGATTTATACCGGGACTATAAAGCTTACTGTATCGAAGATGGATACCGCCCGGTCAATAATCGCAACTTTCAGAAGCGACTTAATGCCAACGGTATACAGACTGAACGCGCCCGGTATGGCTTCGTGGCCTACACCCACCGGCAAATGTCCCAACTCTAAAAAAAAAGATGTTTTCGAGCCTACACAACCTACACAACCTACACAGATGGATACTTGACTGATTCCGGCGTGTGTAGGATGTGTAGAAAGTGTAGGCACAAACAAACCTTATTTTTTCTGCCATGACTATTCAGACAAAACAGTATCGGTATCAACTCCCCAAAAAAGCGATCAAAGGGAATTGCCCACAGTG
>JAIVFU010000036.1 GCA_020829485.1 Nostoc sp. CHAB 5834 | reverse complement strand
CGTGATTGGTGGTATTCAAGCTAGAGGGGAAAAAGGAAACTACAGTACACAACGTATTAAATTTAGCTCTAACAGTTCTGGTTAACTTTTCGTTACATAGTTATGATTTTTCCTGCCGACTTACTTATCTTCTGTGAATAGATTAATTGGTCTTTGCCACAGCCGGAGATGCACATACCAAATTGGTTCTCCTATGGCTTGTTCCTGATTATCAAATTCACCAGCTAGATACTCAGCTAAAGCAATTAACTGTGGCGAGAAGTTCATAAAATGTAATAAAAAAATCATTAAGGATAAATATTTTTGGCTAGTTTTTTAGAGGAAAGGGTCTTAATCCCCTGTGGCTACTAGCTTATAAAATACTTTTGATTTGTCTACATTGTAAATGAAACCGTCACCAGCCAAAAGCTCAACTTGGCAAAGTAGCCTTTAAGCGAGAAAATAAAGATACGTCGCCCTTAACATTTTCTTTGTGAATAACGTCCGTACTGTCTCTGATACAAAACGAACTTTTTACAATCTTCATACCCGTCCGATCAACACTATTTATCGTCGGGTAGTAGAAGAATTGATGGTGGAAATGCATCTGCTGTCAGTAAATATCGATTTTAGCTACAATTCAATTTATGCCTTGGGCGTCGTCACTACTTTTGACCGCTTCATGCAAGGCTATGAACCAGAACGGGATCAAGAATCAATTTTTAACGCCCTATGTCGGGCTATGGAACAAGATCCGCAACACTATCGACAAGATGCTGAAAGATTGCAAGCTGTAGCTAAAGGTTTACCAGTTAAAGATTTAATTGGGTGGCTAGGCCAAACTACTTACTTAGATCGAGATGGTGATTTGCAAGCACAACTGCAAGCGATCGCCAACAATCCTAACTTTAAATACAACCGTTTGTTCGCAATTGGTGTATTTTCCTTATTAGAACAGTCAGATCCTGAATTAGTCAAAGATGAAAAGCAACTCACAGAGGGGCTAAAAGCGATCGCTGCTGGCTTGCACTTGTCCGATGACAAACTCAACAAGGATTTGGAGCTATACCGTTCTAACCTAGAGAAGATGGCACAGGCGCTAATAGTGATGGCAGATATGCTCTCAGCGGATCGCAAAAAACGCGAACAACGTAAACAACAATCAACTACCCCCGTTGCTCCCCCAAGTTCTAACGAATAATTAGAAAATGGAAGTCAGGAGTGATGAGTTATGAGTTAAGAGTTGTTAATAACTCCTGTACAGACGCGATTAATCGCGTCTGTACTCCTAATAGACGCGATTAATCGCGTCTATAGTTTTGATTTTAGACACCCAACAATTTGTAGATTAAGCTGTTAATTATAGTCAGCGCAAATGCCCCAATAACGGCACTCCAAATACCGTAACGCAAGCGAAAGCCCTCAACTAACCAAGCAGCAATACTAAAACAAACCACGGCAATCATAAATGTGAAAATGCTGGATAGCAAGTCCAATGTGAGCAAATTTGGTACTGCAAAAATGAGGCTTAAAATCGGTCTGACTATTGCCGTCACGATACCAAGCACTGCGGCAGAAAGGAAGGCTTTACCAGGAGTGTCAATTTCAACTCCCAAAGGTAATTTACTAATTATCAACAGGCTAATAGCTGTTACTAACCAAACAATTAAAAGCGTCACAATATTCATGCCACAACCCCTGAAACGTGAATGGCAATTGGTGATAAATTACTTCACTTTATCAGTGGAAAAATCTTTAAAGCTCAACCAATTATTTATAAATTAGCAGGAAATTTTTCTTTAACGGAATTTTATTTTAGATATCTTTAGGTTTGGGAAAAGTTTGAAGGGGAGTAGGGGAGGCAGGGGGACAAGAGGTAAGAACTTGCAACAAGTCTTTCTCCTTGTTCCCTACTCCCCACTCCCCACTCCCCATTCCCCAATCTTCATCTTTTAAGACTAGGTTGGGTTTGTTTAGGTGCTACAGGCGCTTGGGATGCTGGTGGGTTGGAAATACCAGGATTGATAGGGTTGATACCTTGTCCAGTTGGAGGCTGAGTTATGCCAGGAAGGGGTACAGGATTGGGTGCTAAGGGAAATTTTGGGGTAAGATTCCCTTCGGGATTGATGCCTGGAAATGGTGCGGTGGTGGGTATTGGTGCTGTACCAGGATCGATTGGGAAAGAGGGGATATTAGGCTGGTTGAGTGAGTTTGTGGGTGGTTGAGAGGGGCCAGGAATAATTCCCAAAGAAACGCGATCGCCTCCTACTTGCCGTAGCAAATCCAATGTCTCAATCACATCATTATAAGTTGCTGTCCGCGAAGCATTCAGCACCACAACGGCACTAGGGTTTGCTTGGAGATACTGTTTTAACCTCGCTCCCAAATCATCCCGTTGTACAGGCTGTTTTTCTATGTAAGTATTGCCAACAGCATCGATAGTTACAATCAGACTTCCACTCTGTGATGTTATTCCAGATACTGAACTGGCGCTAGCTTTGGGCAAATCAACATTTATAGCCTGTTGGCGCGTAAATTGTAATGCCGCTAACAAAAAAAACGTCAGAATACAAAAAACAACATCTATTAAAGGGATGATTTGAATTTGGACTTCTTCAATTGGCGTATGTAGATTAACTTTCATTTTCGCAATTTAAATGCCTAGTTCGGGGGTTGAATCTTAACTAATTAGGTGAATCCGGGGGTTCAGGAGGTTCAGGCAACCTAGTCTTTCCTGGCTTGCGGGGTGGAATGAAATTTTCCCGGATAATTGCTGATGTACTATTACTAAAATCAGGGGGGGACTGGCGGTAGAGTAATTCCATCTCATTCCCTGCCTTACGAAAAACTTTGACTTGATTGACTACAAAACTTTGAAATAGACGGTAAAATACCAAACTGATGATTGCAACTATTAGTCCTGTTGCGGTAGTGATTAGGGCTGTCCCAATACCAGCAGGCACATTAGCTACCTTGTCTGTTCCAAACTCTCCAATCGTCAAATTGCCCACAGACTGTTGTAAACCCAAAACTGTACCCAATAATCCCAGCATTGGTGCGAGGGCAATTACGGCTTCTAAAAGCTTTTCGCCCCGCCGCATTCCAGCCAACTCATCTTCGGCTGTGGACTCAAGTGCTAGTCGAAAGGTTTCTGCATCAGTTTTTGGAAAACGTAAGGGGGCATAGAGAAAACGCCCGACAGGCTGATGGTTTGCTCGTTTTGCAATGTCAGCAGCTTCTTGCCAATTATTCTGGGCAGCATCCAGGATGCGATCGACTATTTGCTTTTCCTGAGTCAAAATTCGCAACCAAAACCACAAACGCTCGAAAATCACACTCAAAGACAGAATCGAGAGAATTAGCAAAGGCCACATTACTGGCCCGCCTTTATCAAACAAATCTAAAATATCCACTGTTTAAGTTTCCTCCCTCCATGACTAAAGCAAATGTGCTTGGGCATTTTAATTCTAGAGATTAATGCAAAATGAGGGGCTTCCAAAATATAAATTTCTCGAAAACCTAAAAAGACAGTGCAAGCATGGGGTATTTGACTTAGATTGCTGGACAAACCTGTTGCTGGGTTGCCATAATCCCGAATTCCTATAATCATTAGACGTTCTAATTGTCAAACCCTTGCGGTATTAAACTCTTATGGAGAATGACAAAATAGGTTTTTGCTGACAGATTACGAGTAGCGTCTTCCAGACTAACTAGGGCGGTTATTCGCACCAGAAGTTTTTAGGATAATTTGTCAAAATTAAAGATAACTGGAGGTTCAAAATATGAAATTTTCAATCGAATCACTTTACACCTGGTATCGCAATGTGCTTCGTAACCCGAAGTACCGTTGGTGGGTAATTTTAGGAACACTAGCCTATTTGGTTAGCCCATTTGATATTCTTCCAGATTTTATACCCGTTGTGGGACAGATTGATGATGTTTTCCTTTTGACTCTGCTAGTTTCTGAGGTGTCTGGGCTAGTAATTGAGGGCTGGAAGGCTCGTAAGGGTGAGGTGGGTACTGAAGCATCTAATACTACTGAGGGTTCTACCTCTACTGAAAGTACTATTGATGTTGATGCTGTTTCTGTTAAGTAGTTTTAATAAAACCCCTGCTTTTGGAATCTGAGGTGGGGGATATTTTTTTTAACGCAAAGGGGCGCAAAGGGAAGCGCAGAGGTTCGCGGAGGGGGAGTTAGAGGTTGTTGGCTACGCGTTTGATACCTTCTTTGAGGTGGAGGACGTTGAAGTTGAGGAGTAGTCCTAGTTTGCAGTTTGCGAGTTTGAGATAGGTTAGGAGTTGGACGGAGTGAATCGGGTGGAAGGATTCTACAGATTTAATCTCTACAATTATTTGGTTTTCGACAATCAAATCTAATCGATAAACGCATTCCAATTGCACATCTTGGTAAATCAAAGGCAATGGAATTTGTTTACCAACACTCAACCCGGCCTTCTTCAACTCATAATCCAAGCACTCCTCATAAGCCGACTCCAACAAACCAGGCCCCAAAGCAGTATGCACCCTTATCGCACAACCAATAATCACCCCACTCAACTCATTCTCTCTCATCCTCTGCGCTCCTTTGCGTTTCCCTCTGCGTTCCTCTGCGTTTAAAAATCCTTCACAAATTCCGTCAAGAATCTAAACGCCTTCAAAATATAACTAGCGCAATCTCTAGGTGAAGTATTGTAAAACGATCGCCACGCACTCCCCTTATCCTCATCATACCGATCGCTGCGTTGACTATGATTTTCTAGCCACGCCAATCGCACTGCATGGCCAATTAATACATCCAACACGATATATTCTTCAATTTGCAGCTTAGGATTATTGGCTGCGATCGCTCCTAATTCGATTAATGCTTCAATATTAACTTGGCGGTATTCTGGAGCTTCGATTTTATTCAGCAAATGCTCAACCAAGAGAGCAAAATTTCTTTCACCGGCTGTCATTTCCGACAACATTATCTCACTATCTAAACGATTGCGCCGCTCTAATTTATCTCCAATAACTAAACCCTTGCAATGTTGCATTAATAGCCAAACTTGCTTAAAAAATTCTTTTGGTACGCGCCCCGTCGCACCCTCGGCTTGGCGAAACCGTCGCCAACCACCTGGCGGAACTTCTATCCCTTCGGCGATTCCTGGTAGCACTACCCAAGCAATATCACTTTCTTTTTGTTTGACGTGCAGTGATTCTTGCTGGCGCAACAGGTTACTCATGCCAGTATATCCAGTTAATACCTGACGCAAGCGCACTTTAACTTCAAAGGGTGAAAGTTGCATTAAGCGATCGTAAGCTTCATCTTGAGTGACATGCAATTCCCGCGCTAGTTCGCTGGTGATTAGTAAGATCAGATAGCCGACTCTCAGCGTTAGTAGTCCCTGGAATAGTTCGGGTTCTGAGCGAATTAAGATACCAACATAGATTAAAATCTCTTGAGTGAGGACGCGATCGCGGATATCCTCACGACAAAAATGATTAATTTTATCGGCAATCTCATCGTGGGACATGGGTACGCTAATCAAGGACGCTTCACTGTAAGCTTTACCCACAGCAATTTGCTTACCTCGCACCAAGATACTCGTCACTGCATCTGATAAACTGATATCAACCATTTGCATTAACCCCGCAGCCCGGCGTACCACTGCCCAAATACCTAAATCTCCAGCTTTGGTATAAACTTCATCGAGTAAATCGGCTACGGTGACGCGATCTCCTGGGCCACCATATCCCGTATCAAATTCAATTCCCTGCAATCGAGTTAAGGTTTGCAATAACTCGATTTGCTCGTAAATATTCTCTGATGAACGCAGATAAGAAAGTAATAACCCGAAGTTAGTTTCACACTCCATTTGAAATTCTTGGGTATGTCCTAAACGCCAGTTTTTCTCAGGATGATAAGCTAAATAATAGCAACGTGGGCTAGCATTTTTTACTGGCGATCGCGCAAATTCTGCATTGGGAAGAAAATCAATTCTTTGGATTCCGGCTGTTAGCATTAGCTGATTTAGCCGCCCTAATTTTACTTGCACACCGTTACAAACACCATCTTTTAGTTCTTGCATCAGTTCTAGTAATGCTTCCGAACCTGCTTTTAACATGGTGTGCGTCAACATTAAAGTCAAGGTAGGACGACCTAAATCGCTCCAATATTTTTGAATGTAAGCTAGTTCGCTTCTAATTTGATCCAGCAAAAAATGGTAATCAAGGGTTAAGTAAAACTGTTGAGAGTCGGAAAATGAAGGCAAAAATACAATTGTTTCACCGCTAATCCGAAAGATTCTAGATGTTGTCAAACTCCGCAACCTTCGCACTGGCCTCCCAGTTAAACCAAGTTTATCGTTACGTCCGATTTGGGTATAAATAGCTGAAAATTCTCCAGCTTTTCTCACTTGAATCGGTTCTACTTGAGTAGGCGTTTGTGCTTCGATTCCGTGAACTTCTAGTTTCGTTTGTAAATCTTCATCTTCTGCTAATAAAGCAATTTGTACCAATGATTCGCGCTGTTTGCCCACACACAAATGTCTTCCCAAAGGGTCGATATCACCAACCGCTAGTAACCCTTCACTCAACATTTCACCGAGAAAATATAAACTCTGCGCCCACACCAAGGGAATATTTTCATTGGGTAAACGTGGTTGCGTTTGGGGTGCTAACTTTTCTGCTTCTATGTTTTCTGCGGGAACATAATAAAGTTCTGGCAATAAACGCAAGCCATTTTGTTCTATGAGTAATGATTCTAAAAGATTTTGGTATTTTTTAACTTGTTCTTGTTCGCCACAAAATAATCCATCTAGAACTAAATAAGTGAAAAATAACGGCCATTCGCATTCAATATGCTCAAATTGCTTGAGTTCCCACGGTTCGTAGTGTAAACGTTGATTATCTTCTAAAACGGTTTGGTGTCCATCACGCAGAAAGCGTTTGCAGCCGTATTTACCTGCGAGTTTATTGATAATATCGTTTAAGGTGCGATCGCGTAACTCCAAATCTTCCACTGCAAAGGCAGGATAACTAACAATACTTAAGAGCGCCGCATCAATTTCTTTGGAACCAGATTCTCTCGGTAATAAGGATTCTAAGGTAATCCGGGCCCGGGCGATTTCATCTGGTAGCACATGAATTACTGATGCTTGACTACCACGCACACCAAACAAATCCAGTCCGTTGATAGCTTCTAAAGCAGCTTTTGCCATGCCTACAGAACTGGCATTTAACTCTGCACTACCCCGATTAATTTTATTACCACGTTCCCAAATGCCGTAATCTGGTGTGCGGTAAGCTCGTCCAATGTAGTAAACTAAATTTTGGACGAAATTCACTTCATCAATGGTATAAATTATTGGCAATCCTGCTGCCGTCATTTGCGCCAATATCAGCAAAAATATAGATGTGGCATCAAGTTGCAAATGTCCCCATTCATCATCGCCAACAACAATATCACCCGTCGCGGTATTATATTTGGCGTGCAGTCCATCTAGTAGCGACTGAGTATGTTTAAATGTCTCTACTTTATGAGCTTGTCGCATCATTGCAAACAACAATCCGCGCATCAGTTTGATCACACTGTGTTCTAGTTCATAGGTGCGTCCTTTGTCGTCGTCAATCTTGCGGTATGCAAGTCCTAAACCCCAAACTGCCAAAATGCTGTAAACGTTGTCTCGCACCCAGGCATCAGTATAATCGCCGTGGGCTGTAATCGCTGTACTCGCAGGTAGTAAGCCAGTAATCGGATTCTGGCGAGTCAGGATGATCGTTTTGATTTGCTGGTAGTAATAGTCTAGACGAGTTAGCAATTTGGTAGATGTTTTCATGGTTTGGTTCAGAACAACTTGCAAAATTTGACCCTGTGGCTGTCAAGTGAATTACCTAAACCAAGCCAGAACAAGTCCTGTAATGGTTGATGGGACAACAGCTAAGGGTGGTGTGAGCTTATTATTATCTCCTGTTAATACGCCTCTGGGTACTGAATTTTAGCGATTTTATTTCGGCGTGGCACTGGCGAAATAGTGAAAAATTGGCAAGATTTTTGGGTGTGGTCAGAATTACGTGCTATAAAGTGCAATCTAGGGGATATGAGCTAGTATGCTAGCAGAACAGCAGATTAACTTTTTTCATCATGGAAACTCGAATTAACAAACGCACCCACAGCGATTACACCCAGAGTGCTGCCTATCTGCCCAAGGATTTAGTTAAAATTTTCAAACAGCTAGCTCTTGAGTTAGAAATAGGGCACAGTGAGGCAATGGAAGAAGCTGTCAGGATGTGGTGTGATGCGGCAATCAAAAAGGTAAGTCAATCTTGATGAGGTATCCTACACCCAAACAAAATTTGATTTGTTTTATCCTCTGCCAAAACCTCACAACGTTTCTACTACCTATCTTTATAGTCAGATTAGATGAACGAACAGGAGACATCTATATCTTGGCTGGTGATGAAACTGGTATTGTAATTAACCCTAATGGTAAATGGAGATACGACGAATGACCAAGCCTAAGTTTGCAGCAATGAGTAAAATAGAGTTAAAACGTTATTTATTAGAGAATCGGAATGATACAGAAGCTTTTCACGCTCTAATGGATAAAATTAACGCTGAACCTAACCCAAAGTTTTATACCATAGATGAAATTGGTGAACTGGAAAAACTAATAGAAGCAAAACGGACACGAGAAAATCTCTAAAAATTACTGAAGAAAGGCAGAGGGCAGTTCGAGCTTACGGCAGGAGGAAGAAAATATATTTTTTGCCCTTTGCTCAAATCCAGATGCTGGATTAGCAAATAAACCTGCAACCGCAAAACAGATAACCTATATTGCTATCATTTGGGGCAAGATAACCATCCTGAGTGGATTGCATCAGAAGCGATGCCTTCTCTTCGAGACGCTATGCGAACGGCGAGCTTCGCTAACCCTAAAGCTCAAACACCTTACCGCGACTATGAAGTTAAACCTGCTAACCCATTCCTGATTCTTCGTCGTCCAGGTGACTATGCATGAAGTTGCTTGATACGAAAGATTGCTTATTGATATTGTAAATATTTTAACTCTATAAAGTTTGCGAAAACAATCGTTGATTGGCAAGACACATAGCTTATAGCAATAGTAAAATCTAGTTTAAGCTAGACGAAAATTACCTAAATTTGCGGGTAATTAACTTAGCTATTATTGGTAAAAATAACAAAAGCTGAATGCTAATATTCAGTATCTCCCGGAGAGCGCTATTCCGGGTTAGGATGATGACTAGCGATGCCTTGATTTAGATATCGATATTGAATTGTTGAAATTTTATGGGCAATAGTCCACCAGATGGCAGTATCAACCTCCTCTGATCTGGCGAGGAAGTCTCCCAGCGCGGGGGAGACTTAGGAGATATAATTTCATGCTCACAGAAGATATTCGGGATTTGTTGACTGATACTACCGATTTAAATCAGTTGAAATGTGATTTAAATCGCTTGCAACCAGTGGATGTAGGAGACTACATTACACAATTGCCTGAACAACAACGGGCGATCGCATTTCGTTTACTCAACAAAGCTCAGGCAATTGATGTATTTGAATATCTGCCAACAGAGGTGCAGGAAGAACTACTTAATTCTCTGCATGATGTCCAGGTAGCGCAACTTGTAGAAGCGATGAGTCCCGACGAACGGGCAGAATTGTTTGATGAACTACCTGCTGGGGTAATCAAACGGCTATTGCAAGAACTGAGTCCAGAACAAAGGCAAGCAACAGCAACGATTCTCGGCTATCCAGAAGGCACGGCTGGGCGGGTGATGACAACCGAATATGTCCGGTTGCGGCAGGGATTAACCGTGGGTGAAGCCTTAAGTAAAATCCGCCGTCAGGACGAAGACAAGGAGTCGATTTACTACGCCTACGTCACAGATGACAACCGGACGCTGGTGAGAGTAGTTTCACTGCGCCAGTTGTTGTTTACTTTTCCCGATGTTTTCATCAAAGATATTGCTAGCGATCGCGTCATCAAAGTTAGAACCGAAACCCCTCAAGAAGAAGTGGCGCGAATCATGCAGCGCTACGACTTAATCGCTATCCCCGTGGTTGACCGAGAAGACCGATTAGTGGGCATCGTCACCATTGATGATGTCATGGATATTTTGGAAGAGGAAGCCACAGAAGATATCCAAAAACTGGCGGGTGTCAGTGGTGATGAAGCAGCTTTATCTTCTCCCCTACTCACCATTCGCAACCGCTTACCTTGGCTATTGGGAATCATGGCAATGTATATTGGTGCAGCCAGTGCGATCGCGCCTTTTCAATCTGTAATTGCCGCAGTGCCAGTCTTAGCAGTAATCATGCCGATTTTTTCTAACACTGGTGGTACTGTTGGGATTCAATCATTAACGGTGACAATTCGCGGCTTGGGAGTGGGAGAAATAACATCTAAAGATACCTTGAAAATTCTCCGCAAGGAACTTCTCGCTGGTTTAGGTACAGCCGTAGCTTTAGCCATAACGATGTTCCTGCTTTCCTTAATTTGGGCGCGACCCCAAGAACGATGGGTAGCTTTAATTGCCGGAATGGTAATGGCAACTAATACAATTGTGGCTGTTACACTCGGCACTTTACTACCAATGGGTTTGACACGGCTGAAGCTTGACCCTGCTTTAGTTAGTGGCCCGTTAGTGACTACAATGCTAGATACAATTGGGTTTTTAACGTTCCTCAGCCTAATTTCTCTAGCTTTAAACGTTTTACATTTACCAACTTGAAAGGATTGGGAATAGGGCATTGGGCATTGGGCATTGATCATTTCTCCCTTATCTTCCCCAGTCGCCAATTCCCAATCCCCAGTCCCCAGTCCCCAGTCCCTAAATATGCCTACTACTACCTGGAATCGTCATCACGTTCTTTCCCTAGCTGACTTTACGGCGGCTGAATATAATACTGTTTTGCAAACTGCTGCCAGTTTTCAGGAAGTGCTATCGCGGCGGACGAAGAAAGTACCAACGTTGCAGGGGCAGGTGGTGGCGAATTTATTTTTTGAATCGTCTACCCGCACCCGCAGCAGTTTTGAACTCGCGGCAAAACGCTTAAGTGCAGATACGCTGAACTTTACCGCAGCCACATCTTCTATGACTAAGGGAGAGACAATTCTCGACACGGCGAAAACCTATTTGGCAATGGGAACTGATATTATGGTAGTCCGCCATCGAGAGGCAGGAGTACCAAATGCGATCGCGGCTGAAATGGATCGTTTAGGTGTAAAAGTTAGTGTCCTCAATGCTGGTGATGGTCAACATGAGCATCCTTCCCAAGCACTGCTAGACTTATTTACCATTTGTACTCTAATTGACCCAGCTAGCCCCCGGCTAGAACTTTTAAAGGGTAAAAAGATTGCCATTGTTGGGGATATTCTCCATTCTCGTGTGGCGCGATCGAATATCTGGAGTTTAATCGCCAGTGGTGCCGAAGTGCATCTAGCAGCCCCACCCACCCTCTTACCCAAATTATTTGCCGAGTATATCTTGGAAGAGGCAGGAGTCAAAAATCAGGATTTTCTTATCTCCTCATCCCCCACTCCCCACTCCCCACTCCCCACTCCCCAACTTTTTCTACATTGGCAACTAGAACCAGCTTTGCAGAATGCCGATTTTGTCATGACTTTGCGCCTGCAAAAGGAACGGATGACGGCTCATTTACTGCCAAGTTTACGAGAATATCATCAGCTATTTGGCATCAATAGCACAAAGTTGCAACTTTGTAAACCAAACGTCAAAGTTTTGCATCCAGGCCCAGTTAACCGTGGTGTTGAAATTAGTTCTGAATTAATGGATGACCCAGAATTTAGTCTTATTCAATCGCAAGTTACCAGTGGTGTCGCCGTTCGTATGGCGCTGTTGTATTTGATAGGAAGCAGTAAGGTCTAAGGAATTTAACTCTCACAGGCAATGACTATCAGGATTTGGCTGTTGAGCCAACCGTGGGTAAAGTGGTTCGACATGACTACACAAGCTAGATAAAAAGGGTATAACATAAGACCAGCCCTTTTAAAGTAAGTAGAAATTATCGAAAGTGAATTCCTCTCTAAACCTCTTTTCTGTCCTAGAAAGCCTGATGCCTGCGGTGGACTGCACCAACGAAGGTTTCCCCGTGGCTCAGACTTTCTGCTGTGCCTCTGCGGTTAAATAAATAACTTCTAACACTTATAAGCTGTTGGACAAATAACCTTGCATATTACCTGGAAGTAAAACTATTGTGGGGTGGGCATCTTGCCCGCCCTGGTTATGCAAATTAAAAGTACATTAGCTTAACACAGAGAGCGATCGCAGAAAAAGAGATTTTACGAGTCACGTTGAAAGAGCTAGTTCTATCATTTACTACTACCTGATACCTGTGCCGGAGATTTGCCGATGAAAACTATATCTAGCCTAGATGCAGTAACTAAAAATTTAGAACAGCATGAAAACTCAAAACGGGTTAAAAAATTAATATACTCGGCTTGTAGAAATATTTGGGAGAATGATGAAGATACGCTAGAACGGTTTAAATTACAAGAATTAATTCAAGAATTATGCAGATTAAATCCAACTATAAATAACTTAAATTATAGTTTATCTAAAGTTGTAAAAACCCTTAATAAACAAGACGAATACGCTCTAATCGCCAGTGTTATTTCTCATGAAATGCAGAAGTTATATATAACATCTGATGAATTAACAGGAATATTATTAAATCAACCTCATCAAGAAGAGTTAACAGGAATATTATTAAATCAACCTTGTAAAGAGGAACAGACCTTATATAATTCTAGGCAAATCTCATCAAATCCTATAGATAAATCTCCAAACAGTCAAATCAAACATCAATATAATCAGTTTGATTTACGGCAAAATATTATGAAGTATACTAACCCACTTAGGGCTAAAATAGTTCTATTTTCTGTATTTTACAAAAAATTTACTTTCAATGAAGAAGACTGGTTGAAACTGAAGGCTGAAAAACTTGATGATTTATTGCTGAAATTATTTAATACTTGTCCAACTATCAGAGAGCTTGAATCTAAACTAAATAATGCTGTTATATCTCTAGGCAAACCGGATGAAAATATTCAAGCAGCTAGTGCAATCATCCAATCTATGCGAGGTCTATATGGCAATATATCATCCACTACCAACGAATATCAACCGTTTAACAGCGATTCATCTCTAGAAACGAAAACCCTAGTTAACCCTTATCATAAAATGGCATTCAATGATGATAATACCTGTCAATTTATAGCACCCCCTACCAAAGAATAATGGCAACTTTTGACTATTGTTGATGCTGGAAAAACTGTGGTAATTAATAGGAAAAAATATGGATGCCAATGAACTTCTTAAGCGATATGAAAATGGAGAAACAAAGTTTTTTGAGGCAAACTTAAACGGCGTAAATTTGTTTGGTGCAGACTTGATTGGTATAACTTTAAATAAGGCAGATTTGGGTAATGCAATCCTAATTTTTAGCTATTTAAATCGGGGAATCCTGAATCAGGCAAATCTAGTTTGCACAAAGCTAAGTGGCGCGAACCTAAATCAGGCAAGTTTAATCAGTGCAAACTTGCATGATGCTAATTTACATGGTGCAACTTTGCAGGGTGCTGATTTGCGTAATGCCAATTTAACTTTGGCGTATATGCTGGATAGTAACTTGATGGATGCCGATTTGCGTGGTGCAAATTTGAGTGGTGCAGATTTGCGTGGTGCGGTCATGCCTGATGGAACAATTAACGACTAAAAATAAGTAAGTCGGTGTGAATAATTCAAACTATGTTAACTAATGTAAAGTTATTGTAATTCAGTTCGTAGTAAGGACTTCAGTCCTTCTTTTAGGACTAAAGTCCTTACTACAAACATGCAAATTATTTCCGCCGTCCTACTTATATAGTGGTTTGCAGTTGAGTCCAATAATATTAATATTAGTTCGATCGGACTAGCTTAAACAAGAATACCTAATCTCATAGATATTATATATTCCTCCGATCGCATGAGTACAGAATTCTGTAATCTTGGCACACTGGTATCGTAGAAGTTCAAAAATTTAATGACTTCTAGAAGTGTCGGAGGTAAATATGAAACGAATTTTTTTGACGGCAGCAGCCATACTCAGCACGCTATCTTTAGCTGCTCCCCTTTCCGTCAAAGCAGAAAACTCCGCTTCTGTCCGGCGCTTGCTGGAAACTAGAGAATGTTTTGGATGTAATTTAACAGGAGCAAACCTCAAAGGCGCTCACTTGATAGGTGTTGACCTCAGAAATGCAAATTTAAAAGGAGCTAATCTCGAAGGTGCTAACCTAGAAGGTGCTGATTTAACTGGTGCCAATTTGAAGTCTGCTAATCTCACAGATGCTTTTGTCAGTGGTACTAGCCTAAATAATGCTAATCTCACCAATGTTGATTTGAGTAATGCTCATTTATATAATACTGACGTAGATGGGGCTGTTATGGCTAATATTGATTTAAGCGGTGCTGATGTATTTAATACTGCCATTAGCATTGGTGGTGAATACTAATGGTGAATAATGATTTCAAAGTGATGAGTTAAGAGTTAAATTGAACTCCTAACTCTCTACTTTTTAACTTTTACTCACCAGTAATCGACAGTTCATTAACCCAGATTTTTGGGCAAACTCCCCCTGGCGTTAACTCTGGCTCTTTTTCTACATAAATAATTGACTTCAGAACTTCTAAGAAATCGCCAGCAACTGTTGCTGACTCTATACTCGTCTTGACACCCTTATTAACTAGCCAACCATCAAACGGCAAAGAAAACGAACCTTGCAAAGCTTTAACTCCAGCATGGAGAGCTTGTAAATCATCGATAAAAATCACATTTTCAGCAGTTTCTAAACTTAACTCTTCTTCAGGAGTTGCTGTTGAAAAAACGTGATAAAAATTGGGACTAACGCTTACCTTTGCACCAATACTGGCATTACCTGTTGGCTGGGTATTGAACCTTTTGGCAGTGCCTGCACTGTGGAGAAAGCTTTTTAAAACACCATTTTCAATGAGCGAAACCTGACGAGTCGGAGTTCCTTCACCATCAAAACTTTCTGCGCCTACGTTAGCTGGGTGAAGTGCATCATCAAAAACTGAAAGCAGAGGAGAAGCAATTTCTCTACCTAAATCATCAGCAGTAGATAAGCTTTGGTTGTCCAAAATACTTTGAGCGTTGAACAAGTTAGAAAAACCACCCAACAGACTTAAGAAAGCTTCCGGTGAAAAAACAACCCGATATTTACCAGTTTTGATTTTTTCATAGTTCAAGTGACTGATAGTTTTATCTGCGGTTTCTTTGATGCAACCATTGATGTCTAAATTATCTAAACTATGGTTGATTCTAAAAGCACCTGCACTGCGAGGTTTTTTTCCTTCTTCCTCAGTTTTGCTGTAAAGATAAACTGATGCTAAAGAATGAGATTCAGTTCTCACCGCACCGTCGCTATTGAGATAAAATCTGTCAATATCTCTTTGCGATAACCCATTATAAGGCACACCTTTAATTGCTGGATGAGCTGCTAGTAGTTCTTTTTCAGCTACCAATAATCTTTCTATGAGTTCAGCAACAGGTGCTTGGGGTGTCTTATCTTGAGGTTTATTTGCAATAGGAGAAGTAGCTTCTGGACTAAAATCAGGAACATTTTCTTTAACACCAAAGAAACTAGCTTCGTAGGCAGTTTTCAAAGCTAATTCCAGTCCTTTGGGGTCTACATCTGTGGTGCTGGTGACACCCATTGTATTATCTTCATTCCAGACACGAACAGTAACACCAGAGCGATTTGAGGCTTTGACTTGTTTTGGCTCACCTTGGTCTACTTGCACGCTAGTATCATCTACTGTTGAGCCATAAATGTCGAATTTCTTAATACCAAGCTTCTCAGCATTATCCTTGGCAGAATTTGCAATCTCATTGATATTTGGCATAGTCAATTTTAGATTTTGAATTTTAGATTTTGGATTGGGAGCGATTTTATTTTGGATATTATATTTTTGGATTTTGGATGTTAAGCTTTTGCACATAAAATTTGCTTGTATTTCCTGAGCGGGCGAAACGCCCACCCTACAACTGAGTATTATGCTAGATGTGGTTTAGCTTATGACTTATATTTGTCTCGTAGCTTTTTATTGACACAATATTCTGCTCATTCACAATCCAAAATCCAAAATCTCAAATCCAAAATTATTATCTTCCACCGACGGTAATAGAATCAACCTTAATGTGGGGTTGTCCTACTGTGGTGTAAATACTGCCACTGACAGAGCCACAAAAACCTGGTGCAATTTCCAAATCTTGGGAACACATAGAAATTTTATTCATAATTTCCTTAGCTTCACCAATTAGAATTGCTCCCTTTAGCGGTTTGGTGATTTTGCCATTTTCAATCAAATAAGCTTCATCAACACTAAAGTTAAATTGGCCTGTAGCACCAACGCTGCCGCCACCCATCTTTTTACAGTAAATACCTTTATCAACAGAGGTAAATAAATCATCAATGCTATATTCGCCAGAATCAATATAAGTATTACGCATCCGGCTAGCAGCAGCAAAGGTATAATTTTGGCGGCGTCCACTTCCAGTTCTGGGGTGTCCGGTGCGTACAGAACCTGTTCTATCTGCTAAGAAGTTTTTGAGAACGCCTTTTTCAATTAATAGGGTTCTTTGAGCAGGCATACCTTCGTCATCCATGTCAATTGTCCCGAAGGCATTTTCAGAACGCCCTTCATCCCAGGCTGTCAAACTTTCGTGGGCAATTTTTTCGCCTTTTTTGTCAGCAAAGGGAGTGGTCTTGCGTTCAATTTGAGTGGTTTCTAACAGGTGTCCGCAAGCTTCGTGGAAGATTACGCCGCCAAAGTGATTCGCCATAATAATCGGGTAAGTACCTGATTCTACATAATCGGCGTAGAGCATTTTGCCAGCAGATTCTGCTATTTTTTCGGCAGCTTGTTGAGAATCCCAAGTCCTCAAGAAGTTGGCATCGCTGGTGTTACCAGCACGTTCACCGATGGAAGCACGATTAGCACCATCAGCACACAACAGGTTGAATCCTACTGACTGAGTGAGGCGAATGTCACGGGCAAAAGTGCCGTCACTGGCGGCGATTAAAACTTCTTGCCAATCCCGGAAATAGGTAGCACGGCGCGATTGGACGTGGCTAGCTTTTTGCTTCAGGTTGGCAGTACCATCAAGGAGGACTTCTCCCATTTCTCGGATGGAGCTACACACTGGTAGCCATGCATCTTTACCTCTTTTGGTGGCGTAATCTCTCAATAATTCTAGGTTGATTTCTGGGATGAAAGCTTTAGGAGTGGGTAGTTGCAATCCCAGGATAGAAAGACCTTTTTCTAAAGCTGCTTTCAAGCCGGAAAACGAAAGGTCATTGGTGCTGACGTAGCAATCAGCTTTGCCGCGAAATACTCTGACTCCCGCGCCTGTAGACAGACTGGGTGAAATACTAGTGATGGAGTCGTCTTCTGCAAGGCAACTAATATAGTTGCGACGCTCTAAAAATAATTCGATGAAGTCAGCACCTGCGGCGCGTCCTAGTCCTAAAAGGGTAGCCAGGGGGGCTTCCCAGGTTTCATCGAAACGCTCTGGTGTGGAGGAATATTGCAGGGTGGGAAGTTGATTCGAGAGAAGTAGCGTACTTGTAAGCATGGGTAGCCTCGTCTGCTGGCGTAGTTCAGAGATTTGACTGAAAAATCCTGGTGTGTTCAGTCTAACAAATCAGTGAAAGTCAGAGTCGGCAATTAAGTAGTAGGGGTTTCCTCACCTGAGAAACTTACTTTCCCCTCGTTAAGCGTGAGTGAAATATTTAAGTAACGCCCTTTGGAGAGCGATCGCACTTCATGTAGATTCGAGATAAAATACAGTTTCATTTTGCGACAATAGGGGTAAAAGTTCCACAGCATTGCTAATACCCGCAGCGACTGCTTTAGCTAGAAAAGGAATATAACAAATGAGTTCGTATGCTTTTTGGAACAACAAAGGTGGCGTGGGAAAAAGCTTTCTTTGCTTTGTGGCTGCTGCTGAATATGCCCACCGTCACCCCGATACAGATGTTTATGTAATTGACTTGTGTCCCCAAGCCAATGTCTCAGAAACCATACTAGGGGGATATCTTAATAGTCCAAAAGCACTACATTCTTTAAGCAGTAAAACACCGCGCTCGACTGTGGCTGGCTATCTAGAAGCACGTCTTAACTCTCCCTTCCGAATGATTACGGATGTATCTCCTTATGTGTGTGAACCAAGAGAATTTAACCCACAAATACCAGAAAATCTGAGGCTCATCTGTGGGGATAATCTTCTCGAAATAATTTCTGAAGCAATTAGGCAAACATCTCAACTACAAATACCAATTGATGCTTGGAAACAGGTGCTTAGTTGGGTGCGAGATTTAACATTTGCTTTACGTACATATAGTGGTGAGCGAGACACTTTATTCTTAATTGATTGTAACCCTAGTTTTGCTGTATACACACAGCTTGGTCTAGTTGCAGCAGAGGGTGTAGTTGTCCCATTTACGGCAGACGATAGTTCGCGTCGTGCAATTGAGAATGTGGTTGCACTTCTATATGGTATTAGCGATCCCAATACTGCATCATATGCACGAATTAGCTTTGCTAAACGCGCAAAAGAAGAAGGCGTATCCGTGCCCAAATTACATACGTTTGTAAGTAATCGAGTCACTATGTATGAAGGTAAAGCCGCTTCTGCATTTATAGCCGTCAACAAAATCATTAAGAAAACTATGGATGATATACATGAGAAGAATCGTCATATTTTTGCTAGTCCTAAAGACTTACCAAGTAACAGTTTCATTGAAATTCCCGATTATCACAGTGCTTGTGTAGTTTCTGCAACAACTGGTACACCTTTGCACAAGCTCAAACCAGGCCCCAAAAAAATTGGCGAGGAGCGAGTGCAATTAAATCCAGAGCCATTGAAGAGGTATCGAGATGCACTTGAAGAGTTTGTGAATTGTCTCTAAGAGCATAGCCGTGCCATCACCAGCAGCAGGTACAATAAAGCGGCTTATAAGGCTCGTGTCCTACGTGACACTGCGACAGATCCCCACTTACGTCCAATATTAAACAGCCAAACTCAAGTCTATTACCATTCAGCTTTAGCGATGTTTGTTGCTGGATGGGAGGCTTATATTGAAGAACTAGTTCGCAACTTTTTTGATGTAACCGCAAATCCTTTAGATCCTCAGTTTCATGCTGTACATTCTATTGCTAAAAATGCAGCAGAGCGATCGCTTAAACAATTTAATACACCAAATGCAGATAATTCGCGTAACCTTTTGTTTCAATATACTGGCTATGACCCTATCAACGATTGGGTTTGGTCAAAAAGAAGCATGAATGCACTCGCAACTCGACAGATGCTAAACGATATTTTGCAAGTCAGACACAGTTTTGCTCATGGTTTTCCAATTCCCGCATGTTCTTGGACACAAACACCAACTGGAAAAGTTCGGCTTACTGCTAAAGCTATTAAGGATGTTGATGCGTTGTTACAATATCTTGTTACTGTTACTGACCTTGGCATGAAGCAAAATATTCAAATTATCTATGGCATAGTTGTACTCTGGTAATAAATGAAGAGAATGTTTAGAGAATCAGTTGCAATACTGGGTGTAATGTTTTAGACACAGAAAATGAGCAAACCAGAAAGTGAAAATATTCATACATAAATAATTGGAAGGCAGCCTTAGACTGTCTTCCAATTTCTTAAACTATATATATTGGTAGAAGCAACAATTTAATCAAACTTATTTTTGATTTATGCCTTGCTCATCCCTAGAATGATACTGTTGATAAATTATCATTTTTCCATCCAGTTAATTCTTGGTGAGAGCTTATTCTTTCTCAGGTTTATTTACGATTTGTTATTTTCAGTGGAATTCTTGCTGTTTCTTGCTGATTGAAAGTCTGACCTAAATTAGCAGATGTTGGCGCTGGCGATGTTAAATTCTTAAACAATAGTTTTAGAGTTCGAGTAATAGTTTTAAGAATTTTCATTTTGCTGGCACTAGGCTTTTCGTCGTATCTCAAAACCATTGGAATTTCTACTATTTTTGGTTTGAGCGGTTTGGCTTTTAGCAATAAATCTATCATGCAAGCAAATCCACTTTCAGTGAATAAATTCTCGCCATAATACATATCTAGTTTACTGACGAAAGTACGGTTATACAGTCTATAACCACAAGTGTAGTCTTTTACACCTGGTACACGGGCTGCAATTCTAAAAAGCCAGCTAGCTCCGTAACTCATTATCTCTCTAAATTTTGATAAGCCTATGACTTTGGAGCCTTTTCGATATCTGGATGCGATCGCAATATCATAACTACCAGCTATCATCGTCTCATACATCTTGATTAATAGTTCTGGTGGTTGAGTGTTGTCGCAATCCATCGCGGCTAAAAAATCCCCTTCTTTAGAAATTTCTAAGAAAGTCGTGAAACCTGTTTTAATTGCTTGACCTAAACCAGCATTTTTGGCATGTTGGACTAATTTCAGTGATATTCCTAACGATTGAGATTCTTCTATTGCAGTCTGAGCAGTTGCATCCCTGCTACCATCATCAACAAGAATGAGCCGGATATCCAGATTCGAGATTTGCTGCAATATCTGAAACTTTTTGAACAAGGGGCGAATTGATTCTTGCTCGTTGTATGCCGGTAAAAGAACAAAAAGACTCATAAGTACCTCGTGTGATTTTCAAAATATCATTCTCAATTTTCAAGAATTCAGTAATGTTGATTTCTTGAGAAATTCATCAACCTGTCGGACGACTGCGTTGTTGTTGACGCTATCATTGACCAATTGTGAGGTATTGACGACGAAAAAATCATCGTTTTCAGTACTCACTTTTGGAACAAGGCTTGAATAATTTAAAACTTGTAGCGGCTGTACTTTAATAGCTCGATTAATGTGTGCTGCGACAAGATCATCTGCTTTGAGTTCTGGGAACATCAAACGTATACCCTGGAAAAATACTTGGCGCAATTCATCATCTGGCTGTTTTAACAACGGGTCAGTGGAAAGGATATATTTTGGTAGGAATGTGATATGATATCCTGCTGTTTCTTGCAAAGACACTAAGTTACTCATCCCGATGACTCCAGTAAAGGGAACGTTTCTATCGGCAATATTTACTACGTAATAAGGAATTAGAGACTTGCGAGTAATAAGTACCATGCAGATTACGCCCAGGTATTCTACTGTTTCACCTGTGTCTGAAACTTTCACCAGTTCTTTAGCAGCAACCTGTTGCAAAATATTAACTGGGCCAGTAAAGATTACTTTATCAAAATGTTCCTTTTTGCTTTGATATTCTACCCACATTCCCCCCTCTGGATGAGGTGCGATATATTCCACCGCAACGCCTGTGTGGATATGACCCCCAGCCGCGTAAACTAATTTTTCTATATGGTCAAAAACAGTTTTGTAACCGCCTGAGACATAACCAAGTTGTTCTTTGTTTAATGAAGAATCTCGCGCTGAAAATAGTCGTTTTATATAAGCCCAAATAAAAACTGCTGATATTCGCTTATAGTTCTCTCCTAATTTGGATAAAAGCAAGGGTTTCCAGAGCTTTTCGTATGTGCTTTTACCACCAAGTTTTAATAGCCAATCTTCAACTAAAATCTTCTCTAAGCGCCGCCAGTTATTAAGGCGTGAACCATACAAAAGAGTAAAAGCTAATCTTATTTTACCTATAATTCCAAATAGAGGAAAGCGGAGAAATTCTATAGAGTTACTGATAGAATAAAACTTTTGATTGTCGTAAAAGCCTGTTAAACTTCGATGCCAACGCAGCTTATCTCCAAGACCAATATCTCTGAGAAAATTTATTAAATGAGTATCAGAAGGGAGGATAACGTGATAAAACCGATCCCAGGTAAACAACCCATAATCATGATAAGTGGTAAGTCCACCAAGCTGCTTATTACTGTCGAATACAGTTACTTTATGTCCTTGATTTGAAAGACGTTGGGCTAATACTAGCCCAGTTATACCCCCGCCAATGATGCCTATATTCATAAATTTAATTCAGATTTTTGTAGGGATGTCTTGGAAATTCTATTTTCAGGAAATTTTAGTTCTAATAGCCCTGCTATCTGCCCATTTAGCTATTAGTTTACAACAAGAATGACACCAGTTATGATGATAGAAATTCCTACCCACTGGCTAAATATAACCTGCTCTTTTAGAAGATAGTGAGAAGCAATCGGGATAAGTGCATACATTAATCCTAGAACTGGAAATGCTTGACTCAGAGGAATTGTCCGCAATACATAAAGCCACAATATAGTCATAAATGTATAGCAAACAAACCAAATCCAAAAATAACGAGATAATAACAGATTTTTGATAGATGCGCTTGCTCCCTTAGTAGGGCTAGAAATGTAAAGTCCATACTTTAGTGATAGGTTAGCTGTTGTTCCGAATAAAACCACAAGCATTAAAACTAGCCAAGTAATGATGTTCATTTGTGAATGCTTCCTGATAAGATTTACTATAAGTTTATGTAGATTTTCTTAATGGAATAACTACTAACAGAACACCAAAAAAAATAGTGATTACTCCTGCTATTCGAGTTAGTGTAATTTCTTCAGCAAAAAAGTAGTATGAGCCGAAAAGTATCCCGACATAATTTAAACTAGTCAGTGGATAAGCAATACTCAATTTTACAGAGCGCAAAGCCAATATCCAATTTAAAACTCCCAAGCAATAAACACTAATAGCTAATACTAAGTTTTGAATAAATACCCAATTAAATAGTCCCTCATTTGTATTACTCATGGTATGCTTCATCAGCAATTGCCCAGAAATACTAAACAAAATACTGACAAAGAGGATAATATAAGGAATTATTTTAACGTTTGAAGTTTGCGAGATAGATTTCATAGTACATTTGCCTCAATCGAGATAGTAGGTATGAACCGGACTGTAAACAGCTCATCGTTTTGAACGTTTCGGATTTTGGTCATACCTTTTGTGCAATTCGACTTATTGGGAAGGGTATGTTGAAGTGGCTGATATGAAAATGATCATCGAAGCTCATGTCCAAGAGTTAGCAACTAAATACTATGCAGGTTGTTGAACGGTTGCTGTATCATGGCAAGACCCGATATTATCGGAGTAGATTATGCTCAACTTGCTTGCTGGGTTACACTCCCAGACATAACAGTTTCCTTGCTTGGCAATTGGCACAATCAATTTAGGCTTTGCCCAATTGCGAATTGCAGATATCTTCTGTATCACCCAGTTATGTTTCCAGACTAGTTTTAGTGCGATCGCAATATCCATGTCATAGTGGATGCAGATATAAAGAACATTGAGTCCTCTACCACAAATTTGTGGACAAAGTTTAGCAGTGAGACATCGCTTATGCTGAACTCGGATTCGGCCCGCATGTTCAACAGATGGAGTTAAGCGAATAATAATGGATTTCCGGAATTTTTGATTAATCCATTCATTAACTTTCATCAGTTGTATCCTGCTATAGAAACCTTGTTGAAGACACTACTCAACTTCTCAAGCAACTAACTTGTGCATCAAAACTAAGCTGGATTGATAAATGTTTTTAAGTTTCTCCAGGAAGTGCTTATTAGTTTTATGACATACCGTAGAATTTATCCAGGCTCACAGACATATCTGCAATTTCGGCTGAAGACTAAGCCGATTTAAAAAATTCGTACTCAAATTTAGTGTGCATAGGTGTTCTTTTTGGACATCAGAACACAATGGATAAAAGAAATCTGCCTGAGAGGCAAAAGCATTGATAGATAACTCTACAGTGATTTGCTTTACAGATTTCTGGAGAATTTTATTGAATGTCAAAATGGATTTTTTGACGGGGCTAGGGGCTAATGTAAACTAGCGTTTGGTGAGCAACTTGCAGCTTACTTACGTTGATTTAAGTGGATTTGAGATGTTTTTACATTATCTTAAGTATTACTGTTGTTTGATTGTTATTAACTATATGTAATTTTAACTAGAGCTTTATCTCAAAATTAATTTTTACATATAATCACTTACTAGAATACCATGAGAAAACAATGTTGCAAATTTATCGCCACACTTCATCAAAAATTCATTTTAGGAAAATATACCTAAACAAAAACTTTATAAAATCTACACTTTCCTCTTGATGAATCTTTATTTTTAAGAATTTGTACGTTTATATACCACTTTCTGGCTAATAAAAGTGCAAAGTTAAGAATTTGATAAAGCAGAATTTAAACTTGAACAATAATGTAAATAGGTTATCTTCAGTATAAAACTATACTTAACCTCTCAAGGTTCATAGATGCTAACCGATAGTCTGAATAGTTTTTTATTTATAAAAATGGCGTTGCTGAATGAAGGTATGAATTTGGATGTAGAGACGTAAAATTTTACGTCTCTACAAGGATTTTCACCGTAACGCATAATCGTTTTCATACGCGCAACCCAACAAAGTCCCGAAATGTTGGGTTTTGTTCCTCAACCCAACCTACACATTTCAAGATTTTTGGCGCTAACCCAAGCGTATTGAGACAAAACCTAAGTAAAACGACGTAAATAATTTGCATGTTTGTAGTAAGGACTTTAGTCCTAAAAGAAGGACTTTAGTCCTCACTACAAACTTGATTACAATAATTTTACATTACTTCACATAGTTCGATTTATTCGCACCGACTTTAGTTTCTCTAAATTGTTCTCCTTTGCTTAGAGTTTGTTTGAACTCATTTTCCTGCAAAAGTCTATTGGTAATAATTAAGACAATAATTAACAATCCAAACTGAATCTGCCAGGGTGCTAATACTAAACTGAAAATTAAGCTAATAGCTGCAAATACACCTGCAATATATGCAAGTTCATCACTACTCTTTTTAAAGAAGTAGCCAGTGGCCAAAGCCGTACATAGTGGTATCAAAAAGAACAAAGCCATTTTACTAACTTCTGAACTATAAGTTATTGTGCTATAAAACAAACTGAAATTGTTTTTTGGAATTGTGGTTAATTTTACATCCAATGAGGTTTTAGCCACAACAGCCCATTGAAATAAATATTATAGAAAATCAAGATTACGCAACGTTGTATCTTACACAAATTGGAATAATTCTTGAGACAGAAGCAGCGCTCAAAAGCTTGGCTAATAACTCCTTCTTCTGTTGTCCATGATAAGCCAAGCTGGCTTTAACAGTAGCTTACCAGACGCTAGTCCTAGCTTGGTGAGGAGTGCAAAATCTCTTCCGGTAACACTATCCCAACTCAGTATAGATGCGTATGCTATACAAACTCTTGTTTACCCACGCAGATTTGAAGGCTGTGAACTACCCCGCCGTAAGACGGACGGGGCTTCCCAATTCATCGGGAATAGCCATCAATTACTTCGTAGTTTTTTTGGTCTTACATTCCCTCCAAGGGCAGGAGTCCTGGTTCCCAAGACCCAAATTTTTTTCTTCTCCCAAGGGGAGACGCCAAGGGCGATGCAACATATACCTATTAACTTGGTTTTCGCTTATGGCATTGATGGTCAAGACAATTTTTAGTTTACCAGAAAATTTTGGGGATTCGTCATACATCCAGAATTTGTTTATTGCATAAGCAAAAAATTAATTCCAGATGCAATCCTCACCCCCCGCTCCCTATCCCCATCTTATGAGTACATTGAAGGTGGGGACTTCCGCGACACGTTAAAACTTGCGTAGATGGGTTTTGTCTATTTAGCCAATTGCACTCTTGTGAACAATCATCTGGTAAATTAGCTTAAAACTTTGGCCTTGCGCCAGGATAAGGATCTAGCATATTACCTTTAGAAGTAGCATTTTCATTTTTTCCTTTTAGACACTCAATGCTGAACATTCCTCAATTACTGGCAAGTGAAATAAACCTCAAACCTCATCAGGTGCAAAACGCGCTCTCCCTTTTGGCGGAGGGTGCAACGATTCCCTTTATTGCACGTTATCGCAAAGAGCGCACCGATGAGATGAATGAGGTGCAACTACGTGAACTGGCTGATCGATATACTTATTTAACAGAACTGGAAGAACGAAAATCTGTGATTTTAAGTGCGATCGCACAACTTGGTAAACTCACAGATGAACTCAAAGCCAAAATCTCATCCTGCTTACAAAAAACCGAACTTGAGGATTTATACTTACCCTATCGTCCAAAACGACGCACCCGCGCCACTATCGCCAGAGAAAAAGGACTCGAACCATTAGCGGAATTCATCAAGTCGCTAAATGTAAAAGATGCTGCAACGGCTTCACTAGAAGAAGAAGCCGCTAAGTATATTTCTGAAGCCAAGGGAGTAAAAACAGCAGAAGAAGCACTCAAAGGCGCTGCTGATATTTTAGCGGAAGAAGTGGCTGAAAAAGCGGAATTACGCGCATATATCCGCGATTATCTTCTCGAAGAAGGGGTATTTGTCTCCCGCATCAAAGATGATTATCCCGAAGGTACAACTAAATTTGAGATGTACCGTAACTATCAAATTAAGGTAAAAAATATTGCACCCCACAATATGCTGGCGTTGTGTCGGGGTGAAACTGAGAAAGTATTAAGCTTTGAAATTGCTTTTGATGAAGATACGGTACTTTACTATCTTGAGTCTAAAGAAATTAAAACCAAAGTTCGGACAATTCGGGATTTTTATCAAGTGATGTTGAAGGATGCATTCAATCGTTTGATGAAAGTCTCTCTAATGGGAGAGGTAATTTCTGAGATTAAAGTCTATGCAGACATGGAATCAATCAAGACATTTGAAACTAATCTGCGAGAGTTGCTGCTGTCTGCACCAGCAGGAATGAAACCAACCTTGGCGATAGACCCTGGATTTAGAACTGGGTGTAAAGTTGCTGTCCTCGACCAAACCGGGAAATTTTTGGAATACCAAGCAGTATTTCCCCACCAAGCGACTGAACAACGCGCTAAAGCTGCACAAACTGTCAAAAATCTGATTGAAAAGTACAAGATTGAGTTAATCGCCATTGGTAACGGTACAGCGTCCCGCGAGACAGAGGAGTTTGTCACGCAAGTATTGGAAACCATAGAACGCAAACCAGTTAAGGTGATGGTGAATGAGTCTGGTGCATCTATATATTCTGCTAGTACTGTAGCGTTAGAAGAGTTTCCCGATTTAGATATTACCGTGCGCGGTGCAATTAGCATCGGCCGCCGTTTGCAAGATCCTCTGGCGGAACTGGTGAAAATCGATCCCAAATCTATTGGTGTGGGACAATATCAGCATGATGTCGATCAGAAGTTGTTGAAAAAGAAATTGGATGAAACTGTAGAAAGCTGCGTTAACTACGTCGGCGTAGACTTGAACATGGCTTCCAAAGAACTTCTGACTTCCGTCTCTGGGATTACGGCAACAGTTGCTAATAACATTGTCGCCTATCGTAACCAGAATGGAGCCTTTAAAAATCGCCGACAACTTTTGAAAGTTCCAAAATTAGGGCCAAAAGCCTTTGAACAAGCAGCAGGTTTTCTGCGGATTCGCGGCGGTGACAACCCATTGGATAATACAGCAGTGCATCCAGAAAGTTATTCTGTAGTAGAAGCGATCGCATCTGATCTAAGTGTCGCATTAAATCAGGTAACACAAATTGCCGAAAAACTCAAAAAGACCAACCTGAAAAAATATGTTACCGATAGCGTCGGCGAACCCACATTGCGCGACATCCTCAGCGAACTAGAAAAACCAGGGAGAGATCCTCGCGCTGAGTTTAAGTATGCCACCTTCAGAGAAGGAATTAAGGAAATCAGGGACTTAAAGGTAGGAATGGAACTAGAGGGAATGATTACAAATGTTGCCAACTTCGGCGCGTTTGTCGATATCGGCGTACATCAAGATGGCTTGGTGCATATATCCCAACTAGCTGATAGATTTGTAGACGATCCCAACAAAGTTGTCAAAGTCGGACAAGTAGTCAAAGTGCAGGTGCTAGAAATCAACGAGAAACTCAAGCGGATTAGTTTGTCGATGAAAGCAGTTAAACAATAATTACAAACAGCAGATGGCAGTTTATCAAGTTCAATTCATCAATCCTCCACTTGGATTAGATCGGACTATTCCAGTACCAGACGATCAATATATTCTGGATATGGCGGAAGAAGCTGGTATCCGCCTACCATCTGGGTGTAAACAAGGCGAATGTTCTGCGTGTATTGCTAAACTTATTAGTGGTGAAGTCGATCAAAGCGAGCAAAAATTTCTACGCCCAAGTGAAATACAGGCTGGTTATGTTGTTACTTGTGTAACTTACCCCTTATCTGATTGCACTTTAGAAACCCATCAAGAACAAATCTTGTATAAATCAGCCCTTTACTATCAGCCTGAGTCGGGAAAATCTAAGCGATCGCCATAATAATCGGTTAAGAAAATTTGTAGGTTGGGTTGAAGGTAGTAAAACCCGACATAACCGTGAAAATGTTGGGTTTCGTTCCTCAACCCAACCTACTCGGAGTGCTTTTTGAAGTAAAACCTACGCAGTATTGGAACCGCTATATTTTTATGATCGGCCTAACGGTAGAAGGAAATTCTATCTTGCAAGAGAGGTTAAAACCCTGCACATAGTTGAAGATGAGATAAGAAGTTACAAAAAATCTTTAGTGATTAGGTAAGAAAAATGTTAACACCATTATTAACCGCCCTAGCTACAGCTTTGAGCCTGTTGATTGTTGATTTAGTTGTTCCAGGCGTTAATATTGCTAACTTTCCCGCAGCTATGATTGCTGCTTTAGTAATTGGTCTAATTAACGGTTCAGTTAAACCAGTTTTGTCTGCTCTTTCTCTACCACTTAACTTTCTATCATTTGGAGCATTTTCGCTCGTCGTCAACGGTTTGTGTTTCTGGTTAGCAGCATTGCTAGTTCCTGGGTTCGCAGTTCGCGGAATTATTGGTTTCCTTCTTGGGCCAGTGATTTTAACTTTTGCTAACACCTTTATTAACAACTACTTTGTTGAAAGAAACCTGTTAACCAGCAGTGGCGATGTAAAAACCCAAGGTGAATTACCTTCTAGATAAGTATTATAAGGAGTAGAAATACGAATTTTATTATTTATCTACTCCAAATAAATATCCGAAGATGGATTTCCTAATTCGGTATCTTCAGCAGAATGTAGTTAAAGAAAATCACAAAAATACGGCAAAATCATGAAATTAGTTCGTTTTCTTCTAGGTTTGTTAGTGCCTCCTTTAGGCGTTTTCCTGACAGTTGGAGTTGGCCCAACTCTGTTTATTAACATCTTGCTCACAGTTCTAGGTTGGCTACCCGGTAGTATTCATGCAATTTGGGTTATTGCCAAGCATGATGAACAACTGAATAGAGAAGGCAATATTTACTAATAGGCAAGATGAATTCTAGGGAATTTTGAGTGGGGTGCGTTATGGCTAAAGCTGTAACGCACCATTTTAATTTTTACCAGAAGTAGAAGTTATAAGACCTAACCCCCTTCCCGAAACGGGAAGAGGGAAAATTCAAAGCCTCTCTCCTTTTAGGCTACGGTGTACACACAAGTGCTGTCCACATAGGTTTCAACTCTTTTACCCACATTACCCGCATCCCGCCCAGAACTAAAGTTCAGCGGCTCATAGCTGAAGTCCACTTAAGTGGAGTGAACAATCAATTTAGTCCACTTAAGTGGACTTGGGCTATGAGACTCGGAATTCATTCCGAGGCGGGATAGAAACGCAGTGCGAGATTTTTTAGATATTAGGACTTACGCAAAAACCTCTCAAACTCTTATTTCTCCGTGTCCTCTGCGTCCTCTGTGGTTCGATTTTCCGTTTATTGTGCGTAAGTTTTGGATATGACTGCGACAAGACTTGTGTGTACACCGTAGCTCCTTTTAGGAGAGAGGTCAAAATTGTACCTCACGCTTGTCGATAACCGCTATAACGATAGTCCTACTATTATGCAATTTAGATATTTATTTTTCAGCTTATCAATTGGTGCGTTAGCCTTTGGCATAACACACCCTACGAAAACTTAACCCAAGCGTATTGTTTAATAATTATACAAATACGTTAGTAGGGACACGGCAATGCCGTGTCCCTACTAAAATTCTATATGTATCAGGGTTTTGTGAAAAGCAGTCTAGTCTATTTATGAATAGTATCCCGCTCTTTATTCGCAGGTTCCTTATCTTTGAATAAGTCAGCTGCCGTTAAGAGTAACTCTCTCAATGTTTGTTTAATTTGGTGTTCTTTTCTTGCTAGAGATGTACCAGCTTCACCTAGTTTATCTTCTAGCTGCGATCGCTTCTCTCCTACCTGCACAGCCATAGACTCGGCTTGAGGACGAGCTTTATCGTACCAGTGTTTAGCCTCGTCTAGATAATCCTGAACTTCCATATTACGTCCGCCATAGCGTGCAGCCATATTAGCTCGAACAATGGCTAGCTGTGCTTGCAGTTGCGCGTAACGTTTCTTTAACAATCCGACTTCATCACTATCTTTAATAGCATTGACAGCAGAATCAATGGCGGTTTTGGTACTAGCAGGTTTTTCCTTACCCGTCTCCTCAATTTCTGCCAAAATTACATCAACCTCTTGCTGGAGTTGTTCTTCTTCACCATCAAGTTGAGCCTGTAGGCGCTTGATATCTGTCTGAGTTCTAACAATGTTTTGGTGTCTTTGGCTATTAATTCCTTCCAGCGCTCCTTCAATGGAAGCTGTCACTTCATCTTTAAGTTCGCCACCTTTTTCTTGGAAGTTGTCAATTACAGCAGAAACAGCATCTTTGACAATGCTACGAACTTCACTAGAACCTTGTTTAAACTCAGAAGCTACTTGAGAAACTGCGGATTTTACAATTTCTCGAATCCTGTCAGTTCTTAATTGTCCAGTTTCTTTAGCTTGTTGCAGGTCTGCTTGAATTTGTTGTTTGATATTGTTAGGCATTTTCAACTCTTAGGGTTTAACTATTTTGGATAATATTTTCTAGACATGTTCCCATACCCACATTATGGCGTAGCCTGAAAAGGCTCGGCACTTCCTTTAGATAGAAAATAATAACCCGAAAGACGTGATGTGTAGCATGTTGCCCATTCGTGAGATGATTAATTGTTGGTAGTAATTGAGATACAAATATGTGGCGAGTAAATATTACTTGTTCAGGCGATGCCTGGAAACTCTATGGTACTGAATTTAAAGCGATCGCAGAAAAATATCAAGGTGAAGTGATTGGTTCTAAAAAAATGCCAGATGGGACGCGCATCATGTCTTATAAAATTGAAGATGTTAGCGATGCAGAAGCCTTTCAAGAAAATTGTGCAAATTTTGCTGGATTTACAACTGACTTTGAATCTCTGTAGTAGTGGTTGTGACACTTATGCCTGCAACCAGTATGTCAAAATCGGGAGAAGTTAATTGAAAAGACTACTTACATTAGTATTAGTAACGTTTTTGTTATTGATAAGCACTTTTACTTTACCTGCTAGTGCAGCAGACACAGTTAACGGTGAACAAATATTTAGTGTTCATTGTGCTGGTTGCCATATCAACGGCAGCAACATCATCAGGCGAGGTAAAAATCTCAAAAAGCAAGCACTGAAAAAGTATGGTATGGACTCAATAGAGGCAGTTACATCTATAGTAACCAATGGTAAAAATAATATGTCAGCCTACAAAGAGCGTCTCACTGAGCAGCAAATTCAAGACGTTGCTACTTACGTTATCGAACAATCTGAAAAAGACTGGCATTAAAAAGTAGAGGCGCGATTAATCGCATCTGCACGTTAGAAGTTAGGAATTATGAATTATCAGTTATAATTTATCTATTAGTAATTGTTAAGTCTTCGCATTGCTAACTTTTCACTCCTAACTTGAAAATGAACTTACCCGCAGCTAGTCGTCTCCAATTCACTCCCGATTTGAACATTTGCCGCATATTAAATGGGATGTGGCAAGTCTCCGGCGGACACGGACGGATCAATCCCCAAGCCGCTATTGAGACTATGTTCAAATATGTAGATGCAGGCTTTACCACTTGGGATTTAGCAGACCATTATGGCCCCGCCGAAGACTTTATTGGTGAGTTTCGCTGTCAACTAATTGATACTCGTGGTAAAGATGCTTTATCTAAGGTACAAGCTTTTACAAAATGGGTGCCTCGTCCTGGCAAAATGACGAAAAAACTGGTTGAGGAAAATATTGATATTTCCTTGAGAAGGATGAATGTAGAATCGTTAGATTTGATGCAATTCCACTGGTGGGAATATCAGGATAAAAATTACCTGGATGCCCTCAAATATATGGCAGAACTTCAGACTGAGGGTAAAATTAAGCATCTAGGTTTAACTAATTTTGACACTGAAAACTTAAAGATTATTACCGAAGCAGGGATCAAAATTGTTTCTAACCAAGTGCAATTCTCCCTTGTTGACCGCCGTCCCGAAGTTAATATGGTGGAGTTTTGTCAACAGCATGACATAAAGCTTTTTACTTACGGTACACTGTGCGGCGGTTTGTTATCAGAAAACTATTTGGGGAAAACGGAACCGCGAGGATTTGATCTATCCACTGCTAGTTTGAAAAAATATAAAAATATGATCGATGCTTGGGGTGGTTGGCGATTATTTCAAGAGTTGTTGGCTATCTTGAAGGAAATTGCTAATAAGCATGGGGTAAGCATTTCTAACGTAGCAGTGCGTTACATTTTAGATCAGCCAACTGTGGGCGGTGTGATAGTTGGTGCAAAACTTGGTGTATCTGAACATATAGAAGATAACGCCAAAGTATTTAGTTTTAGTTTAGATGCTGACGATCGCGATCGCATCAATGCAGTATCTCGCCAATCACGCGATTTGTACCAGCTTATCGGCGATTGCGGCGACGAATATCGCCGATAATTTTTAGAAATTGGGTTGCTCGTTCATTCACCTCAGATACTCGCCCTGGCGAATGGAATTCGCGGCTATACAGATAAAACCCACCTCCGTGGGTTTCAAATTCTAAGTCCGCGTTCGCCTTGGCGTTCCGTAGGAAAGGCGGACTTAATTTGTGTAGCCGCGATGTCTAATCGCCAGGTATATTTATTTGCAAAGATGAGATATTTTCATACATCTGTTTATGTTTGGCTAAAAGCTTTTGATATTTCTCATTTGTCTTTGCTTCTACCCACTTGGCTTTAAATATTGCTGCTGATTCCGCTTTAACTGGGTCAACTTCGTAGGGAAGAACTTCTTTTTTAGAATCTGAAGTTTCCGAATTTTGTTTATACTTCCTGCCGCTTTTATGATTAGCATAACGGCGAGAGCGAGTATAGCCCATTTGGATAAACTTTCGTGCCATATCTGCGCCGACAAAATCATCTTTATCTAAATAATCAATAAACATCTCATAGATTTTTTCACTTGACTCTCTAGCAATATCAGGAGTTTTGAACCGCCAGTAAGGAAGGATTTCTGATTTGTATGGTTCAACCAAAAGCACGCCCTGCTCACCCTTGCCAACGCGATAGAGTTCAGGATGTTGGCGAAAATCAATATTTTTAAAGTCTAAAGAATAATCAAAAGCCATGATAGATTTTTATTAGGAATAATAAACTTTAAAAGAAAGTTCAACTTCTATCTAAGTATTGAGATTTTGTTTTATTATGCTATCTAGCACCCAATCCATGAACAGTGTCCTTGCACCAGGAAATCTGCGTAAAGTGCATCATATTGCCCTCAACGTCCAAGATATGCAAGCTTCCCGCTACTTTTATGGTAGAATCCTGGGTTTGCACGAACTCACAGGCGACGAAGTACCCGCAACCCTGGTGGAACTTGTTGCATCTGGAAAAGTAGCCAACTTCATCACCCCGGATGGGACGATTCTGGATTTATTTGGGGAACCAGAATTATCACCACCAAATCCAGACCCAGAAAAGACTTTTACCAGAGCCTACCATCTAGCCTTTGACATCGATCCGCAGTTATTTGAGCAAGCGGTGACAGTGATCAGAGAAAATAAAATAGCGATCGCATACGGCCCAGTCACTCGCCCTACTGGTAGAGGCGTGTATTTTTACGATCCAGATGGCTTTATGATTGAAATTCGTTGCGATCCCGATGTGCATTAAATAATTAATTATTTATCAGCGAACAAAAAACGGGAAATACTTCAATGACAGCACTGACATTAAACCTTAATTCAATTATTCAACTAACAACAGAGCAGTTTTATCATCTATGTGAAGAAAACCCTGATTTAAAATTAGAACGCAATGCCCAAGGAGAAATAGTCATAATGGCACCAACAGGAGGAGAAACTGGAAGAAGTAATGTTAATTTAATTTTGCAATTAGCATCATGGAATGAACAAAAGCAACTAGGTGAAGTTTTTGATTCTTCAACTGGATTTACTTTACCAAATGGTGCTGACCGTTCTCCTGATGTTTCTTGGGTAGAAAAATCTCATTGGGATAGTTTGACTAAAGAACAAAGAGAAAAATATCTTCCTTTATGTCCTGACTTTACAATTGAAATAATGTCGCCATCTGACACCTTGAAAAAAGTTCAAGAAAAAATGCATGAATATATGTCAAATGGATGTCGTTTAGGTTGGCTGATAAATCGAAAAAAACAGGAAGTAGAAATTTATCGTCCTGGACAAGATGTGGAAATTTTAAAATTACCTCAAACTCTTTCTGGAGAAAGTGTTTTACCTGGTTTTGTACTCAGTCTCAAAAAAATTTGGGGATAATGGGGATAATAATGTTTGAAAAAGTTAATCTATTATGAGCGATAAAATCATGCAAATATTTAAACTAATTGAAGATACAATCACAAAACCGCCAATTCCACATGAACCATACAAGCAATCATTGAAAGCCTGGGCGATGTATTGTTTGCGAGACAAAGGTTTTATAGTCGTTTATGCTCAAAATGCCGACTTTGCTATTGAAACAAAAGGTTTAGAAAAGCTATATTTTAAAGTTTCAAACAGCCCCGATGATTTAGATAATTCTATTAGCTGGATTGTTTGGGATAGTTCAACCAAAAGCGCCAGCTTAATTCGCAAAAAAATAGACTGATGCCAAAATATCCATTAAACGTTTTCCTGATTGTTTAGCTATTCTGATGGTGTGATTAATAGCACCCCATCTGGTTGCGGTTCATTGTCTCGATCTAAGCGGACTGTTGGTTCAATTCCCAATCTCACACCAGGAGTTGATGCTTCATAAACTCCCAACCAAGTGATTGTATGACCGGTTCAGCATGACTTTCAAAGCGTAATGGGGATGCCAAGTATACAACTCCTTCAATTAATTCTGCCTTTTGATGACGGGGCATTGCTTGATAGCGCCCCTCAAATTCGTAGCGAGTGAGGCGATCGCCATTCTCTAAAGGAGGAATTCGTTGCTTGAGTGATAGGTTAACCATGATTTTCTGCTCTGGCAACGAGTCTTACTTTATTATGGCTTGGTACATATTTTTCTACAGAAATACTACCCAAGCCTCATTTTGTTAATAAATCGCTAGAATTAGGTTTCTCAAACACCATTAAATGCTGTTGAGGTAACAAGTTTTTAGTTTCCCGCCAAACCAAACCAACAGCTTGCATTTCTTTACGAACTTGCTTTTGAGTCATCTTGTGCAGACCTTTAATCATAATAAAGGGATTTTCACCCCGGTACTCAACCAGCACTACCCGACCACCTGGTTTAAGTGCTTTCACAATTCCTTGCATCACTTCTTGGGGATACTCAAGTTCATGATAAGCATCTACCATCAACGCCAAATCGATACTTTGAGATGGTAAGTTTGTGTCGCTAAGGGTTGCTAAAACAGGCTCAACATTGGTGATATTTTTCTCTTTTTTGAACAACTCAATGATTTCCAACATTTCTGGTTGAACATCTATAGCTAACACCTTACCTGTTGTTAATAAAGGTGCGATGCGAAAGCTTAAGTAGCCTGTACCAGCGCCAATATCTGCCACTACATCGTTAGGTTTTAGGTTAAGGAGGCTGACTATTTTACTTGGCTGTTCCTCTCCCTCTCGGCTTGGACGTTCTAGCCAGCCAGCGCCTGTGTATCCCATGACTTTGGCGATTTCGCGCCCCATGTAATATTTGCCGATACCATCTGAACTATGGATTATCCGTTGTTCGTAAACAGTGCGGGATGAAGTCGCGGCTTGTACTGTCAGCGTTGGATTCAGCAGCAAGCAACTTAATATCACAACAAAAGTTACTATAAAGTGGAGAAAATTTAACATTTGGTTATGACCAATCTAGATAGCTATAAGCAGCAACTAAAAGAATTTTATGGTAGTAGAACGACTTATGATCATGAGGAAGGTACTCGCCATCCTCTAGAAGCCAAGCTTCTACTTGAATTTGTTCCACTAGATTCTGGACAGAAAATCCTTGATGTGGCCACTGGAACAGGTTTAGTTGCGATTCCTGCTGCTGAAAAAGTTGGTTCAGAGGGCTACGTGATTGGGATTGACATGACCCCTGGAATGTTGCATCAAGCAAGACTTAAAATTGCAGCAGCAAAATTAGAAAATATCGAGTTGATTGAGGCAGATGCAGAATATTTCAACTTTAGTGATGCTAGTTTTGATGTTGTCTTTTGCTGTGAGGCAATTGTACTTTTTCCTGATATCCTTGCTACTTTGCAAAAGTGGTATCACTTCTTGAAACCTGGAGGATTTGTAGCATTTACCTGTCCTCCCGAAACAGCTTATATGGCCTCTCTTCAGCAGAGAATCTTCGCTAAAGTTTTAGGTGTATCATTATCACATATCCTTGAACCACTGGGGACTCCAGAAAAATGTCGTAATTTGCTCAATCAAACAGGTTTTAGAGATATCGAAATTAAGATTGAGCCATCGGGACGTTATCGCCCTCTAAGGGATAAAGAATTATCTGAGATAGCAATGAATATAAATTTTAAAGGTAATCCTTTGTTGTCAAAATTATCACAAGAACAATTAAATCAGTTGCAAGTTGAGTACAAAGTAGAAATTGAGAAACTAGCAACTGAGCAAGGTATTTGGGAAGACACTACAAAGTTTTTTGTTCGCGCTCGAAAATAAGTTGATGAGCAAAGCTTTGCTGCTTAATTTACAGCTTCGGGCGATCGCGCATAATAATCTTACCGTTACAGCGCTTCCGGCTATTATGCAATACAGTTTTTCTCCTTGCCCTCTCCTATCAAAGCTTTCAGATTTGAGGATGTACCTCATAGCTGCCGGAAGTGCTGTACTAATGATAATGACAGTTTAATCTTTCAGACCTATGTCGAAGTAAACGCTTACCTCTGCGCGACGGCAGTCGCTACAACGGGAAGCTACTGCGGTGGAGGGGTTCCCCGGCATAAATCAAGTGGCGTGGGAACCCCCGCAACGCGCTGCCTCCCCTGTGCGTTTAAATTTCAACCCTCAATTCGCTACGATTTTACGTAAAGCAGTACTTAGCGCGAAGCCCTGGAAGTGACTGATCTTTGCAAATTAGCTAGAGCGCGATTGTAATCCAAAATAGCTGCAATTCGATTTCCTTCTGCTCTTGTCAAGTCATTTTCAGCAGAGATCACCTCTGTTTGAGTACCCACACCAGCTTGGAACCTGAGCCTTGCTAAATTCAGAGCTTCCCTAGCTTGATTTAAAGCCACACTAGAACTCTGCACATTATTTAAATTGGATTGTAATTGAGAATAGTACTGTTCTACATCAAAGCGAATTAGGTCGCGCTGACTACCAAATTGACTCTCTGCGATCGCAATATTAACTCTTGACTGAGCCGCCCTTGCTCTTGCTGCTCCCCCATCGAACAAATTAAGATTTCCTTGGAGTCCCAGTGAATAGCCATCAGTAATGCTAACGCCATCATCAAACTGATCTTGCAGATTGTAGTTGCTTGCCAAACTAATTTGCGGCCCTAGCTGTGAAAGTGCCTGTCGTCGCTGTTGCTCACCAATGTTACGTTGTGCTAATTGCTGTTGCAATTCTGGACGATTTTGAAATGCTCGGAGAATAGTTTCTTCCAGTGTTGGCTGCCAAAGACCCGCTAATTGTACCTGATCTGCCGCAGTGATATTAACCGACTGTGCCAAACTTAACCGAGTTGCTAACCGACGACGAGCAATTTGCTGATTTGAGATAGCATTAGTCAGTAGTTGTTGGGCGTTTGCTAAATTCACCTGAGCTTGCAGCACATCGAACCGCGTACCCACTCCAGCCTGTTCTCTTGCTTGGGTATCCCGCAAACTAGCCTGGGCATTTTCCACAGCAGACCGATTAATTCTTACTTCTTCATCTGCTTGTTGCAAATCGTAATATTCAGTAGTAACATTCAGATCGACTTCCAGAGATGTGCTTTCAACATCTAATTCATCTATCCGTAGCTGTTCCTCTGCGGCTCGGATAGCAGCTTGTCGATTCCCAGAAGTATAGAGGTCATAATTCAGTTGTGCTGAACCATTGAAAGAGGTGCTGCCTTGAGATGAATTGCTACTAGTAAAACCATTACCACTGTTAATTAAACTACTGTTGATTCCAAGAGTAGGAAATAACGCAGCTTGAGACTCGCGTAGGGACGAGCGACTGCGTTCTAGCTCTAATATGGCTACTTGTAAGTCTCGATTGTTGCGTTTTGCTAGTTCTAAAGCTTGTGCCAAAGTGATTGGTACATTTGTCTGAATCCTTACTTCCTCCGGTTTGGTAGGAAATTGGAGAGGATTGGGATTGGAGTTGAGGTAATCGGGAACCTGTACAGGGCTTGAAGAATTCTGCGCTTTTGGGGGAGTTGCTGCACTTGCTGTATTTGGAAAAAGAATAGCTATGCCTGACGGCAAGGCTACCGCCAATGCTACGCTAACCCAGGTAGAATGCACGAACAATAAGCTGAAATTCATAAATAAATCTAGTCATTAATTAGGTTTCTTTGAGGGAACAATCAAAAGTTTTCATCCTGATTGACCTACAGAAATTTAAATCTTAAATTCCCCCTCCAAGGGTTGATATTAACAAATTAGCCTACAATCAAGCCATCCTGAACTCGAATAATTCTTTTGGTTTGAGCAGCGATATCTGGTTCATGAGTGACAATCACAATCGTGATCCCTTGGTCATTAAGTTCTGTTAGCAAACTCATCACCTCATGGGAAGTTTCAGTATCTAAAGCTCCTGTTGGCTCATCTGCCAAAACTAATGCAGGTCGGTTGACCAAAGCCCGAGCGATCGCTACTCGTTGTTGTTGTCCCCCAGATAGTTGACTAGGACGGTTAGATATACGTCCCCCTAATCCTACCTTTTCCAAGGCTTCTAATGCCCTTTGACGGCGTTTTGGCTTAGGCAAGTTAGCGTAAACCATTGGTAACATAACATTTTCCAGCGCTGTTGCCCGCGCCAATAAGTTAAATTGTTGGAAGACAAAACCAATCCTTTGGTTACGAATATAGGCTAATTCATCATCATCAAAAGTCGTCAGGTTTCTGCCTTCAAAAATATAGTCTCCAGTTGTCGGACGATCCAGACATCCCAAAATATTCATGAGCGTGGATTTACCCGAACCTGACGCACCCATAATCGAGACATATTCCCCTTCCTCAATAGAGAGTTCAATTCCTTTGAGGATTGGAACACTAACTTCTCCCAAGTGGTAAGTTTTAGTAATAGATTCCATCCAAATCATTGTTGGCATAAGAATTAGGAGAGACGCGATTAATCGCGTCTGTACAGGAGTATTGAGTAGAGACGCGATTAATCGCGTCTGTAATTACGAATTACGAATTATTTAGTCGCTTCTTAAAGCAGTAATTGGATCTAATTTAGATGCATTCCGTGCTGGAATTACCCCAGCCACTAAGCCAACGCTCAACGAGAGTCCAAAACCAGCAATAATCGACAATAAAGAAATTACAAAGGGAAATTTGAAAGTGTTTGCAGCTATAAAGGCTAATAAAATACCAGTGATCATCCCAATACATCCGCCAATAATGGAAATCATGATCGCTTCGGTTAAAAATTGATTAAGTATTGCAGAATTGGTGGCTCCCACGGCTTTGCGAATCCCGATTTCTCGCGTCCGCTCAACCACGGAAACCAGCATAATGTTAGCAATACCGATTCCACCAACCACTAACGAAATTCCAGCGATCGCTACCACCATTACTGTAAATAAACCCACAATATTAGTGAAGGTACTAACAATATCAGCTTGATTGGTCAGTCGAAAATCATCAGCTTGCGGCGGATAAATGTTGTGACGTAGCCGTAAAAGATTCGTGACTTGAAACTGAGCGGCTTCTAATTGCTCTTGATTAGCGCCTTTAACTAAAATTCCATTTACAGAAACGCCTACTAGGGCATTGTTTCCAACTAGTCTCTTCGACATACTAGTTAGAGGAATGAAAACCTGGTCATCTCGATCCATTGGCCCTTGAGAACCTTTAGGTTCCATCACCCCAATTACTTCATAAGCCTCTCCCTGAATGCGAATTCTCTCGCCGAGCGGATTTACACCCTGTCCAAATAGTGTTCTTTGAACTGTAGGGCCAAGGATAGCTACCTGTGCGGTAGTATCTAGTTCTTCTTGAGTAAAATATCTCCCTTGTTCGGGGTGGGTATTTCTAACTTCTGGGTAATTCAAATCTGTACCATAAATGGTAGTTGAGGTGTTCTGTCCTGCATATACAACTTGGGCGCTTCGTTGAAGATAAGCAGAAACCATCTGTGCTGATGGCGCTTGTGTAGCGATCGCCTTTGCATCTTCCCAAGTCAAGGTGCTGCTAGAACCTACTCCTTGACGGACATTCCCGCTTCTTGCCGCACCCGCTAAAATTTGGATGACATCTGTACCCAATGCTTGTATCTGTTGCTCAACCCCCTTTTGCACTCCCTGACCGACAGAAGTAATGGCAATGACTGAAGAAATCCCAATAATTACGCCCAACATAGTTAGACCCGTGCGTAATTTGTTACTCCACAAAGTTTCTGCCGCCATTGTCAAGATTTCCAACAACGGTACTGTGCGAGTATTCTTCGCTTTATAAAAGCCCTTAAATATCTTAAACATAAAGTTTTATTTAAAACTCAACACAATTGAGTTAAGCATTTCTTCCTTTTCTTCCTTTGCGTCCTTCAGGTGGTGTCTCGTAGAAATTGCGGTTTGTTAAAAGAGTTAAGCCTAGTACCGCAAGGCGAAAGTCAGCCCATTGGTGTCAACTTAAGCTAAAAGTAGCTTAACTGAAAGCTTTCTCACCCGCCTAGAACTAAAGTTCTAGGCTAATAGCTAAAGTCTACTGAAGTAGACTAAGGATTTTTCGGATTATTTAGTCATCTTTAGATGACTTGAGCTATTAGCAAGGAACTTCAGTTCCTTGCGGGACATGGCTTTTACGTTAAGTTGACACGTATGAAGTCAGCCTCTTTCCTACGGGACGCTGCGCGAACAGAAAAGTCAAAAGTCAAGCTGAGTTTTGTATTTATTACCACCTCTGAATTCGACAGTTGAACCTTTTTACTCGGCAGTTGAACCTTTTTACTCGACAGTTGAACCTTTTTACTCGACAGTTGAACCTTTTTACTCGACAGTTGAGCCTTTTTACTCGACAGTTGAACCTTTTTGCTCGACAGTTGAGCCTTTTTACTCGACAGTTGAGCCTTTTTACTCGACAGTTGAACCTTTTTACTCGACAGTTGAACCTTTTTACTCGACAGTTGAACCTTTTTACTCGACAGTTGAGCCTTTTTACTCGACAGTTGAGCCTTTTTACTCGACAGTTGAGCCTTTTTACTCGACAGTTGAGCCTTTTTGCTCGACAGTTGAGCCTTTTTGCTCCCCTTTGAGTTCCATCCCCCCTGCTCCCTTGCCTCTTTTTAACTAAACCGTATTGATTTAAAACTCACTTTAAGGGGAACCACCGCCGGAACGACCTCCGCCTCCACCACCGGAACGACCTCCCCCGCCACCTGCTCCACCACCACCTAGACCAGGCAAAACTCCTCCTCGTGGTGTTGATTGCGGACGCGATCCTGGTGGGAAACTGAGCAATACCCTTTCGTTTCCTGTCAATCCAGACTTAACTTCAGTAAAGTTATTCGCGCTGACACCAGTTTCAATAGGAGTAAACACAGGTCTGTTATTCTTCCCTGCCACAAACACACCTGTGGCATTTTCTTGCCGCACCACCGAGGCTGTTGGCACTACTAGAACATTTTCAACTTGGCCTGCTTGAAAATCTACTTCCGCATTCATCCCAGATCGCAGTAGCCTTTGAGGGTCTGAAAGTGATACTCTCACTTCAAAACTGGTGACGTTTTGCTCTACTATTGCTTGGGCAGCAATTTGGCTGACTTTACCTTCAAAGGTTTTTCCTGGGTAGGCATCCGCTTTAATCGAGACTTTTTGACCAAGGCTGATTTTGGAAATATTTGTTTCTGCTAAATTTGCGACAACTTCATTTGTTGAAGCTAGAGACAAGATTGAAGAAGAAGAAGAAGAAGCTACTTCACTACTAGCGGTTGTGGGTGTCACGAAAGCGCCGGGATCAGCAAACTTCTTTGTCACCACACCATCAAAAGGTGCGCGAATGATCGTGTCATTGATTTGGGCTTGGATATTTTGCAGCGAACCGCGAGCAGATGTTACCTGGGCGCGGGCTGCGTCAATATCTTCTTGGCGCGTTCCGGCTTTTAGAAGTGCCAAAGCTTGCTGTCTTTGCTTCACTACAGCTTGTGCTTGCTCGATGTCTTCTGGACGTGACCCGGCTTTTTGCAACCCCAGTGCTTGCTGTGCTTCATTTACATTAGCTTGGGCGCTGTCGCGATCGGCACGGTTTTGGTTAAGAGTCTGAAGGGAAATACCGCCTGCATTGTAAAGTTGTTGATTACGAACAAAATTATCTTCTGCTTGGCGGAGGGCGGCTTGAGCGCTTTGCAAGCGTGCCTGTGAAGCAGCAATATCTTGAGAGCGATTGCCTGCTTGTACCTTTTGTAGATTCGCCTGGGCTTCGTCTAATACTCCTTGTGCTTGACCAATATCTTGAGGGCGATTACCTGCGATCGCCTTTTGCAGATTCGCCTCGGCTTGTGCCAATTGTCCTTGAGCAGAGGTGAGTTGCCCCCGCAGGTTGGAATCATCCATGTAAGCGACAATCTGTCCTTGTTTGACGATATCTCCTTCTTTCGCCAGCAGGCTTTTTAGGATGCCGGAATTTTTCGGGCTGAGGTTAATTGACCGCTCAGGTTTCACCGTTCCGTTGGCTGAAACTGTCATTGTTAAACTCTGCCTTTCTACAGGCTGTGTCAGCACCCGGCGGCTGGCTTGTTGACGGGGAGCAACCGTTACTTGGTAATAAACGGCATAGCCAATTCCACCCAAAAGGCAAAGAGCAATTAGCCAAGACCAATTACGTTTGACCTTTTTTTTCTTTACCTCTGGAACCAAAACTGATGAATCTACGGTATTTGGTGTATCAAGTTTCATATAACTTCGTCTAAAAAGAACGGCTACCGAGCTAGTTATTCACGGCTAATATAGCCTGGTAGCCCTATACCAACAATGATTTTGAGTTTTTAATGTTTTAAAGGTTTATTTGCAGTACCAATCCACTAGGAAGTCTGAAGTAATCATCACGCACTCTAACTAATCTCCCAGCAGGAACAATTTCCTGATTAGGAAGAAGAATATCCCCGTTGGGAAGTCTGAAGTAACCTTGATTACGCAGTCTGGCTATGGATCTAGCAGGAATAATTTGCCCATTGGGATATCTGATGTCACCATTGCCAAGTCTGACTACTCTGTTATTAAATTGGCTGTCACGGTTCCAATTATCCCGCTCTCTAGGGTTTCTGACTTCTACAGTATTGGATCTGCCGTCGCGGTTCCAATTACTTCTGTCTCCATTTCTGTCTTCTCTATAGTTGCGTCTGCCGTCGCGATCCCAATTTTGAGCGCGATCGCCAACAACATATACTTTCGTCTGGGCACTTGCAGGCGCAGTCAACAGAGTAGGAACAACGATGAGAGCAGCAGCAGCTAAGACTATCGATATCCGGTTTGCTTTCAACATGGAATTGATTCCTTATTTGTATTAAAGTTATATTTTGCTGAGGTTTGAATTCAGCAATCTTTAGACAGTTATTTTTGTTTTGACATCAAAGAGTTTAATATTTACCTCCTCGTATAAATTCATACATATTAATTATTGCTTAAAACGTCCAAACCGATGTATGACCAAAGTCATTAGTAATTCCAGACTGATGTATGACCAAAGTCATAAGTTTTTTTAATGGGGAGTGGGGAATGGGGAATGGGCATTAATCAATAATTCTTCTTCCCCTGCTCCCTCTGCCTCCCCTACTCCCTACTCCCCACTCCCCACTCCCTAATTAATCCTAATGATGTAAGATTTTGCTACCGTCAACAGCGCAGATCGTTTAAGCTAGCTGAAAGATTCTTTGATTAGTGGCTTAAAGGCGGTAATGTGCCTAAACATGTTCGTTTGATTTCTTTTCTAATGGTCTGTAGTTTATGGAGTATGCCAAAAGCCGCTAACGCGCAGGCATTAATACCCCATACATTGCAACTAGATGGGACAAAGTTAGAGAAGCAGGGGTTGATCTTGGCACAAGAGGCGGCTCAACTGGCTCAGTTTCAACAGGTTGAATTAGCTTTGCCACGAGCGCGGCTGGCTAGTCAACTGGCTCCTAATAATGATAAAGTGTGGCTGCTTTTAGGTGGATTGCAACTGCAAACCAAAGAGTTTGACGGGGCGATCGCTAGCCTGAAAAAAGCGCAATCTATCAACCCGAAAAATGGTGATATTTTGTTTGCTTTGGGTTCAGCTAATTTTCAGCAGAAAAATTACCAAGCAGCTGTTGTCAATTACCAAGAAGGTTTGAAGTTAAAACCCAACGATCCAGAGGGTTTGTTTAATTTGGGTAATGCTTACTATCTGCTGGGTAAATTGCCAGATGCGATCGCGCAGTACAATACAGCAGTTTCTCAAGATAAAAAATTCTGGCCAGCGCTCAACAACATTGGCTTAATCAACTACGAACAGGGTAATATCTCCGAAGCGATTAAGCGATGGCAATCTGCTGTAACCCTTGATAAGCAAGCCGCAGAGCCTTTATTGGCTTTGGCGGTGGCACTATACACTAAAGGCGATCGCCAACAAGGATTAAGTTTAGGAGAAGCCGCACTCCGCATCGATCAGCGCTATGCTAATTTGGATTTCCTCAAAGAAAATCTCTGGGGCGATCGCTTACTGTCTGATACGAAAAAATTCCTAGAATTACCCCGTATTCAAGCAGCCCTACAGCAACGAGAAAACTCATCATCAGCCCCTGGACAACAGCCTACTCAATAGGGCAGGGGGCAGGGAGCAGGGAGCAGGGGGCAGGGAGCAGGGGGAGAAGAATTAAGAACTAAGGCCCAATTCCCTACTCCCTACTCCCTACTCCCTACTCCCTACTCCCTACTCCCCTCTCCTATTACCACTTGCCTAACAGTACCTTTTCGTAGTACATATATACTAAACTGACTAAATACAGGAACTAGTCGCCCAAAAACCTTTGCGGGCGAGTATTCCTGAAATTAAGTCGTCAATTCTCAGTGGTCGTCTTTGGGTAGAAGTGCGATGATTTGGTCAACAAACTGTTGATGGTCAACAACTGGCTTAGAAATGTAACCATCAGCACCGCTTTGCTTGAGAAAGTTTTCGCGATCGCCTTCCATAGCATGTGCCGTCACCAAAATAACGGGTAAGTTTGCTGTTTTGGGATCAGATTTTAACATTTGTGTAATTTTGATTCCATCAACAGATTTACCTTGGTAAACGCTTCTAGACAGAGAAACATCCATCAAAATCAGGTCGGCTTCTCCTGATTGGGCAATTTTTATTACTTCTTCAACATTTTCAGTGTGTTTTACACCCAAGCCGCCACGCTTGGACAAAATTTTGGAAAAAACACGAGCATTAATTAGATCATCTTCGACAATTAAAACAGTTTTCATGAGATTTTTAGTAATAGAGGTAGAGGTAAGGCGATTAAGCAATTCAAAATTTAAAATGAGAAAATGCAGTCATGGCAAGTATCCTGGCTATGGAGTCTATACAAATTAAGTTGCAGCAAATTATCATTCCATTAAAACAGCTACCAGCTACCTGTTTCCTTTTTAATAGTCAATGTACATCCTGTCATCAAGGATGATACTACTGCTTTTTCTTCTATGACTATCAATATTTTGTTAGGAATCCCATTTCATCCGTTATGCTGTGGTTGCTGCAATATTGAGTTCCGACGGCTTTCGTGTAGTTAAATTTCAGGGAAAAAACTCATGGCAAAACAGTTAAACCTTCTCGCAACGGGACAGGTAATTCCAACAGCCCTGCACACCGAGATGCAACGGTCTTATCTAGAATATGCCATGAGCGTGATTGTCGGGCGAGCGCTACCAGACGTGCGTGATGGCTTAAAACCAGTGCATCGCCGCATTCTATATGCCATGCACGAACTCGGTTTAGTACCAGATAGACCCTATCGAAAATGTGCCCGTGTAGTGGGTGATGTGTTGGGTAAATACCATCCCCACGGCGACCAATCAGTTTACGATGCTTTAGTTAGGCTGGTGCAGGATTTTTCTAGTCGCTATCCTTTACTAGCAGGACACGGTAACTTTGGCAGTGTCGATAATGATCCGCCAGCAGCAATGCGTTATACAGAAACGCGCCTCGCACCTATCAGCCATGAGGGAATGCTGACAGAAATTGGCGAAGAAACTGTGGAATTTGTCGGGAACTTCGATAATTCTCAGCAAGAACCAACGGTGTTACCTGCTCAGTTGCCGTTTCTGTTGCTCAATGGCTGTTCTGGTATCGCCGTAGGAATGGCGACGAATGTTCCACCCCACAACTTGGGGGAAGTTGTCGATGGGTTAATTGCCTTAATCGATAACCCAGATTTGCCAGATGAAAAATTATTTGAGTTAATTCCAGGGCCAGACTTTCCCACTGGTGGGGAAATAATTGGTGAGACTGGAATTCGGGAAGCATACACCACAGGTAAAGGTGGAATTCTGCTGCGGGGAGTTGCGACTCTGGAGGAAATTCCAGCCACAAGGGGAAGCAAGCGACGGACGGCAATTATTATTACAGAATTGCCTTATCAAGTGAATAAGGCTGCCTGGATTGAGAAGGTAGCGGACTTAGTAAATCAAGGTCGTTTGCAAGGAATTTCTGATCTTAGGGATGAAAGCGATCGCGAAGGGATGCGGGTGGTAATTGAACTCAAACGCGATACCAATCCTCAAGAAGTTCTCCAGCATTTGTATCACCAAACTGCTTTGCAAGTGACTTTTGGGGCAATTCTCCTAGCAATAGTGAGTGGACAACCCCGCCAGTTAAGTTTGCGTCAACTGTTGCAGGAGTTCTTGAGTTTCCGAGAAGAGACGCTGAACCGTCGCTACAATTACGAGTTGGAGAAAGCCCAAAGTCGTGTGCATTTGCTGGAAGGTTTACTCAAAGCACTATCTAATTTGGATCAGGTAATTGAAATTTTACGCCAAGCTCCCGATGGCAGTACGGCAAAAATTAACCTTTGTAGCCGATTAGATTTGAGTGAGGTACAAGGAGATGCAATTCTGGCTATGCCGTTGCGCCGCCTTACTAGTTTAGAACAGCAAAATTTGCAGCAGGAATTTGAGCAGATAAGTGAACAAATTAGTTTGTTAGAGCTATTACTCAACGATCGCCGAGAATTACTCAAGGCACTGAAAAAAGATTTGCGATCGCTCAAGCGCAAGTACAGCGATCCCCGGCGGACAAAAATTGGAGAGGAGCAAAAGTCTAGGGCAGAGGAGCAGAAGAACAGAGGATCAGAAGATGATGAAGACAATCCAAAATCCAAAATCCAAAATCCAAAATTAGAACAGCCAGCAGAGGAAGCGGTTTTAGAATTTACCCAACGGGGTTATGTCCGCCGCACCCAGCCATCTGGGAGAAAGTCAAAAGCTGAAAATGGTCTACACGATAATGACTTCATTATCCAAACTGTGTTAACCGACACACACAAAGACTTGCTAATACTAACCAGTGGCGGCAAAGTGTATCCGGTGAATGTGGGAGAAGTTCCCCCAACCACTGGCCGTTCTCCACGGGGAAAACCTTTGATTACAATGCTCAGTAGTACTGCTCAAGGCGCTCAAGAAGCTGTAGTCAGCCGCTTTTTACTGCCGGAAAATCTCGAAACTAAGCAGATGATTCTCTTAACGAAAGAGGGAAGGATTAAGCGGCTGTCTCTGGGAGAATTTACTAACTTGACGCGGCGTGGAATCACGATTTTGAAGCTCAAAGACGATGATGAATTGTCATTTACCCAATTCACCAAACCAGGAGAGCATCTGATTTTAGCTAGTTCAGGTGGGCGACTGTTGCGCTTTGCAGCCAATGATGAACAATTACCGATCATGGGACGCACAGCGATGGGTTTACAAGCATTTCGGTTATTGAAAAATCAGCAAATGGTTGGCTGTACCACTGTCGGTAAAGATGACCATCTGCTGCTAGTTACTCAAGAAGGATATGCCAAGCGAATGCCTGCGAGCCAGCTAAGAGCAGCTAATCGCGGCGATTTAGGCACGCAAGCCCTGAAATTTGCCAGCAAAACTGACAATTTAGCTGGTATGGTTATAGCGATGCCTTCTCTACGAGACGCTACGCGAACGGCGGGCTACGCCAACGCATCTGGCGAGGTAGCTTTAGTGACGAATAAGGAGCGGGTAGTGCGGATACCTGTGGAAACAGTGCCGATTTTAGGTAGGGATGTGAAAGGTGAAAGCATTCTTCAACTCAACCGTGATGAAAAAATCATTACTGTTGCTGAAGTGCGATCGTAAATTAGGGTGATGTTCAACTTGCGACAAGCCAACTTGCAGGATTTAGAGGCGCTAATCCAATTGCGTCTCGAACTCCTGCGGGAGGCTGGCGATATTAAAGGTAACTCTGACACCGAGTGGTCTGCCTCATTAATTCTGAAGGGTTATAAAAGTTCGTAGTAAGGACTTTAGTCATTGATTTGAGCGATAAATCGCTCACTACAAACCCCTCATAACTAATGCAATAGACCACTAGTGGTCTATTGCATTAGTTATGATTGATTAGTTTGTTACCAAAACCCTGTAGAGACGCGTTAGCGTAGCGGGGCGAAGCCCAGTACACTTTCGCGTCTCTACAACCCCGCAAAATTAATGCGATAGACCACTAGTAGTCTGTCTCATTAACCCAAGCGTATTGGTCTATAAAGGTAAAAGTCTAGATGACATTTCTTCTACCTCAGTAAATCCCACTGAAGGCAGATGTTTTAATATGTATAAATAGCTATTCCTATTTATGTCAAGGTATGGAAACAAAAGTATAAAACATGTTGCGTTTATTAAAATATTTGTTATATTAGTTTACATAAGGCAATAAACCTTAAAAATTAAGTTTGGAGTCTGAACCATGACAAATGCAACCACAACAAAAGTAACTACTCCTGTAATTGAAGATCGCAACGCTTGGCGTTGGGGCTTTACCCCACAAGCAGAAATTTGGAACGGTCGCTTGGCAATGATTGGTTTTTCAGCAGCCGTTTTGGTTGAGCTTTTTTCTGGTCAAGGCTTTCTACATTTTTGGGGCATCCTATAAGTTTTGATATCTAAAGATGACCTATAAATAAAAAAACCTGGAGTGCTAATTCACTACCAGGTTTTTTATTTTTTTGTCATTTGTCAGTTGTCACTTGTCCTTTGTTTATTTACTAATGACCAATGACTAATGACTAATGACTAATTGACTACCGAATATACTCTTTAAGAACGCTATTACGATTTGGGTGGCGTAACTTGCGGAGTGCCTTCGCTTCAATTTGACGAATGCGTTCGCGGGTGACGTTGAAAATCTGTCCGATTTCCTCAAGAGTCTTCATCCGACCATCATCCAAGCCGTAACGCAGTCTGAGAACATCGCGTTCACGGGGACTGAGACTGTCGAGAACTTTTTCCAGGTCTTCGCGCAGAAGATTTTTGGAAACTTGGTCTTCTGGCGTTTCACCATCGGATTCAATAAAATCGCCCAACCGAGAATCTTCTTCTTTACCAATGGGTGTTTCTAATGAAATGGGCAACTGGGCAGATTTAGCAATGAACCGCAACTTCTCAATGGTCATTTCCATACGAGTGGCGATTTCTTCTTCAGTAGGTTTGCGACCCATTTCTTGAGACAGTAACTTGGTAGTTTTCTTAATCCGAGAGATGGTTTCGTAAAGGTGAACTGGAAGCCGAATTGTGCGGGATTGGTCAGCTATAGCCCTGGTAATTGCTTGACGAATCCACCATGTAGCATAAGTGGAGAACTTATAACCTTTTTCGTGGTCAAACTTTTCAGCGGCACGAATCAAACCGAGACTGCCTTCCTGAATTAAGTCTTGGAACGACAAACCACGATTCATATACTTCTTGGCAATTGAAACTACAAGACGGAGGTTAGATTGCACCATCTTGTCTTTCGCCCTACGACCAACATGGAGGCGATAACGAAAAGCTGGCAAAGGTAGTTGTACTGCTTCTGCCCATTCACTATCTCTAGGATCGCGATCTAACTGTTCACAGAGTCTTTCCCGCACTCTCTCTAATTCCAGCAAATCAGCGATTTTCCGCGCCAATTCAATTTCTTCGTCTGCCCGCAACAGCCGAATTCTACCAATTTCTTGCAAGTAAAGCCGAATTGAATCTTCGGTATAGTGCTTCTTCTTGCTTTGTGTCCGACGACGCGATTTAGCGGCTTTTCCAGACTTTGCGTCGTCCTCATCAGACTGAGGCTCTAAAAATTCCTCGTCACCTTCATCGATGATCAGCAAGTCCTCTTCATCGTCTATTAAGAGTTCTTCTAACTCGAGCTCAGGCTGATTCATTATTTCTAGGTCAGGCTGATATATGCTTTCGAGTACGTTGTTAGCCTGGTTCATGCCGCGTTCCTCATGCTCCTTGCAGAATCAATTACTCAAGACAAGATGTGTTTAATGCTCTTTTAAACGAGCTATTCATTAACCGAAAATAAGCTTTTTGGCAGATTTGCCAGAGATATTTCCGGACGTTTTACACCTCCGGTTGGAGGTTTTAAAATTAGTTTAAGCGATTACTAAAAGTGACTTGCTCATCTTAGTAAATGTTATGCGTGTTGCTATCACACACTGCTTTGAACTAACTGGTCAAAAAAAAGACTCGCCTTTATCAAAAAATTTGCCACTCTATACTAATGAGTTCAGACTGTTGGCAGATTTTCCTAGAAAGACTCTTCCGATTGTAGCCTGTTTCACAGAAATTGCACTCTTTTTGTGTATTAATCATGAACTTCTAAAGCAATTTTTAGGCACTATTACCAAAAAGACATTCAAAACAGGAGTTATACTCTTAAATTTTTCTCCACTTTTCGGAATTGCAGTGACCCTCTTAATTACATTACAAAGTAAGTACGTTTGCTTTTGCCGAATTCCATGTATTTTACACAACATTTATTACTTAGGAAGAGTGAATTTTATGTTAACTCAGACGATTTGTCTTAATCTACCCATTTTTACATTTCCTTCACAAATTACGCATTCCTTAAACTAAAGCGGTTCTTGAGCTTGGGTAAATACAACAAGGGTGATGGTGTTTGCCTTAAAGCAGTTAACCTTCTGCGTACTAATTACCTTAACTGAGGAGTTGAGGCTCTAGCAGAATCGACCTGATAGCAGATCAATTTAGGTTTAACTAATTTGGTCTTATTCACACGTTAGCGCACTGTGGCGATTTCAGCCCTATGAAACTTGACAAACTTTTCTTATTGTATACAAGGATATTTTAATCAATACAAAAAGAATTTGTTCTGCGAACTCGCCAGTATAGTCTTATTTAAGTCAAAAGTTCATTAGATACATCCGATACAATAGCGATCGCCACGGCAGTACATGAAGATATTAACAAGTTTGCTGCCGATGATGTCCGCTTCCAGTAGGCATTACCTCGAAGAAGGAGAAGCCAGAAGATTGCCTGATGATTTGGTTACAAACTTGACTTACGTAAGTATTCTGTAAAATTCAATACTTTTATTTCAGTAAGTTTCTGTCATCTTATTATGAGAAATCCTCAAAATACTTATTAATTGCTGTTTGATAGATGAGATTCAGTTATTTTCTTAAAGCATAACAAATGTGTTTCTAGCTGGTGGACAAAATAAATCAGCCAGTCAGTGCAAAGAGTATTATCTTAACTAAACTTCTATAAAGTTGGTAGTTTAGCTAACAGTAGAAGATTGAATTTTTGTAAAATATTGACAATAAGCAAATTATATGATTATTCACTAAGTGAAAAATTTAGAATTTTTGTAGTTATGTTGCACTGACCTACTGCTTACGTGGTAAGGCAACCTAATTTTTTTATTAGGAAAGATATGGTTTTTAACCCAATACGGTTCAGTTAAGCGCTACTTCTACAAAATCGTGGGTTTTGAGACGCGATAAATCGCCGTCTCTACAAGTGTTTTGGTCTTATCTGAACTGTATTGGTTTTTAACCTTGATCCATATTTGGTATTTCTTGTCAATGCGTAAGTCATATTTATATGTTTCGTAGTTTGTCATCATTCAAAAGAGGTACTTTTTATAGGAATTTTAGATATAAAAAAGGTAATGGGTGATACCTTTTCACCCATTACCAATGTCACAAATTATTGGAGTTGTGCCAGAGAATTGATATTAGATATCTAAATCGGTAAAGTTGAGTTTAGAACCATAGGTTTCGATGAATTCTCGTCTGGGGGCGACGCGATCGCCCATTAAAATTGTGAAGATGCGATCGGCTTCGGCAGCGTCCTCAATTTCGACTTGCTTCATTTTGCGGGTTTCTGGGTTCATTGTGGTGTCCCAGAGTTGTTGCGGCATCATTTCACCCAAACCTTTGAAGCGTTGGATGGTGTAGTTAGCGTTAGCAGGGAATTTGGCGATCGCTTGATTTTTTTCGCGATCGCTATAGCAATACTCATGATTACGTCCCCGTTCTACTTTAAACAGTGGGGGACAAGCAATATAAATAAAGCCTTGTTCGATGAGCGCTCGTTGATATCGATAGAAGAATGTTAACAACAAAGTCCGAATGTGCGCTCCATCTACGTCAGCATCCGTCATAATGACTATCCGGTGATAACGCAGTTGGGTAGAATCAAATTCATCACCTTTGACACCTAAACCGAGTGCTGTAATTAACGATTGAACTTCGTTATTTTTATAAATTTTAGCGTCATCGGTTTTTTCAATGTTGAGAATTTTACCACGTAGAGGCAAGATAGCTTGAGTGCGGCGATCGCGTCCTTGTTTGGCACTCCCACCGGCTGAATCCCCTTCCACGATGAATATCTCCGATTCGCTAGGATCGCGAGAACTACAATCTGCCAATTTACCAGGTAATGGCGAAGATTCCAACACCGATTTGCGCCGAACTAATTCCCGCGCATGACGGGCTGCTTCTGCGGCTTTGAAAGCTTGGATAGCTTTGTCTAAAATTGAGTCTGCGATCGCAGGGTGAAATTCTAGGTACTCTGTGAGGACTTCTCCTACCAAAGAATCAACGATCCCTCGAACTTCAGTGTTACCGAGTTTGGTTTTGGTTTGTCCTTCAAATTCTGGATCTGGGACTTTAACAGAAATTACCGCAGTCAAACCTTCACGGACGTGTTCGCCACTGAGGTTAGGTTCATTCTCTTTAATTTTATTGCGCTTGCGAGCGATCGCATTTAATGTCCGAGTCAGAACCGCTTTCAACCCTTCTAAGTGCGTACCACCATCTACTGTACGAATATTGTTAGCAAAACCTAGAACATTATCCGTATAAGCATCAGTACACCATTGCAATGAGACTTCCACTTGTACATTGTTGCGTTCCCCCTGCACATAGATAATTTCTTCATGCAGTGGTTGCTTCTCGCGGTTCATGTAAGCGATATATTCTTTAATACCACCCTTGTAATTGTAGGATTCTACTTTCGGTGTATCGCTTTTTAGTAGTTCTAAACGGTGGTCAGTAAAGGTAATTTTGACACCTGCATTCAGATACGCCAATTCCCGTAGGCGACCTGATAAAGTAATGTAATCAAACTCAATGCTAGTTGTAAAGATTTGGGTATCTGGCTTAAAAGTGACAGAAGTTCCAGTTCTAGCTTCTTTGTAAGGCTTTGCTTCCAGTTCAGTAACTGGGATACCCCGTTCATAGCGTTGGAGATAAACTTTTTTATCTCGCCAAACTGTAACTTCTACAACCTCAGACAGGGCATTAACAACAGAAATACCAACCCCGTGCAATCCTCCAGAAACTTTGTAACCACCGCCGCCAAACTTACCACCGGCGTGCAGTACCGTCATTACGGTTTCCAAAGCCGATTTTCCGGTGCGCGAGTGAGTATCGACGGGAATACCGCGACCATCATCTGTTACAGTCACTGAACCATCAGCGTTGATATCCACTTCTATATGAGTGCAATGACCCGCCAAAGCCTCATCGATTGAATTGTCCACCACCTCGTAAACTAAATGGTGGAGTCCTCGCGGCCCAGTGGTACCGATGTACATTCCTGGTCTTTTGCGGACGGCTTCCAGACCTTCCAGAACTTGAATCTGATCGGCACTGTAACTGCTCGTCATGTAAACTCTCCTGATGCGTGGGGTTGAAATCGCCTAAAGGCAAATAAAAGTAAAAACACTCCAAAATTGTAACACAAAAGCCTTGCTGGCGTCTGTAGGGCATTTTCTAGAGAAGTTTATACTGGGGTTGCACTACCGTGGAAGAGGGCACGGGAGCAGGGGGCAGGGGAGGCAGGGGAAGAAGAATTATTGATTGATGCTCAATGACAAATGACTAATGACTAATGACAAATGACTAAATTAATTGTGATTTGTGGGGCGACGGCAACGGGTAAATCGGGTTTGGCTTTGGCTTTGGCAACGCGGTTGGGTTCTGTAATTCTCAGTGCTGATTCTCGTCAAGTTTATCGTGAATTTGATATTGGGACAGCTAAACCAACTGTAGCTGAACAAAAATTGGTGCCGCACTATTTAATAGATATCTGCAATCCAACAGACATGATGACAGTAGCAGACTATCAGGAGCAAACACAAGCCTTAATTGCTTCTGTTGGTGTTACACCACTGTTTCTAGTTGGTGGCACTGGTTTATATATCCGTTCCATTGTCCAAGGGATGAAAATTCCGAGAGTTGCACCACAAATTGAATTGCGATCGCAGCTTGAATCTCTTGGTCAAACTCAACTCTATGCAATGTTACAACAAGTTGACCCCATTGCAGCACAAAAGATTCATGGCAATGATTTAGTGCGAACTTTAAGAGCATTAGAGGTATATTATGTTACTGGTCATCCAATTTCAGAACAGCAAGGGGAGAATCCACCAAATTATCCGATTTTGCAAATTGGTTTAGATTGCGATGTTGAAAAGTTGCTTGCTCGGATTCAACAGCGTACTGAGGAAATGATAGCAAATGGTTTGGTCGCTGAAGTGGAGTATCTTTGTCAAAAATATGGCGCTGATTTGTCTTTGTTGAATACTTTGGGCTATCAAGAAATCAAGCAATATTTGGCTGGGGATATTTCCTTAGATGAAGCGAAAGAGTTAACAATTTTGCATACGCGACAATTTGCCAAGCGACAACGTACTTGGTTTCGTGCATCTCCGCAAATTGAATGGTTTGATTCAGATGATCCTAATTTATTAGAGAAGGTTTGGCATCGGATAAATGAGTTTATAAGTTGCACTTCGTGAGAATTATAAACTCATGCAAAGACGCAAAAAACTTTGCGCCTTTACAGTGAGTGTTCTACAGATTGTCGGGATCTACGCCCATAGCCCGTAGCCTATCTGCTAGTAATTGGGTACGTTGTTCTGCTTGTTCGGCACGTTGTCGTTCTTGTTCGGCACGTTGTCCTTCCTGTTCGGCGCGTTCATCTCCAGTCGATAAAACATTACCATCTTGGTAGCACCAGCGTAACCAAGTATCTTGTCTATCTTCAAATTTACCTTCCCACAAAGTTACACCTAAACCAACTTGTTCTAACCAATTTTCTGAAGTTTCAAAGTAGCGCCTTCCTCTAAGTTCATAAACGCGCAACACTTTTTCTCCTAATTGCTGATTCTGGTCATATACGATGTAGTAACTAGCCCGCATTTGTTCATAAATTTTCAGCTTTTTGCCAAGTTCATCACCTTCTTTATTAGAGACAATTTCGAGGACAACTTCTGGAGGTTTGCCAAAACGCCAAACCATATAACAACGATTTTGTTTTTCCCACCAATTTTGAGGCACTTGCACATCTAAGCTGAGAAAAACGTCGGGTACAATTGCAGGTTGACCGTCTGTATGGTAAATTCCGACATTCGCTGCTGCTAAAAAACTCTGGCTTTGTAAAGAACTGTAAAGAGAGCCAACCAAGAGACGTTGTTGTTTTTCAGAAGCAAAATTGTCCACAGGTGTATCATCTTCAGTGACTAGCTGGTTGGCATCTGGCACATAGTAATCATCATTATTGATTAGAACTTGCTGAACCATGATTTTATCCAGTATTTAAGAGCGTTATTTCTAGGTTAGTTGATTGGGCATGAAAGGGTGCGATTACAGATTGTCTACTTGTATTCACAACCTCGTTTCGACTGAATATGTGTCAAAATATACTTTATATTTTATTACATAACACCAAGGCAATTATCAGGTAAGGAAGCTTAATGAATAACAACTTAGAACCATTCCAGATAGACAACAAGTGGGGCTACAAAGACCAGAAAAGACTGGAAGTTATAGAACCCAAGTTTGATTATGCTCGTAACTTTTCCGAAGGGCTGGCAGCAGTCAAAATTAATGACAAGTGGGGTTATATGAACCAGACAGGGGGTGAGGTTATCCCATTCTGGTTTGATAAAGCAGATAGCTTTTCCGAAGGGCTAGCACGGGTCAAAGTTGGTTCCAAGTGGGGCTATATCGACAAGAACAAGAAGATGGTTATTCCTGTCCAGTTTGATTGGGCTGGAAACTTTGCTGATAGAGTAGCACCTATCCAAGTTGGTGATAAATCTGGCTACATTGACCATTCAGGGGAAATTATCATTCCCTTGCAGTTTGACAGGGCTTATAGCTTTTCTGATGGGCTGGCAGCAGTCAAAATTAATGACAAATGGGGCTATATCGACAAGAAAGGACGGGTAGTCACCGAACCCCATTTTGATGAAGCAGATAATTTTTCCGAAGGAGTGGCGCGGATTAAACTTGGTTCCAAGTGGGGCTATATCGACAAGAAAGGGCAAGTGTTTATCCAGCCACAGTTTAATGAAGCTGACAACTTTTCCAATGGTATGGCAAGGGTCAAGGTTGATGAGGATGAACGCTATATTGATGTGATGGGAGATTTTATGTGGTAAGCCTATAAAGGGTGATTTGATGATGGCATCGTTTAACAGTTTCATCCCTCACTTTCACCTAACCAAAATTCATCAGGTAAAGGGTCATTGAAATCATCATTTATCCAAATCTTACCTTGGTTTAAACCTAGTACCCGTTTCTGTGGTGGTTGTTGGGGTTGAGCATATTTTTGTGCTAAAAATTCAACAAAATCTAACACCTGTTGTTGCTGTTCGGGTGCTAGGGTTTGCAGCTTTGCAATTAATTTTGAGGTGAAGTCTAAAACTTGGTAAGTCATTTCACCCTCTGCTGTTAAATGGCTGACTCTATGTTACTGTAGCCCCACAATTAACAGAGTATCTGAATTCTACCATCATTCAACGCATTCGTTAAGAGACATCGCAGCTTCCGTATTTAAATCAGGCGATCGCCTTTTACTCCCCCTAAGCTACTATTCTTGCAACAATAGTAAACACAGCCATCAACAGCAGCCTGTAAAATGCCATGACAGACACCGCAGTTAGCATTTCTCCCGCCGATATCGAAACCCTTGAGCAGTTATACACCTTCCGAGAGCGCACCGAAGTTTTAGAATTTCTGGATAAATATCCGTTTCTCATTCCCGTGCTGCTACAAGCACCTAAGAAAATTCGCCACTACTTCCCTGACTCCCAACTATTTCTGGAAGTTGTTCCAGATCCAGAAATCATCGACTACGTGCTACTGGTATTATCTATTCTGATGAAGCTTGATCCTGATGATGCGATCGCAAGACAAAAACAAATGGATCTGGATTGGTGGTTAAATAATACAACACACGAGGTACGAAGTCAGTTGATTATGCTTTTAGAATATCCAGATGAGTTTTGATTGGTCTGAGTATCTTAAAGTAGCTAAAGAGACTAGCAGGTGCTGCAACTACTTCTGCCAATCAAGAAGCTAAGTTTCGTGCGGCCATCAGTCGAGCGTACTATGCAGCTTTTATTGAAGCACGAAACTACCTGCGCGATCAACAAGGGCATTCAATTCCGACAACAGGTAATGCTCACAAGTATGTCAGTGACCAATTTGATATTAGTCTCGAACCACAGCGTCAATTGTTAGCAAAAGAATTAGTAAAGTTACGACTTTATCGCAATCAAGCAGATTATGTAGATAAATTTCCTGGATTGGCTGGTATTACGTTAATGGCTTTAAATTCATCTGAGGAAGTAATTGCAATTTTAAGCAACCTGTAAACATCTACCTTGAACTTTAAAAAACTATGCTTACCCAAGATAAAAAACAACGCAACTGGAAACCCATTCTCAAAGCATTCGAGGCTGTCCTTGGCAAAAATGGTGTGGTGCAACGCCGCGAAGAACTCATTACCTATGAATGCGATGGTTTAACTGGTTATCGCCAACGTCCGGCTGTGGTGGTGTTACCCAGAACTACAGAACAAGTTGCCCAAATTGTGAAAATATGCAACCAATACTCTATACCCTTCATAGCACGCGGTTCTGGTACTGGTCTATCTGGCGGCGCTTTACCAGTCATAGATTCTGTTTTAATTGTCACTTCCTTAATGCGGCAAATCCTCAGCATTGATTTGGAAAATCAACGGACAGTTGTCCAACCAGGGGTGATTAATAGTTGGGTAACACAAGCTGTTAGTGGTGCTGGTTTTTACTACGCTCCTGACCCTTCTAGCCAAATTATCTGCTCTATTGGGGGCAATATTGCCGAAAATTCTGGTGGCGTACATTGTCTCAAATACGGTGTTACTACTAACCACGTTTTAGGATTAAAAATTGTCACGCCGGAAGGGGAAATTATTGATTTAGGTGGACAAATTCCAGAGATGCCTGGTTATGACTTAACAGGTGTTTTTGTTGGTTCCGAAGGCACATTAGGAATTGCTACAGAAATTACTTTGCGAATTCTCAAAAGTGCAGAATCAATTTGTGTGCTGTTGGCAGATTTCACTAGCATTGAAGCTGCGGGAGCAACTGTTTCTGACATCATCAGCGCTGGGATTATTCCTGGTGGTATGGAAATGATGGATAACTTCAGCATCAATGCAGTTGAAGATGTTGTAGCAACTAATTGTTATCCCCGCGATGCTACTGCCATTTTGCTAATAGAAATTGACGGTTTAGAAGTGGAAGTTGCAGGAAATAAGCAGCGAGTTATTGAAATTTGTAAAAGGAATGGGGCACGAAATGTCACTTCTGCTACTGACCCAGAAACCAGATTGAAATTATGGAAAGGACGCAAAGCCGCTTTTGCTGCGGCTGGGCATTTAAGCCCAGATTATTATGTACAAGATGGTGTAATTCCTCGAACTCAGTTGCCTTATGTTCTGCATGAGATTCAGACTTTAAGTGAACAATACGGTTATCGGGTTGCTAATGTATTTCATGCTGGCGATGGCAATCTTCATCCGCTAATTCTTTATGATAATTCTGTGCATGGAGCATTAGAGCAAGTAGAAGAAATGGGTGGAAAAATTCTTAAACTTTGTGTGCAAGTTGGTGGCAGTATTTCTGGTGAACATGGCATTGGTGAAGAGAAAAAATGCTATATGCCACAGATGTTTAGCCAAGTTGATTTAGAAACTATGCAATGGGTACGGCAAGTTTTTAATCCTAAAGGGTTAGCAAATCCTGAAAAGATATTCCCCACACCACGAACTTGTGGTGAAGCAGCCAATGCATCGGCACTCAAACAATTTGAAGGGGTGGAAAGATTTTAAGAGTTAGGAGAGACGCGATAAATCGCGTCTGTACAATTAAAAGTTGGGAGTCATAATTTATCAGGTTTTGGTATCGTTAAGTAGATTCATAACCAAAATTGGCTCCGTCTTATTTCAACTATTCTGACCTCTAACTCCTGAATTCTGAATCATCATTTCTTTACATCATCCGGAGGATTACAACTTTATTTTGTAGTTATATATATTCCGATCGCACTAGGTCACGCTTACAAATGAATCGGGTTGCTCGCCGTTGTGTTTCTTACTTACTGTGTTTGGGATTAGTAGCCACCTTAACAGTTTTTTCGCTCTCTTCAGTCTCTTCACTGCCAGTTTATTCCCAAAAAATAAGTCCTTTAACTACAGAAATCCGCGGCGTTTGGCTCACTAATGTTGCTAGCGGTGTACTATTTGTTCCTTGGGGTATTAACCGTGCTATAAACCAATTATCGACTCTCAACTTTAATACAATTTATCCTGTAGTTTGGAATCGAGGACATACTTTTTATAAGAGTGCTGTAGCTAAAATGACTACAGGTTCGGAAACTCAACCTTTGCTCAACTTTATGCACGGTGGACAGGATGTTTTAGCAAAGATAGTGACACTTGCTAAAAATAAAGATTTGAGAGTAATTCCCTGGTTTGAATATGGGTTTATGACACCGCATTATTCACAATTAGCAAGGCGTTATCCCGACTGGTTGACAATTGGGCAAGAAGGTATAAAGTCTACCCAAGATGCCCCACCGGAAGAAATCGATAATGTTTTGGTTAGTAAGGTGGCCTGGTTAAATCCCTTACATCCGCAAGTGCAAGAGTTTATCCAATCGCTAATTTTAGAAGTAGTCAGGGATTACGATGTGGATGGTATTCAGCTTGACGATCATTTTGGGATGCCGGTACAGTTTGGCTACGATCGCTTCACTATTGAACTCTACCAGCAAGAGCATCAAGGCAAAAGTCCCCCAACTGATCCTTTTAACTTAGAATGGATGCGGTGGCGGGCAGACAAAATTACTGATTTTATGGCAGAAATTTATCAAGCTGTAAAGGCTGTTAAACCCAACGTTAGAATATCTCTGTCTCCTAACTATCAAGCTTTTGCTTACAAATACTATTTGCAAGATTGGGAAAATTGGGTAAAAAAAGGTTTAGTTAATGAGTTAATTTTACAGGTATATCGAAATGACAAAAACTCTTTTATCGCTCAACTAGAACTTCCATCGATAAAATTGGCTCAAAGTCTAATTCCTGTAGGTATTGGTATATCAACGGGAACGGTGCGTAATCCTGTGAAAATGGCACAAATTAGAGAACAAGTTCAGGTGGTGCGCGATCGCAATTTTGACGGCATCTCCTTTTTTTACTGGGAGAGTCTCTGGGGTTACATTGTACCCGAATCACCCCAACAGCGACGCAAAGGTTTTTTTGATCTATTTAATGCTAAAACTGTCAGACTATCAAAACCAAAGAAACTTTAATGCCATTCGCGCCGGAAAATACTAGATTTAGCTTTATATTGCTGTGGACTTTCGCTACTTTTGGCGGTTTTTTATTGAGTTTACTCTTTATTGAAGTTGGCGATAAACCAGATATTGGAGTCGTAGAAGCAGCTATCGGCGGATTTGCCATCGCACTTCCTCAAGGTTGTCTTCTCAAAGAACCTGCATATTGTATCAGGTGGATTTTGTCAAGTCTTTTGGGTTGGAGTATCATCACCGCGATCGGTATTGGTGCAGTGGGTTGGATAGTACCTAGCACTCAGATTTTCCCTGTGAGAATCCTATCTGGGGCAGTTTATGGGGCGCTTGGCGGCTTGGGGATTGGATTAACACAATGGTTAGCAATTCCCCAGCATAACGCGTGGCAATGGATATTTGTCTCTTCGGCAAGTTGGGCTGTTGCTGTCCCTGTGGGTTCTGCTATCGGCATGATTTTACACCACCTGATGCAGTTATTTTTAGGCGAAGTCATGGGATTAGCTATTACTTGGCTGCTGGTTGGTATCCTCACCGGAATGAATACTCATAAATTGCGATAGTAAGTTCCCATTTCTTTGTTCACGCCGATATGATAACCTGTGTACATGAACATTTAAGGAAAAAATAGTCTTTCTTCATGCCAACATAGATATAATATCGGACTTTATATATCTATGGTTGAAAATACTCGCGGTAAAAGGGGAGATCCAAACTATAAATTAATCTCTGGTTACGTACCGAAAGAACTTGCTTTATTATTCAAGACTATTTGTGTTGCCACTGAAATCGACCAAAGTCAAGCTATGGAAGAAATGATTACAAAATGGGCTAAAGAAAAGCAATCAATACTCGATCAAATGAAGAATGTCTAAATGTGAGCGAGGACAAGGAGAAAAGAGAATACACCATGAGCAACGCACAACGACTTGACAATGTTGAGAATGATTTAGAAACAGTTAAACAGTTGTTGGTATCAACAGCCAGCTATGCAGAATCAGCCGACAAGAGGATTGATCGACTAGTTGAACGTCAAGACTTAACCCAAAAACAGCTTGATGGTCTAGCCGTAACTGTTCAAGTTATGGGTGAAAAAATTGACAGATTTATGGATAAGACTGATAGATTTGTGGAGAAGATTGACAGATTTGTAGAGAAGACTGACAGATTTGTAGAGAAGACTGACGATTTTATCGATACAACTAAAGCGCGGAACGCGGTACTAGACGGGGTAATCCTTGAATTACGAGAGAGTCAGATGTCAACGAATGCTGCTGTAGAAAGGTTGGATAGAATCTTAGAACAATTGCTCAAGCAAAACCAATAACAAGCAACCATCTTGGACTGAGGATGGAATTAAGCATCTTTCCGACTCCCAACTACCTTTATTAAGAATTATAAATTTTATTAATGTATACTGAGGTTTGTACTTAAATATATGCAACAATATTGAAAAACTGTTAAAAATTAACTTCAATAAGTTTGCCCTAATCTGCAAATGTATTTTCGCCTTCAAAAGGCAGGATTTGTTAAGCTGACTTTTATTAGCTTTCCTAGATTTCTGACCAGAAGTAGAGAAAGATCCAAATCTCGATGAGCAACAGCTGACAATACTTTGCTATAGGCGCTAAAGTGCATCTACTACAAGCGTAACGACAAGAGAGCGCCTAGAAGAGTCAGTAATACCAGACAGGGACTCTCGCATGAATATAAATCCAATGGAATCAACTATGGAGTTGACAAAATTATCACCACCTCAGATTCTCTTCGGCACAGAAGTAGATGATAAAAGTAGTAGTAAGCAATTTCTACTGAGCATGTACGATTCTGTGCAAGCATCAATATTTGTAGTTGAAGTTCTGGAGGACGGAGATTTTCGATATGTGGCACTTAATCCCACTCATGAGCAGTGGATAGGCATTCGTTCAGATGATCTCCGAGGTAAAAAACCAGAGGATATTCTCTCCCCCAACGATGCTGCTAAGGTGCGTCAACATTATGCTGAATGTGTGCTATTTGGCAAAACTATTTCTTACGAACAATGTTTGCAATTCCAGGGGGTTCCGACTTGGTGGAGTACGACTCTCACCCCGCTACGGGATGCTAACTCTCGGATTTATCGACTGATTGGTACTAGTAGCAATATTACTCCTGTGAAGCAAGCAGAACAAGCAGTTGGACTCCAGGTTGAACGGGAACAACTGCTAGAAGCGATCGCCGGACGAATTCACCAATCTGTAGAATTAGAGACAATTCTGCATCAGACAACAATTGAACTGCGGCAATTTTTGAATTGCGATCGCGTCCTAATTTATCGCTTCGAGGCTGATAGTAGTGGAGTAATCATTGCCGAATCAACTGTCACTGATCCCCTATTGGGAAAAAATATTACCGATCCCTGGTTCAGTGGCAAACATCAAGAACACTACGGGCGAGGTTGGATTCAAGTTGTCGAAGATATTTATGCAGATGGGTTGCATCCTTGCCATATAGATTTTCTGGCATCTTTGCAGGTGAGAGCCAATCTAGTCGTGCCGATTTTCAAAGAGCAAGATATGTGGGGGCTATTGATTGCCCAGCATTGCCACAAATCGCGTCAATGGCAGCAAACAGAAACAGACTTACTCAAACAGTTGGCAACTCAAATCGGCATTGCTGCTGAACAAGCAGAACTTCGTCAGCAGTTCAAGGATCTCAAAGCAAAGTTGCAGTTGCAAAAACAGAAGCACAAAAATCAGTTGCAGCAGGTGCGAAACTTTGAAGCCTTGGTGCGACGCATGACAGAACAAATCCGCGATAGTCTGGATGAAACTCAGGTATTGCAGACACTCACCCAGGAATTAGCAGAGTTACTGAACCTCGCTCGTTGCCAAATCGAACTCTATAGCACCTGCCAAATGGTTACTATTGCCTACGAGTACACCACTAACTTACCTCAGTGTCAAGGATTGACTAAACAGATTGCAGACCGTCTTGAAGTTTATCAGCCACTGTTGCAAAAACAAACATTGCAATTTTTGGAAATTGTGCCGGGATGGGAACCAAAGCTATTGGTTATGTCCCAGATGGCTTGTCCAATTTTCGATACTCAAGGGATTTTGGGAAATATTTGGTTGACAAGACCGACACAAGAAGCATTTGATGAATTTGAAATTGAGTTAGTGCAGCAGGTTGCAAATGAATGTGCGATCGCTATTCGTCAAGCCCAGCTTTACAAACAAAACCAGGCACAGGTAAAAGAATTAGAAAAACGCGATCGGCTCAAAAACCAATTTCTCAGAAACCTGTCCCAAGAACTGCGGACACCAATAACTAGCATCAGCCTTGCAGTCCAAACCCTCGAAAGTGTCCTTACACCAGCAGAAATATTAGAGATAGAAATAGTTCCACAACTCTTGCAGATTCTGCATAACGAGTGTGCGCGAGAAAGCAAGTTAATTAACGACCTACTTACACTCACATATCTAGAAGCCGAACCCGATCCCCCAACTTTGATTGCCATTGACTTACAAAGCTGGCTTAACCCCATTGTCGAGTCTTTTCGTGACCTCACCAACTGCCAGCGACAGCAGTTAAACCTGAGTGTTGATCCCGCACTCCCGCTTTTTGAGACAGATATCACAGATATGGAGAGGATTATCACTGAACTACTCAACCATGTCTGCAAATATACCCCAGCAGGTGAGTCCATCACAGTCTCTGCTCACCTGATAACGGACGCACTAGAGCTTAATATTAGCAATTCGGGACTAGAGCTTACCAGCAATGAACTATCACGGATATTTGAGCCTTTTTATCACCTTTCCAAACACGATCCTTGGAAACATAGCGGCACTGGACTAGAATTGGCATTAGTGCAGAAAATGGTCAGACATTTAGGCGGCTCAATTTATGTAGAGAGTGGAGCCGGTCAAACCACCTTCACTATCAGATTCCCCCTTTAATTAGTTTTTTGGCACGGTACTAGCTAATTTGTCAGGAGTCTGCTATGATAGTTATTCGTGTGGGTGACTAGCTCAACGGTAGAGCAGTAGACTCTTAATCTATTGGTTGCGGGTTCGATTCCCTCGTCACCCACTTCTAGCTATAGAATTTTGTGGTACATTAACTAATTATTTGTCACTGTTAACTAGGGTACTCTGAAAGTAAGCTTAATTTGTGGCGATCGCCTTCAACAGGTCATCTGTGATAGCATATATGGCAATTATTTCGTTTAGGGACTTCCAGAAAATAAATTATCCAATTTACTCAGATAATAATATAATATACATTTTATTTCTCCCACTGCTGCCTACACAGCGATAGGATATTTTTTAGTTGGAAGTCCCTTAGCATACAGCCCTCCTCATTTTCTTCTTGGACGGTATTTTATTGCTTAACTGTCCCAAAGAAAGCGATCGCCCATAAGACTAACTAGCAACTTAGGTTAGTACACTAAGTTTCCAGTACCGCGCAACTGACGCAAAGAATTTAGACAGTATGGACAGTCGCAGCCAAATGTCTGAATTGCAGCATCACTTTCCTCCTCAGTAAAGTTCAACATGGCAATATTCTCATCTGATACTGATGTGACAACGGTTGAGGAACGTGTAGAGGTATACGGTTGCGTTCTCTGTGAATCTCGAATGCAGACAAAATCTTTTCCACCATGTGGGTTAGTGATACAGGTACGACCGTCTTGTGTGTGCATTAATCGCTGAGTAATACTAGCATGGGCAGGATTCAATACCGCCAGCGTAGACATCAGCGACACAAAAATTGAGGAACTGGAAAGCAAATTCAAGATAATTTTTTTGTTCATAAATTTCCTTGAGAAAATTGTTTACTAGTTTAGGGTATTCGATTCACTTTCAAACTTCAAGTGAGTTTTACCTAAGAATAGCTAGCCTGACATTTGTTAGTCAACAAAGTTCCCTATCTACCCAGTTTGATCACAGGCGTTGCTGAATGGAGGTATGAATTTGGATGTAGAGACGTAAAATTTTACGTCTCTACAAGGATTTTCACCGTAACGCACAATCGTTTTCATACCGCAATCAGCAACGCCCTACCCAGTTTGATCACAAGAAACTCACCGAACGGCACGGAAGCCCCTTGGCTTTTAGACAGGGGAGGAAGTGCCAACGGTGGTTTTAACCACCGTCAATATTATCCGTGATGAGGATCTTCGATATACCTTTTAATT
>JAIVFU010000369.1 GCA_020829485.1 Nostoc sp. CHAB 5834 | reverse complement strand
ACGCCGCCAAAAACATACTGGCGCAGAGTCTAAGAGACGCTGCGCCAGTGAATGAAGAATCGAAAGCCCCCGGTGCGGGGGTTTTAGCCTGTGGAGAGGGAAGCTCTGGCCGGGCGCGCAAGCGTTCGGTGAAACTGCCCTCGGCGAAGCAGGAAGTTAAGGCATAACCTGGCCAAATGGCCAGGTTATGCTTTACAGCACAGCATCGTCGACAACGAGTACCCGAGCTTCTTTGTGAAAGTCACTCAAAGTAGCGTACTGGGCTTTGAGCGAGTCCAGCATGGCGGGCAGAAACTTCTTGTGGTTGAACGTGGTGACGAGGTAGTGGTGCACGGCTAGAGCGCAGAGTAGTAATCTCTGGTTTAGCGGGGGCGCCTGCACCTGCCGGAAAAATCTCCGACAGAAAAACGCCCTCTGAAACATAAAGTCTCAGAGGGCGAATCAGGTGCCCTGCTGCTGGCCGTCAACACCTTAAGTCGACGCCTAGCGCATTCGCTAGGAGGGTTTTTGAATGAGTTTGCTCAGCTGCTTCCGCGCAGAACGCTTTCTGCTGTGGCTTTGCCGAGAATTTCAAGAATATCCTCGCGAGCAACCTTGACTGTCTTTTCTCGGTATTCCCCGGGTTTCAGGGTTGTGAACCGGGGAGGCATCACGAGGTCGTCAGCCTTGTAAACCGTTCCATCGGGTCCTTTGACAGGCACCGCTTTTGCTCGGGGATAAGCAATCAACGCTTGCTTAAGGGTGTCAAGCACAACGATGACAAGTATTTCCCGTACACCTTTCATGACGGAGAGGTACATGCCGCCACTGAAGTCACTGTTGTGGTTCAACGCACAGGTTCGAAGTTTTGTATGGTTCATGAATGGATTCTCGTGTTGTCCTGTCCTGTATAGGGCTCGGGGGCTCCCCGGCATTCGCGGCGCACTTTAGCCCCGGCCACCGTTGCTTGATTTACCTACACGTTTGCAGGAACTGGTCGTAGCCAACGACCTTATCTACAGCACGAGGGGAGCTATTTTGCTCCCCGCATCGAAAGGAACTCATGCAAAAAAATGCCGTTTTCGAGATGGAGCTTTCTCAGGACATCACGGGCCCCAAGGGCGTCCTAGCTTTCGGCCTGGCGCTCTCAGAGTGCCTGGCTGTGGTGGTCGCTATTGTGTTTTTCACCGCGGTGACCTTGGCTATTCTCGGCCTTCTGGGTGAGGCGCCCATTGCGCCGACCACGGTGCGAGTGCTATCACTGATGGCCACGGTCATCACGGCCCTGTTCGTGGGAGGCGCGTCCCAGCTTCTGCTGCAAAGCCTCGTTGTCGCCTTGTGTCGAGGTTCCCGGTATGTGTACTGGGTTTCTCGCAACGATTGCCAGACGGGAGCTTGGGCTTTTAAGTCCTGGAACTACTACTCGGGCGGCCGCCAGCTTGGCTTCCGGTTCATGGGACTGGAATGCAATGTAGAGGGCGAACCTGTGCATGCAGAGACCCTTGACGGGTCTTGATTGCCGCGAGGCAATTCATCGGCACTTCTGGGCGCAAACCTTCTGGTTCTTGCCCACAATTTTCTTCGACGTGAGTTCTGTCAGGGGCTTGTGAGCCCCACACAAAAAGCAGGACATCGTCCGCAGCGGACTTTGATAGGACGAAGGGAAGGGCGAGCCCGGCTTTTTAGCAGCATAGCGAAGGCCGTCGTCTTTCACGTTGTTTTCAGACATGAGCACCGTTGTTTATAAGGTGCTGTGTATTGTAACAATAATCAGCCAATCTGTGAACAGTACTGTTCATAAAGTACACGAAATGAGTAGGAATATGAATATTTTATTTGCAACCATTCTGTTTTTGTTGGTGGGCGTTTACCTGTTCCCCACTGAGGCAATGGCCCATCTCTCGGCCAGCGCTCAATATCTGGTGCAAATCAGCCCGGACCACCTGGTGTTGGCATCAGGCGTGCTGCTGCTGTGCAGCCTGTTGTGGTCATTTCGCTTTCGTCAGATATTCAAAGATTTTACAAAAGGGCCCGGAAACTTCGCCAAGAAGTCTCGAATTCTCATTTCCTTTAGCCGAGTTACCAAACTACTTGCGTGGTCGGTTCATGGAATATTTGGGTATGTGATGGCGTCTCTCGTTGTTTTGAAGTATTTGGACAATTCGTTCCGGCCAGACTTGCCGGTAATCATTGCGGCGACGCTTTTATTGCTGTCGATGCTACCCCTGTATTTCAACGGGTCGCCTTCGTTTGCCCGGGAAAAACTCGGTTCGTTTAGGTTTTAAAAGGAAAATGCAACATGATGGACAAGAACTTTGTGCAAGAAGCTCGCGCGGCGAAAGCCGAGGCAATGTACCAGGGCTATGAGTTTGGCGAGGGCGCTACGGTTGCCACCGCCAACGGATGGGAGTCGTCTACAGGATGCAACGAGTGGTCACGCTCCGTTTTCGTGGAGTACGAAGGTGCATCCGAATCAGAAAAGGTGGGCTTTCACGTCCACTTTCAAGAAGGCTCTGATGTGGTTCGCGATGTGTGGGCCCTCAACCGCCAAGGCGCTATCGTGGGCCACTTCCGCCCCCAGGTCCCCGACTCTACTGAGCCCCTCCTGGTTTGACAGAGCAGGGCTCATTGAGGACAAAACAGGACCTGACACCGGAGGAGAAGGCGGCGATTGCAGACCAGGTGACCGGCTTCTCGCTGGGCTTTAGTCAAGCGCAAGAGCAGTATGAGTTGGAAGCAGAAGTGCTCGAAGACTTGCTGTTGGACCAGAACATCGAAAAGTGTCCGGGTTGCGAATGGTGGGTCGACAGCCATGAGCTGGTAGGTCCCGATTCGGACGAACCCGATGGTCATTGCCGCAATTGCCGGCCGGACTGACTCGGTTGGCATAGTACAAGGCACTTAGCTCCCAACTCTGGGACTTTCATTCAATGACGGGGAGCATGTGTGCTCCCCGTTTTTCATTGTTGCCCCCGTCGCTACACCTTAAAGACATTCAAAGGAGAGACTGATGGACAGCTTTAAAAAACTGCGCATTGCGATGCGCTATCGCCTTCGTGGCATGGCCAGCATTGACCGCCGATACCAGGTGGCGCTGGATGCTTTCTATTACGCGGAAACCGCGTTGGAGGGGCAATTCCGCAAGGACAAAGTGACCCCTACGTTCATGCATCCGCTGGGCGTCCTGGCGTATCTGATGACGATGCTGCCCCTGTTGAGGCATCCGGCCGAGACGTTGGCCACAGCTTTGCTGCATGACTGCATGGAAGACTGTGGACTTACCCGCAAAGAGTGCCTGGACCGCTTCGGCCCAATGGTCACAGGGAGCACGGTGCTCATGAGCAAGAAAGTGGAAGGAGTGTCGTTGACGCTGCCTCAGTACTTCGCGAACATGGAAGGGTGCCCCATCACCACGGTTCTGAAGCCCACTGACCGGGTCAATAACCAGGGGGCTATGGTAGGGGTGTTCACTCCGGAAAAAATCCGGGAATATGTTTTGGAAACAGAACAATACATCCTTCCGATGCTGCGAAAGTCGCGGTCCCGCTTCAGTGACCAGGAGCTGGTTTACGAGAACCTCAAACTGATTCTCACGAATCAAAACAACCTGTTCCGTGCATATGTTCCAGAGCTGGCCCGCTGACCCCTAGGCATCGACAGAAACTTCTTCACCCTCTGCAGTCTGTCTTTCAGGTTGCGGAGGGTTTTTTTCCTCTTTCTTCTCAACCTTGGGCTTGACCCAAAGGGGGC
>JAIVFU010000368.1 GCA_020829485.1 Nostoc sp. CHAB 5834 | reverse complement strand
GACCCGTTGTCGTTGAGCCGGTTGGCCTGCTGGAGTTTGTCGAACATGCCGGTGAACCCTTGCGGCGCAAAACCCGCCGGGGCCATCAGCCCATAGCCAATCCGGTCGGCCTCGCGCTCCATGTCCCGCGAGAAGTTCAACTGGTTCTGGATGGCCAGCGCCTGGCCTCCGACAACAAGTGCTTGCGTTGCCGCCGGGTTCTTGCTGGCCGCGAGTGCGCCGAGCACCATGGCTCCCAGGAGCAACGGCGTCTGCTTGTTCTGCTGGGTGAGCAGACGCGAAATGTGCCGCTGCGTTACGTGGCTGAGCTCATGGGCCAGCACAGAAGCCAGTTCATCGCGCGTTTCCACCACGCCAATCAGGCCAAGGTGCAAGCCGAGGTAGCCGCCAGGCAGGGCAAAGGCGTTGACCGTCCTGTCCCGCCCCAAAAGGATTTCCCATGCGAAGCGCTCGTCCAGCTCCGGCGTCAGCTCTCCTCTGACCCGTGCCGCTGCCACCAGCGGCTGCCAGATCGATTGCACATACTCGGCCAGCACCGCGTCATCGATGTAGTCAGGGTCACGGTAAAGCTCGCGGATGATTCGGTCGCCCAGGCGGCGTTCGGCGCTGATGGTGAGGTCGCTGCTATCGCCGAGGATGGGGAGGCTGCCTTGAGCGCCGCTCGGGCTGCCGAATGTAGAAAGATAAGCGCCCATCACCACGATAGCGAGCTTTCCCGATCGGGTTTGCATGAAGCGGCGCGGCCTCATTCTTCGCCTAAAAAGAGTCGAGCGGAATGAACGCTACCGGCTCGGCAGTTGATCCATCCAGCAGAACTGTCCAGACCTTATCGCGCCCAACCATGGGGAGGTACCGCAACTGTTCTGCGGACTTGTGTGTTTCTGCGAGCTTCTGATTGATGAGATCTGCCTGTGCATTAAACCTCTGCAGCAATTCCGATACAGGCCTGGATTCCTGAAGGACGCGGGCGCGGCTGTTGGCATAGGGCTCCCACAGGTCGCTACGTGCCCCCAGAGGAGCCCCTCCAATCGCTGCCATGGTGGCGTCGAACTCTTCTGCGCTGTCCTTGAAGGGACGCAGCGCGAGTGGCGTTGGTCCAGTGAGAGGAAGTGTTCGAAGCTCTTTGGGCGCTTTGGCCAGTATGTCTGCATCGACCTCTACGGCGTGAACCACGCTCATGCGTGTGTACTCAAACACGAGGTGTACAGGGCGAGCCACAAAGACTGTCCATAAACCAAAGCCGAGCGCCGCGAGTTGCAAAGCAGCGACCATTGCCATATCTGCAATGAGCTCCTTGCGAGGCTTCGCACGGTTGAAAATGATGAGCGTAATCAGCGGCCCCATCACCACATCCACGCAAACTACCAACAGGAAAAGCGTACGCCCCCCAGAGATCTCACCGTATGGGTAGGGGTACCATATCCCAAACACCAAAAATCCGGCCAACAGGGCAATACAAAGGCTGATGACCAGGTGAATTGCGCTCGCGCGCAGTCGTGTCTTCCAATGGTGCATGGTCGTATGATGCCTTCGTCCGATCAATGTTCAGTGGTCAAGTGCCGCTTTTGCTCCATTTTTATCGCATGTCTGTACTCACCCACTTTGACGACCAAGGCCAAGCTCACATGGTCGACGTGGCCGCCAAGCCAGCCACCCATCGAGTCGCCGTCGCCTGCGGGCGGATCGAAATGCTTCCGGAAACACTAGCTTTGATCGAGGCTGGAACCGCGAAAAAAGGTGACGTACTGGGAATCGCGCGCATAGCGGGTATCCAGGCTGCGAAAAAAACCAGTGAACTCATCCCTCTGTGCCACCCGTTGGCACTGACGCGTATTGCGATCGAATTTCAGGTCGTGGGGATAGAGTCCGGGAGTCCTGGGATCTTATGCTGTGCAACCGTAGAAACGGTAGGTTCTACAGGGGTGGAGATGGAAGCACTCACCGCGGTGCAGATTGGGTTGCTGACGATCTACGACATGTGCAAAGCAGTTGACCGTGCGATGTCCATTCATGATGTGCGCTTGTTGGAAAAGCACGGCGGCAAGACGGGAAGCTTTGTCGTCCGCTGAGCAGCAAAAGCAGCGCGCACATTGCACTTTGTCCAGACTGATCGCAGACGGCCTGTGTCAGAACTGTTGTTGCCCTTGACCTCTCGTCTTAGTCCTTCCGGTGCACATTGACGGCCTCCGGAAACGGGGCCAAGAGGTCTGGGTAGCGATTTTCAGCTAAGTCGTGCCATTGTTTTTTGGCGCTGTGGCAAGTGTCCAGTGAGTGCATGGAACACAGTTTCCGCAGTGTGTTGGCTGCACCCTGTGGTTGGTGGTTAATGGCTTGAGCAACTGCATATTTGAACATAGGGGCTGCGTAGGCAAAGCGCTCTGAGTTGCGTCGCATGAATTCGAGTTCGCTGTGGGTCATTCCGAGCCGTGGCTCACTCCGAGAAAATCTTAGAAATTGTTGAAGTCCTGTAAGGACGAGTGCGGGCGGAGGTTCGGTCATTTCCAGGTTTCCAATCCGCGCCTCTTGGAAGCGCATCAAACTCCAGTCAGCCTCGATTGGGAAATATTCGATTGCGACCGACGCGGTTAATGAGGCCGTGGAGATGCCTATGCCAATCATAATCCTGCGTATGATCCGCGGCGTTGGAAGTAGCTTGCTGACAAGACTGCCTTGAGATTGTGCGTGTGACAGTGCACCCATGAAGAAGCCCACAGGCAGCAAAAAATACGCATAGCTGAGGGGGTATTCGACCATGGCATGACTGAATACTGCTGTGACACCCATCAAGGATGCCCATTTTCGACCGTCATCGCACCTCCGTACCTGATCCACAAACCACCATACTAGCGCTGCCATTACTAGTAATGCAATTGGAACCCCATTCCAGAGTGCGAGATCGATAAAAAGATTGTGCGAACTTTCAAGTAGGAGATGGGTAGGGGGGTGGTCCAACGTCACCGCTATCTGTGCAATGCTAATTTGCCCCCATCCATAACCGAAGAAGGGCGCGGCGCTGATTGCGTCGAGCATGGCCTGCCACATGACCCAACGGATGCCGGGAGTGCCCATGCGCTCCAATGCGCTGCTTGCACCAGTGTCCAGTAGTAAACGTTCGTCCAGTGCTGGCCAAGCCCACATCATGAATATGTAGAAGGACGCGGCAGCCATGACGGTGGCGGGGCTGGTCCGCAGATGGCATTGCTTACGCATCAGCACATAGGCAGGCAACAGCCAAATGAATGCTAGCAATACAGATCGTGACCCCGTCATTGCCAAGGCCAGCAGTAGGAGCGATATTGCTACGATAGCGCAAGGTGCGCACACGCGGCGACTTTCCCACAAATAGATGAGACCTGCCATGCCCAAAAACAGGAGCGTCGCTAGCTGATTGGGTTGAGCCAGATTACCGAAGGGCCGGCTCTCAGGGGGGATCTCTACGATGAAAATACCTTGGTAGCCCGGCAGAAGCCACTGGTGAAGCGCAATACCTGCGGAGAATAAAGCGGCAACTAGCAGTGTACTCCACACGGCCTCTATGGGGGTCGCTGTGGTTGATTTCGTATCAGGCAATGGTGCGGGCCATCGAAACTGCGCCCCAGCATGCGCCGCCAATGCAAAACCCATGAGGTACAGATAACCCATCCACCCATCGGTGCTGAAATGTATTTGACCTGCGGCTATCTGTAGCAGCGGGATCAACGCCACGATGCCTGCAACCAACGCAATCGGTGGAATAGGTGTAGAT
>JAIVFU010000367.1 GCA_020829485.1 Nostoc sp. CHAB 5834 | reverse complement strand
ATAACACTGGGCTAGAGGAAGCTAGGGTTGTACTTGCTTTTGAAGAAAACAAACCGGTTGGTTGTGCTTGCTACAAAGTGCTTGAGCTAGCCACTACGATTGAAATTAAACGGATGTATGTGCAGCCCGCCTACCGACGATTACGTGTTGCTCAACAATTATTAGCGCAACTTGAAGCTTGGGCTAAAGAAGAGAATTACCAGATGGCTGTTTTACAAACAGCCACTAAACAGCCTGAATCAATCGCCCTTTATCAAAGATGCGGTTATGAATCAATGCCTTGTTATGGGGTATACGTTGGGGATGTCGATAGTGTATGTATGCGAAAACCTCTCCATTAAATTTATCGCCACACCAACGCAGATCAACATAACATCACTTATACAATAACTGTGTATCAGGTTTTGAACTGACTTATGCGCGTAATAACTTCAGTACTATTCTGTCTTATCTCTGTGTCATCTGTAGCTCGACAAATGGATAAAGACCTACTATTCATTGATAGCACCTTAAATAGAAAAGTCCATTACCAAGTAGGTGTGGGGATTGCCACAACCAATTTTAACTACCCTGAGGTAGGCTATCTCAATAAACCAATATTCATTCTTCACTCCGATGTAACAGCTGTAAAAAACATAAATTCATACCTTGATTTTCGATTTAGTATTGGCTATGAGCCTGTAGGTTATACAACAACTGTTAATTTATTAAATAATAGGTCCATTTACGATAAAACACGATTGTATTATGTTAACTCACATGTTTTAGCGGGGTATAGCATAAATAAAAAAGCGAAAAAGCTACACACGGTATTGCTCGTTGGATTTTATGTGGGCAGACTCATCGACCAAGATATTGTGGGTGTTTTTAAGCCAGAAAATATAAAGTTTAGAACGAAAGCACAATCTACTTACAGGTTTTGGAATGCAGGTGTATCAGCTGGTTTAGCCAGTTCGGTTAAAGTGAATAATCGGAATGATCTTGGTTTGAAACTACTCGCTAGTCCAGGATTAACGAATATATACATCCCTGAAGCCACCAGAAGATCAGGACTTAAACGATTTACCCGCTCAATATGCCTTTCAACGTTCTTCAGCTTTTAACCCAAAAAGTGGATTTCTAAGCAAGTTCCTATGCTCCTATAAATTGTATAATTAACAGTTTTATTTAAACTTAAAGCAAGCTTGTTTAAGCATTAAGTCCCTTTACATAATTGTAGTTATAGAACGAGTCTGGGAAATGTGCAAATGTCTAACCCTCAGTTAGTTTGTACATTTCCCAGACTCGTTCTATAACTAACAATATGTAAAGAAATTATTAATAGAAACTTGAAAAACTTGATCAGATTTGGAACTTGAATAAATCAAATTACTTAGCACCTCTTTGTAAAGCCTTTACTCTAATAAGATTAACCTTTTGTCACCTTTGTAGTAATTAGACATTTGATCGGGTTTTTATTTAAATTCCATGTATATGTCTTTTCAGTGACTGTGTTGAAGCTATCAACCTTCTCTTTGAGAATAAGTGTTTTCATATGCCAAACTATGCTATCTGTACTTGCTATTATAGCTTTTGACAGATACACCTTATTTCTACTCGTTATTGTAAGATCGTAAACGGCTTCTAATTTTCTATTATGTATAATCTTGTTATCTGGCCTGTAATCTTTATAGTCTGATATAGACAGAACATTAATATTGACTTTTTGTATATCAAACATTTGATACAACTTCTCTTGCCTCAAGAAACTATTCAACTCACCATACGAAACATGAACGGACTTATCGAAGTAAGTACATGATACTAATGCTATAAGCAAGATGGGATATAATAAGATAGATCGTTTTACCATTTTGATGTTTTATGAGAGTTTGTTAGGGAACTGAGAAAACTTGAGAGTCTGACTTTTCAGCTATACTTGTTTTATAAGTGGCACTATGTTAACCCAATAAAAGAAAAATTCATCTCTCGACAATATCCAAGTAGATAATTAGATCGGTACTGCTCGTAAAGGAGTGAACTGGTTTTAAGCCATTTTCCTCCTTCTCAAATAACTGATAGCCATACTGTTCATTTAGTTTTCCCGCTCTGACTCTAAATTCTACATCTGCTTTTTTCTTAGAAAGTTTAGGGTGCTCAATCGGCGAAATGAATTCATAGAAACGGAGCATTACATGCAATTCTTCCGAAGGTTCAAACCTGGCCACATGATACCAAATAAAAGACCCCTGGCTTCTGGTCGGTGTTTCAGATAACCATTTTTCAGTAATCCACGTGATCAAATCATTCACAGTATTATAGGGGGCTAGCGTCTTATTTTTGTTATATATCTTGATTATGCAAAGTCAGATAAAAACTCGTAAATGTCCGGTAAGTTATTGATTATATAGGCTTTTGCCTGCTCCCAGTGGGTCCTTTTCCCATTCTCGCTGCGCTTTCCACCGCTTCCATGCCCACTCAGCCCGGTCTTTTTCCCACTCCTGGTGTCGCTTGTGTTCTTCTTTGCTGGATGGCCATATCTTGCTTACAGCGGGGGCACAGCTCGTCAGTAGAGTCAACCCTAAGGGGATAGCAACTAGACTACGAAAAAACGGATGTGTCTTCATGATGGTAAACATTTAAATGAACTGGATTAGCTCCAGAGCCATATCAAGGAAAATGGGTGTAATACATACTGCTGTATAATCACTGTGGCTGTTGCAAAAGTCTATATCCCCACTTTTAGCAGTAGCATCAAAATGGCATTTATTAGGCAGTCAATAGCCAGAAATTGGCTGACGCACTAACTTCACAAACCCATTTCGGCCTTTTGCAACGGCTACTACAATTATGTTATTGAATTAAGCTTAAAAGCAGTGGTCTACTAGGCAAAGGCCTGACCTTATTGTTGTACGAATTACTCCCTCCCTTTTCGGGATAGAACCTTAGCACCATACGGCTTGTGTTTTGTCCTGTGCCTTCCGTCAGATGTTGGCTGCTCTGCCAATAGTCAATATGAAATGTAATTCTGTTGGCAGTTAGATATGGCTTCTCGAATTTTATTTCTGTGTTTAAACAAGAGGTGATAAATAGGGGAGAACCGATACTCCTTTGTAAGTAGAAGTCGACTGGCACGTTAGTTAAGCTGGTCAGCTTGTCTTCAAGGATACGATACTGTTTGTCTTTCTCAGATTCACAGCGAGGGTCTTTATGGCAGCTGGCTAGGAACAAAACAAGAATAGAAACCATGAAGGTAGTTTTCATCGCTGTCTGTTGTATAATTCAAATTATCTTATGAAAGTAATTTTAGAACAGACTTGTAATTAGTGAATCAATGATCCTGTATTATTTCCTGTTTTTTACAAAATCAAAAATGACACCAACAGCAACACCTATAGCTAATCCCATTGCTATGTTTAAAGAAGTATTTTCCACAGAAGCACTATAGGCTGCTCCAAAAGCAACTCCGAGGGCAGCCCCAATTCCAATACCGTTTCCTGATTTGATATTTTTGCGTTCTGTCATAATCGAAAGTTACATCATTAATTATTCTTTGTCGTTTGGAAACAAGGGCAGTGGCTTAAGTGTGTTGATGAAGCACGAGTGCAGGCAAAAGATAAAGTACAACACCCAAATTATCAACAGCTTATACTCTAAAAAACGTTTGAAAGACTACCGAGCAACAGGTATTATCAACACACTTCAGCCACTACCGAGTATTCAATGATGCGGTTAATCGATTAATAAAGGCAAAAAACGGTTCTATAAGCCT
>JAIVFU010000366.1 GCA_020829485.1 Nostoc sp. CHAB 5834 | reverse complement strand
AATCTGATTGGCAATACTTACAGGATTATCTGAATCAACATAATTTCCTGCCTCCCCACATATTTCAGGAATTGAAGAGCTGTTTGAAACAACTACTGGAATACCCGCAGCCATTGCTTCCAATGGAGGTAAGCCAAAACTTTCTTCATAGGAAGGAAAGCAAAACAAAGTGGCTAGCGAATAGATCGCTCCAAGTTCATCACCAAATACAGGCCCCGTAAACAGAAGACGGTTTCTAATACCAAGTTCATCGATGAGAGGTTCAAGATTTTCGGTTTTCCAATCATAACCTCCCACAAGAACGAGCGGGACTTCTTTGTTCTCTAGAAGAGCATAAGCACGCAAAAGATTTGGTACATTCTTGCGTGAGTTGAGCCTTCCCACATACAAGACGAAGTGTTCAGGTAAATTGTATTTTTGCTGGACAATCGCAAGAAGTTCGCTTGGTTGTAATACTTTAGGCCGAAAACAATTCTCGACACCGTGATAAACTACTCCAACTTCTTTATTTGTATAACTGTGATTGGCAATTCTCTTTTTCTCCGCATAAGAGACTGTAACCACGTAATCTGATAGCTTAGTTAATGATTTTAGAGGCTTGAAGTAAAGTCTTTCCCAGAACGTGTAGAATTGAGGATGAGTTAAGAAAATGATATCATGAATATAAGCTACCTTCTTAAATGACCCAAATAAAGATACGAAGTTCTGAAATACAAAAACATCAACTTTGTGTTTTCGAGCAACGAATGGAATAAGAAACATATTAGCAAAAAGATTATTTTCTGCCCATAAATAAATTTTAGTTACACGAGATGAATCAATCTCAAGAGGAACGTGTTTATATTTTGTATCAAGGAATAAAAAAATATTATGATCATGAGAATTAGTTAATAACTCATTGACCAAATTACGCACGACCATCTTACCACTAGGCGGTCCTTCAAAATACCATTTGGCGTCAATTCCAACTTTCATTTTCATGATGTTATTAATTCATTTAGAATCAAAAAATTATTTCGAATAATTAATTTTGTTTGAATGTATTTTTTAATGAAAACATCTAATTAGAAATCGATTTAGACATTTTCAAATAAATATGTAAATATTAATTTAAATTGCGATGGTAGATGATTTTGATAGAACATCTAATAGCATATTAATTGGTTGGTCAGTAAATATCTTTCTAAGTCTACTCCTTGCTTCATTTGTTTCTTCAGTAATCGATTGTTTTTTTGATAGAATGTTTATAATTGTATCCGCGAATTTGATAGAGTCATTTTCTACAAAAAAGACTTGCTTAAACATAGCAGGCAAACCTTGTATACCAACAGCAGTACAAACAACAGGATTATCTTGGAATAACATATCAATAGATTTTATGTTTACACCACTACCGAATTGGACTGGATTTATTAACAGCTTACTTTGTTTGTATATATCGGAAATATCCTTTGGATTCGAAATTAGTGTAATGTTTGGGTGATGTTTGCATAAATCGTCTAACTCTTTAGTTGGTCTTGATCCAGCTAGTAAAACTCGAACTTCATTAGAGTAAGAAATGATTTTAGGTAAGCAGAACTTAATAAACCAGTTGATGCCAGCTAAGTTGTTGGGGGCGCATAAGTTGCCAATAAATGAAATATCATATACTTTCTTCATTATTTTACTGGAATCAATACATTTCCTTGAATATATTGGAGGAAGCCAGTAGCCCTTAGAGATTCCTCTGTTTTCCCAGAATGTTAGATCGTTTGCCGAAATATCAAAAAAACCATCAGCCTTTGACAATACATAACTTTCATATTTTTTTAGATGAATAACTGAAAGGCTTAAAACTATTTTTTCTTTCCATGATGTGGATTGTAACATTTGCCCTTTCATATATTTATGTTCAATATTGTGCTGTCTGAAATAGACAGGGATGGACATGTCATCCGCTAATTTTAGTGCAAGTAGGCCAGGATAAACTGTTTCGGTAAAAATAGCAGTCGGTGCAAATTTACGGACTTGATGAGATAGTTCATGATATTGGTTATCATTTAATAAACGCCCTGCTACAATTGATGGGTATCTAGTAATATTCCATACACGTTTTATATCTCGAGATATACGTAGCATAACGAGCTCATCCAAAGTTTCACGGACATGGGCAATTGATTCCGTTGTTGGAATATCTCCTTTTGTGAGTTCAAACCAAGTTATAAGAAATATTTCTACACCTTCCTTTTTGAGAGCAAGAATTCGATTCCATATGTCATATCGAGCACCATGGTTTGATGGATAAGGAAATTCATGTGAGATAATCAGTATTTTCATTTTTATAATTTTTTAATTTTTTGATAAAAAATTAAAAACTTTATTGAAAATTAATACATTAAAAGTACTCTAGCTTTTCTCTTGAATTCTAATAAGAATATTATTGTGAATTTTGTTTTGATTCTGGTTGTAATGATATTTATTTGAGATAGTAACATAGTTTTTCGTATGTATTAATCCAAAGAACGAAAAAAACAAAATGAACGGCATTATGCTAGTTGACAGAGGAGCCCATCCTGTAATTCCGTAAAGACAAATGGCCACAATAATTCCAATGTTAGTAGAACAGAAGATTTCATTTAGCCTTAAACTGATACCCTTCTTCGAGTGTAAGATGTTTCTGGAAATAAACACAAACCAAATTATTATGCCTGCTATGCCAGTTTCAGCCAGTATCGCTAAGTGGATGTTGTGAATTGGGTTTTTTATGAAAAAGTCTACCAATGTATTTAAGTTTAACTCTGAAGAGTGCTTTGTGAAATATTCTAAATGCGCATTTAAACCTACACCGATGAAAGGAGAAACATTAAAAGCTTCATATGCCATCATCCAGTGCACTAAGCGATTGTCAATTTGTTCATTAGAATCACTTTTAAGAAACACTTCACTCAAGGGTGAGAAAAATATTATATATGAGAAAATAATACAAACTGGTATGATAAACTTTAATATGTTAGATAATGAAAAAATAGCTACTTCTGGTTTTCTATAAATTAAAATAGTAATTATTGTAGAAACAAAAAAAACTAGATATGCAGTTCTAGAGTAGGTTAATATTATTGTCATGATGTTAAATAGTAATATGATCTTGCTTTGGCTTTTTTTATGACCTTTCATTATGGATGATAAAAAAAACATTGAGGCAATAATAGTAAATATAGCTAAATTACCTGGATGCACGAATAGTCCAATTGCACCGGATCGGGTATCCATTCTTGTTGCATTATCGCCACCAGTTTCGTGAAAGATAGTAGTGACGAATTTCATGCCTAAGACTGGAAAAAAAATAGCTAGAATAAATTGTATGACACACAAAAAAACAAAACCTTCGAATACCCCTTTTACTATTTCATGATAATTTGCAAAGTTTGATATCATTCTATAAAAAAAAGTATGACCAAAAACGAAGAGAAAAAAAACTAATGTCCCTAATTTATTTTCATTATAGGTATTAAGGAAAGATAATATTATAATTAGTAATAACAGAAGGCTATTATCTGTCAACTTGTACTGCGCTTTTTCTTTATACAGTTTTGGTAAAGGCACAAGAATTAGAGCCAATATTAATGAAAGATTAATAGATACTTTCGGTCCCAAAGTTCCAGACATACTTTCTATTACTGGACTGTATACTGGTAAAGAAAATTGAAACGGTATACTAATTATGTATATGCTTACAAATAAAAACGCATAACGTTGGCCCTTCAAATTGAAGTATATAC
>JAIVFU010000365.1 GCA_020829485.1 Nostoc sp. CHAB 5834 | reverse complement strand
GTCAGGTGGGTGGCCGCAACCAGTTGGTTGCCAAACTCGATACCTTGTTTACGGGTGGTCACTATTGGCACGGGAATGAACCCAACAATCAGATCGCTTACCTGTACGCGGTTGCCGGAGCACCTTACAAAACCCAGGCCCGCGTTCGTCAACTGGTCCACGATGAATACGATACGTCGCCCGGTGGGCTGAGTGGTAATGAAGATGGTGGGCAGATGTCGGCCTGGTTAGTTTTCAGCATGGCGGGGCTGTACCCCGTTTGTCCCGGCACTCCCTACTACGTACTGGGCAGCCCCACCCTCGACGCGGTTACCATCCGTCCACCGGCCGGCAAACCATTCTCCATTCGGGCACAAAATAACTCTGCCAGTCATCCGTACATTCAATCCGCTACGCTCAACGGGAAACCCTTTACGCGAACCTACCTGACGCACGATGAGATTCTGAGGGGCGGTACACTGTCGTTACGTATGGGTCCAACCCCAAATCTGCGCTGGGGCAGTAACCCCGCCGATGCTCCTCTCTCCCTGTCTGTCATCGGCAAACCCTGACGGACAAAGCCCGCCACCGACTCCGCTTCAACAGGTATGACCACGTCCTGACCTGTTCATTTTCTGCTTTTCGATGGATATGAGTCGGGATAAGTCCAAGATAACACCGCGTGGGGTCGGGGGTCTTGAGTCCTCCGGTGTTGCTGGCATAATTTGTACCGTTTGACCATAAAGGACAAAATGTCCTTTATGGTCAAACGGCCCGTTAGCTACCCGGTTTGCGCGGATAAAAGGTTTCCTACTGCGCCCTTTGTTTCGTTGCTGAACGCATAAAGGACAAAATGTCCTTTATGCAGTAAATAAAAGATGACCAGAGGCCAATGCACTGATAATCAATTTTTTAGTCAACTAATTTCTTTATATTTTCCTTTATTTTATCCGGAATACGTAGTTTAATCATTACGCCGATCCGTACCAGTTGACCTACGTTCAGTTGGTATAGTTTACGTCTCCCGGCATCAAAGTCAGAACCGGCTTTGGCCTTGCAAACGGCTTGGTTGCTGGCTCGTGTATGTACCCCAGACTTTAGTTTGCATCCTGACCCGGATCGAAGCACCGGACCGACCAAAAAACTCCCTGCGCCACCTTGTAAAGATGAATCGGACAAAACCCTTCTTAACGATAGATTTCTAAAAATCCAGCAAGCGTTTTTCAGCAATAATACGTCTGTTCGTCCGTACGAGCACGATATTATGTGTTATATAATGGACAATTCTATTCTGACTATAGATTTTAGTACCAATAGACTTACACCAAAAAAAGTCGATTCTTTTGCTCACCAGCCCCCCGAAAATCCGGTTGATTCAATCTTTGGCAGTCGGCCATTTTCATACGCAAACAGGGGGAAGTCAAGGCTGGGGAAGTGATTATAAAGCACCCCAAAAGCATAAAGGACAAAATGTCCTTTATGCTTTTGGGTGCCGGATAGGGAAAGCTTAACCGCCACAACGGTCACTTTTTAAAGAACGGGATGCCCACGTCGTCAAAGTCGACTTGCGCGTTATATTCCCGTTCAGCAATTTTCTGAAACGTCAGCCGACGGTCATAAGGCGTATGATTTGTTACCCAATACTTGCCGATTTCACCTTTTGCCAGATCAGTAGGCTCTCCGTCGTCGGTGAAGAAAATATAATCGTTAGCTTCGCTCAGGTCCAGTTCCTCCAGGATACGAATGCGCTCGGTTTCGGCCACCTTCTCGTATGCCTGCATGAAATAAGCCCGCTCCCGCCGTTCAAAATCAGCCAGAATCAGCTTCATCCGCTCCTGCTCGGCCTGCGCCTGCTGTTTCTGAGTTAGTTTGGTGCGTTCGGTTTGCCGCTTCACTTCCTTGCGCTCCCGAAACCCGGTATACCTGGCAAACAGATCGTCCGTAAAAAAAGCAACACTTTTTGCCTTGGCCTTCGTATCGATCAGCCCCGTGAAGGCATCCAGAACCACTTCCTTCGTATACTTTGTCACGTAGCCGTCGATAAGCAATTTGCTCGTCAGCGGGTCGGGCCGCTCGTCGATCCAGACAAGTTTGAACAGATCGAACAGTTCGGCAAACTCGGCCGCTGTCAGTTCAGAGACGCTTATCGGTTCGGGTGTTTGTGATTCGTATTCTGTCGTCAATTCAGGCCCCTGATCGGGCAACTCGTCGGGTTGTTGTAGCTGCCTGGTTTTGTCTTTTGGCTTAATGAAAAAAATCAGGCCCGTAACGCGGGGCTTAATGCCTTCCAGGTTATTGCCCAATTTCTGATACGATACCCGGATGTCAGTTTTTTCGTTGATTTCTTCCACGGCTGGCATCAGCACGTATTTTTCAAAGGCCGCGAATCGCTGGTAGCCGCTGGTATTGCACCCCAGCCGTTCCTTAAACCGCATGAGGTCCGTTTCGTACCGACCGTAGTTCAGCCAGGCCTTCAGGAAGGGGTAGAGCTTGATGGCCTGGGCGTTCTGAAGCTTGTGAACATTGTGTTTGAGAAAACTGAAGTTTCCCTTCTCCTTAACGTCCAGAATAATCTTCACGAGTTTCTCGTGTACCTGAACCTGAATGACGCTGCTTTTATGATCGTGGGTCGAAAAGGCAACGATAGGGCTTCGGTGCTCGCCCTTGTCGTCTTTCCATTTGAGAATGGTCGTTTGCAAGGTCTCAACCGACGTTATCAGGTGCTTGTAGTTTTTGGTTTTCTCGGCTCCAATGTCTCTCAGAAAATCTTTGATTACGATTTCAATGGTAATGTTCTGATTGTTGGCCACACCGATCAGGTGTTCGGGCTTGAGCCGCGACACAATTTCGTAAAATACCTTTGGCGTGTAGATTTCCGTAATCGTCTTCTGCTCTGACTTCGATATAGCCCGGACGAATTTGGGACTCGCCAACGGGTTATTCATGATGATATAATCAGGATTTTGCTGAAGGGCTTCGATGTCGTTTTTACTCTCGGGTGTATCGCTCATAACAGCACGGGATCAGTGGCAAGCCGAAGCAATATACACACGCTAATGTAAGTTTCACCAATTTCTTACATTTATCTATTTTACTGCATAATGAAGGAAAAATCCGAAAAACGACACATATCCATCCTCGACGGTCAGTACCAAATGACTTACACTTCCGAACGAGATCAATAAAATAGACAAAAAAGTCCGCAAAAATAACTTAAAAAGTCTTCATTTCAGACGTCTTATCACATACTTTGTTTGCTATGAAAAGTCCGCCGTTCCTACCGGAAAATTATTGTCCTGTACCAATCTGCTTACATTTCGTTAAAAAGGCCATTTTTTCCCGTACCAAATGACTTACATTCCGTACCAAACGACTTACATTCCGTACCAAATGACTTACATTTCCGTACCAAACGACTTACATTATCGTACCAAATGACTTACATTATCGTACCAAACGACTTACATTATCGTACCAAATGACTTACATTTCCGTACCAAATGACTTACATTTTACCCTTGTAACTCACTGTAAATCAGTACGTTGTGCGACCCCTAAAAATATATATAAAAAACTCCTTTAAAAACCTTTCTAAAAAACTCTTTAAAAAACACACACTAAAAAAGGCGAAAAATTCAGCCCTTTTGTGTGTGTGTTTTTTTTATTTTTAACAAAGAAGGGGCTTTCCTTTCACCACTTTCTTTCCTTTTCCTTGACCTCCCCCCGTTGCGCGGCCCCCCTCCTGATGGTTTTTCCTTTCTTTCTCCTCAATGGTTTTCATTGGCGGTCAGTTTG
>JAIVFU010000364.1 GCA_020829485.1 Nostoc sp. CHAB 5834 | reverse complement strand
TTTGCTAAGTAGATTTTTGTATAATTAGTACTTGGCTATATGATTGTTAATTCTCTACATGATGGCGAAGAAGAAAGTATTTATTAGTTACGACCATAGCGAAGATTTACGCTACAGAGATATACTGCGAGCATGGGATGCTCATACAGAATTCGAATTTGAATTTGACATTCGTTCGCCTACTACGGCTATTAACAGCCTCTCAGCAGGTCCAATTAAAGCGTCTTTGACTAAAAAGATGTTAGAAGCTGATTATCTGTTTGTTATCGTTGGGGAAAAATCACACGAAAGCGAGTGGATGACATGGGAGATAGATCGAGCTAAGAAAGTAGATACTAAACTTAAATTAGCCGCTGTTAAAATTTCAAGATATTACACTACTCCACTTGGGTTGTTAAATGTGGGAACATCATTTGCGTATAGCTTTACTCAGGCAGGTATCATTGAAGCTTTAAATCAGGCAACTAATAATTACATAGCCTCATGATCATAGCCTTAGCTGGTCGACGAATCGACGAGCAAAACGCTGAAATCGCACGCTTTCCGTTAGCTAATGTAGATCTAGTACGAGAACGTATTGAAATCATGTTCAAAAAAACGGATTGTAAGATACTCGTTTGCGCTGGTGCTTGTGGGGTAGACCTATTAGCTCTTTCGGTGGCCAAAAAGCTAGGTATTTATAGGTACATGGTTCTGCCGTTCGACGCCAAAGTGTTCAAAAATAAATCAGTAGTAGATCGACCTGGTAAATGGGGGCCGTTGTTTGATGAAATATATAGAGAATTGTCATCAGAGAATGCAGTGCGTATACTATCTTATTCTCCCCATAGTGAAGAGACATTCACCTTAGGTAATATTGCCATTTTCGATCAAGCTGAACTTTTATCTATTCAAACAGCCGAGCCTTTGTCTCTTAGTATAACAGCCGTTATAGTATGGGATGGACATAGTCGGGGAGAGGGAGATGTCACAGAGCAATTCAAAAAAGAGGCTGAAGCTCGGCATTTTTTAGTTAAAGAACTTCTCACTGTTTAATTGATTTCCACTCAAGTAGCTGATTATGAAAGAGATTGAATATCAAAAAATATGTTTCGTAGCTATGCCTTTCGGGATTAAGGATATAGATAGCCGAAAAATAGATTTTGATTATATCTACGAACGGATTTTTAGGAGGGGTATAGAAGCCACTCCTTTACCAGAAGGAGGTTATCTAATTGCAAAACGTACAGATCAGGATTTTTTCTCAGGAAGTATTGACTTAGAAATGTTCCGATATCTAGAATACTCTCGAATAACGGTAGCTGATGTATCTGGACTAAATGCCAATGTCATGTACGAATTAGGAGTGCGACATAGAGCAAACCAGTCTGGCACTGTCATCTTTCGCCAAGTTGAAACTAATCTGCCGTTCGATATTAATCACATAAAAGCCTTTCCTTATGAGTACGATCCCGAGGAGCAATTAGAGGCTTCTTGTGTGCTTGTAACGAAAATATTAGCTGAGTCTTTGGAGTACAACCGCTTAGATAGTCCAGTTCAATTAGCCTTGACTATTCAACGTACCTTACCTATTTCAATTGATAACTTACTTAAAGATGCCGAAAATGCAATTCGGAATAAGGATATACGTAGAGCAATTGGTAAATATCGAGAGGCTATACAAATTGATCTAAGTAATCCAACACTACATTTAGAAGTAGGGTTATTGTATAAAGACGAAGGCGCATGGGAGGAGGCAGAAGAGGCATTTTCTAAAGCTATTAGCAGAGCTCCTACATATAGTGATGCACACCGGGAATTGGGAATTGCGCAGAATAAAATATATTGCAGACCTAGTAGTAATCCAACTGTACCTACGGGGGAATATCCTTTAATAAAAGCAATATCTTTGAATAGTGAGGATTTTGATGCATATGCATCCCTAGGTGGTATTTATAAGCGATTACGTCGTTATGATGAAGCATTGAATATGTATCAGCAATCTACTTATGTTTCCCGGGGTCATCCGTATCCCCTCCTAAACGAGATAAGATTACAGGTTCATCGCGACTGTTTGGCTCAATTTTCTCCTAAGCAAACAATTCAAATGAGTAAGGCTGAGCGTCTAAGAAAAGGGCACGCTGTCAATAATCCCCCTATTGATGCGCCTTGGTGTTTTTTTGATCTAGCAGATATTTACTTATATAAAAATGAAGCAGATACGTTTTTGTACTTTCTGCAGGAGGGGATTTATTCAAGCCGCGATATTTGGCCTTTAGAGTCCCATTTAAGCAGTTTGAATCTAATTGAAGAAGCGTTTGGAGATCAGCTTCCCTATCAACAGGGAATTGAATTATTAAAAAATGCAATTGATAATTTTTAATAAACTGAATTCTACCTCCGTATAATTTACAATTTATCTATTAAATTAACAAAGTGACACAACTTTTACAACGATTAAAAAGTGATAGCCCTAAACGTATACTCTCAATAGATGGTGGGGGCATTCGAGGTGCTTTAGCTCTTGGATTTTTATCACGATTAGAACTATTACTACGTCAACGGCACGGTAATGATTCATCTTTTCGATTAAGTCATTACTTTGATTTAATAGGCGGTACTAGTACAGGGTCTATTATTGCTGTTTGTCTTTCACTGGGGATGTCAGTCGATGAAATTGAAAAGCTATATTTTAGTTTGGGAAATCAAATCTTCGGCCGTAAACTTCCCTGGTTTAAGCGATTACGAGCAAAATTTTCCCCTATAGTCCTGCAAGACGCACTTAAAGAGATTATTGGGGATCGTACGTTAGGAAGTCCAGACTTAGAAACTGGGTTGTGTATTGTTACAAAAAGAGCAGATACAGGGAGCACATGGCCTCTTATTAATCACCCTGATGGTGCCTTTTATGAAAATAATAAAGGCATTTTGCTCAGACAAGCTATTCGCGCTAGTACTGCTGCGCCTACTTACTTTTCTCCTGAACAATTAGAAGTGGGTAGGGGTGAGCTAGGTGCTTTTGTAGATGGGGGAGTAAGTATGTATAATAATCCCGCATTATTATTATTTTTAGTAGCTACAATTCAAGGTTATTCATTTAAGTGGTCAACAGGTGAGGATAAATTGTTACTTGTATCAATCGGTACTGGATCAGGACTTACTCGTTATTCAGTTAAACAGGTTATGAACAGCCGAATTTGGAATTGGGCGGAACAAGTGCCTGCTATGTTAATGAGAGATGCTTCAAGACAAGGCCATCTTATGTTACAATATCTTTCAAATAGTCCTACACGGAGTTCAATTGACCTTGAGATCAATAACATGCAAAATGATTTATTAGGAAAAGTACCACATTTGTCATATTTGCGCTATAATATTGAGCTTGACGTTAATCAATTGAGTAATATAGGAATACTTGATGTTAATGTAAAAGCTCTAGAGGAAATGTCTAATGCACAAAACATCTCAATTCTTAATGATATTGGAAAAAAAGCTGCAAAAAAAGTTATGAATGCCACTCATTTTCCTGAGTCATTTGACAATAATTTGTGGCATCAAAGTTAAGACTTATTTATCATAACACTAATTTTAATGTCTTACTTAAATTTATCTACTTTACCAGAAGCTCGCCTTGAGAAGGCAGAAATTTTAAATTGACCTCCTCCCAGTAAACTGGCTCTTACGCACTTTGTGTGGTTGATTACTTGATCGGATTTATCTTGTACCGTGTTCTGCTTGAATGAGCACAGAGCTTCGATTTCCTGTTGATTTGCCCAATTGTCAAATCACAGACTGCCAAAT
>JAIVFU010000363.1 GCA_020829485.1 Nostoc sp. CHAB 5834 | reverse complement strand
CCCAACTATTTCGCCCTCCTCTCTGGCCAGAATATAGGAAGGAGTGAGCCTGGGAGAGGCTAAACAGGCCTTGAAAAAATGGGGGGACTGAAAATAGCGGAAAGCGTGACTGCCAGTCAGAAACGTAATAATCTGTGCTTCCAGTGCTGGAGTTAAGCCCAGCTTGGTAATACAATCATACTGAATTTTTTCACCCATCAAATGAAAGCCTAGAGCGGGTCGGAAACCGAATATTCTTCAAACACCGATTGGTAATCTGGATTCTCTTTCATCATTGTCTCACTATGAGGATAATGCTCCAGAAACCAAACTAGAAATGACGTAACATCAATTTTTTCGGAGAGCATTTTTTGCCGTCTGGCCAGAAATGCAGTTTTCAAATCGGGCTGTTCCAACAGGGTTTCAAGCCTGGTCAGTAGCTCTTCTTCATGCCCGGGCTGAATACCAAATGTGAGCTGATAGGTATGTTCCAGTTCTTCCAGTACCGAAATTTTACCGGCAAAATCGCTGTACCGAACTGAGGGTACCCCCAATATAGCGGCCTCTACGCTCATACTCTGACTATCACAAATCAGTAGACAGGCCTCAGCCAGCACATGATGCATATCGCCCGGATCGATCGTTAGAGCATACCGTTCGAAGCGTTTGTCGAGGTCTCCTTCTGCCGAGATTTTCACATCCAGCCCTTTTGCCTCAACAACAGAAATGAGCTTGTTGACTAACTCCATATGTATACCCCGGATGCCTACATCATGATGGGCTACTAAGCGGGATAGTCGAATCAGGACGAACTTTCCCTGCAACTTATAGGCCAGCGGAACCTTCTTGTTAGGCGTGAAAACGGCCGGGTGCAAATACCCCAGTTTCATATACCCCCGGTATCCAATTTTTTTTGCGCCCCACTGACCTACCTGACAAACTTCCGGGCAAAGAATTGTTTGCGTGAAAGGGTATGTTAACCTGGCCAAATTGCGGATCACGTCATAATCATCTTCCAGAACAGTGATCCGATTGATCCCAAGTAATCGGCCAATCTGAGCAATAGTTGCATCGGTTCCGATTAAAAGATCCGGTTTGACCCTGAGAACAATTGGGATCAGCACTGTAATCCGTTTCAGCAAACTCAAGCCGACGGAGAACCTAGTGCTTCCCCGATGTTTGGCTAAGATATTGGTGTATTCAAACCCATCTCTTTGAACAAGTGCTTCCAGTACATCTTTCGTTTTGATTAGTATCGTGATTTGGTTACGATCCGATTCTGATAACCGTTTGATCGTTTCCCGCAAAAAAAGATACTGGGCAGGATGTCCGAAGTAAAACAAATACTTCAACTTTTTACACGCGTTTGGTTTCGAGCATATCGCTGGCTGATACAGACATAGGCATGTAACTGTATAATTTTGAAAGTAATGGCCGAAACTGTTTGGCCAGCCTGAATATTAGCGCATAGTTCGATGGATAATCAAATGTGTTTTTTGCCGGGGCTGACCAAATTTGGCTGAATACGTCGTCAGACAGGGCTAATTTTTTCTGCACATAAGCCCTGGTCTGTTCCAGTTCATTAGCTGACGCGAACGGCTGACGGAGTTGCGCCAGGGCCTCTTCTCTGGTAATGGCCTGACTCAACACCTGCGCTGACAGGTTTATTTTCCGTTTATCAATACCAAACTTGCGGGGTAGCCAGTAGGCCATCGCAAATTTGGTGAACAAATTTTCGTGGTGATGCCCGCCGTAATCCTTCCAGTCATAAACATCCATCATCAATCGTTTGGCGGCCTGTTTATTGTAGTCGAGGTAGTAAAACGGGCGGATATCTTTAATGCTTTTCACAAAGCCAGCATATAGCTGTCTGGGTAACGTCAGCAGTGGGTACGTTCGCAGGCGAATGCCAGACCCAAACTGCCGATGAATAAACAACAATTGACGAGCGTCTGAGTAGGTCCACTCCTTGGGCTGTTTCCCCTCCGATCTGAAATCGTTGCCCCGCAGTATGTACTTTATTCCTTCAGACAAGGCAATCTTATACATGGTTGCTTTGATAGCCAGGTCCGTTGGGGTATCGATCCAGGGCATTCCCGCCTTCATATAAGCACTTAACAAATCTTTTATCTCTTCATAATCAATCACATAGGTCCCCAGATCGATACCTAATTTTGAAGTTACTTTATAGATGTTCTGAACGGCAATTTCGCTGTTGAAGCCGTTGTCCAGATTAACCGCCAACGGGCGTAAGCCGTACTCATTTGCCATGTGAAGCAAATAGGAACTGTCGACGCCCCCACTCACCCCAATAACACAATCGTAACGCTGGTTCTTGCCGGCCGCTTTCATGATCGCCACCAGACTATCCCAGTCCGATAAGCCCTTTTCACCCCTCGGATGATTGGCCATCAACTGTTCCTGCAAGCGACAAAAGTTAGAAACACCTGCTTCATCAAAGGTTATTCCGGGAATGGTTTCATCCCAGACGCCTTTCGTACATACTTTCATTGCCGATCGAATAAGTTTTTTAATGCATTACTGGTGGGATAATTCACCAACACAGCCCGTCGGGCACCGTGGTATACAAACAAAGAGCCTGCCGCCACGGCAGAGGCCTGGCCATCCTGAACGGCTGCTTTGAGATGAGTCAGGTGCCCCGCCCCCCCAGCCGCCACGACCGGGATACGCACCGCTGCCGACATCGCCCTGATCAGTGACAGGTCGTATCCCTGCATCATACCATCCTGCTCAATGGCAGTTACGATTAACTCACCGGCTCCATTAGCCTCCATCTGCTGGGCCCAGCGCACCGGGTCAAGCCCGGTCGATTGGCTACCGGCTTCGGTATAAACCTGCTGTTTACCAAGAAACTTCTTTTTGATATCAATGGAAACCACGATGGTTGAACTGCCAAATTCATCGGCGGCCTCGCGGATAAAGGCCGGAGCGCGCACCGCATACGAGTTGATTACCACTTTTTCGGCACCCGCATTGATAATGTCTTTGATTTGGCGAATAGTCTGAATGCCCCCACCAACGGCAAACGGCATATTGGCTTCATCACCCACCTGACGCACAAAATTCAGGTCGATGCAACGTTTTTCGTGGGTGGCCTTTATATCCAGAAAAACCAGTTCATCGGCCTTCAGATCGTTGAAAATCTTCACAGCATTGATCGGATCACCAACGTAACGATAGTCGCTAAACCGAACTGATTTAACCAACCCTTTATCTTTCAGCAACAGTACCGGTATAACGCGGGGCCTAAACATGGGGTTGATCAGTTAGATTAGAGGCCAATAAAGTTGGTAAAGAGTTGCTCTCCCCAATCGTGGCTTTTCTCCGGATGATATTGTGTGCCATAGATGTTTCCTTTCTCAATGGCTGAGACAAAGGCATAGTCATACGTTGTCTCTGCCAGTACATCTGCTGGTTGCCGACATACCATATGGTAAGAATGGACAAAGTAAAACATAGCCTCAGCCGGAACGTTTTCAACTAAACGTGACTCTTTAGCTTGCTCGGCCGTATTCCATCCCATATGCGGCACTTTAAACCGCAGCGGGTCGGTAACGGTAAAGCGAACAACATCGGCATCAAACCAGCCCAGTCCTTCGGCATCGCCCTCTTCACTATGGCCTGCCATTAACTGCATACCAAGGCATATACCAAGGATGGGTGTTTTGTTGACCAGCACCGCCTGATTGAGTACATCCCAGATACCTGACTCTTTCAGCTTTTTGATCCCGTTGGCAAAATGGCCCACGCCCGGTAAAATCAGCTTACTGGCCTTCAGAATAACATCAGGA
>JAIVFU010000362.1 GCA_020829485.1 Nostoc sp. CHAB 5834 | reverse complement strand
GCCAACGCAAACATCGCCTTCACCATGATCCAATTACCGCAATACAAGGTTTGGTCAATCAACATACAGAAATTCTCTCTGTGCTTGAGTCTCAAGCCCTAAAATACCAATTAGATAGCTAGGGGGTCTATGCCAAATCGCTGTTTGATGTACTCGCGCTTGTCGAACTTATGTTCGCCTACTTCTGATTTGCGATCGCGCATTGCAATCAAGTGCTGGGCAGCTTCTTCAAGGGACATACCTTCACGGGAGGCTATCTCTTTGAGTTGAACTAGCTGCTGCTCAACAGTTTCGTCAAGCGTATCATTTGGCTGCAAAGCTAAATCTAATAACCGACAGCAGGTACGTACTACATCAGGCGACACCTGCAAAGTCTCTGCCACTTTGTTGATATGCTTCATTTCGCTCAATTCTCCTAATTACTGCTTGCACAATCGGGTTATTTTTTTCTTCATCAGATATATGCTTAGTCAAAAAGTCATAAAGGCTTACGTCATTGACTTTTTGCAAATAAGCATCTAAGCCACCAGCAGGAATCACCTGCTGTAAATATTCCTCACAGGTCAACCGCCGAATTTTGATAGCAACGTAGAAAACATCCGCAATCTCGACTGTTGTTGCATCAAAATATCCTCCCCGCTTTCGGGGTTTGACTATACCGGCATAGGGATACCACCGCTGTAAAGCAGCAATGGAAATCCCGTATCTTTCGGCAAGTGTTTTCTGGGTGTAGATAACGTTTTCACATATCATCAAACTCTATTCCAACTGAAAGACTTCATCAATTGAAAGCGAATTAAACTAGCACCTTACCAAACTGCTTGTAAATTATTTTTTAATTTACAATTTATGTCACTTTAGTACAGGTATAGCTCAACTCAGATACAACTAAACTTCAGTTTCTCTCCTACTAAACTGCACACTTGCCAAGTTACATACTGCCTGTTGAGAATGCAAGCACGTTTGTATATATGAGTTAAAAAAATAGAACAATACCTCTTTTGGTAAGAAACTGCTCTAACAGAAATATATAACGCAATGTGCAACTTAATAGCCTGTGACAAGTTCATTGAACTTTTACCCATTTATCTTGCCGTATCGTGTTATGAAAATACTTGCCTTCACAATCTGATAACTACAAAGGTTATTCTTCTTGAGAAATAGCCTGCTGCTGTTTCTTTATCGCACGCGCTATCAGAGGAGCTTTTTTTTCTAATCCTTGTAGAGTCAAATCCCCATCCAAATAAAGTTGATACCATTGTTGACGCTGGCGCAAGACTCTTTCATCATCCCGTAACCGCAACCGTTCCAAAGTAAATTCCGCCTTTTGACGTTGTTGCGGAGGAACTTTATCTGTTAATACTAATTGTAGGGAAGGAAGTAAAATTTCAAACCAATCTTCTCCCAAATCAAAAGGGTCAAGTACCTGGTCATCAAGCGTACCTTTACTACTGTTTATCCAAGCAGAAGCAAAACGTAAATTGCTCCATTCATAAGCTAAATTGCGATAATTTTCACGGCTGCGATAATGGTCTACTGTACCAACTGGTTCATACATAACGCTATAGCCACACAGATTATTAAATCCATCAGCTAAATCACTTTTGAAAGGCGACCAATAATCTCTGGTTACTTTTTTAGGGTTTGGATTTTTTACCAACCAAGCATTTCCTGGTTGTCGCACTTTTTTATCAAAATCAGGTGGTTCTGGAGGAGGATTAAATGGCATCATCTGTGTTATACCTCTGATAACCCAAAATTTCTTTTCTCCGTTGTAACTATCCAACGGGGCCAAAATGGGTCATGTCCTGGTAAAACTCTTTGAAGTTCCTGATGAATTTGTGTTGGTATTCTCAGATTTTCTGGAAACGCATTCATATCATCAGCACGCATCCAAGCCTCTGCTGCTTCAATTGCGATTTCTGCTTCTTTGGAACGGGCTTGTTTGAGTCCAAAAATGTCTGAGGTTAACCATCCAACTATGTCCCCTTGTTTTGACCAAGGTACTTCGTCAAGGCTAACCTCTCTATCTTGTAATTTAAATAAAAATAGTTGATCTTCTTGCTCATTAAAATTTGGCTCTAAGGAAGCAAGAACAAGTGGAGAATGAGTAGTTACTAAAGCCTGTATCTTCATCCTGGGTTGTAATTCTGTCACCACAGATAAAATAGCTGGTAAAATCACCCTCTGCCAACGAGGATGTAAATGAGATTCAATTTCATCAACTAGTAAAACTATCTGATTTACTGGCTTTTGTTGTCGCAATTCCGAAGCTTTTTTATGTTCGTACCAAGTCCACACTAGTAAATAAGCTAGTCCCAAAATACGCTTCATTCCGGCTGATGTTTGAGTAACAGGAACATTCCCGTAAGGTAGGTTAACTGTAGGAATGTCGCGCACGTCTTCAATAGAAACTCGCGTTGCTTCTCCCACTTCTATCCATTCGGAAGGGTGAGGTGCAAGTTTTTTAATGACATTAGAAAAGAGTTCAAATGGATATTTATTGGGTTGATTCTGCCATGTAACCCAATCTTGAATTAGACCATTACAAATAACTTTATCTTTTGACTTTAATCCATTCCAAAGTGTATTTGGATTAAAATTATAAGCAATATCGCGTTGGCGAGCTGGGTCAAAAATGGAAAAACTACCATCAACCCGCACATAAATAACTACCTCTTTTAATAAAGGAGGCATTTGTAAATTACGCCATTGCTGTTCAGAAAAATCAAAGTGGCTCTGATATTCTCTTATATTTTTTTTATTGCTAACTACGGCTGTAATTTGCGGATTTTCACCTCTGACTCGCTGTGGGTACGCTGGTTGCTCCGCCCAATTTGTAGTCATCACCCACCATGCAATATCAAGTAAAAAACTTTTACCTAAACCATTATCACCCGTAAATATATTGAGCCTATCGGCAAATGCGACATCAAAATGGGCAGCTGGACCAACTTGTTGGAGGTGAAGTTCTTTTAACATTTGGCTCTCATACACAAATTTATATTGATCAACTTACTTCTTATAAATTAAAAGCTATATCTCTGGATGTTTGCAGTTTGCTGTAGCGAACTCACAGTCTTTGCTCAAGCTATTCGTAATCGTTCAATGTCCTTCATAGGAGGCGCACCAAACATCCGAGAATATTCGCGACTAAACTGTGAAGGACTTTCATACCCCACCTGATAGGCAGTATGGGTCGCATCGGCATTCTCGGCAAGCATCAGGTGACGCGCTTTCAATAGTCTTAATTGCTTTTGATATTGCAGGGGACTCATGCAGGTGACTTCTTTGAAATGGCGATGGAACGAGGAAGGAGACATATTGGCTTGGAGAGCTAGATCCTCAACCCGCAGTGGCTTTGTAAAATCAGCCTTGATAAGTTTTATCACTTCAGCAATGCGCTGCATATTGCTGCCCGATGTGGCAATTTGGCGAACTGCTTCACCTTGTTCACCAATTAGCAAACGGTAGTAGATTTCGCGGACGATCATTGGTGCTAGGAATGGAATATCCTGCGGTGTGTCCAAAAGCCGTGTCAGCCTGATAGCACAATCAATCAACGATGGATCGGCATCGCTGATGAACCAGCCTCTAACCGAGTTTTCTTTCTTGCTCATTCCTGGGTTAGTTTGAGCAATGATATCACAGAGTTGAACGGGGTCTAAATCCCTAGCTATCTAATTGGTATTTCGAGGCTTGGAACTCAAGCACAGTAAGAAGTTCCGTATGTTGATCGACCAAAGCTTGTATTGTAGTAACTGGATTATGATGAAGGCGATGTTTTTGTTGGCGA
>JAIVFU010000361.1 GCA_020829485.1 Nostoc sp. CHAB 5834 | reverse complement strand
AGCCCTATAAAAATTAATGCAACTCAAATTACAGGTTATGGGTATGAGACTCCACTTTATGTAAAAGTTAGTGAAGGCAACACCTATCAATTGTTGGATGCGGATATGAATATCCTCGGCTCCTATGGATATAGTGAGTCGATTAAATCAAAATATGGAAAGTTCAGGGTGTTTGTTCGGGATTCACTACCTATTACGGCCCCTGTCACCGTAAAAATACGTTTCCATGATCATGACGCGATCATTAACGGATTGATTGGCAGTCTGGAGATCGCACCAATCAATCAGAAGAGTTCTTTTTTATCTGTAGCTCTTGAAAATTCCTTGATCGATAAAGGAAAAGATATCTTGGCAAAGTTACTTGATGAGTATGCATTTACTTCGCTGGACGACAAGAATCGGGAAGCAACGAGCACCTTACGGTTTATTGAAGAGCGCCTTAAACTAATAACCAATGAACTGGGTACGGTAGAGCAGGATGTAGAACAGTACCGGCGCGCCAAAGGAATAACAGATTTAAGCTCGGAGGCTAATCTTTTTCTGCAAAAGGTTGAGCAAAACGACTCCAAGATTAACGAAGTCGATATTCAATTGAAAGTTCTTGAAGGGGTTGAGCGCTACATTGGCGGAGCTCAGGTCAGCGTAGTGGCTCCGTCGACGCTAATGGTTAACGATCCTGTTCTCAATGCGTACATTGAGCAACTCTCCGAGCTTGAAGTCGAGCGCAGTAAGTTGGCACAAAGTGTGTTGCCCGGAAATTCTTACTTAGAAACGGTCAATTCACAGATGCGTAACGTGAAGCAAGCAATAAAAGAAAACTTGACCAGTCAGAAAAATAATCTCCTAGTCACTAAGAGTAGCATATTAGCGCTTAACAGTCGGCTGGATGGTGCTATTTCGGCCGTTCCCAAAAAAGAGCGTGAATATGTTGAGATAAAACGGCAAGCTGGAATTAAGGAAAACTTGTACCTCATGCTACTGAAGAAGCGGGAAGAAACAGCCCTTTCGTATGCATCTACAGTAACTGATAGCCGCGTTGTCGATGTGCCGTATTCAACCGGGGGGGCCATCAGGCCAGACCGGAACGGTATTTTTATAACGGCCATTCTTCTTGGTTTACTTATTCCTTTCGCTCTTATCTCGCTCAAAGAGTTGATGACTGTAACCGTGCAGTCAAAAAAGGAGATTGAGCGGAAAACAGGTATGAAGGTTTTTGGCGAAATTGGTATAAAGCCTAAACAGGAAAAGGGGGAATTAATTGATATTTTAAGCCGAACCTTTGTGAGTGAACAAATCCGAATGATTCGCTCAAATCTTCAATATTTATTTCCAACAGATCAGGAAGGGGATGTTGCCCGAACAATTTTGTTTACCTCGTCTACGGGTGGTGAGGGAAAAAGCTTTGTCACGCTGAATATTGCCGCATCGCTGGCACTCCTTCAAAAGCGGGTCATTATCCTGGGTCTTGACATGCGTAAGCCAAAAGTTAATCAATACCTCAACGTTAGTAACCGTATTGGTTTATCGAACTATCTGATCGGCAAAGCATCCATCGAAGATATTACTCAGCCAACTCAGCTGGAGAATGTATTCATGGCACCGAGTGGGCCTGTACCGCCCAACCCGTCTGAACTTATTGCGAGTGGGCGCATGAAAAAACTGATCGAGGAGCTTAAAAAATCGTATGATTATATTATTGTCGATACCCCGCCCCTCAGCCTGGTGACAGATGCAACGCTCTTGGCTCCTTATGCCGACGCTTGTTTTTATTTGATTCGTCACGAGGTAACACCCCGGTTGTACCTGCGTCATATCGCTGACCTTAATAGTCGAAAAGTGTTCAGTTCGTTGAACTTGATTTTTAACGCGGTCAATTATAAGCATTCTTCTGACTATGGTTATGGCTATGGTTATGGCTACGGCTACGGCCAGGAGTCATATTATGGAGAAGTCGTGCCTAAGAAAAATATCCTCAGCCGTCTGAAGAGAAAGGCTTGAGGCAGGCTTACTAGCACCAGACCGTAAGGTTAGGTGACCCCGTTTACTAACTATCCACACTCCATTCATTGTATGTATTCATTTGATCTATCCGATCAGGTAAAAATTGGTATTGTAGGGCTGGGTTACGTTGGCCTTCCGCTGGCAGTTGAGTTTGCTAAACACTATCCTGTTGTCGGATTCGATGTTAACCAAGAACGGGTTCAGCAGCTGTCGGAGGGCCATGATTCAACCCTGGAAATGTCCAAAGAAGATCTCCAGGGATCTAAGTGTCTTTCCTTAAGCAGTACGGTTGATGACCTCAAATCCTGTACCGTCTTTATTATTACAGTACCTACTCCAATCGACTCCTTCAAAAAACCAGACTTGAGCTATCTGATTAAGGCCTCAACGACTGTTGGTAATCTGCTCAAGAAAGGCGATGTTGTTATCTATGAATCGACAGTGTATCCTGGCTGTACGGAAGAGGATTGTGTGCCGGTGCTGGAACGGTTTAGTGGACTGTTGTATAATCAGGATTTTTTCTGCGGCTATTCCCCCGAACGAATAAACCCTGGCGACAAAATAAGGACTCTGACGAAAATTGTAAAAATAACCGCTGGTTCCACGCCCCAGACTGCAACGTTTGTCGACAACTTGTACCGATCCATTATTGCCGCCGGTACACACAGGGCTCCCTCAATTAAAGTAGCCGAGGCTGCTAAAGCCATTGAAAATGCGCAGCGGGACATCAATATTTCGTTTGTCAATGAGCTGGCCCTGATGTTCGACCGGATGGGAATTGATACCAACGAGGTACTCGATGCTGCGGGTACGAAATGGAACTTCCTGAAATTCAAGCCCGGTTTGGTAGGCGGACACTGCATTGGCGTCGATCCGTACTATCTGGTTTACAAGGCGCAGAGCCTGGGCTATCATCCGCAGGTGATTTCTTCAGGTCGCTTGGTTAACGATGGCATGGGAATGTTTGTGGCGAAGAAAGTGCTCAAACGGCTCATTGCCAACGGATTGCTGATTCAGGAAAGTAAGGTGCTGATTCTGGGATTTACATTCAAAGAGAATTGTCCCGATAGCCGAAATACGAAAGTTGCCGATATATACCATGAGTTGAAAGATTTTGGCCTCCAGGTCGACATCCATGATCCCTGGGCTTCGGCTCCTGAAGTATTTGCCGAACATGGCATTCCGCTGCTAACGACGTTAATAGGGCATAGGTACGATGCCATTATTGTTGCCGTAGCCCACCAGCAATTCTTTGCGCTGGATATTAACGCCCTGAAGAAAAACCAAAACTCTATCGTTTTTGACATCAAGTCGATTCTCGATAAAGAGCTTGTTGATATCCGACTCTAACTGGAACGGAATTTAATGCATCAAACACACTCGCTCGTGATGCACGACAGACTTCTTTACCATGAATGTAAAGCATCTACACCTTCGATCACAACCTATACGGAAGGCTGAGGATGATCGGGCCTGTGTATCGGTTTCCAACCAGGATAGCTCACTCGAAAGCCTCCCTCCGGTTCTGTTATCTCATGCGCATCAATCTTCCTGGTTATCACTCACGTTATCAGATATAGCTAAGCAAACGGAGAATTTACCGGCAAAAAATATCTTCTTGACCGACTGTGTTTTGAAGGTTCATAATCCGAATTTAGTTTTTGAGCAAGTTCGTCACCGCTTATCTGACAATCAGTATTTTGCCTTCACAATTGTCACGGCCGAGAACATAAAGGCTAGCCTGCTGCAGAGGTATCCTGTACTCGTGGTAACGCTTTATTATCCGTTTCACTTTTTATT
>JAIVFU010000360.1 GCA_020829485.1 Nostoc sp. CHAB 5834 | reverse complement strand
GATTTGCCATTTTTGGCGGTATCATCGGCTGGGCTATCTACTTCGTTCGGTGGTTTATGTAATATCAATTAATTTGAACTGAATGAAAACGGCTCTAATCTGTGGTGTTTCTGGGCAAGATGGTGCCTATTTAGCTAAACTATTACTTAGCAAAGGGTATGTAGTGTATGGAGGTTCGAGAGACGCTCAAATGTCTTCATTTCGTAACTTAAGTAGATTAGGTATACGTAAAGATATTGATTTGCTCTCCATCAATATCAATGATTTCCGAAGTGTGCTACAAACGTTGCTGAAAACGAAGCCTGATGAAGTTTATAATCTTGCCGGCCAGAGTTCTGTAGGGCTTTCGTTCGAACAACCTGTTGAAACTTTGGAAAGTATAAGTGTAGGTACGCTCAACCTATTGGAAGCAATTCGCTTCAGCAACTTGCCCATTAAATTCTACAACGCTGGTTCCAGTGAGTGCTTTGGTGATACAGGAAGTCTGGCCGCCAATGAAATGACACCGTTCCGACCCCGTAGTCCCTATGGTGTTGCCAAAGCAGCGGCTTTCTGGCAGTTGGCTAATTATCGTGAGGCCTATCAGCTACAAGCCAGCACGGGTATTCTGTTCAATCATGAGTCACCACTGCGCCCTGAACGATTTGTTACCCAGAAAATCGTAGCTACGGCCTGCCGGATTGCCAATGGAAGTGGCGAAACGCTAACACTGGGTAATATCGATATTGCTCGTGACTGGGGGTGGGCACCTGATTACGTAGAAGCCATGTGGCTGATGCTCCAGCAGGACACATCAGACGATTATGTCATTGCAACCGGTCAAACAAACAAACTCAGAGATTTTATACAAGTAGTTTTTGAAACTGTTGGTTTGAATTGGGAAGACTACGTGCGAACCGATGCTTCCTTTTTTCGACCTACTGACATTGCCGAAGGTCATGCTGATCCGGACAAGGCTCGCAGAAAATTAAAATGGGAAGCTAATCACAAGATGGAAGACGTGGCAAGGCTTATGGTGGAAGATAAACTAGCTACTTTTGTGAAATAATATTTTTTCCTCTCGTGTATTTTTTGACTGAATTGTACATGCTAGAGAAGCACTATACGAAGTATTGACGTATTTGTATTTCTCGTAAAACTAGCTGTCTATGAACACTTACAATAAGTTGGCAAATTATTTTTACCACAATATAGCTTCACCGCCAGCTAGTAAGCCATCTATTACTCAAATAGCATTAATCCTTTTTACACCTGTTACTACGTCATTCATTATAATACTATACTCGGCTAACGTGCCTTTTTATGATCAATGGAGGTTTGTGCCGCTATTGAATCAGATGTATGATCAGAAGATAAGTTTCGCTAGCTTATGGGAGCAGCATAACGAGCATAGAATTTTTTTTCCACGAATATTAATGCTTGTACTAGCATCACTTAGTAAGTGGGATATTCGTATTGAAATAGGTGTAATTTGGGTAATGGCAATGTTACTCTTCTTTGTTTTGTGCCGTGCTGCTGATAGACAATTCGGCTCATGGAATGAACTGGGTAAGCTAAATCGTCCTTATAAAATATATATAGCTTTTTCTATTCTGCTATTTTCCATGGTTCAAGCCGAAAATTGGTTTTGGGGATGGCAAATATCTTTGTTTATGAGCGTTCTATCAACGGTATTTGGATATTACTCACTAGTATTCAGACCATTTGGCCGAAATGTCTCTTTTCTTATTTCTATTATGTGTGGCATTGTTGCCGTGCTCTCTTTTGCTAATGGCTTATTATACTGGCCTATAGGAATAGCCATAATGTTGATGAATAATTTTAAAAAAAAATGGTTAATCAGAGAATTTCTTTTATGGGCACTGGTTACTGCATTATTGTATTTTAGCTATTTCTATAACTACAAACAAGTGAGTCATCATCCATCCTTCTTATACGGGTTCGTTAATCCGCTAAATTTAGTTGGATATTTTATTGCTTTTGTAGGTAGTCCAATCTTTCAGGCAGGACGGTATATTACCATCAGCTTCGTTGTAGGTTTTTTAGGATTGATTACAGTAATTTACTTCCTAATTACTTTATTTAATCAAAGACGACTATTTGAAAGCAAGTTATTGTTCTGGCATGGTTTACTTTTATATGTTTTATTGACTGATATTCTAACTGCTCTAGGTAGAAGTGGTTTCGGCGTGGAACAGGCATTATCTGGCCGATATGTTACTATAAGTAATTTGTTTTGGATATGGTTAATTGTTATTGGTTACGAGTTAATGAAATTTCGTGAGATTAATAAATTTTACAATTTTACGCCATTTGTATTCTCTGTTGCGACTTTGTTCATAATCTTATCGGGGGCTAGGAATACGAAGGTATGTAAGCTTGATCGCCAAAAACTATTGTCACAAGAAGAACAACTTCGTAAAGGCAAGCTTGATTTGAAAACCTTGGAGAAAATTTATCAAGAATCACCTGCGCTGGTTTTGTCTGGTAATAACGTTTTGAAAAAGCATCACCTGTCATTTTATTCACATTAACAATATGAATTACGAACGTATTTATCAATATCGTTTTCAGCAGGTTTCACTTGATAAGAAAAAGGCTATTTGGAAAGAAATTTCTAAATTTTTCTTTAATAAGTTGAATAGCCCGGAGCGTATACTAGATTCTGCTGGCGGAATGTGTGAGTTCATTAACGCCGTACCTGCCAAGGAAAAATGGGTAATTGACATTTCACATACTGTACATGATTTTGCCGCATCAGATGTAAAAATTGTTGTGGGTGATTCTTTAACGGTGGAACTTCCTTTGAATTACTTTGATGCTGTATTCATTTCTAATTTTCTTGAACATTTACACAGTCAAGAAGAGGTAGCTGATTTTTTGGAACGTACCTACGCTGTGTTAAAGCCGGGCGGTAAAATTGCTATCATAGGTCCTAATTTTAAGTATGCATACCGTGAGTATTTCGATTTTGCCGATCATACAGTTGTATTGTCTGAATTAGGTGTAGAAGAACATTTATACGGAGCCGGCTTTAAAATTCAGAAAAGTTACCCCCGTTTTTTGCCTTTGTCTTTCAGAGGTGGCTTACCTGTGCACAAAATTCTGGTTCGTCTTTACCTCAATATGCCTATGGTGTGGTTTCTATTTGGTAAACAGTTTCTGATTATTGCTGAAAAACCTAATTGATTCGCATTTATTCTAATTCTTGGTGACCCATTATAAACTTAGCAAGCCAATAGGTATAAGTATATAAAATGATAGAGCAGTTAAAGGGATATTATCGAAATTCTGTACAAAACATAGTAGGGAAAGATCGAAAGTTTTACACGAACTTGCTTGCATTATGTCTTGTGCAGGCTACCAACTTTATCATACCATTGATTACGCTGCCCTATTTGGTACGTACAATTGGTCTTGAGAAATTTGGCATTGTTTCATATGCGCTGACAATAATGGCATATATCGCCATCTTAATTGATTATGGATTTATGATGTCAGCAACACGTCAGGTTACTATATACCGTAATAATTCAGAGAAACTATCTACTCTTTTTTCTACGGTGACTGTCGCTAGAATGATACTTTTTTTGATTGGAATGTTAATCCTTTCTTCACTCACTCAGTTTGTCCCACGTTTCAAAGAAAGCAGCTTTTTGTATTTATACGGCATAACGTTTCCTTTGGGTATTGCTTTAATGCCAACATGGCTTTATCAGGGGCTTGAGCAGATGCGACAAATTACATATTTAAATATTGTTGCAAAAATTATTACCATTGTTCTATTATTTAGCGTAGTTAATGAGCCGGGTGATT
>JAIVFU010000035.1 GCA_020829485.1 Nostoc sp. CHAB 5834 | reverse complement strand
GTTACTAATATTTCACGAACTTTTTGATAAGTATAATTAACTAAATCTAAAACAGTATGAAATAAAAAAGCTAGCAAATTTAAAGATAATAATAACTCGCATAAATGATTTTGACCATGACCAAAGTTATGCTCTAAATTATAGCCGTGATTTTTCAGAACGTTATTACCCTCATTCTCAACTTTCCATCTGCTTCGCCCTGCTTTGACAATTTGTTCAACATTATTTTCCGTGATTTTATGATTAGTTATCCAATTATTTTGGTAGATAACTTCCTCTGTTTTCTCATTAATAATAGTCACTTCGCACCAATTAACTTCGAGACTTGAGTCTTCATCTCTTAAAGGCAGTCTAGAAGTATAACGATAACGATAAATTAGTTTTTTTCGCCCATCCCATTGTTTCTTTTCAATAGTTGTAACTTCTCCATTTTTTTCTAAAAATTCTAGCCATTCATATAAAGTTTTATGTGACGTTCTGAGACAAACAAAAATAAATTTATAACCTTGTTTTAGCAGCAAGGTACAAATGGGTTGGCGAGAATATAAGTCATCACCTAACAGGGTTACAGCATAACCATACTTATTTTGGTGATTCTTCGTTAACCATCTTTTCACAGCCGCATTTTCACAGTCATATTTTTGATTTCCATCTTGTTTTTTAATAAATTCTGGTTCTAAGTTAATCACTTGTTTTTGATTCGGCGAAACCACAATAGGTGTGACACAGCCATGAAAATATGTTGTAGTTCCATTTCGCTTGAATTCTCTTTTCTCAAAATATAACTATTTTCCTGGATTTCCCCCGTTCCTTCTAATCAATTGAGTATTTATACTTGATTTATCGAGCCAAGAGTTTTTTTACGATGCCTGCGGCGGGATGCGCCTACTCCTCTCTCGGAAATAATAGTTCCTTTGTACTATATTTTGAATTTCAAAACGGGGGTTAATACTCTATTTATTTCAAAATGAGAATTGCTGGTTTACTATTTCAGCTATTGACAAATCCGCCAGAAAATGCAGATGAATATAGGTTTGATTCGGTGGCTGTTAAAGAACCGAGATTTGAGATTGATGGGGTCTTTCTCCCACCGGAAAATTCTAGTCCAGGTGTGGTGTATTTTTGTGAGGTGCAATTTCAAAAGTGAGAAGCTGAATTTTGTAGACAAAAGTAAAGGATATATAGCAATCCTAAATGAAACCCAAACTAATAGTACATTTATACCAAGATGAAGTTCTTTATCAATCACCAAGAATTTGATTTTCCTAAACTGCATCAGTATGAACCCTGTTCGGATCTCAAATAGAATTGCTATACTAAAAGATTAGCTATTGACATAGTACAACAAGTATTAGATAGCAACATTCATAGCGTAGCCGAAAGGAATGACTTAAGTGATGAAGAAATCGAATCAATGTTAAAAGGGCAAATATCACAAATATTGAACATAAACTTAAGTCAAGTAAAAAGGTTAGGTATAAATTAAGTTGCATTGGTTAAAGGACAGGGAAATTACTTGGCAGTATTAGTAGATTTGGATACTCATAAGCCAATAGAAATAGTGAGGACGGAAGAAATCCGTGAAGTCCTTTTAAATTGGGGTATTCAGGTACTTGAAAGAATTGGAGAAGTTAGTATTGACCTTTGGTCGCCTTATAAAAATTTAGTAGAACAATTAATGCCAAATGCTAATCTAACTGCTGATAGATTTCATGTGATGAAGCAAGTAAATAACGAATTAGATACTATGCGTAAAGCTGAGAAGAAAGCAGCAATGTCGTTAGAGAATAAATCAGAAAGAGATAGAATATTAGAAGGGTTAAATAAAAGCAAATATAGCTTTATAAAAAATGAAGATTCTTTAATTGAATTCAGGCTCCTGACTTCTAAAGTCTTTCTTGTTAACTGTGGTATTGGACTGATTTTCGCCAAAGAGGAACAGCGTTGAGAAACTTACCAGGTGATAAAGGCACAATCTTAGTAGTAGATGATGAAGCCAGCATCCGCCGAATTTTACAGACGCGGTTAGAAATGATTGGCTACAGTGTAGTTACAGCTAGTGATGGTGAAGAAGCTTTGTCAGCTTTTCGCCTGTTGACCCCTGATTTGATAGTTCTGGATGTGATGATACCAAAACTAGATGGTTATGGTGTCTGTCAAGAATTACGGAAACAATCAGACGTACCAATTATCATGCTAACAGCCTTAGCAGATGTAGCAGACCGAATCACTGGGCTGGAACTCGGTGCTGATGACTACATAACGAAACCTTTCTCACCCAAAGAACTGGAAGCTCGAATTGCCTGCGTACTAAAGCGGCGCTCCCACAAAAGTAGTATCAATACTATTCCTAACTCTCTTATAATCCATGTGGGCAATCTCAAAATCGATATCAATAAGCGGCAAGTCCACAAAAATGAGCAACGCATTCGGTTAACAGGTATAGAATTTAGCTTATTAGAGTTGTTAGTGAATCATTCAGGAAAGATTTTTTCGCGGTTAGAGATATTACAGCAATTGTGGGGCTTTGTACCAGAGATGAATACAGACACCCGTGTGGTAGATGTGCATATCTCGCGGTTGCGGACAAAGGTAGAATCCGACCCCAATAACCCAGAATTCATTATCACAGCAAGAGGTAGTGGTTATTTTTTCCCACGAATTATTGATTCAGAGCAGGAATAATAGAAAAATATGAGTAAGCTCATCTTAATTACAGGCATAAGTAAAGGTCTAGGTTATGCGATGACCGAGGTTTTTATTCAACAGGGGCATACTGTTATTGGTTGCGCCCGTTCATCAGATGCAATCGATAAAATACGCCAAAAGTTTAGTGCTACCAACGATTTCACATCTGTAGATGTGGCAAATGAACACCTTGTAAAAAAATGGGCCCAAGACGTATTTCAAAAATATTCACCGCCAGATATAGTAATTAATAATGCGGCAATTACTAATTATCCAGCACCTTTGTGGGAAATACCATCTGAAGAATTTTCTGATCTTATAGATATCAATATCAAAGGAGTAGCGAATATAATTCGCCATTTCGTACCAGCAATGGTGAAAAACAAACGGGGTATTATTGTTAACTTTAGTTCTGGCTGGGGACGTTCGACTTCAGCCCAAGTTGCACCATACTGCGCTTCTAAGTGGGCAATAGAAGGATTAACTCGTTCTTTGGCACAAGAATTGCCAACTGGTATGGCAGCTATACCCCTCAATCCAGGTATCATTCATACAGATATGCTTTCTATTAGCTTTGGAGAAGAAGCTGCTAATTATACACCCGTGTCCGATTGGGTATTGAAAGCTGTTCCATTTATTCTCAATTTAAAACCCAAAGATAACGGGATTCCCTTAACTATACATTAAAGAGTGAATCTCAATTGCGTAGGCGTAGCCCGTCGTAGACATCGTTGCCATTAGGATCAGACAATTGAATCACCTCAGTAAAACGTGAATACTTAACCGCATTGGTAGGGGGATAATCTGCCGACACTGCAATTAACCCAATTTTTATATCCTCGAAATAAATCATACCCCCAATACGCCCTTCAACTTGGAAAGCCCCATGAAATAAATTATACGGAGCTATGTAGATTAGCAAAAAGTCACTAATCTTTATTGTCCTGCCAAACATCTGCTGACAAGTTTTTTGGAGGACAGTATTTAGATATTCATTATAGGCAGGCTCACCCAGGTCGGTGAATTCTGGCTTATCCGCAAAATGATCCATATAAAATAGCCAGATATCGGACAAGTCTGCGTCATTCGTGAGTTTTCGCTTAAGTTCCTGCAATCGGTCGATTTTCATATTGTGGATATTGAAGGAGATGGGATAAACAGACAGTTAAAAAGTTATCAATAGTCAACTCTCTACGATTTTTGACAAAGAAAGCACTGTTTGAGTCCACGCTTGCTGGAGAACCGCAGCATCAGGCTACTGTCATTTTGAGCCGGTTCACCAAAATTTATCCGTAAAATTCCGTCTTTTAGGTCGATTTTGTAAGAACTCATTACCTTAATATACTTTTTTACCATGCTATTTTCTGATTTTTAAGTAGTTTATCAGTAAGATGCACTACCCAGCAAAGTTTCCTTGGCAGACTACTAGGGTTAGCCCTCTGCTCTACCGATGCGTAGGTGTAACGACCTGCAATACTAATCGCTCAAACCTGCAATCAAGACATTTTCAAACACTGAAGTTGGTAAAGTTTTAGGTTTACCACCTTCTCAACTACCAAATGTCCAAGTAGGGTTCTTTGATATGGGTATGGATTCTTTAATGATGGTAGAATTACGTAGTCGATTGGAAGCCACTTTGAATAAAGCGATCGCTTCTACAATCCTTTTTGAGCATCCCACTATTCAATCCCTAGCGCACCATATAGCCAGCGAATTCCTACTGAACACAGAACAAAGAGAATTAGCGCAGACGATGATTGTCTCTCCTTTAAGCTGATATGCGTCTAAATTATATAAACATTCTTTATAATCGTTGACGGTTGACGGTTGACGGTTATCGGTCATCAGTCAACAGTCATCAGGTAAATGTACAATGTTATTTGCGTAACAGCTTAATTGTTTACGCCGTCCTACTTACTCAAAAATCAAAAATAGGTAAAAGTCAGGTAAAGTCAGTTAATAGATGAAAATAGTATAATTTTTCTCTAGGACTGTTAGATAATAAATTATTTATATGACTGAATATGAAATAAAAACTAAATATATATATTGGAAAATGTAAAGGACAGCCTTGATGACAGCAGCGAAGTCAAACTTTGAATATCAAATCGGAGGGAGCCTTGAGAGTAGCGCTCCTAGCTATGTGAAACGACATGCTGATACAGAATTTTATGAGCGCTTAAAGTGGGGTCAGTTTTGTTATGTGCTAAACTCGCGGCAGATGGGCAAGTCTAGCTTGCGAGTGCAGATGATGCAAAGGCTACAAGCAGAAGGAATCATCTGTGCCTTTATTGACTTGACAGGAATGGGAACACAGGATGTAACTCCAGAAAAGTGGTATGCAGGGATTGTCCAATCTTTGGTGAGTAGTTGCCATCTGCACTCAAAAATTCAATGGCGGAGTTGGTGGCGTGAGCGGAGAGATTTGCTTTCACCAGTGCAGTGTTTGAGCCAATTTATTGAAGAAGTACTGTTACTAGAGGTTAAGCAAAATATAGTTATTTTTATTGATGAAGTTGATCGTGTTTTGAGTCAGAATTTTTCATTGGATGATTTTTTTGCTTTAATTAGATTCTTCTTTCAGCAACGAGAAGTAAATTATGAATACAGGCGTTTGACTTTTGCACTATTGGGGGTTGCAAATCCTAGCGAACTGATTCAAAATAAGACCCAGACACCATTCAATATTGGCAAGGCCATTGAACTGCAAGGATTCCAGCCTGATGAAGTACAACCATTAATAGATGGTTTGAACCAGAGAGTAACTAACCCCGAAGGGGTTGTCATGCAGATACTAGAATGGACAGGTGGGCAACCGTTTCTGACGCAAAAGCTGTGTCAGTTTATAGTTTTGGAGTCAACTGCTCAAAAATTTTCATCGGTTGAGCAAGTAGTAAGGTCGAACATTGTTGAGAATTGGGAATCTCAAGATGAACCTGAGCATTTGAGGACGATTCGCGATCGCATTTTGTACAGAAATGAAAAACGTACAGGTAGATTATTAGAGTTATATCAGCAAATTTTACGTCAAGGAGAGATTTCTGCTGATGGAACTCCTGAACAAATCGAATTACGGCTGTCAGGGTTAGTAGTTGAGCAACAAGGCAAGCTCAAAGTATATAATCGCATTTACGAAGCTGTATTCAACTACAGTTGGGTTGAGCGTAAATTAGCAGAGTTGCGACCCTATGCAGATGCGATCGCAGCCTGGTCAACATCATCTTGCCAAGATGAATCCTATTTATTGCGAGGACAAGCTTTACAGGATACCTTAACTTGGGCATTAGGTAAAAGCCTTGGCGATTTAGATTATCAATTTTTAGCCGCTAGTCAGGAATTAGCCAAACGCCAAGCCCAAATGTCACTGCAAACACTAGCACAAGCTAATAAACTTTTGGCACAAGCTAGACAAAAAGCCAAGCCAGAAGTTTTGCAACGGCGAATTGGCTTATTTTGGATACCACGGATTGCTATATGTGTGACTGCACCTATTCTGCTGCTGCGCTTTGGTGGACTGTTGCAGGGTGGCGAGTGGAGTATACTTGACCAGTTTTTTCGCTGGCGACTGTTGCAAGAGTCACCAGAGAACCGGATAGCGATTGTCACTATTGATGAAGAAGATATAAAAAAGGCAGGAAAGTGGCCTATTTCTGATCAAGTTTTAGCTAAGGCAATTGCTAATATTAAAGCCCAAAAACCTAGAGCTATTGGTTTAGATATTTATCGAGATTTGCCTGTAGAACCTGGGCATCAGGACTTAGTTGACATTTTCCAATCAACTCCAAACTTATATGGAATTGAAAAAGTTGTGGGAAGTAAGATTAATACCATTGCCCCTCCTCCTACTCTCAACCAAGAAAAAGTGGGCTTTGCCGATCAGGTGGTGGATGCAGATGGTAAGGTGCGTCGTGCATTATTATCAGTAGACGTATCGCAAAATGAAACACGCTACAGTTTGGCAATGAAACTGGCGCAGCACTATTTAGAGGACAAAAAGATAACCATAAAATTAGTTGACAACGACCCCCAACGTCAAAGGTTGCGTTGGGGTAAAGCAGTGTTTGAAAGGTTTGTGGGCAATGATGGAGGCTACATCCATGCAGATGCTGGAGGTTATCAAATTTTGCTGAACTTTAGAGGGAATCAGGAAAATTTTGCTACTTTCCCTTTAAGGGATATCTTGGAAAAGACCATTCCTCCTAATAGTTTACGCGATCGCCTAGTTTTGATTGGTACTACTGCTGCAAGCATTAAAGATGTATTTTATACGCCCTATAACAGTGGTCTATTTAGTTCTTCGCAGCCGATGGCTGGGGTGAGTGTTCATGCGAACATTATCAGTCAAATAATTAGTGCTGTTGTTGATGGCAGACCTTTGCTTCGGGTTTGGCAAGAACCCATAGAATGGCTATGGATTTTAGTTTGGGCGGGATTAGGAGCATTAGTTAGCCGACAGCTGAGGTCTTCAATTGCGATCGCTACCAGTATAATCTTTGCTGGTGCTGGACTTTTGGGGATTGGCTTTTTAACCTTTTGCTTAGGCTGGTGGTTACCTATCATTCCCTCGCTGTTAGTGTTTTTGGGGTCAGCAGTCGCCTTAGAATTGGTTACTTACAAGCAACTTGAAAGACTCCAATTCCATCATACTTTGGCACTGCTTTTAGAAATGTGCCAAGACCATCCCCTTGCTGGAGCAATTGCCATTGAATACCTCAAGCAGTCAGAAAGCCAGGAAAATCAGGCTTTTATCGAGCAGCAGTTACGAGAAAAACAGTTAGGGAACTCCAAGAAATAAAAACAACCGCTTGAAGGTGTTGACTGTTGACTGTTAACTGTTGACTGTTGACTGTTGAGTGTGAACAGTGGGATATTTTTTTATTTGGAAGTCCCTTAACTACTTCTACAATCGAACTGGTTGAGTAGCGATCGCTTCTAGCCCTACGGACTTAAGAAAGTCAGTCCAGATATCTGCTATGACTTGATCATTAGGTTGAGCATTTCTGATTTGAGCTAGATTAATGACAGCATCGTACCAAATTCCTTGTTCACTGTAAGCATCTGCCTGCTCCAAAGTTGTCCTCGGCTGACTCTGGAGTTGAGGTAAAACCACACGGCGTACCCACGAGGTGATTACTGGATCGTTAGGGTTAGGTTTTTCTCCACATATCAACACTAAAGACCACTGATAATTTTTGCTTACTTCCAGAGGGGGGAAGCTATCTGCTAACTTGATGCTAATAATACCAGGTTCACCTTTAATAGGAATAAAGCTTTGGGAATGAGGGTGATTGTCTTCTGTCATCAAACTTAAGACTACTTGCTTGGCAGATGTTTGCGGCAGATACACTAAAAATGTCGGATGCTCTGCTACAGTCAACCCATAGTTGCTGTCAGTGGGAGCAAGAAGCATCAAAGGGGTTTTATTGGCTGAGGTAGTGTCTAATGTTGCATCTTGAGGACATTGCCAATTACTACGCGATCCACCCGATGATGTAGATTTTGGCTTATCTTGATTTGGTGGTGGTTTGAATATTATCCGTTGGGGTTTTGAGCGATTAGTCGGCGTTGGAGTATTTGCAGTTGATTGGGCAATTGTTGGTTGCGTCCCTATAAGAAACAACCCTATCGTAATTAGACCAATCAACTGTTGACTATTTAACATAGGTTATCCTTTAGTGAAGTCAAAGCTCTAATTAAAGTGATACTCATGATTAATGCTCAATTCCGAAAATACTGTATACTACTTGCTGACTACAACCAATTACCTACTAAAACAAATGGTGCCCAGTAGTAAGGACGATTATAATTTGGCGATCGCAACAGGAACAACTGAGCTTGACGAAGTGCCTCAGCTTTAGTTACCCCAGGTTGGTTCAATTCTGAATAGAACTTGTTCATCAGTTCAACTGTAGATTCATCTGCTACTGACCAAAGCGTTGCTAATGTACTACGTGCCCCTGAACGCACCGCCACCCCTGCTAGTCCCAGAATCGCTCGATTATCACCTGCGGCGGTTTGGCAAGCACTCAAAATTAATAATTCTAAAGGACTTCGACCAGGGCGATCGCGTGCTTGCAATAATTGGTCTAATTCTTTAACATTAATCCGACCGTCCCAAGTCAACAAAAAGGTATTCTCAGCCTGAGAAGAAAACTGACCGTGGGTTGCTAAGTGAATAATGGGGAAGGGTACATTGTTGATTTCAACTTTCAAGCGACTACGGGTAAATTCTTGGTTTAAAAGAACTTCTGTGGGAACTATTTTTGTAATCTCCTGAACTTCCTCTTCCACTCCCGGCAGTTTGGAAAACCCTTGCCTAGCCTCAGCCAAACCTCCTACTAAAGTTTGCAATTTGTTTGGGGAAAGCGAAGCTGAATACAACAACTGCAACCCTGGACTCAAAGCAAGGTTATATTTTTCAATCAGATACTCCTGCTTCTGACTATCATAAAGTGCCGACATCGGTACTGCACGCAAAACTCCATCTAGTACAAACACCAAAGTTTTAATGTCATCCTTTTGCAGTTCTGCCTCAATTGGACGGATTAACCAATCATAAAAAGTTTTTTGTGGAAGAAGTGAATCTGAGCCAGAACTGGAGATGTTACGGGTGAAGCCAGCAAGCATATTATCGTAGACACGCTCGACCTCCCCGACTTCCCCTGGCTGGGAACTAGGCTTCAGAGGCGTTGCGTAGTATTTTAAATCCTTTTGAGGTCTAGACAAGATCACAGCAAGGCGATCAGGCAAAATAATCGAATAGATAACCGCAGCATTTGGATCTACCTGGTCAATTGGTTGGGGTTGACTGGTTATACAAGCTTCCCGAAAGAAGTTAGTTAGTTCTGCTAGTTGGAGTGCTTCTATAACATCACGAGCTTCCTTGAGATTTTCCTGATTAATCTCCGTTTGCTTTATCTGTTGAGAAGCTTGGGGTTGCAAAAGCAAATTGACCAGTTCTCGATAGACTGGTTCTACACTATCCCGAAAAGTAAATTGAATTTCTGGGTTAATACCAACTAAGTCTTTACGCAAAGACTGAAGAGTTTCGTAGGCTAAGGTGTAGGCTTGAAGTGCGCTTTTTTGGTTTTGTTGAGTTTGGTAAATCCGTCCTAACTGCCACTGCCAAAGATAGGTAATACTAGAATCATTAAAAGCAGATTTCTGCTGTAAAGCTTGTTCAGTTAATTGTCGTGCCTCTGTCAATTTCCCCATTTGCTGGTAAACTCCCCCAAGATAACCACGCACATCGGCTTCGGCTTGCTTGTCTTGCAATTGTTGAGCTTGGTTGAGGGCGGTTTGTAAAATTTGCCCAATTTCCAGCCATGAGGGAATTTTTGAGGATTCAACGAAGAGGCAGGGGGAAGAGGGCAGGGAGCAGGGGGAAGAAAGAGGCAGGGGGGCACTTTGCTGGGGGACAAGGGGAAAAACTCCCCCCTGCGCCCCGCTCCCTGCTCCCTGCTCCCCTGCCTCTTTTTCAAGAGTTTTAACACCAGTGCCCGTAGGTGTATTTTTTACAAAGCTACATAGTTGCAGAATCGGGGATGATAAAGCATTAAATGAGTTTTCACTCAGTCCTGATTGCAGACACATCAAACTTTGAGCAAATTTGATGTGAGCATAGACAGTGGGATGAGTAATAGGTAAGTCATTGAGATGAGATGTGATTTCAGATAGCAAGGTTGGTACTTCAGACCATTGTTGAGTTTGTACCAAAAGGCTGAATCGATTCAATTGAGCTTGTCTTTTGATATCTGATGAGATAGATGATTCAGCTTGGCGATAGCAAGTAGCAGCCTGTTGATAAAATTGGGCCGCATTGGTTATACTGGCTGCTTGAATGCATATAGACTGTGTAAAGGCTGGCTGTTGTTCGCTTGGTTTTCCCAACTGTATTTTTCTATTACCCAAAGACCGGGCTGTATTGCCTAGACTCAGGTAAATAGCAGCCAGATTTTGCAAATCTCCTGATTGTTGAGCTAATTGCCCAGCTGCGAACAATACCATTTGCGATTGTTCGAGTTGACTAACAACTCGTAAAACATTGCCGAGACTACGCAAAGCCAAAATATCTAAAGAAGAGGAATTTTCCTTGTTGACAAATTGTTCTTTTAAGGTTTGCAGTTCTTCTTTTGTGATCTGGCAGTTTTGATGATCAAGCTTTAAAGTTTTTAGTAAGGTCTTACAAGCCATTGGGTAAAGACCCAAGTCTTGCATAGCTTGAGTTTGGTTAATCTGGCTTCTAATTGCACCATTTTGATTGCCGAGATTTTGATAAATTTCAGTCGCTTGTTTCCAAGTTGCTAAGGCTGCTTCTGATTCTCCTACTGCTAGTTGCAACTGTCCTTGGATATCCAATGTGGAACTGAGGATTTGCGATCGCTCTGGTGTTTTTGGCTGTGTTTGCAGGATATTTAAGCTGGTAGCGATCGCTTTTTTGGCTTGCTCCCACCTACCGAGTTGCTGAGATGTGAGGGCAAGATTGCTCAACGCCATTGCCTGGTTGAGTTTATCCTCTCGCGCCGCAAAAGCCGCAGCAACTTGTTCCCAAACGGTTAGGGCTGACTCAAATTGTCTGTTTTGGTAAAGTGATTTGGCTTCTTGTACCAACTGTAAAGGCTCTTGTTGAGTTTGTCCGATCGCAGTTGATGCCCAAACTTGGGTAGTAACCAGCACTCCTCCCACAGACAAGAAAAATAACAGAACTACTAAAATTAGCGATCGCACTTGGCTACTATACTGACTTTTCACTTTATGTGAAAAAGCTAACGATTTACCTAACCCCCTAACCCCCAACTCGTCGCGGGAAGGGGGAAAATTCAAAGTCTCTCTCCTAAGAGGAGAGAGATTTAGAGAGAGGTTTTCCAGATACCGTGAAAAGTCAGGGCTACTATAGAGTCTAGATTTGTAATGGCTAATTTTCGAGAAAAATCTTGCTTTGAGCGTAGGCGTAGCCCGTCGTAGACATCGCCCTCTCCGCTTTTTTTTATTCATATTTAATTTATCCTGTCAAGTAATTCACAAAAATAATTGTTTTCACCTTTTTTTCTTCGTCTTATCGTGCAGGACAACTGCTTAAATTCTTAGGTATACGATGGGTTCCAATGACGTTGGGATTGTAAGCGATGAGAACTACTTCACCTTTATTATTGAATACCCATCCTTTAACTGGCACAATCGGGCTGGGAATTTGGGATTTTGAATTCTCGCTGGAGGAGGTTTTCTGTGGTGGTTTTACATTACTGACGATTGAGACTGGTTCAACTAAAGCAACCTGAGTAGCCTCTTGGCTTAAGTCTTCGTTGGGGCTAGGAGGCAATCCACCACGTCCTGTGATCGTGAATTCACTCGCAACACCTTTACTACAAGGATTTTGGGCGATTTGGTCATTGGGATCAACAACATTTGCAGGTAATTCCACTAAATTCTGCCTGGAATCAATCCTTTGATTGATGTTCACTACTCCCGGATTGCCACCAGACTCTGAACTAGCGGTGATCTCATTGAACAAATCTCTAGGCTTGTCCCCAAATTCAATCCCAAAGATACTAGTGGCTGTGATATCAACACGACCACCGTCACCATAAGTTGCATTGGCGGTTATATCACTACCCTTTGGTTTTGAGGGCAGTGCAACTAAAAATTGGGTATTAATCTTAATGTTGCCGCCAGTACCAATTGCCCCTGGTTGGCTTTCAATGCCTGCATTGGTAGTAATTTTGCTGTCGTCTTCCATCAGTAATAAATCTGCTACCTCTAAGCTGATATTGCCGCCTCTTTCTTTGGCGGTTTCGGCTGAGATCGTTCCCTGCTCCAAAGTTAGAGAATTGGCTTCCAGAGATATATCGCCTCCTATACCGCTTCCCCTGCTATTGACAGAAAGTGCGGCACCATTTTGAATCAGGACATTTTTGGGGGAGCCAATCACGGAGATATTACCGCCATCACTGGTAGAAGTGTTTTCAGTCTCAGCTAAGATTGCGGTTCCAAAGTCAGAGAGAGTAAGGGTGTTTGCTACATTCAGTGTGATATTGCCTGCTTTTGAACTAGCTGAAGTGTTAGTGCGGATTTTTCCGGCGCTGGAAAGTTCAATAGTGTCAGATATGACATCAATGTTACCAGCATTGCCATTTCCGTTAGTATTGGCGCTGACAATAGCCGCATTACTGATCTGCAAGCGAGGAGCGTTGATAGTAATCCCTTCGGAGGCTCCGGTTGCGCTAGTCCCAACTTCGCTGGCTATGGCGGAACTAAGGGAGCGATCGCTCGTACCGTCAACAACTACACTATCTGTAGCTGCAACTCGAATCGCACCAGAATTGCCCTTCCCTAAAGTATTAGTATTTAGTTCTGCACCATTGGTAACTCTCAGGATCGGAGCAGTGATTTCAATCCCTCCCGATTTGCCCGTAGCAGTATCCGTAACTTGGCTAGTTGCAGCACTGGCGTTACCCTGGCTCGATTCGCCATCAAAAATTACCTTGTCAGAGGCAGTAATGCTAATCGTGCCTGCATTACCTGAGCTATTAGTGCTAGCATCCAAAAACGCACCATTTGTCACCTCTAATATCGGGGTTTTAATCACGATTCCGCCAGATTTACCATTTGCTCCGTCAAAAACTTGACTCAATGCGTAAGTCCTGAAACCGCTCTTAGATTGGCCATCAAATGTTACCTTGTCAGTGGCATTAATGCTAATCGTGCCTGCATCACCTGAGCTTTTAGTGCTGGCATCAAGAGAACCGCCATTCGTCACCTCTAAGATCGGGGTGTTAATCTCAATCCCGTCCGATTTGCCTACAGCATCTTTTTCCACTTGGCTTTGTACTGCACTACGGTTGTTGTAACGAGATTCGCCATCTACCAATACCCGACGATCACGGGCAGCAATGCTGATTTTGCCCGCATCACCTTTTCCTAAAGTACTGGCACTAAGTTGAGCACCATTAGTGATGGCAACATTACCCGCATTAATCTCAATCCCGCCTGAGTTGCCTACCCCATCTTTTTCCACTTGGCTAAATAGTGAACTACGCCGATCGCTAACAGATTGCCCGTCAATAACTACTTGATCGGTGGCAGTCACTCGGATTGTGCCTGCATTTCCTTTTCCGATAGTATTGGCTTCCAGATAACCACCATCAGTTACCTCAACGGTACGTGCTTTTATCTCGATTCCACCGGAGTTGCCCTCAGCGTTCTTTCCCACCTGGCTAAATGCAGAACTGCGGAATCCCGAAGGAGCTCCGTTAAAGACCACCTGATTAGTGGCAGTCACTCGGATTTTGCCTGCATCTCCTTTTCCTAAAGTACTGGCATTGAGTTGAGCACCGTTAGTGATGGCAAGACTACCCGCATTAATCTCAATCCCGCCTGATTTGCCCTCAGCATCTTTTTCCACTTGGCTAAATGCAGAACTCTGAAATCCTAAAGGAGCTCCGTCAAACACAACCTGATCGGTGGCATTAATTTGGATTGTGCCTGCATTTCCTTTTCCTAAAGTATTGGCTTCCAGATAACCACCATCAGTTACCTCAACGGTACGTGCTTTAATATCGATTCCACCTGAGTTACCTACACCTTCCTTTCCTACCTGGCTGAGTGCAGAACTGCGAAATCCCAAAGAAGATCCGCTAAAGACCACCTTATCAGTGGCAGTCACTCGGATTGTGCCCGAATTTCCTTTTCCTATAGTACTGGCTTCCAGATAACCACCATCAGTTACCTCAACGGTACGTGCTTTAATATCGATTCCACCTGAGTTACCTACACCTTCCTTTCCTACCTGGCTGAGTGCAGAACTGCGAAATCCCAAAGGAGATCCGCTAAAGACCACCTTATCAGTGGCAGTCACTCGGATTGTACCCGAATTTCCTTTTCCTATAGTATTGGCTTCCAGATAACCACCATCAGTTACCTCAACGGTACCTGCTTTAATATCGATTTCACCTGAGTTACCTACAGCGTCCTTTCCTACCTGGTTGAGTGCAGAACTACGAAATCCGAAAGGAGATCCGCTAAAGACCACCTTATCAGTAGCATTTATTTCGATATTTCCCGCCTGAGCTTCAGGTGAACCCAAACGTTCGCCTATTCCAGCTAATAATCGACTTCCTCCCAAAACATTTACGTTACGACCGTTAATCGCAATACTACCGCCACCCCCACCCGCAACATTCACCACTGCTTGCTTAGAGAGGGATACATCTGCTCGTTCAACACCATTGGGAAAACTTAAAGAACCTACTCTTGGGATTCCTTGGGAGTCTTGGACATTTAAACCGACTATTCCCGCACCAGCTAATCCTCCTAACTCAATGCGACCCCCAGGTACTCCCAAGCTCCCACCATCAAGGATGACATTTCCACCAACTAGTCCCAAAGTGTTCCCCGACGGTAAGTAAAGAACAGCAGAAGCAGATGATTGATTGACAATGGTCGCTGAATTCTCTCTCAAGCGCAATCCTACAGGAATATTCACTGTTAGCAGTGGCGGGGAAAGTGGGTTTGTGGCGCTAAACTCCAACCCATTATCAAACACTAGGCTATCTGCGGTAGAAGCTACAAATGATCCTCCCATATTTAAAAGGGCATTGGGCCCAAAGACAATTCCATTAGGATTAATGAAGAACAGATTGGCTAGGCCCAAAACCCCCAGAGTTCCGAGAATATTCGAGGGATTACCTCCTGTCACCCTAGTCAAAATATTCGTAATTTCTCCTGGATTTGTAAAATAGGCTTTTCCTCCTTCACCAACGTTAAATTCTTTGAAACTGTGGAATAGGTTGCTTCCTTGAATTGCTCCCCCATTAATCTGCTCAATATCACTGCCTTCAAGTTTGCCTTTTACTACAACTGAACTTTTATCGCCTAAAGTCGCATCAGGTGTAATTTGAGTTGTAATTTGTGCTTTTGCTGGACAGGGAGCAATACAAGAGAACAAAGCCAACACAAAATTCACCCCTATAGATAGAGGTAAGGTGTTGGATAGGAGCGATCGCTTGGAGTGTTGCATAACTTTTGATTTTTAGACTTTTGTTAATCAGAGATTTTGTGACAAAAATTTTTAGAAAGGATTCGCAACTATTGAAAAATAAATACCGTCTTCCTGTAAAGTCCTGCCTCTGTCTTGAATATCTGTTAATGGAATACCATAATCAAGGCGAGCATTCAGGCGATCGCCCATTTGCCACTGTAAACCCAATCCCAACCCCAACAAAGTATTAGGATTTGGGTCTGGATTCCCGGAACTATTCCAACCCACACCAAAATCAATAAACGGCACTACTTGCAAAACTCCTCCGACGTTTTCTACCCGCAGTACTGGTAATTGCACTTCTGCTGATGCTAAAAAGCCGTTATCTGTCAAGAGAATATCTTGGCGATAACCTCGAACACTACGCAGACCACCCAGCCCATATTGCTCTAAAGGCACAAGGGCACGGGTTGTCAATTGCAGGTCAGAACGGATCACTAATAAAGTTTGCGGTGCTAAAAGTCGCACATATTGTCCTTGCCCACGCCAAGAAAAAAACCGACTATCAGGAGGCTCATTGTTGACGGTAGCATTGAAGATATCTAAACCCAGGTTAAATTGAGAGCGCAGGGCTAAGGCTTGTTGAGAATCCCTCTGCTGATATTCTTGAAAGAATTGTAACGCAAAAATGCGGGTTTCTCCCTGTTCATTAGCACCGGGTGACAGGGAAAAACCCCTACCTAGCAGTTCAGATTTGCTTTCTTGTCGTAAGACGGATAGACCCACAGCAAATTCTCTGTTGGGAGATAAGATCAAAGGTTGACGAAAACCTAACTCGAAGTAATTGGAATTACCAATGATATCTAGGCGGTCAAAGGGTGGTTCGACAATTTCAGTACTCGTCAAACCACCTCTGAGGGTAATTGTGCCATTACGAGGATTAACAGGTATGTTGTAGCGCAAGTCAAAGGAGTTGCTACCATCAGTATTGATATATTCCAGATTCAAGCCATCCCCAAAACCGAGTAAATTTCCTTCGTTAATGCGGACACCGCGTCGTAAGCTACCAACACTAGGCGCACGACCATTATCTATAAAAAATTCTGTATTAAAGGAGTCGGCTTCTACTACCTTGACTGTTAGTAAACTTAATTCGGGACGCGACCCAGCAGATACTTCGGCTGATATATTTTGAATTAGGGGGTCAAGTTGCAATAGTTGCAAAGCTGACAGCAAACGCTTTTGATTTAGGGGTTTAGTGGTGGCAATAGCTAATCTACTGCGGATGTAGTTCGAGTTCAACCGTCGTGTACCCGTTACCGCAATTTCTTCTAGTCCTCCTTCAATAATTTGGATTTTGACGACAGATCCCTGTTGAGATAAGGTTTGACCAGCCGGGATGACAGCACCACAATTAATATACCCGGCATCGGTATAGAGTTTGGTGATAGTAGCCTCAACTTCTAGTAATTCTACAAAGGTTAGCGATCGCTTGGTGAATTGGGCAGTAATTTTAGTTAACTTTTCGTCGCTAAATGCCGTGTTCCCATCAAACTCGAATTTCCTAACGATGATACTTTCAGGAAGGTCTAAGCCTTCTTCAGAGGAGGGAAATGTTTTAGGAGGAAGTTCGAGGGCAGGTTCTGGTTGTGGCTGTGGGATTGGGATTGGCTGTTTTGGTTCTGAGTCGAGAACCTGAGACAAAATTGGGTCTAATCTTAGTTGATTCAACTTTGATAAGCCTGTTGTGAGTACAGGGTTCTGAAGAAATTGATCCTGCCTCGTTAACAGACGAGTTCCTGATAAAGTTAAGTTTTCAATTTCTTTAACAGACTGTCTCTGGCTATTAATAGCTAAGACATCAGCCAAGGCACTACCTTGGTTAAAAGCAAGTAACACTCCTAAAATTCTGGTAAATTTTAGAGCTAGTGTTAAATACCAAAAGCTTACACAGCATATTTTCCCCATTTTTATGAAAAAGCTCACTATTTTTTAAATCATTCTGCCACCACCATAGTGAGACAAGCAAAAAACTCTAATTTACAGCAATTTTTCACCTCTTTAGCTGCTATATAAAATGGTTTGAGCAATCGTATTACTTTCCATTTTATATAAAGCTACAATGTACAGAAACAGATTTGAGGAAATATTATCACTTCAGTTAGACATTTAATAGGTTTTTTTATACTTTATAGAAATAAAAATAAGCTTCTATTGTGAATACGTCTTCAATAAATCAATAACGCAACAGAATTAATTAAGTAGGTAGGGAAGAAAATTTATCATTATGTAACGAAAACTTAAGCATAAATACAAAGTTAAATTTTTTTATACCTTTTTTCTATAACTAATTTCATTTTTTTCCTTCACCTGTAACCTTTCAAGAAACCTTGAAAAGGGGGACTTTGACTCTTCCCCCAATTTATCGGGGGGTTAGGGGGGATCAAAAGTGCCTAAAGTTACAGAGAAATACTTTTCAAACACCCTCTTACTCTTTCCTTCTCCAAACTCAAGAGATGATCATAACTCTTGGGTGCTAAGTGGGACATAAAATTTTAATCGGACGAATATACCCTAAGTAAGACCTATTTAATACCCATGAAAGGGTTAAGTATTTTTTAGCTTAAATCATGTCGGGACATATATAGGTGTCATATCACACCTATATAGCTACTTAAAAAGTTTCAAGTTTTTTTATGAATAAAATCAAAGTGTTTTATTGAATATTTGCACACCAGTCACGAAGAGACTATCATACCTCTACAACTAGCTATCAACCAAGCACCCCAACCCTAAGCTTTCTTATCTCATGGACATAGTGGGACATTATGTGCAAGATAAGGCGGTATCGGCGTTGCTTTGGAGTTATTTTCGGATTGCTATAGCACTCTTAGAGAATAATCATACTATTTTTATTCATTAACTGACTTTACCTGATTTTTACCTATTTTCGATTTTTTCGTACCCTCATTAATCAATAAGTATATGACTTTTTCCTATTGCATTATTCATAACATAGCATAAATATAATAGATAGTATGTTTGAATAAAAGCTAAAAACTTAATTGACTACTAATAATTAAAGGAGTTCTATTTAGAAAATAAAGATTTTTAACTTAGATAGGTTTGTTCGTTTAAGTAGCAGTAAGAAAATTTTTTGGGCAGATGTCATCGTCTTTGTAGCTGTGGCTTTCAGTGCCCCAAAGGATATAGGAATCATATTTGATTTCTGAAAAAATCTCGGTAGTCTTGTAGTAGTGCGACACAGCTAAAATGATACAAAAAATTTTCTTGTGGTGTGGGCATCTTGCCCGCACTGAACGGGCGAGATGCCCATCCCACAAGAGGAAAGCTAATGCAGTATTTTAGCTGTGTCATGACACTACGTGTATTTCACGCAATCAAATACTAGTCCGATATCTTACTTAGTGCAATGAGCATAAATTTTTAAATGGGACGTTTTTATCACCATGTACGAAACAAAAAAGTTGGCTATCAAAAAGTTTAGTTTTTTGCAAGAATGGATTAATCTTGGCAAATATCCGCACCAAGTTGCTAATGCCAACAGTGATGATCGAACTGATATTGTTAGTTTTGGCTATGATGCTATTTATGTATCTTTAGGTAAAACCAATGGGACTTTTGGTGAAGCTTTCATAGCACAAAATGATGATTTTACTTTCAATAAAGGGGGATGGACTAGCTTTGATAAATATCCACGTCAACTTGCTGATGTGAATGGTGATAGTCGCGCAGACATTGTTGGTTTTGGATATGATAATGTCTTTGTATCTCTTGGTCAAAGCAATGGAACTTTTAGTGAAGCTTTTGTAACACAAAATGATAATTTTACTGTTAATAAAGGTTATTGGAATAGCTTTGACCAAAAGACAGGCCAGCTTGGTGGTGTGAATAGTGATACCAAAGCTGATATTGTTGGTTTTGCTCAAGATGGAACTTGTGTAGCTTTAGCTAATAATCAGACAACACCACCTCCAATGAATAATCAGTATGTTGTAGCTGGCTATTTACCTTCCTGGGGTATTAGTAATACTACTAATACTGCGACTATTCCGGTTAATAAACTAACACATTTGTTCTACGCCTTTGCAGATGTTGATACAGAAGGTAACGTGAAACTGAGTCAAGATGGTGATGATGGTGACATCAATGTACTAAAATCTCTCAAAGATCAAAATCCCAAGCTAAAAATCCTTATTTCTATCGGTGGTGCAGGAGAAAATGATTTTTCCTCAGCAGCTTCTACAGCACAATCTAGGATATTTTTCGCCCAATCTGCCATCAATTTCATGAAAAGTAATGGTTTCGATGGCATCGATATTAATTGGGAATTTCCTAAGAAAGAGGAGAATAGTAATTACACTCAATTGCTGGGTGAGCTACGTCAACAGCTTAATAACGCATCTACTACAGATGGAAATAAATATCTGCTAACTACTGCCCTTTCTGCTTCTCCCTATCAATTGTCTCCATCAGATTATGCTGATGCTCCTTACGATTTAAACTCAACTGTTTTGAAAACTACTTCTGAATATGTTGACTTTATCAACGTAATGACCTACGATTACCACGGTAGCTGGGAAAACACAACCAATCACCAAGCTGCTTTGTACAAAAGTAGCAGCGATCAATCATATAATAGCGACAAACTCAACGCTGACTGGTCAGTTAAAAAATATTTGAGTGCTGGTGTTGAAGCTAAGGATATTGTCTTAGGAGTTCCTCTCTACAGTCCCACTTGGGCAGGAGTGAAACCTGGTTCTAACAACGATGGATTGTTTCAAAGTGCTACACTAGGAAATGATCCACTTTTGTATAAAGATATCCATGATCAAGTGGGTAAAAATGGATATCAATATTACTGGGATGATAGTGCCAAAGTTCCCTATATTTATAATTCTCAAAAACAAGAGTTTAGTACCTACGAAGATAAACAATCAGTCCTCGGAAAAGTTAATTATGTTGAAGAACAAGGCTTAGGCGGAATATTTTTCTGGCAACTCCTTGGTGACTTGCCAATCACTCATCCTGATTCATTAGTTAATATTGCCGCTACTAATTTGTTTTAGAACCTAACTTTAGGTAATATATAGCAATCCTAAATCATTTGTGAACTTTTCTGTGAACTCAAAATCAGCCTTTACCTGGGAAAAAGCTAAACAGGTTGCCGAGCAAATTGTCTTCAATAATCTTAGAGAACACCTCAAAGATATTGAAACAGATGTGCTTCGAGGCTCGTGGGAGGGTCTGACTTATGAAAAGATGGCAGAGCAGTACCATCTCTCTGTAAACTACCTTAGAGGAGATGTGGGGCCTCATCTGTGGCGAAAGCTTTCAGAAGCGTTAGGGGAAGAGGTAACAAAGAGTAATTTTAAAGGAGGGTTGGAGAGAGCTGGAGAAAGGCAACAACCTCCACATATTGATAGTAATGTCAAGCAGCCAAAATCCTCCTTTGCAGAGCTAACGTTTCCAGACGGTTCAGTTCCTCTGGGTTCTCCTTTTTATGTAAAGCGAGATGCCCTAGAGTCTGTTTGTTACGAGACAGTTGTCAAACCCGCTTCCCTAATTCGGATTAAAGCACCGAAGCTGATGGGTAAAACTTCATTGCTTAACAGAATTCTAGCTCATGCTGAATCCCAGAATTGTCAAACAGTATATTTAGATTTAAGTAGTGTAGAGCGAGCAATTTTAACGAATTTGGATAAGTTCGTGCTTTGGTTGTGTTTAATGGTTGGTCGGAAGTTAAAGTTAGAAAATCGGTTAAAAGATTATTGGGATGCAGAAATTTTAGGTAGTAACTATAACTGCACAGTGTACTTTGAGGAGTATTTATTGCCACAAATAGATTGTCCTTTGGTATTAGGGTTAGATGAAGTTGATCGGATTTTTCCCTATAACCAAGTGATTGAAGACTTTTTCGGGATGTTGCGAAGTTGGCATGAGAAAGGGAAAATTTCTGAGCAATGGAAAAAACTAAGGCTGGTAATGGCACATTCTACTGAAGTTTATATCCCCTTAGACATGAACCAATCTCCTTTTAATGCGGGGCTACCAGTGGCGTTGCTGGAATTTGACCAGAAGCAGGTGACAGATTTGGCTCACCTTCATGGACTGAATTGGAATGATACTCAGGTAAATGAATTAATGAATATAGTGGGAGGACATCCTTATCTGCTGCGGTTAGCAATGTACGAAGTTTACACTACAAAGGCAACGCTAAAGCAGCTATTACAAGATGCTTCCACAGAAGCGGGAATTTACAGCAACCATCTGCGGTGGTACTTAGAGATGCTGCACTCGGAAGAGACTCAAGGTTTAAAAGAAGCGTTAAAAAAGGTGGTCACTTCACTTGAACCAGTGGAATTAGATTCAATGCAGATTTATAAGTTGCACAGTTTGGGATTAGTGCATCAACAGGACAATCAGGTAATGCCTAGGTGCAATTTGTACCGTGAGTATTTCCGCAGAGTTTTGTAAGTAGCCATCCGTCATAAAGAAGCAGGGGGGCAGGGGGCAGGGAGCAGGGGGGAGAGGATTGGACGGAGCTTGTACTCCGACCAATCCAGAACGTCTTAGAAAGACGGGGCTTGATACCCATGTTCCGCTCCGCTTCACGGCTTCGGGACAGGGATTGCTCCCCCTGCCCCCCGCTCCCTGCCCCGGAGCCTCTTCGGTCATAAAGAAATAAATTTGGTTATACCGCTCCCTTTATCTCAATAAAATGAATAAGATAAGAGCATTCCAAATGTGTAAAAACATAATTTGTCTTGTGTTCGCCCTTGGCGTTCCCGCAGGGTAGGTAATGCAGTGGAGCAAAGCAATCGCAAAGTACAGATGTTGCAATTGCTAACCTACGGAACACCAGAGGCGAACATTCCGATTATGGATTGAGTAAATACGAATGGCTTACGGAGTTTTTAACTTTCAAAAAAGTAGCCAAATCATCTGTTTAGGGCACGGCTTGGGGAGAATTCATGATTTTAGGCTATTTAAAACCAGTAATGTAAGATTTGGGGAATTACTCAAAGTCATAGCGGATAAAGGGTATCAAGGGATAAAAAAAATCTATCAATTAAGCGAAACACCAATTAAAAAACCGAAGGGTAAGAAGTTAACACTCTTATCAGAAGAAATATAATCGAGAACTCAATCGATTAAGAATTACTGTTGAACACGTAAATTGTCGTCTAAAGATATTTAAAATTTTGTCTGATAAATATCGAAATCGTCACCGACGTTTTGGCTTAAGGTCGAATTTAATTGCAGGAATTTATAATCACGAAATAGCCATATAAATCGATTAATAAATCAAATTTATCAAATAATTTCAGTCATTAATCAATAACTGAAACAACGTTTGCTGCATTTTTTTAGTTAGCGATCGCCTGATAATATAGCAGTCGCCAAAGCCGTTAGGACAGTTTGCAAGAAACGCATCTTCAGCAGCGTACTTTGTGATTTTATTGCTGTCCTAAGCTCCCTGTCCGTTGCTATACTTGCTCGAAAAAATTTTAGAGTGAAGCTGGTAACAGGGCGCAACCAGTTGTAAAACAAGCAGGTAACAACACTGGCGCTAAGGGGGAGATGATATGGGCAAACAAGTTCTAGAAAAGTGTCTGGCCAAGGAAACTACAACCTGAGTAACAAATGTAGATTTCATCCTCTATATTCTCGCAGTATTTTGAAATGCTATAGCAATCTCTGAGAAGAGGATAGGCAAATTGAACTACCCTAAGTCATGAATCGTCAAAGATTGGCATCATCAACAATTACGGCTGATACCAATTCCGAAGAAAGATGGCTCCACCAGATTTCTGAAAATTCCCGCGATTGCGGATAGAGCTTGGCAATGTCTCGCAAAATTCGCACTGGAACCAGCGCATGAAGCAATATTCCATGCTCACAGTTACGGGTTTAGAAGTGGACGCTCGGCACAAGATGCCCAGAAACAGATATTCAACAACCTACGCTCAAAAGCAAACGGAATATCCAAACGAGTTATAGAACTCGATTTGACATAGGTTTAGCGATCGCTTTTTTGTCCGTAGCTCAAACCAACGTACAGATATTATGGTTCCAATACTTGAAAAAAGGATGCGATCGCCGGAATACTACCCAGCAGGCAGATTCTTCTGTATGAGAAATAACACTACACCTGTGGACAGAAACCATATCTGGAGCATGGTCACTGATATGACGATAAATGCTCCCAAATCCACCCCGAACATTTCCAGTAATGAACTTGCAAGAAATAGAGCAGCTACGATTCCGAGAAGCCCCAACCAATGTGGTAGTGTTTTTGACCGCAACAAGGCAATGGAGAGGATCGTTAACCACAATACTGCAAATAAGCTTACACCTAGTACTTCACCTACAGATCCAGCATAGTCATTAAGGACTTTGTACACAACGATGATTGCTTCCCTAGTCTGTGCAGAGGTTGAAGGATCGGCATAGAGTGTTGCAAGAGCTGGCATCGCTACTAACCAACGAATAATGCCTAAGGCGCGAGCGACTGTAGATGCGATCCCGAACCCTGTCGCAACACGAAGCCATAGAGGGTTTGCGTCTCCATTGGCAACCACACGTGCAGTCAATAATGCCACGACCCAGAAGAGCAGAGAGTAAAGAAGGTAGAAAAAGTAACCAATCCTGACTAGTTGAGCCTGCTTGAACAGTAATGGTAACATGATGTCAGCAGGTGTGCTTAGGCTAGCAGGCCAGTTGATCGCTGGGCCAAGAATTAACATTGGCACAAAGATCAAGAAACTTTCAACAATTAATACAAGACTAGTAGTGCGATACAGCGCTTTTATAGACACGAGAAAGCTTCCTTGTTACACAATTGGATTATAGGTCTAGAGTTGCATAAGACTAAGGTTAAAATTAAATCCTTAAGTGATCAAAGCTTGGAAGAATAGATTTTGAAACCTATAATTTGGGAAATTCTCCAAGTTCTAATTTACGTAGATGCGTAGTGGCTTGCCTTATGCATCGCTGCTTGCGGACTCTTTACGAAGTAATCAGTTGATCTACGGCGATCGCAAGCTGCGTATTGATTTTATGCTTCGTGTATTTAGAAATTTGTGCTTAAGGATACAGCGCTTCCGGTTATTATGCAATATAGTTTTCTTCTTGCCCCTCTCCTATCATCGCTTTCAGCTTTTAGGATGTACCTCATAGCTGCCGGAAGTGCTGTATACTTGCTATTTGACGTTTTTGCAAAAGGGAGAAGATTTTTATTCTCTTGTTCTCTATCAGCTCCCTCTTAATTGACGACCTATCCTAGTTTTCCGTTTCTTGAAACGAGAAACTGCACCTAAAGCCCCAAACATCAATAGTCCTAATACTGAAGACGATTCTGGTATTGCTACCGCTCGTAAAGAGCCAATGAATCGAAGATTTATTACACCGAATCCGTTACCAGTCACAAAATTACTGTCGTCAACAACGTTGTCCTCGATAACTACTTGGACTCCACCGCCAGCAACAGCAATATCTTGTAAGAAAGCGTCAGCCAACGCGTCTGCAAATGGATCTAATTCAGTAACTTTTATTGCTTTAATCGGGTCAGTATAAGCAACATCAATGTCATCAGAAAGTTGCGTGGTAGCACCGTAATCAAGAGCTGAATAAATATTAGAATACCCAAAACTAACTATTTTATTTGTCTCATAAGAGAGGAATAGTTCAACATCATCTGAATTAGCCTTATAAATTCTTTCCTCAATCTTGGAAGTGGGACTAGCAAACCAATCTTGACCAAGCTTATCTTCACCCAGATTCCATGTGGTGGTGAAACTAAGATCACTTTTTTGCCCATAGCCAAATCCCAGATTGCTTGGAGCAATTCCGTTACTTATCAAATAGCTACTTAGGCTAGGAAAGCCAGCAATTTCAGTTACATTCGCAGTTCTGATTGCACCGCTAGAAGGTACTTCAGGGCTTCCCTGCCGACCAGTTGTGTAATAAGGAGCGCCATTACCAGATGCATTTAAACTGATATCTCGATGACCAAAATCTGGGGCAGAGGAATCAAGATTGAAGAAAGCTGAATAACCCTGCTTTTCGGACGGGGTTCCTAACAAATTTAATTTATAGGCAGAGTCGATTGGTCGTGAAGCAATATATTGCAATTGGTCGAAGTTAAATGTTGCCGCCTGAACAGGTAGATGTACGACGGCTGCAACAGAGGTGGTTAGTCCCAGAAATATTGAAATATGGTGTGTACGCATAATTGAAGTTTTGACAAGATTTACATAACTAGGAAATAAACAGCAATTTTTATGTTGCAAAATCAATTGTTTACAGAAGCTTGATATGTAAAATCAAGCTTCTGTAAACAACATTCAATTACTTTACTCGATGCCGCTTACGCATAGCTAGCGCTGAACTAGCAGCCATCAAGACTGCCAACGCAGTGCTAGGCTCGATAACCTGGGTAATCGTCCTGTCTCCCTGAATGTCGCCTAACTTCAAACCAGCAATTGGTTTAGTTGCCCCTGCAGTTATAAGGAAATCGCTGAACTCTTGAGTTGCAAACGCCGCGAAATTAAGCTTGACGGTTTGATTGTTAAGATCAACATTAACCGGAGCTGTTGGCACTAAAGCGAATATAGGCAAACCAGTAGTTATCGTATCTTTAACATTAAAGTCAACAACAGGCTCGGCAGATAAGTTTCCTAACTCTAGCTGAGGAGCAAGGTTAAGCTTATCTGTGTCTACGTTAAAGAATATGCTGCCAGTAAAATCTACTGTTCCACTTAAAGAAGTAAATTCTTGTGTTATCTCATCATAGCTGAAGCTATAGTCATTACCTACAGGACTGGAAACATATCCAATACCATAGGTGTAACCCGGAGCTGGTACGGCTGTATTTTGTACGGAAGCTAAAGATAGACCTAATGACTGTAGTTCTTCAAGCGCCTCTGTATCAAATCTGATGCTCTCGTAACCGTCAACAAATTTGTAGACTTTGGCTTGAGCCTGAACACTTAACGGCACACTGACTGCTACGGCGGTAGTCAGTCCAAGAATTCCAGCAAAAATGTAGTTACGCATGTTTTAAGTTGTGAGTACAATTTTAGGAATGATGTCAACATCTAAAGAAAAAATTCAGGAAAAAACACTCAGGTTATTCCACTTTTACTTCTGTTTTTTTATCTGCGAAACTGCAAATAAAACGCCAAACATTAAAAATCCTAACCCTGCTGACGGTTCGGGTACACTTCTACCACTGACCACCCTCAATTCAAACGGAAAGGACAAAGCGAAAGTTTGATACCCATTATTAAAGGAAGCAGAAATATCAGACTCTTGAGGAGAGTCTTCAGAAACAAACTGAACATTTCCACCACCAGCAGCCACATCTTCTAAAAAAGCATCAGCCAACCCCGACGTTAAAGAATCTAACCCAGCCACTTTAGACACTGGGATTGGGTCATTCAAAATGATATTCAAGTTATCACCAAAATTAGCACTATTATCATTAACTGACAAGGCATAAAAAGGTGAATATCCAAAGTTAATTATCTTAGTATTTCCATAAGATAAAAACGTCTCTACATTATCTGGATTAGCTCGATAAATGTTTTCGTCAATGTTTGAATCAGGACTAGAAAACCAATCTTGACCAAGCTTATCTTCACCTAAGTTCCATGTTTTAGTTAAGTCTCGTCCACTTTTTGGTCCATAGCTAAAGCCAATACTGGTCAGGGAAATATTATTACTACTTAAGTAGTTGTAAAAATTAGATAGCCCTATTATCTTCTCCAAACTTGCTGAACGAGTTGCACCAGTTGCATCAGGGCTAAACTCTCGACCCGCGGTATAATATGAGGTGAAAACAGAATTTGGGCTCAGTCCTATGTGCCCTGAATCTGGAGCATCAGGATCTAGATTAGAAAAAACTATATATCCCTCATTCTGAGACTGATCTCCAAAAAAATGGAGTATTTGATTAGACTCAATAGGTCTTGTGGAAATATTTTTAACTCGGTTATAGTCAAAAGTCGCAGCTTCAACAGGCATAGATGTTAAGACTGTACCAGTAGCTGTAAATCCTAGAAATAGAGAAAGAATGTGGTTACGCATACTTTGAGTAAAATTCTATGGAAAATACTAAGAAAATAAGCAAAAATTTCGGTCTAGCTTTGATGACTTACAAACAAAGAGAGAGAGGGCAAAAGGGAAAAAATATTAATCAAAACTTCAATTACGACTTTAAAAACGTAAGTTCTTTCTAGCCTCTGAAGTTTTTTATTCTGTTTGGTCGTATAAGCAACTACATTTAACTATGCAAACATCCTCGGTCTGATTATTACGTAACTCTTTAGGGCTGTTGCTTTTTTATTTTGTAGGCAACAAGTATTTTGATGTTTTGCAAACTTTTAAGAAAAAAGTTTTGTAGTTTTGCTTATGTATAGTACCACAGAAACATAGCAAATTAAAAAAAATAACGGCTAGTATCTCGTATAATCCATAATTTTTATGAATATAATGTACAGTTCTGCATTCGATACAGAGACTCTAGTAACTCTCTTTAATTACTCTCGTTAGAGTAAAATCTGAAATCTTTGTACAGAGATAACTTTGCTTATTAGGCTCCTTTTTTAAATTTCTATTGGTTTGCTTAGAAGCGCATCGGCTTGCGCTTAAGCATCCCTAATTCTCTTAAAAATCTGACTTTCATCTTTTAACCTCAATTATTCTCTTACCAAAGTGATAAAAGATAGTTATAACGGTATCTATTTCGTCACTCTGAGAGGATGTTTGAAAAGTCGTAAAGTATACTAGAAACCCCTCTCCAAACCTCTCGCCCAAGCGGAGAGAGGCTTTGAAACCCCCATTACCGCATTTCGTGCCGCTACGGGAACGTACGGAAAGCTTGCTCGGAGGGTTAGGTTTCCGAGGCTTTGATATTACAAAAAATACTTTTCAAACATCCTCTAAAAGTGGTGATTAATGATTTACAGTGATTTTAGTGTGGAATAGATAACTTAATTTGACTTCATCTTTGGTTGTTCTTTGACTATTTTTAGCATAAATAATACAAATAATAATCCCGCTAAACTAAATATGTAACGATTATCAAAAATTTGCATGACCACAGAGGATAATATAGGCCCGGCAGTACATCCAAAACTATATATGGCTGTGAACAAAGCACTTCCAGATGATAATTCATTGCGGGAGAGCTTATCTCCAATGAGTGCCAGTGCTAGAGGAAAAACTGGAGTCAGGCTAGCTCCAGTAGTAAAGGCAAATATCTGTATAGTTATGGAGTTTTCAGCTAAGGAAAGAGACACGATAGAAAATATCAGAATACACACACTAATTAAAAGAATCTTTAATTTGCCAAATCGGTCGGCAAAATGTGTGACTGGAATGGTAGCCAAAAGACCTCCAACCACGAATATAGAAAAGGTATAACCTATTTGCTCGACACTATATTTTTCTCGTAATAGATATACTGGATATAGAGAGACTAAAGTTGATTCAGCAAAACCAAAGGCGAATGCACCATAAAGAGAAAGTGTTAGCTTTTTGAAAATTCCTTTACGCGACGATGGTTGAAAATTGACAGACTTATTCGGTAAGCCTATCCAGACCACAACTACACCGCTCAAAACTAAAATACTACCTAGAAAAAAAGTCAATTTGGGGGAAACGTTATAGAGACTAGAACCGATGACTGGGCCAAGTCCAAATCCGACACTAAAAGATAGAGCATACAGACCATTGACGATCGCTCGATTAGTGTCGTGGCAAAAATAGTTCAGTGCAGTTTGTCCAGAGACGAAGTAAAAACAGCAAGCAATACCCATAATAGCGCGGATGACAAACCACAAAGATACTTGTGTAGTCATAGGAAATAGGGGCGCACTCAAAGCCATCAGCATTAAGCCTAACGTCATAGTTTGACGCAATCCTAATTGGCGCAATATCTTTGCTACCAAGGGTGTTCCCAAAGCTATGGCCAGAAAAAACACTGTAGAATTTGCCCCAATTAAAACATCATCAACTTGATGTTGAGCCATGAGCGTTGAGATAAAGGGAGTAAACAGCCCCATAGAGATACCGGAAATAAAACCGATAATATATAAGGCTGGTAAACCTGTGGAAAAAGGAGAAATTGATACTTTTGAAGAAATTTCCTGCATTGTTTTGGTAAAGTTATATATTTGCAGTCAGAGTAATATGTTGGAGTTGCTGAATCCAGGAATGGAGGAATTATTTTGAGCATTCGAGTAAACAGCAACGACAAGTAAGCTGATATGCGTCTAAATTATATAAACATTCTTTATAATCGTTGATGGTTGACGGTTGACGGTTGACGGTTGACGGTTGACGGTTGACGGTTGACGGTTGACGGTCATCAGTCAACGGTCATCAAATGTACAATGTTATTTGCGTAACAGCTTATTCCCTAGAATTATTTGCCCTGCCGAACGCTTTCTTCTACTGGCGATATAACTGCAAGCATATTCTCTATCAGATCCAAGTATTGCTTGCCTAGTTGGTTGATGGTTGCAGGCAGATGGAAATTGCGAGAGTATTCAATTTCTAGATGGAAAGTGCCATCGATAATGAAAAAGAAGAACTCTAACAAGGTTGTGCGTTTTTGTTCAGGAGGGGACAAACGCCGATCGCGATCTTCCTCGATGAACTCAAACAACTCAAACACAGGTTGGGTGCGATTCCCCAGGTAATTGGCTCTAATGGATGTCAGATTAGCATCAGGATAGATATAATTTGGCAAGCGATCGCATATCCAATCAAAAGTTACGCCGTTCATTGGCAGTGCATCAAAACCATCTTTGACATGCTTGATGGTTTTCTCCCACTTTTCCTCATAGTTTACCATCACCCCGACGGGAAAATTCACTGCAAAGTTACCAAAGCTTTCCCAGAAAATGTGGTTATCGCCTAGATCCCTACCGTGGCTACGATGACTCAACACTACCCAAGAAGTCCCACACCAAACAGCCGTCAGTTGGTACAAAGGAGCGAGCAAAAGTGTATACAGATTGCAACCATAGTGCTGTTTAGCTTTGCGTAACAGTGTGTCACTGTTAGCTTTGCTGAGAGTGAATCGTTCAGTAGCAGCAGAAGCTTCAACGTTAGTCCCCTTGATATGGTCAAAGGGAACATGAAACGCATATTGTCGAGAAGGAAATTGGGATTTCCAATAATCAACGTGGCTGGCCAAAGCTCCTTTTTTATCTTCTTCCACAAGCAGACGGACGAAATCTGCGTAGGAAGGTGGCGAGGGGTTTTCAAAACTAGGCACACCACCCACCAAAATCTGGTTGTATGCGTACCAAAGTTCTTTAAATAGCACAGTTGTACTCAGCATATCAGCAATGATATGGTGGGCAATCATGGTGATGTCGTAGGTTGATTCATCAACTTTGACCACGATTGTTGCTAATAGCGGCCACTGCTCAAGACGCAGTTTTTGACTGCTTTGCTCGATGCGAGAGCGGATTTCCCGATCGCGTTCGGCTGCACTCAGGTGACTACCATCAAAGAAGTCTACAGGAAATTGCTTTTCTGTACCCATGATTTGCTGCTGCCATTGTCCATCGCGTTGCACAAACAAAGTACGCAGAGCAGGATGCCGTACCATCATCAAGTTGAAAGCTTTGTTGAAAACGTCCAGATTCAAAGCTTGGCGGTAGCGAAAACGTGTATACCCCGTCCACTGATAAGGAGGCTCGAAGTATGTCACCAGCCATTTCTGCGCCGGCCCTAGTGGTAAGTATTCTTGAGCAGCATCAATAGTTTCCTCCGGTTTTTGTTTCGGCTGACTCTTATTCAGCAGCGCCTGGAGAGCATTACGATCCAGTTTGCCATTATGATTCTTGGGAAGACTGGGCAACCATTCCACACGTTGCGGAATCATATAATCAGGTAGTAGTCGGGAGAGATGTTCCTTGATTTGTCGATTATCCACCTTGTTTCCAGACAACCAAGCTATTAATCTTTTCTGTCCAGCGCCATAATCTACAGCTAAAACTGCTGCTTCGCGCACTGCTGGATGAGTATTAAGAACGCTCTCAATTTCTCCTAGTTCTACACGAAAACCCCGAATTTTTACCTGGTTATCAATCCGTCCGTGATATTCAAAACTACCGTCTGGCAATTCTTTCGCCAAATCTCCAGTCCGATAGAGATACTGTCCGGGAATTTCGAGAAAGGGATTGAGGCGAAAAGCTTCTGATGTGCGTTGCAAATCATTTAAGTAACCTTTGGCAAGTTGTACACCTCCAATCCAAAGTTCTCCCAACTGCCCAGGTACGACTGGCTGCATTTGATCATCTAAAATCTTGATGTAAACATTATCAATGGCTTTGCCGATGGGAATTTGATTAGTCACCTGTTCATTAGGACGTTGCTCAATGATATGAGCAGTCACGTCAATGGATGCCTCAGTTGGCCCATAGAGGTTTGCTAGTCCAGTACCCATTCCATACTTGTCAATCCAACGTTGGATAAAAGGTAAGGGCAAAGCTTCACCACTAAAAATTAACCAGCGCAAGCCAGGAAATTCCCAAGATTCATCTTCTAAAGCACTGATAAATTCGCCAAACAATGAAGGCACGAAGTGCATAACATTGATTTGCGTATCCTTGATCCACTGAGCGAATTTCCAAGGATTGATTACTGTTTCCCTTTCTACTGGGCAAATAGTCGCTCCCTCCATCAGCGTCCAGAAGAGTTCCCAAACGGAGATATCGAAACAAAAAGAGGTTTTTTGAGCAACTCTGTCTCCAGGTTTCAGGCTGAATGTATTTTGCATCCAGCGCAGGCGGTTCATATAACCCCGATGGTTGAGCATTACTCCTTTGGGCCGTCCGGTGGAGCCAGATGTATATAGAACCGTCATTAAATCATCGGGATCATTAGTATAGAGCGGATCTTGATCTGAGAAAGTAGACCAAGTATCTTTACTAAGTAAGTTTAGTTCTTTGTTGGGAATGAACCCATCGCCATCGTCCAAAAATAACAAAGTTTGCAATGGTAACTCTGCATCCAAACACTCTTCAAGTTTATTAGTTACTTGATACTCAGTTAGCAAAGTGCTAATTTTAGCATGTTCGAGAATGTAACGGATGCGATCGCCTGGGTAAGAAGGATCAAGAGGAACATAAGCCCCGCCAGCTTTGAGGATGCCCAAAATTCCGACTAGCATTAAAGGGTTGCGCTGTGTCATGATGCCGACAAGCGTGTTTGGCCCTACACCCTGAGTCCGCAAATAATTGGCAAGCTGATTAGAAAGGCGATGTAACTGGGCGTAAGTAAGTTGAGTTTCTTGATGTAGAACTGCGATCGCTTCGGGTGTTTGCTGAACCTGTTCTACAATTTTCAGGTAAGGAATTTCTGTAATATTGCTCATCTCAATGATTTTTCCTCTGAAGTTTTAAATGATTACTTTGAATCTTCAATCCCAAATTCAAAATCTAAAATTTTGTGAGTGTGTTTGCCATTTCTTGCAAACTCCTGCAACTTAGTAAGGCTTGGCGATCGACTTTCCCAATTAGCTTTTCTAAGCGGGTAATAATGCGGATACGTTCTAGGGAATCTACACCTAAATCCGCCTCCATATCTTTGTCCATTTCCTCGGAACTAATTTGGTAATGACAAATTTCTTCCGCTACCTGTCGAATTGTGGACTCAATTTTTGCATCTGCTTGTGATATTGATAGTAGTTCTGTTGGCTGTTGGGATTGAATTGTCAGTGAGCATAATTCCTCTATCTGAGCAATGTATTCCTGCATTAACTGATCAATAACGGACAAGTCGAAGAATTTGTAGTCATAACTAGCAAACAGATGCAAACTGCCGTCGAATATCTCTTGTAATATATCAATGGTTCCAACAGCATTTATGCCACCTGCTTGATAATCAATTACTTCTACAGGGCCGTATTGAGTTTTGATATGGGTATGCCCTGTGAAGGGAAAGTATAAATTTGATTTCAATACGCTCCTAAACATAGATAAACTATGCTCAGGTATTTTGCCGTCTTCCAAGGCTATATTGTCCCGGAACATCAGCCCCATCTGGCGAGTCTGCGCTCGGTCTAGACCGGTAGCGATGCCATTTTGAACTTCTTGATGCACACGGTTTAACAGAGTTTGCCAATCTTCATCCGGTTGTGGTGGCGTAAAACTCAGAGCTAAATTCTGCGCGAAACTACTGACGACATTAGAAGCATCCGCGCCAGGATAAACTCTACCGCCGGTGGGGACTTGAACGATTACAGATTGTGAAGACTGCTGTAACTTGACAACGGCTCGCAGAAAAGCACCCAGCAGCAAAGAATTTACAGGTAATCGCCAGTCACGGGTACGTTCAATCAGTTTAGCAGTGCGATCGCGTCCCAAAATGTACCGTTGAGTGTGAAATTGGGGGCGTGGGTGGTCAACAATATCGCCTTTGGGGTTCCAGAAGTAAGAATCTTTACCTTGGCTACTAGTGTAGGCTGCCAGCGCTCGGTCTTCTTCGGGATCGTGCCAAGCGTTCATGGCTTGCACTAATTGGCGGTAATCTTCTAAAGTCGTAGCTGGAGGCAGATCGGGCTGATCATTGCAAATATATGCTCGATAAATTTCGAGAAATTCACGCAATATGAGATGATTTCCCAGAGCATCAGAAATTAGGTGTTCGTTACCTAAAAATAGCTGATATACCGAATCTTCTAAGCGCAATAGAGAAAATTGATGCAATGGCCATTGAGTCAGAGGCCATTCATAATTTAACCAGCGATCAACTTCTGCCTGTACAGCCTGCTCTTTAGCATCACTGTCAAGATGTCTAATATCTGTAACTGGAATTTCTGGAGGAGTTGGATCTTCCATAACTTCCATTAAGTATTCATTAAAGCGAGTCGCACCCTCTGGGACATGGAAGCGCGATCGCAACATAGGATGCCGAGACAGCAAGTCTTTCCAACTCTGCCAAGCAATATTTAAGTCGAAAGATCCTTGTAAACGCAAACTAGAAAACAGGCTGTTGGAATTTACCACCCAGTGACCTAACAAGTGAAAATACTGTCCATGAAGCATTTCTACATTATTTATTTCGCCCTGTATAGTCACTTTTTCCGGGTTACTAACTACAGCGTCTCCACCACTGACGATGTTTTGCTCATCCGAGCTTTGCCACTCCTCAAATATCTGAATTACTTGCCTCAGTGTCTGCAACTGCATCAAGTCTCGCAAAGAGAACTTGCTACTAAATGCTGTCTGTTGGTCTACTGGAACCAATTTTATCAGACCGCTCATCAGTTGCATCATCATGATTGAATCCAATCCCAGGTCAGCCTCTAGGGAAATATCCAAATTTAATTGCTCTAACTTGAGTCCAGTTGTCTTAGCAGCTAGAGCCAAGATCCGCTCCTCTAGGGTTGTATCAGAGATGCTGATGGCAGGAATTTCTGGCTTCTGAACTGGAACTGACTCTTGCTTTGTGACTGCTGTATCAATCCAGAAACGTTGGCGCTGGAAGGGATAAGTAGGCAGAGGAACGCGGCTACGCTGATAATCGTGGTCAAAACCAGACCAGTCCACCTTCACACCTTGGATATACAGCGATGCCAAACTCTGGAGCAACTGCTGCCAATCGTTTTGTCCACGACGTAAAGAAGGCAACCAAACTCCCACGCCATTAGGTAAAGACTGTTGCCCCATTCCTATAAGTACTGGATGTGGGCCAATTTCCACAAATAAGTCATACCCTTGTGCAAGGAGAGTCTGCATCCCTGCGGCAAATCGTACTGGCTGCCGCAGATGACTACGCCAATAACTGGCTTGACCAATTTCTGCTCCCTGCACTAGTTGCCCAGTCACATTGGAAACTAAGTCTATTTGGGGTTCATGGTAGACCAACTCGCTAGCGCGTTGCTCAAACTCTCCTAGAATTGGTTCCATCAAAGGAGAATGAAAGGCATGAGAAACCCGTAAGCTTCGGTACTCAATTCCTTGTGCTTCCAGTTTTTGCAACACTGTCTGTACTGCTGGTAGCGCCCCTGAAATAACCACATTTTGCGGGCCATTAACCGCCGCGATTGCTACTTGCTGAGTATAGGGAGTAATTGCAGCAATTACCTGTTCTTCCGACGCAAACACCGCCGCCATCTCACCCCCTGGTGGTAATGCTTGCATCAAACGGGAGCGAAGGGCGATCAACTTCAACCCATCTTCCAAGCTGAACACCCCAGCTACACAAGCTGCTACGTATTCGCCGACACTGTGACCGATTACGGCATTCGGTTCAATCCCCCAAGAGCGCCATAACTCATACAGGGCATATTCCAAAGCAAATAAAGCTGGTTGGGTGTAAAGTGTTTGGTCGAGGGAGGAATTCTCACCTGTGGCGGGATAAATCACAGATAACAGGGGTTTTGGCAGATAAGGGCGCAATATAGCATCGCAGCGCTCTAGGGCTTGGCGGAAAGTTGGTTGGGTATCATAAAGTTCGCGTCCCATATCTACATATTGCGAACCTTGCCCGGTGAACAAAAAGGCGATCTTGGGTTGACGGGATTTATCAACTTGCCCTTTGAGGAAATCACCAGTATTTTGCCCAAGGTTGAAGGCTGCTAGCTGTTCACACACCTGATTTGAGTTTTCAGCCACCACTGCCAAGCGATGGGCAAATACAGAGCGGCCTGTATTGGCAGTAAAGCAGGCATCGGCTAGGTTTATGTCAAGATTAGCTTTGAAGGCTGTGTAGAAGTTACTAACTAACTCCTGTAATGCGCTTTCAGTTTTCGCTGAGAGACTGAGCAGATGTAAGGGGCGTTCTACTTCACTGGGGTGCTGCTGGCGGGTAGGGGCTTCTTCGATGATGAGGTGAGCATTGGTACCAGTTACACCAAACCCACTCAACCCAGCAATCCGGGGTTTATCTCCAGAAGTCCAAGGCGTTGGTTGCATTGGCACGAACACTGGCAGCTTTGCCCACGGGATGAAAGGATTGGGATTTTTAAGGTGCAGATGCGGGGGTATCTCTTGATGTTGCAGTGACAGCACCACCTTGATCAGTCCCGCCACCCCTGCTGCTGATTCTAAGTGACCAATGTTGGTTTTTGCCGAGCCAATGATTAAAGGCTCCTGGGGCGATCGCTCTTGGCACAACACAGCCCCCAAAGACTCGACTTCGATCGGATCTCCTAAAGATGTTCCTGTGCCGTGGGCTTCAACATAGCTGATTTGTCCAGGCTCTACCCCAGCGTTAGCCAAGGCTTTACGGATTAGTGCTTGCTGGGCGACTCCATTAGGAACTGTCAAACCACTACTGGGGCCATCTTGGTTGACGGCTGATCCCCGAATTAGGGCTAAGATATTGTCACCATCCGCGATCGCATCACTAAGGCGCTTGAGAACAACAACCCCACACCCTTCTCCCCTGGCAAAGCCGTCAGCAGCAGCATCAAAAGTCTTGCAACGACCATCGGGCGCTAACATTCTGGCTCGACAAGTGGCAATGGTAGCAATTGGTGAGAGGATGAGATTCACCCCACCAGCTAAGGCTAGATCGGACTCTTGGCTACGCAGACTTTGGCAAGCTAAATGGATGGCTACCAGTGAAGATGAGCAAGCCGTATCCACCACCATACTTGGCCCCTGTAGACCCAAAGTATATGATAAGCGACCAGCTACAGCGTTAAGACAATTACCTGTGGCACTGTAGGCATCGATTTTGGTGCGATCGCTAGACCCAATTTGGAGTTGCAAATAATCATTGGTGGTAATGCCGACAAATACGCCGGTTTGGCTATTTCTCAAGCGATCGGGTGCAATGCCAGCCTGTTCAACCGCCTCCCAACTGACCTCCAACAACAGCCGTTGTTGGGGATCCATGTTCTCAACTTCCCGTGGGGTAATGCCAAAGAATTGAGCATCGAACTGGTCTACTTGGTCTAGAAAACCAGCATTTTTAACATACATCTTTCCTGGTGCATCAGGGTTTGTATCGTAAAATTCATCAATGTTCCACCGATCTTCAGGAACTTCACTTATGGCATCTACTCCATGATGGAGCAAAGACCAGAAAGTTTGCAAATTGTTAGCACCAGGAAGTCGGCAACCCATACCAATAATGGCAATTGGCTCTGTTTTGGCACGCTCCATTGCGTCAAGCTTAGAGCGCATTTCTCTAACTGCCAGCAGTGCATTTTTTAAGCGATCGCGATGGTCAATAGTTTCGGGAATATTACTCATTTTAATAATTTCTGAGGATGTTGAAAAAGTTATCGGGAAATTGAGCAATTGATGCAGTAGAGTGAAAATCTATTGAGGAGCGAAACCCAATATTTTGTGGGGTTTGTTGGGTTGAAGCTTTGTCAAAGGCAACCTATGATGAGTTTGTAGTAAGCACTTCAGTGCTTCAAAATCTAGGACTAAAGTCCTTACTACGAACTTTTTCACCACTCATAAATAATGCGATAGACTACTACCTCCCTACATCCCTAATTAACCAAGGCGGCTAATTCTGCGTCTAGTAATGAAGCCAATTCGTCTTCAGAAAATTGTTCTAGCTCTACTGAAGCTTGAGACAATTCTTTGGGATCTTTTTGTAACTCCTGTTGTGTCGATAGCTCTAAGGAAAGAATGTGGGTAGCCAGGTGATTAGCTAGAACCTCAATATTTGGATAGTTAAAAACTAGTGTTGAACTTAAGGATTGTCCCAAACTGACTTCAAGGCGATTCTTCAAGTCCACAGCCATCAAGGAATCCATGCCTAGTTCAAGAAAGCCCTGTTGTACGTCTGCCAGATGGGATGGCTCTAGTCCTAAAACCTCAGCAACTTGGCTTTGCAGATGAGCAATTAAGAAACTTTGACGTTTGTTGGCTGGTAGAGCGTTCAATTGTTCTAAAAACTGTGGGCGCAATGCTGGCTGCACCTCACCTTGTTCTTGTAGCTGTGTGCCAATTTGTTTGAGTAATGGCCGCTCTCCCTTGACTTCATAAACTGCTTTGAAGATATTCCAGTCAACCTTAGCCACTGTTGTTTGGGCAATGTTTGTACCCAAAAGCTCTGCTAAGACTGCAATCCCTTCTTCTGGTTGCCAAGGTTCTAACCCCATTCGCTTTAATAAGGTTTGGGTTTCTTCCGAAGCCATCCCACCGCCTGCCCAAGGGCCCCAATTGATGCTTAAAGCTGGTACTCCAAGGGCTTGCCGATAATGGGCAAGGGTATCGAGAAAGTGATTGCCAGCAGCGTAATGTGCTTGTCCTCTAGAACCCCACACAGAAGCAATTGAGGAGAAACAGACGAAGAAATCTAAATTCATCCCCAAACTAAGTTGATGTAAAAGCCACCCGCCTGCTACCTTCGGCTGGAGGGTGGATTCAAGGTGCTTCAGGTCAATATCTTGTAATACTTGATACTCAGCTATTCCAGCAGCATGAACAATTCCTTTTAAAGGAATTTGAGTATTATGTAACTGTTCAAAAACCGCAGAGATTTGAGCCTGGTTGCTGACATCAGCCTGAGCGACGACGACATTAGCACCCATATTTTCTAAGGCTTGAATAGCCTGCACCCGTTCCCAGATTTCGCTATCCTTTGGCAAAGTTGCCCATGTAGCGCGATCGGGAAGGCCCCTGCGTCCTATTAGCACCAAGTTTCGCGCCCCTTGTTCTACCAGCCACTGGGCAACTTTCAGCCCTAAACTGCCTAAACCGCCAGTAATTAGGTAAGTACCATCAGCTTGCAATTTCACAGGTTTAGATGGCTGTTTATTGCTACGCACCAAACGAGCAACATAGCGTTTTTCCCCGCGTAAGGTGAGTTGATCTTCGCCATCAGGCTGCCAAATTTCTGTTAATAGAGAAACAGCTTGCCGATCGCTAGAGATACTAGGATCTAAATCTATTAACCCTCCCCAAACTTCAGAATGCTCCAGTGCGATCGCCCGGCCCATTCCCCACAAAGGTGCTTGAGCTACTGCTAAAGAAACAGGTTTTGTTTCTACTGCTTGTGTGCCAGAAGTTATCAACCATAACCGAGTTAATGCTGACTTACTCTGTTTGACCAATTCCTGAACAAGATGCAGCACACTGCCACAGCCCAGTAGTTGCGCTTTCTCTAAAGAAGATGGTGTAATTTGGTCGTCCATTGCTGCATCTAAACTCCACAGATGCACTATTCCACGACACGACAGACCATTATTTCCGAGAGTTTCCTGCAATAGTCGTTGACAGTCTTGAGGATTTGCTGGGTTGATTTTGCGATGTCCACCTTCTAAGATTTCATAGGCTTCGCCAGGATAAATCATCACATATTTTTCACCGCGCGATCGCAGCAGTTCTGCTAGTGTCTGTCCCACGCCAGCTCGATCTGCAAATATCAGCCATTTGCCCGACTGGTTAACGGAAATAGGCGGTACACTCAAACGCTCTTGGGGTTGCCACTGCACCTCGTATAATGAATCACTCAGATAATCTGGAATCAAGTGCTGCTGATCTTGTAAGAGCAACTGTTTAAGTAGCTCATATCTGTCTGGAGAAAGCTCGACAATCCGTTGAGAAAGTTTTGCAAGCTGCATACTCTCCAGGATGGATTGCACTTCTGCTGCTGGCAGTTGTTCAACTATTTCTAACTTCCGAGCTAGTTGTTGGTTATCTCCAGATTGTAAAAGATTGTGAATCGGGTATTCAACATTTTTGTTTGATCCAATCTCTACTTCTGGCTGCTTAGGTGCTTGGCTCTCAAACCAATAACGCTTTCTTTGGAAGGGATAGGTAGGCAGAGGCAGGCGATCGCGCTGATAATCGTGGTCAAAGCCAGACCAGTCTACTTTCACGCCTTGGACATAGAGCGAGGCTAAACTTTGGAGCAACTGCTGCCAATCGTTTTGTCCACGGCGTAAGCTTGATAACCAAACTCCAGTTCCTTCAGGTAAACATTGCCGCCCCATCCCGATGAGTATGGGACTTGGGCCGATTTCCACAAACAATTCATACCCTTGTGCAAGGAGAGTCTGTATACCTGCGGCAAATCGCACCGTCTCCCGCACATGACGACGCCAATAGCTGGCTTGACCGATTTCTGCTCCCTGTACAATTTCTCCAGTCGCATTGGAAATCAAGTCTATCTGGGGAGTCGCATAAGTGACTGCTGCTGCTTTCTGCTCAAACTCCGCTAGCATCGGCTCCATCAGAGGAGAGTGAAAGGCATGGGACACTGTTAAGGGACGAGTCACTATTCCTTCGGCTTCTAATTCCTTTAACACCGCCTGTAAAGCCACCCCTTCACCGGAAATGACTATATTTTGTGGGTCATTAACCGCCGCAATTGCCACTTTCTGAGTATAAGGAGTAATCGCAGCGATTACCCGCGCTTCCGACGCAAACACCGCCGCCATCTCACCCCCTGCTGGTAATGCTTGCATCAAACGGGAGCGAAGGGCAATCAACTTCAACCCATCTTCCAAGCTGAACACCCCAGCTACACAAGCTGCTACGTATTCGCCGACACTGTGACCCATCACAGCATTCGGCTCGATTCCCCAAGAACGCCATAACTCGTACAGAGCATATTCCAAGGCAAATAAAGCTGGTTGGGTGTAAAGTGTTTGGTCGAGGGGGGAATTCTCACCTGTGGCGGGATAAATCACAGATAACAGGGGTTTTGGCAGATAAGGGCGCAATATAGCATCGCAGCGCTCTAGAGCTTGGCGGAAAGTCGGCTGGGTATTATAAAGTTCGTATCCCATGCCTACATATTGGGAACCTTGTCCGGTGAACAAAAAGGCAATCTTGGGCCGACGACTGTCTTGAGGTTGTCCACTCAATACTCCCCATAGATGATTACCACTGCTGAAGGCTGCTAGCTGTTCACATATCTGATCTGAATTTTCAGCTATTACTGCTAGGCGATTAGCAAATACAGAGCGACCTGTATTGGCACTAAAGCAGACATCAGCTAAGTTGAGATCGGGATCGGCTTTGAGTGCGGTGTAAAATTTACTGGCTAACTTCTGTAATCCGCCTTCAGTTTTTGCGGAGAGACTGAGCAGATGTAAGGGACGTTCTACATCACTAGGCTTTTGCTGACGGGTTGGCGCTTCTTCAACCACCAAATGAGCATTAGTGCCACTAAAACCGAAGGAACTCAGACCCGCGATGCGCGATCCGTTGGGCGAAGACCAGGGAGTGAGTTCTGTGGAAATTTTGATTGGCAGTTCTGCCCACGGTATAAAAGGATTAGGATTATGTAAATGTAGATGAGGTGGTATTTCTTGATGTTGCAAAGCCAGTACTAACTTGATTAAACCTGCCACCCCGGCTGCTGCTTCCAAGTGTCCCATGTTGGTTTTAGCTGAACCAACTATTAAAGGCTGGTCTGGAGAGCGTCCTTGACCTAGTACTGCTGCTAAGGCTCGCAATTCTATGGGGTCTCCTAAAGATGTGCCTGTGCCGTGGGCTTCTACGTAACTCACCTGATTGGGCGCTACCCCAGCGTTAGCTAAAGCTGTGCGGATGACTGCTTGCTGAGATGGGCCATTGGGAACCGTCAAACCGCCGCTACGACCGTCTTGATTGACTGCCGACCCCCGAATTAGGGCTAAAATATTGTCACCATCAGCGATCGCATCACTGAGGCGTTTGAGAACTACCATCCCGCACCCTTCTCCCCGTGCGTAGCCATCAGCCGCAGCATCAAAGGTTTTACAGCGACCATCGGCAGCAAGCATCCTCGCTCGGCATTCATTAATAGTTACCACTGGTGTCAGAATCAAATTCACTCCCCCAGCCAGAGCTAAATTACACTCTCTGCTACGTAAACTCTGGCAAGCTATATGAACTGTCACCAAGGACGATGAGCAGGCTGTATCTATTGCCATGCTTGGCCCTTGTAGACCAAGAGTGTAAGACAATCTCCCAGAAGTAACGCTAAAAGCGCTACCTGTGGCAGTATGAGCATCAGCGAGACTGGGGTCGTTGGCTGCTACCTGAAAATAATCCAGATTCATAATCCCGACAAAAACCCCAGTTGGACTACCAACTAGCTTGTCCTGTGCCAGCCCAGCATTTTCTAGGGCTTCCCAACTCACTTCTAAGAGTAGCCTCTGCTGCGGATCCATATTCACAGCTTCCCGAGGCGCAATCCCAAAAAACTGGGGGTCAAACTGATCTACCTGGTCTAAAAACCCGGCATTGCGGACATACATTTTCCCTGTAGCATCAGGATTTGGGTCATAGTAAGCGTCAATATCCCAACGGTCGGCGGGTACTTCTTTAATAGCATCTGTCCCATTACGCAACATTTGCCAGTATGATTCGGGATCGTTGCTGCCTCCTGGAAATCGGCAACCTAAACCAATAATGGCTATTGGTTCTGTCTTAGCCCGTTCGTTGGCTTCTAGTTTCGCTTGCATTTCTTGCAAGGCCAAAAGAGCGCGTTTTGTTGGGGATAGAGGTTGAGAGTTTTCTAAATTGTTACTCATATCAATACGTTCTTCTATAGGAGGTGAAAAATTGGCGAAAATCCGATTTGATTTTTGAATTTATTTACGTAGGTAGAGAGTAGGAGACGCGATTAATCGCGTCTGTACTAGGGAGTAGGGAATAAGTGCAAGAAGCTCGGAATACAATTATTTTGACTTTTGACTTCCGCCTTGCGGTACTAGTACCTAATGCTTTCTAATTCTCTGAGCAGTAATTCTTCTGCATCTTCTTCTGAAAGCTGTTTGAGTTCTGCCGAGGTGATAATCTTTTGATGATGATTGTTCTCGATCGCAGTGGGCAATTCTGTAGACTTTTCCACAGAAAACATCTCATTAGCCAGATACTTAGCAAGAGTATCGAGAGTTGGATAGTCAAAGATTAATGTTGAAGACAGAGAGCGTCCTAGAGAAGTTTGCAGACGGTTCCGCAACTCGACGGAGGTTAGGGAATCCATACCAATGTCGAAGAAACCTTGATGTGGTTCTAAGGAATGGGACGAACCTCGACCCAAAACTTTAGCAACTTGGTCTTGGACGTGAGCAAGTAACATTTCGTGGCGATCGCGAACAGAAACTTTTTCTAATCGCTGGACAAACTCTAGCTGTTGTAGAGATGGTGGTTCAGCTTTGGGTTGTGAGCCTAACTCGGTAAGCAACGCTGGGACAGTATCAGCAGAAAATTGCTGCATAAATTGCGACCATTCCACAGGTACTACCCCAACCTGAGCAGATGACTGTTGAAGTAATTGTCCCAGTACTTGTAATCCTTGCTGTGGTGCAATGGTATCCATCCCCATTGCTGCCAAGCGCTGTTGCTCTTGACTACCCAAGTTAGCGGCCATTCCCACTTCTGCCCAGGTACTCCAGTTGATAGCCAATCCTGGTAATCCTTGAGCGTAACGATAATGGGCAAGTGTATCTAAAAAAGCATTGGCGGCAGCATAGTTTCCTTGTCCTGGTGAGCCAAGCAAGGAGGCAACTGATGAAAACATCACAAAGAAGTCTAAAGGCAAGTTCTGCGTTAAGATGTGCAGATTCCAAGCTCCTTGGATTTTCGGAGCCATCACTTTAGTAAAGCGTTCCCAGTCTTGTTGGCGCAGCATTCCATCGTCGAGAACACCCGCAGCATGGATGATGCCTCGCAATGGCGGCATTGATTCCGCAATTTTCCCCAAGATATTGCTAACATCTCTGTGTTGAGAAACATCTCCTTTAGCCACCAGAACTTTAGCACCAGAATGTTCTAGCTGGTTCACAGCTTTATGGGTAGCATCAGTAGCATCACTGCGCCCTACTAATACTAAGTGCCGCGCTCCTTGTTCTACCATCCACTCAGCAAGCTTCAGTCCTAAACCACCTAGACCACCAGTAATTAGGTAAGTGCGATCGCTGTGCAAAGATAAAGGCGCTACTGATTTACTGCTACTTTGAACCAAGCGGGCGACATAACGTTGTCCACTGCGGAAAGCTAAATGATCTTCTCTATCCGGCTGGGAAATTTCGGTAAACAGTGTGGCAGCTTCATCACCAGAGATGCCAGCCGCTAAATCTACCATTCCTCCCCAAATCTCCGGGTGTTCTAGAGCGATCGCTCTACCTAATCCCCACAAGGTTGAGTGTACCACTGCTAAGGGAGTAGCTGACGATTCTACGGGTTGAGTATTTTGTGTCACCAACCACAGCCGGGGAGACACTGATTTTTCAACCTGGGTCAGCCCCTGCACCAAATTCAGTACACTTTGACAACCTAATGTCTGAGCGTTTTTGAGCGAATCTGCGGTGATCTCTTCTAAAGAAGGAGTATCCAATCCCCATAAGTGGACTACTCGACGCAACGGTGCTTTATATGTCTGTGAAACCTCGCAAAACAACTGCTGAAAATCTTCTGCACAGGCAGGATTGATTGTGTAATGTCCCGCCTTCGATAACTCATATCGTTCACCAGGGAAGACCATAATGCAAGTTTCGCCCTGACTTTCCAGAAGTCCTGCTAGGGCTGCTGCTGTGCCTTCTTGGTCAGCGAAGAGTAACCAGCTACCTGGATGATTTGGCGCAGATTCAGTCAAATTGGATTGACGCTCTTTAGCTTGCCATTCTACTTCATAAAGCCAATTATTTAGATTCTTTTGAGCAAATTGTAGCAGTACTTCACGTTTGGCACGCTTGACGTGCAAACCCTCAATTTCTGCTACTATCTGTCCAGCATCATCAAAAAGACGCAGATCGCCGATGCGGGTTTCTTGATTTGAGCTATCTTGGGGACGTATTTGACCATGAATCCACAATTGACTTTCGGGGCGACGGTATACCCGCAGATTATCCAACCCAACTGGGAGATAAGTATCTCCTTCTGCAACATCAGCTAAGGTAGCAAATAAAAGCTGGAAACCAGAATCCACTATTACAGGGTGCAACTCATAAGCTGCGGCTTCTGAAACTAATTCTAATGGCAGCCGAATCCGCCCCAGAGCTTCTCCATCGCGTCGCCAAAGTTGCTCAATTCCTTGAAAACTTTGTCCATACTCTAATCCCCGATTTCGTAGATTTTGATAGTATGTTCTGGTCGATAATTCTTCCTGAAACCGTGCCTGGAAGTCTTTGAGAGAAATAATTTCTCCTGAGTTTGTCTGCCCTGCCTGAATTTTTCCAGTTGCGTGCTGTATCCAAGAGCTTGCATCATCTGCTTGGCTCAATATTTGGAAAGAAGCTTGTCCAACACCTTCAGGTGTCAAAATTAACTGGACAACCCGACTAGCATCTTCTGGGATAATTAATGGTTCCTGAATCAATACCTGCTGGAGAGAAGATCCTGAGCTAAAAGCTACCTTCGCCGCAGCTAGAGCTATTTCTAAATAAGCCGCTCCTGGCAAAACCACTATACCATAAACTTGATGACCAACTAGAAAGGGCTGTAAATTAATGCTCAATTCAGACTCAAATAAAGTCTCCTTGATGGCTGAACGTACCTTTTGACCTAATAGTGGATGCAGATTTGTCTTGCTATTTGTTAGCTTTGTTTGGGGTTTACGTTCAAACCAATAGCGATCGCGCTGCCAAGGGTAGGATGGTAAGCTAACAACCTGAAATTCAGATGGATATAGTTGCTGCCAGTCAACGGTAAATCCTAAATTGTAAAGGTTGCCTAAAGAACTAAGTAGCGTTGCCCGTTCCGGCTGACCGCGCCGCAGAGAGGATAATACCGTTCCTTCTTGACCAAGATGACTCAGACACTGCGAAATATAACCCGAAAGTACAGGATGGGGGCTAATTTCCAGGAAAATAGTTTGACCTGCACTTACTAGTTCCTCAATTGCTGGTGCAAAGTGGACGGGTTGCTGTAGGTTGCGTCCCCAGTAGGCGGCATCAAAATCTGCACCATTCCTAGACTGACCTGTGACGGTTGAGAAGATGGGAATCTTTGCGGCTTGTGGCTGGAGTTGATTTAATGTTTCTACCAATCCCTCAGCAAAGGGTAACATTTGCGGGCTGTGAAAGGCATAATTCACAGGTAGCAACTTGCAGAAAACCGTAGGTTGTTCGCGTTGGAGTAATTCTAGAAATGATTCTATGGCGGCAGGTTCTCCCGAAACTACTGTGGAAGTGGGACTATTAATAGCAGCGATCGCTAATCTTCCCTCATACCCACGCAACCATTGTTCTGTTTCTGCTGCTGACAATTCCACTGCTGCCATTTTGCCATTGCCAGTAGCTTGTTGCATCAAGCGGCCGCGATCGCAGATTAGCTGCACGGCATCTGCTAAACTCAAAACGCCAGCAATATGTGCTGCTGCTACTTCACCCAGACTGTGACCAACTACTGCTTTTGGCTCAATACCCCAAGCACGCCACAGACGAGCAAGCGCCACTTGTAGCGCAAAAATAGCTGGTTGGGCAATCTCTGTCTCTTGCAAACGTGACTCGGCAGCATCTGCTGTCAGTTCTGCTAACAAAGACCAATTAGTATGAGATTTGATTAGAGCATCGCATTCTTCGATAGTGGCGCGAAAGACTGGTTCCTGTTCTAGTAACTCCCGTCCCATCGCCCACCATTGCGGCCCTTGGCCGGAGAACACAAAAACTAGTTTCGGACGGCGATGCTTGCGATTAGAAGGTTGATTAGTCTCTAACTTGCTTTGTAAAAAATCTTGTAACTTTTCTTGGAGTTGTGTGGGAGAATCAGCCAACAAAGCTAGGCGATGTTCATAGTGAGTGCGTCGCACACTTGCTGTATAACAAATGTCTGCCAGTGAAACAGCATTGGGTTCTTGAATTTCTAGAAAATTCTGATAAGCTTGTGCTAATGATTTGACACCTTCCTGGCTCTGGGCTGACAGGGGCAGTAAGTAAGATTGTTGTTGTTGCAAGATATCTGCGGATTGGGGAGGCTGCTCTAAGACAATATGAGCATTAGTTCCCGAAAACCCAAAAGAGCTAATGCCAGCTTTGGCTGGAGTAGACCCTTGAGGCCAAGGTGTTAAAGACTGCTGCACTCGGATGGGTAGAGTCTCAAAAGGAATATAGGGGTTAGGCTGGTTAAAATGTAGATTTTGTGGTATCTGTTGATGCTTGAGGGATAACGCAACTTTAATTAAACCAGCGATGCCAGAGGCTGCTTCTAAATGCCCAATATTGCTTTTTACCGAGCCGACGGCGCAGTAATTTCCAGGAGGACGGTCAGTATCTAATACTGTTCCAAGAGCGATCGCCTCAATTGGATCTCCCAAAGGAGTGCCAGTACCGTGCAACTCAACATAACTAATTTCGGCTGGTGCCACCCCAGCATTGTCCAATGCTTGACGAATCAGTGCTTCTTGAGCAGGGCCGAATGGCACGGTCAATCCCTTGCTGCGTCCATCATGGTTAATCGCACTGCCGCGAATAAGTGCATATATCTGGTCATTATCTGCCAAAGCTTGCGATAAAGGTTTGAGAACAATGAAACCAGACCCTTCACTGCGAACATAGCCGTTAGCTTCAGCATCAAAAGTTTTGCAACGACCATCGGGAGACAAAGCTTTTAGGTTAGTTAAACCAATGTGTCCAGTCGGTGAAACAATAATATTCACACCTCCAGCCAAAGCCATGTTAGCTTCTTTGTTCCATAAACTTTGGCAGGCAAGGTGAACTGCAACAAGTGACGAGGAACAAGCCGTATCAATTGCCATGCTTGGGCCGCGAAAGTTAAATACATAGGAAAGGCGACCAGCCGCAAGGCTCAACACATTACCAGTCAAATCGTAGCCTTGGATCTGCTGAGAATAACCCTCTCCCTGAATCAAGCTGTAATCGTTTGTGGAAATACCCACAAACACGCCAGTGCGTGAGCCGGATAGCTGTTCTCGCACCTGTCCAGCATCTTCCAATGCTTCCCAAGCCACCTCTAATAAGAGTCGTTGCTGGGGATCCATAGACATGGCTTCTCTCGGTGAAATTCCGAAAAACTGGGGGTCAAACTGGTCTACTTGCTGCAAAAAGCCGCCGCAGCGTGAGTTCGTTTTGCCAGGAATTTCCGGGTTTGGGTCATAGTATTCATTCAGATTCCAGCGATTTTTAGGGATCTCTGTAATGGCATCAACTCCGTTACGCAAAAGTTCCCAAAAAGCCTCTGGATCTTTTGCGCCAGGAAATCGGCAGCCAATACCAATGATTGCGATCGGTTCCATTTAACTATCTTCCTGAGTTGCATTATGTTTATGAAATTACTTTGAAACAGTAGTTTCCTCACCTAATCGCTGGGCAAGTTCTGCAATAGTCGGGTAATTAAAAATTAAAGTAGGATTCAATTTTTGTCCGAGCCACCTTTCTAGCTTCCCCAGCAGGATCATTGTTTCTGCTGAATTTAAACCGTAGTTATCGAAAGGCTCACAACTATCTATATCTTCGGGATCAATTTCCAGTCGCTCGGCAAATTGGGTAACTAACCAAACTTGAATACTCTCTACAGTTTGAGACTGTACATCATTTGAAATAGTAATGTTTTGGTTCATCTGTATGATTAAGTAACTCAGTTTTACGTAAATAAATTTGGAATTCAGTTTACCTTTTTCTGAAGCTTTAATAGAAATTGCAGAGCTTCAAGACTTCAGGTAGAATTTTTTTTTGCATCCTCTGAGAATAAACCGGAAATTTTTGGGTTATGTTCTCAACCAAAACTACTAACCTGATATGCGTCTAAATTATATAAACATTCTTTATAATCGTTGACGGTTGACGGTTGACGATTATCGGTCATCAGTCAACAGTCATCAGGTAAATGTACAATGTTATTTGCGTAACAGCTTAACCCCTATAAACTATTCATCTCTAAATCCAGAAATTACGTAAGATTTTAAGAAAATTTAGGAAATTAAAGGCATGGGACGATAGTAACGGTAGTTGTCCGGCAGCTGCAATCCCTGAAGTTTTAAGCTTTGTAATCGGTACAAGTAGGCTGCTCCATTCATAATATGGTAGGCAACGTCAACTACACGCCGTGCATTCGGTTCAGCTAAGTAAGACCCTTTTACCCATTCATTAAAAGCACCGATCGCAGGGCCGCACCAAATTTGATAATCCATTTCTCGGCCTTTTTCACCAGAGGAAGACCAGCGAGAGGATAATCCTAGATACCAGCGAAAAATGAGAGCCATTTTCCGTTTGGGATTATCATTTGCTCTATTAATTTGCTCTGGATCTCGTTCAGAGAAAAATTTAACTGTATCTTCCCAAATTGCTTCTAAGTTTCTACCAAATACTTGCTGTTCTAATTTTTGTCTTTCCTCAAGTGGAATTTCGTCAATTGAGTTGTAATTTTTGTAAAGGTCATACAATTTCTGCGCCCGCATGGGGAAAAAGTTACCAAGTTTGAGCAGTTGTACCTTTACCCCCATTTCAAACATATCGGCACAAGGAGCCATAATTACATCTGCCATAGCAGCTTTAGCTAGCAAGTTTTTTGTATGAACAGAAGTACCAGCTTCAACACAGGATTGATTAATCGACCCCGTTACCACATAACTCGCCCCCATCATGAAGGCGGCTAGTGCTGACTCAGGTGTGCCAATACCTCCCGCAGCACCGATCCTTACCTGTCTGTCGTAGCGATACTGGCGCTGCATCTCGTCCCGGAGAGCCAAGATAGAGGGTAAAAGACAGACAAGGGGACGATTATCTGTATGTCCACCCGAATCTGCTTCTACGGTAATATCATCAGCCATTGGCACTTTTTCTGCTAGCGTAGCTTGTAACTCTGTAATCAGTTGTTGTTCAACAAGCTGCTTGAGAATTTTTGTAGGCGCTGGCTGTAAAAATTTTGTTGCAACTTCTGAGCGAGAAATTTTGGCAATGACTTTGTTATTTATCTCAATTTGACCGAGTGCATTGAGATTCAATCCAGCAGCTCGATAATAGACGATGTGAGGTGTCAAACCGAGAAAGGCAGAAGCTTCTACAGTCCGAACACCGTGTTTGAGGTACAAATCAATGGCCTGACGTTCCAAGGCTTCTTCGCTCGGACTATGAATCAGGTTAAATGCGTAAGGCCCTTGAGGCAGAGCTTGCTGAATTTGGTGAATAGCTGCTTCAATCCGGGAAGGAACTAAACCAGCCGCACCAAAGCTAGCCAAAATACCTGCTTTTCCCAGAGCAATTACTAATTCTGCCGAAGCAATGCCACCTGCCATAGCACCAGCAGCATAGGCATATTTTACCCCATGAAAATCTAGGAAGCTGCGATCGCCTAACTGTTGAGGCGGTAGCGCTAAAGCAACCATCAAAGTCTCTAACAATCCACTTCGACTGTTGTCCTGGAAGTCAAAATTACCTTGGTTGGCGATACCAATCCGACCCTTATCTCTGAGGACGTAACAAGGTTGATGCAAATTCAGCAACCGATTTTTGATTTCTATTTCGTCAAAAGCAATTAAATCTAAATCGCCTTTCCAAGCTTTATTTGGACTATTAAAATAGCTTGTAACATTGCTGTCTTCAGCTAGTAGAGTTGCAGAAACATCTTTATTTTTATTGCCATTTCCTAACATGTCGAAAAATCTCCACTCACATCTACGGTTTTGAATCTTGAATTGTTATGATGCATTCTCATGTCTTTCCGTTAATTGCCAACCCAAATTTTTGACGTAAGCAATTGTTTTACCACCAAAGAAAACATCAACATTGGCTATAATAAAAGGCTTTGGAGATAACGCAATTTCAATAACTTCAAGTCGATAGTTCAAAATTCCTGAAGTTGGGGTAACTTGTCCACGAAAACGGACTATTTGGGGACGCTGAGGCACGATTTGGAATCTGCCATCTACAGTACTAGTTTGGAGTCCTAAGAAGAGGAGATAAAATTGTAATAACTGAGAACTACCTTCAACCATGAGACTACCGGGCATAGTCGGGTCATTTTGAAAGTGACAGAGAAAATACCAATCATCTGGTTCTACAGATTTTTGAGCCGTAACTAAACCTAATCCTGCTGCTCCCCCTTTGAGATCAACAGATAGCACTTGATCAATCATTAACAGCTTTTGTGGGGGTAAGCGTAAGGATGGATTTAAGCCATTTTGCTGATAGCGATCGCCAAAGCAATCAGCAATATTACCTTGGCTCAAATAGAGCAGGTCTTTCCATTCAAAAGTAGATTTTTCACAAAATAGTGGCGCTGGAAAATTCTGCTTCTGAATTTGGCTTTTTAGTTTTTCGTCACGCGCCGAAACAATAATACCTTGTCCTTGCTCTAGTTCCTCATCTGAAAATAGTCCGGCACAGCCTCCAGATACTTTCAGAAACAATTTGTCGTTAATAAAACATTCACAAGTAAAAAAGACTATCAAATTGTAATTAGTTCTGACATAAGAATTGATTTTGACAGTGTAACGAACAGTTTTAATTTCTTCGGGTTGCTCGCAGATAAATGTAGCAGTTAAGTCTAGTAAGCGAAATGACCGTTGCCCTTTATTCTCGAAGTCAGTCCCAAGATAGCCAAGTAAAAGTAAAAAACCCTGTGCTGACTCTTCATATATTCCTAGCGGAATATGACCATCAACCGAGTACCAAGCATCTTGAGGAAAATCATATTCCGTTTCGATGAAACCTGTATTATATTCACCTCGTTCACCTGCAATTTTCGTGACGCGACTGACAAATAGATAAGGAGGATTTGGTAAGCGGACTCGTCTCAGATAAGGGTCGATAACTTCAAAATCTTTACCCAATACTTTTGAAACTGTACCTTTAGCAAACTCCAAAACATCTACTTCATCGTAAACAACGTTTTTAGGCTTACGGCTAACATAATTTTTAGAGCGATCCGCATCATAAAAATCACGCTCTTTATCCATAGTTACCGCGATTTTCGACAAATCATTTGCTATGTAGGCATTGTTAGCAATCCTCATACTTGTTTGTAGTTTTTCAGATCCAACTAAACTTAGTTGTTTCTGTTGCGGTTGTAAATTACTTGCTGACAAACTGACTATATTTAAATCTTCACTATTTGTAGCAGCAGGAATAAGTGGGTAGCGTTCTAGGGTAATAGTCTTTAGTAAAGATTTCTTTTTACTAACGCTTTCTTGTCCTAAAGAATATAGTGGTGATAAATCCACAGATACACGATGGCTGAGAAGTTGTGCCAAGGCTTTGACAATGGCAGTATAATCATCACATCCTCTGCGATTTATGGATACGGTAGTATGTTCTTTCTGTTTTAGGTTGTCAGCAATCCATCGAGAACAAGTGTTGCCAGGGCCTATTTCAATGAATATCTTGGCTCCATCTTCATAGACTCGGTTAATCAGTTGAGGAAAATCAACACGCTGACAAAATCCTCGACTAATGTTGTGAGCTAGGGATTCTTTCTCAAGGGGAATTAAGTTGTAATTAGCTGATGAATAAAAATTAATCTCTGATACATTTTGAACGGGTGAGGTATTAAGTTTAATCAGATCATCGTATTCAGAAAGCATCAAATCGCAATGAAGCACCATATCAGCAGGTGAACGGAAAGCTTCACAATTCAAGGCTGCAATCACTCTGAGACAGGCTTGGGGTTCTCCAGCAATGACAACTTCTGTCGGCGTGTTGATATTTGTCAAATAGACCCGGTTTTCTTTTTCTAAGCAAGAACTAACTGCGGATACCGGAGCCATGAGAACATAGCTATGCCACACAGGTTCGCCCTCATTATTGGGATTGTAGGGTAAGCCCCAATAATCCCGAACTGTATTTTTAGCACCGACTAAGCGTGTTTTAAATAATTCAGATGAATGCACAAAGTTGCTAACATCTTCACCGCTAGTCCAAACATTCAGAGCGTACAGCATGGTGCTTTCGCCCATACTGTATCCAAATACAGCTTGAGGCTCCACTTGAAAATAATCTCTTAATATGTGTGTTAATAATACTGAAAAACCTGTTCCAGTAACTTGCATTGCTAGAGGATCATTGAGTAATTTTGCTTCTAAGTCTTCTAGTTGCCTTTTTGATAATTTATTCAGGCTTCTTGGATAAAGTTCTTTGTCTCTAAAAAATAAGCTGGGATTAGAAACAAATTTGGAGGCACGATCATGAATTTTGGGAAATAAGTGGAAAAGTTTTCGACCCATCCCAATAAAGGAATTCAAAGCACCTGGGTAAACAAAGGCGATAGTACCTTGTTTACCTAAAGGTTTAGCGGTGAAATAACTACCTGATGGGCTTTTCCACTCTTTCCCTTGAGCAAAGGCATTAGAAATACCCTTACGCCCGCGCTGGATTTCCCGAAGCAATTCGTCTTGATTATGTCCGACAATTGCTAATGCATAAGTCGCCTGGGAATCACTTTGAAAAGCAGTAAAAGTTTGGCTAGCAGTGGTAGATAAAAACGAGCTATTTTTAATCGATTGCTCTAATGCATCAAGTTTCTCAAGTAAAGCCGATTCGTCGCTAGCAGCAATTGGAAAAAGATAAAAGGGGCTTTGTTCCAAATATCTGTTGCTGCGGTCTTGCTGACTTGAGTCTTCTGACAATATTAAATGAGCGAACGTACAGTTATTAGCTAGGCTGTTAATAGCCGCTACTCTTTTCGTTAGTCCTGTACTCAAAAGCCAAGGTCTAGACTCGGTAGGGACGTAGAAAGGACTGTTTTGCCAAATTTCTGGCTTTTTCGGGCTAGACCACTGCGGTGTTGCGGGAATATAACGGTTGTAAAGGCACAGAGCAGTTTTAATTAGGCTGTCAATTCCAGATGCAATATGCGTATGTCCGATATTAGTTTTGACACTGCCAATTGCACAGATAAATTCGGAGTTAGGAATTCGATAGGCTTCGATTAAACCCTGGATTTCAGCCTCATCTTGCTGTTCAACCCCACTAGCAAAAACTTCTACATAGCCGATGTCTTTGGGACTCACTCCTGCTTTCTCAAAAGCGTTCTGGCAGGTTTGTCTGACTGATTTCTCTGGGGTAGCAGAACTTTTATGTATAAAACTAACCGCGTCAATCACTGCATAGATGCGGTCTTTATCGTGGTGAGCTTTTTCATACCGCTTTAAAACGATCGCTCCGCCCCCTTCACCTACTATCGAGCCACTGGCGTTACAATCATAATCGAGGGTGAGTTTACCAGTATTTGTGTCGGTGGTGCGATCGCAGTCCAGTCCAGCCAAATATACTGCACTTACAACAACAGCATCTACTGTCCCAACGGTAAGCAGCATTTTTGCTATCTCTAGCGCCTCAAAAATTGAATTCTCTTCAACATTTACAGTTAAATTAGGGCCAGAAATATTCCATAAAGTAGAAATTTTTTGGAAAATAGTATTTGTTTTTTCACTGGGATTATTTTCATTATCTATAACCTGTTGGTTAAACGCATCAAACTTACTATTAACTTCGCTATTTTGGTTTTCTCTAATAGCAGTAACAATAGCTATTTTTTTATTTTGGTTTAAATTTGCATCACTCAGAGCATTATCAATCACCTTCAGCATTAGTAACTGCTCAGGATCGTATTTGTCTAAGTCATTGGGTGGGATTTTGAAATGAAAGGCATCGATTTCAAAATCTTGAATGTAAGCTCCCAGCGATACTTCATCATTTTGAGAATCCTGTCCTTCCAATATTGGCTGATTTTGCTGTGTGCCTTGATATCTTGTAGAAGGAACAGGAATGAAATGTTGAGTTGCCTCGTAAATACTACGCTCAAAGTTATCCAATCCATAGCTTGTACCGAAAAAAGCATCCATGCCTACAATTGCCAGTTTTACTGTCATTTGTATTTCCTTATATATAACTAAGTATTATTAATTAACAATTTTTGAGTTATCTATTTCTAAACAAGAATTGTTTAAGAAAAGAAGGTTAAGCCGTTCACTTGTAGTAACTTGCATTTGTGAAATCTGGATGTATATTTGCCCTTGAGCATCATGTGCTGTGGCGCTAGCATATACATTACTTTCACTTTCTGATAAAACTTCTACAGAAACATAAAATTCTTGATCTAATGGAATCTGTCTGAACTGTTTCAAATTTTGTACTTTCAAGGGTAAGCTACCTAAATTATGAAAGTGCCTGACCCAAACTAATAGGCACTGAAATAAAATATCAGATGTGTAAGGATTGAATGTTTGTAAGGGAAATTGCCCTTGTTTTTTTACTTCAAGATTGTCTAATAAACATTGAGCAGTTAGTTTATCAGAAGTGATATTGAGAATCCGTTTTATTCCCTGAAAAATTGGTCTGTGAAATAACATTCCATTTTCATAAGGTAAAAGATTGAATACCTCTGGATCTTGATTTTGAGTAAATTCTTTATAAGTAGGCGCTGAAAGAATTTCCTGTACAAGCTTTATTTGAGCACTGTAATGATAATGAGGTATACCTTTGCTACTTTCGCTCCATAGCAACGCTTCAAAATTTATTTCTCCAGAATTAGATTTATTAATTTCCTTTAAATCCAAGAAATATTGTTTTGCAAGAGTTTCATCGAAAATAATTCCCTTAAGAACTTTGTAACTGTTACAATTAAAAAATTTGTAACCTGGGTAAAGTTGCTCACAAGTATTAGCAATCCATGCTATGCTGCACATCGCAGGCAAAACTGGATTACCGCCAATTACGTGATCGTAGACAAATGGGTTGGCTGCTAATGTTAATTTCCGGCGAATCTGAAATGACTGTAACTCAGGATTTAGCTGTTTTCTTTGGGCTACAATTGGGCTGCTAATTACCAAAGTTTGTGCAGTTCCATGATTAGAATAATTCAGTTCATTAACTAACATCTGGCTCCCAACTTCCATTGGAATTAGTTCCATATTTAGCTGCTCGAAGAACTTCTTTAATTGTGGTGTAACCATCCCGCCATCCCAAGGGCCCCAACCGATAGAAACTACACGGCAATAAGGGTATTTACGCTGAAGTAAATAGGCTGTTTTATTGAGTATTTCGTTGGCTAGTGCATAATCCGATTGACCTGGATTACCATAAAAAGCTACAAAAGAGGAAAAGAGAACAATGAAACTTAATTTATTTGGTTCTACAGAGTTAATTAAGCTTTCTAAACCTTCAACTTTAGCAGTATAAACAGTTTCAAAATCCTGCTCTGTTTTGTTTTCAATTAACTTATCTGCTAAGTTACCAGCCCCATGAATAATTCCTGTAATTTGCCCTAGTCGCTGAACAATTGGTGCTAATTCCACCTGTAAAGCAGAATAATTGGTAATATCCACACTGAGATATTCTGCTTGCCCTCCAGCTTGTTGAATCGTAGAGAGTGTTGTAGTAATTTCTCGCTGGGCTGATAAATAATTAAATGCTTTTTGGATTTTTACAGGTGTAGGTTTATCGCCTTGAGCAATTAAATCCTGCATAATCCGTTTTTTTATTTCACCTTCATTATAGCAGTCTTTAGCCCATTCCGGTTCAGTTTTAGCAAGTTGAGAGCGGCCAAGCAATATAAATTTACACTGATATTGCTTTGCTAATTTGATGGTGCATTGCGCTGTAACCCCTCTTCCTCCACCGCTAACAAGAATAACGGATGATGAATCAATTTTGGTGTTTCTGTTCATTTTACTTATTTTTAGTACGCCAACACAGGGATTGAGATGAGTTTAAAGAAACCGGGTTTCTGTGGTTAAACCTTTGTTATGTGTTATGTATAACCTTCAATAAACCCAGCTTTTAATCTGTTGTAAAACCGATCTAAGTTAGCCCTGTGAATTACTAAGCGATAGATGCTGTTTGGGATGCTAGAGTTACTCTTCCCTGAGAGTTATATGCAACTTCCAATATTAGGGAATTAGGATCGTGCAGTTCAGCCATGATGAAGTTTGCTGAAGCTTCTGCATTTAATTCGGGACTCAGATCGATTGCTCGACAAAACACTCCTTCCCACTCCAGATTGAGAGTTTTTGTAAGACCGAACAGACCGCCACTAATGGCGCTGAAATCAATTGTTGCCCCTAGTCCAAACTCACCATCAAGACGAGCAACAGTGAGGAAACAACTGCGTCCTTTTTGTGCTACTTGATTGAGCGATCGCTTTAAGTGCTTTGCTAAAAGAAATACACTCTTGAGGATGGACTTTTCAGATTTGGAATCACATACCTTATGTTCGGGATGCAGATGGATGAAAGCTCCAATCAAACCATAAGTCTCTGAGATGATTGCCAGTTGCTGTTGCAGGTGTTCCTCACTAAAATCCGCAAGTGCGACGCGATTCACTCCTTGGGGTAGAGGTGGGCGCTCCATTACCATAGATTGAGGAAAGCTAAGAACAACTACTTGCCACCTTTCCTCGCTCAAGAGTTTAGCTAATCTATTGGTGGTGAGAGAACCGTCATCTGTAAGTAGACAAGTATGAAACTCTGGTAGAGTAAATTGCCAGAAATCAGGTACAGATAGAGGCATAAGTTTGACCAGACAGCGCCGAATGCGGTGATTTATTTGAGGTTGCTGGTTATCAGACCACGCTGAGGCATTTTTTTTTAGCCTCTGCTATCTTTGTCCCCAAGTAGGCACTAATCTTGCCAATTGTTCGCTGTTCTCCTAGTTCTTCTGGACTCAACTTGGGCAAATTAGGGAATAAATCTTGCATTGCACCGATAATTTCAGCCCTTTTAATTGAGTCAATTCCCAAATCTGCTTCTAAGTGCATTTCTGTCTCTAACATCTCTGCTGGATAACCTGTTTTATCACTGATTACACTCAACAAAGACTCGGCTATAGAAGCATTATAAGACTCTGTTTCTATAGATGAATTTTCTTGCGTAGCGGGTAATGGAATAGTCAGATGATTGATTGAATTAGTTTGTACTTGGGCAACTGGTGTGGTAGATACCAAAGTATTAACAGGAGTTTCTAGTTTAGGTGTCTGATCACTAACAGAAGTAACCTGTGGCTTACCAACTGGCGTTGTAAATGCCAAAGTATTTGCCGGAACCTGTTGTTGAGTTTCTAATGTTGGTGCTTGAGTAACAACAGGAGTAGCCTGTGGTTCAGCAATTTGTGTAGTGGCAGTTGCAACTAAATTAGCTTGTAGCTCGTTAGTTAATGTTTTTTCAACAGTTGAATCTATGCGCTGATGGTTAGAATTAACATTTCCTAATAGCACACGATATTGTTCTTGCATCAGTTGGAAAAACGATTGAGAGGATTGTGCTTGACTCTTGAGATATTGATCGTGTACCCGCAGAATTTCCGACTGATGATTATAAAACTGGATCAAAACATTCTCTAGATAAGTACCTACAACAGGAAAGGTATTATGAGCGGATTGGGAAATAGGTTGCATCATATCTTTTGACTCAATGTAAGGAACAATAAAGGATAAATCTGAAGTATTAGCAGTCTCAGTTAACGGATGTGCAGATGTCGCAGGCATAAATTCGGTTGGAATCACATCTGTATTAACAGTTATAGATTCTAAAAAGGCAACATCTGCGTTGACAGTTGGTTCTGGTAGCGTGACATTGATGGGAACATTTGTATTGACAGTTGTAGCTGCCGATGAAACGAATTGAGCAGCAGTAGCTGTTTCGAGTTGATTGACCATTTCTGACTGTATCTGATGACCATCTTGCAAAGCTTTTGAAAAAGCTGTTTTTGTTTTCTCACTGACATAGTTACTGCCTTTAAGAGTTATATTCAGCCGATTATTTTTTGCAACTTCGGTAGATAGAGGCTCAAACTGATAGGGGTCAAGGTTTTGTAAGGATAAACCAGCTACACGTAGTTGCATAACTGCCTGCCGCATTTGGAGATCGCTATCTTTTTCCCGACTGGGATTGAGCGCGATCGCTAGGTGGGGGCGATCGCCAAGGGTAGCTTTCACAAAATTGGTAAGGATTTGTCTGGGGCCAATTTCCACGAAGCAATAACCACCAGCAGCATAGAGATTCTCTATTTCTTGTTCAAACAGTACCGACTGAAGAAGATGCCCTTCAAGGGTTTTTTGAATGCTCTCAGGCTCAGTTGAGTAAGCTTTGCCAGTGGTATTGGAATAAACGGGAATTTTTGGACTGTGGAAGGCGATCGCCCCAATGGCTTCGGCAAAGGGTTGGCACGCATGACTGACGAAACGGGTATGAAATGCCGCAGATACGGGTAGTGGGGTTACAGAATAACCGCGTTTGCTCAGAATTTGTTGGATGGTAGCAATTTCTGGCTTTGCCCCCGATAGCACAACCTGATTTGGAGAATTAAAGTTGGCAACATTAAGATGAGATAAACCCTTGATTATTTCGGGAATTTGCCGAATCTCTCCATTTACAGCCAGCATACTTCCAGCATCACAATCAGCATCATTTTTTGTGGTACTCATTGCTTGACCCCTAGCTTTAACTAGGTAGAAGTAATCTGCATCACTCAAAACCCCAGCAGCCCAGAGAGCCGTTAATTCTCCAAAGCTATGCCCCATAACAAAATCTGCCTTGAACCCAGCCTGTTGAAGGATTTTGTATAAACCCGCACTAAAAGCGCCGATCGCTGGTTGAGCATTTTCAGTCCGTTGCAAAGCTTCAATCTGCCTAGCTTTTTGATTGCTGTCAAATGTCGGGTGAGGGAAAACAACTTGAGAAACTGGTTGTAAACCATTTTGAATGAAGAGGTCATCCAGAGATTTGTAGGCTTGACGCAGAGTAGGGAAGTTAATGGCTAGTTTACTACCCATATTCAAATATTGAGATCCCTGCCCTGGGAACATAGCCACCACTTTACCTTCAAGAGACATACCTAACTTACGGTAGTAAACCCCACGAGGATGTTCCCAAGTTGATGCTTGCGGTTGTTTTTGGAGCTGCTTAATCGCAATCTGTAGTAATTCCCCAGTTTCTAATTGGGATATAGCTACAAACCCCACTCTGGCGGCAGCAAGAGGAATATCTGAAGATTTAGAGCTGTTAATTAGTTCTTTATAGTATTGATTGCCAGTGGCGGATTCTAACTGTGACTTTGCATCCTCACATTTAGCCAACAACTGCTCTGGAGTATCAGCCCAAAGTAGAACTGACTGGGGAGCGTTATGCAAACGATAAGCAAAGTTTTGTTCGCTCTTATATTCTTCTAGAACTACATGATAATTTGTGCCACCAAAACCAAATGAACTTACTCCAGCTCGTCTCGGTGTATCTGCATCCGGTTGGAGCCAAGGTCTTACCTCTGTGTTTAGGTAAAACGGAGAGTTGTCAATTCCAAATTTAGGGTTCGGATTAGTAACGTTAATAGTGGGCGGTAGTACCTTGTGATATAGAGCCAGTACCGCTTTAATCAGACTCGCAGAACCCGCAGCAGCCTTAGTATGCCCAATTTGAGATTTGACACTCCCTAGTGCAATATGCTCTTTTTGAACGTTGTTCTCACTGAAAACTTCATTTAAGGCTGTAAACTCGCATAAGTCACCAACTGGGGTTCCAGTACCATGCGCTTCGATCAGGCCAATACTCGTGGGAGGAAAACCTGCATCTTCATAAGCTCGGCGTAATGTCCTGGTTTGCCCTTCTGGATGAGGGGCGTAAATACTCTTAGATTTCCCATCACTACCAGTACCCATACCTTTGATGACTGCATAAATGCGATCGCCATCGCGCTCTGCATCCTCAAGGCGTTTTAGCACCAACATCCCAATACCTTCACCAACCATCATTCCATCCGACTCTGCATCGAAAGGATTCAAATAGTCTTTTTTAGATGAGGCGGGTGTTTTACTAAAACACATATAGTTGAAAATAGAGTTATCAGTCTCTACCCCACCGGTGATCATCATGTCGCATCGGCGCTCAATTAACTCGCTGATAGACATCTTTAGAGCGGTTAGGGAACTAGCACAGGCTGCATCTACTACGCAATTCATTCCTCCCAAATCCAGGCGGTTAGCAATCCGTCCAGAAACTACATTGGCGAGCCAACCCGGAAAGGAATTCTCTTCCCAACCTACATAAGCCAACTTCATTTTCTCAATGACTTTCTGCGTATCTTGATCGGACATTCCACTGCTTTTGAGAACTTTTTCCCAAACAGGATATTGCAATCGAGTAGTCAACGGGACGATTAATTGCATACATCCCCCAATCACACCCAAGACTACGCCGGTGCGTTGACGAAGCTTATCGTGGATATCGCTACTAAAGTTTTTTGATTCTCCGTAACCAGCATCTTCCATCGCAGCTTTTGCCACAACCAATGATAGTAACTGGGCAATATCAGTTACTTCCAAAATATTTGGAGGCAGCCCAAATTCTAAAGGGTTAAAATCGATGTCTGGAATGAATCCTCCTCTCTTACAGTAAGTCTTATCGGGAACTGTAGGATCTGGGTCGTAGTAGTCGTCTATATTCCAGCGAGAAGTGGGAATATCAGTAATGCAATCGACTTTGCCAATAATATTATCCCAATATTCCTGCAAGTTTTTAGCTTTCGGAAATAAAGCAGACATACCTATAATGGCAATTGGAACCCGTTGCAGTTGACTATGCAATTGCTCTTGAATTTGAGCATCCATATAATTTATTTCTTTTCTTAGAGAACTATTTTCATGCACTTTGATAAACTTGCTGGTTTATTTGGCTCTAATTAATATTCAAGGGTTAATTCGTGTTTTACGGAAATCTCAGCTTTTTTATTTTCATATTTATTTTTCACTGGTAGCTACCTCTTGGGTAGGAATATAGGGCGGCCGCATCATGTCAATAAGGAAAGTCTATTCTCAATAGAGCTAAAAATAATGTCATTAACTCTTGCTTATTGCGAAAATTTTAGGCGTTGGCGTAGCCCGCCGCAGGCATCGCTTTGGGGCTTAAAAAATAATCAAGCGCGAAAGGAAAGATTTTTTCGTTGGTTCTTAACCTTCGTTGTGATCAAGAGTAATTTAGATGCGTTTGCCCTGGGTAGGAATATAAGCACTAGGTGTTATGGCGCAAACCCATTTAAATTACTTTTGCTCACAACCAACGTTAAAAATATAGCCGATTTCAAGTTGGTGAGGTACACAAGCTAAGTATGTTCCCCAGGTAGAAAGAGTGCTTTACTACATTCTGTATTTTTAATTCTCCCGTGAACACTCTTTCTATTAACTATCTAATTTAACTAGAATACAAGAGGAAAAAATCAGGTAAATATTCTATATAAAATCAGCTATAGAATTAATCAAAGAACAAATAATCAGGATCTAAAGGTGGAAAATTTAAAAAAATAGGAATAAATCAGGTTCAAAACGTAAACGACGATAAAACGCTCCTCAAACCAGCAATTCTCATTAGACATCTCCAAAATATAATCGAAAGACCAGTTTTCATCTTTAGGAGCAGTTTTAGTCACCCTACTTTTGGGAATGGCTTGGCTGCGTAGTTCCAGTCTTCTAGTGAGCTTAGCTAAGGAATGGTTGCCAACTCGACCCAAACCTATTTTGAGGTTGCCTCGCCACCAAGGACTATCCCCATTGCTTATCCTTCATACCGCGATCGCGAAACCAATTGTGGTAAATTGTTGAGCCAACCGCAGAGTCCGACGCGCCAGTCGTAGCAGTCACGTTAGTCAATCTTTCAGTAAAAATGCGCCGTTTACAATTAGCATTGAGACAAAAAAACTTCCGCACACGCATCTGTAAAGTGATTCTGTAATCAGCCCATGATAAATCAGCTAACGTCCGTTCATAGCGACTATGAATTCGGTGAGTTTGGGAAGTGCAGATTGGGCACTGAGTAACAGCTTGTACTGAAGCGATAATTAACGTAATGGTAGCTTGTGCTTCGTTAATCAGCCAATTCTTTAGTTGAAGATTTTTTGTATCGGGTAATAGGTGACAGAGTACTTCTATAGCCTTTTGACCCATATTCGACTCTGAGTGTGTGATTCTCAACTATTTTTCGTTTTATTACCTAAAAGCTAGAGTACACAAGAAGTTTAGACTTTTCATCTCCATTCTAGCTTTTATTGATTTGTTGACACCATTCTCAACTACTGAGACGTTCGTTCTATCGCTATTGACTAAAAGAAAATTCATCTTTTGCGATCGCTCAATTGAGAGTATCCCCAAACAGGATCACCAAAATTGGACAAGACCCTTAATCCTGGCTGAAGCGTAATTATAGTTGGGCGTTGCTGAATGGAGGTATGAATTTGGATGTAGAGACGTAAAATTTTACGTCTCTACAAGGATTTTCACCGTAACGCACAATCGTTTTCATACCGCAATCAGCAACGCCGAAAAAGCTTACTCGTCCGTGAAATACTTTTTTGAGACGAATAAGCCAACATCATAAATACCACTGTGACACTAAGAGTACAAATCCTCAAGGATAAATTTAGCCAGAGTTTGGGACTACCGTTTAAGGAATTGTTACCAGAATCGGTAATAAGACTTGTTATCTCGGAGCTAAAAATCAAATATAAAAAGCGGTTATTTGATCCGATAATAACTTTATGGGCATTTTTATCTCAGGTTCTGGACAATGACAAAACTTGCCATAATGCTGTAAGTAAAATAATTGCACATTTGGCTGAGTCAGAAGTAGAAGTTCCCTCAACAGATACGAGTGCTTACTGCCAAGCACGGGCAAGATTACCAGAAAAATTGTTAGAAAAACTTTTTAAGTATTCAGCACAAAAACTGGAAGAGAAAGTAACCCAAGAACATTTATGGTGTGGTCGAAATGTTTTAGTGATAGACGGCTCGACGGTATCTATGCCAGACACTGTAGAGAACCAAAAAGAATACCCTCAACCTAGCACTCAAAAAGATGGGTGTGGCTTTCCAATTGCTAAAATTGGTGTAATATTCAATTTGGTAACAGGAGCTGCCGTTGCTTTTTGCATCTCACGATAAATTTGCCAAGCAGTTTTTAGAAGAGTTACTTTCTCCCTTTGGGGAAGTAAAAACTAACAGGGAAGTAACTGATGAAACAAGATTTGTTGATGTGTTATTTTCGCCAACACCGACATCTGCGGTTGATGCAGAAACATTAGGATTATTGGGTAGAATTGCGGTATTAAATACTACTTTGCTAGAACCGTTTCGCAATCAACCAAGTAGAACAGAAGTACGTAGTTGTCTACAAAAATTATTTACTGTGATTGCAGACGCGCAACGTAAAGCCAACAGGGAAGACACAACAATAGCGGAGAACGAACTAGCACAACTGTGGATTATTTCTCCAAGTGCTTCCAAAGCTCTGCTCAAGGCTTTTGGAGCTAAACTAGACTTAGACAATTGGATGAGCGGGGTGTACTTTCTGCCTGAAGGAGTAAGAGCAGCAATAGTAGCGATTAACAAGCTACCGCGAACTCCAGACACGCTGTGGTTTAGGCTCTTAGGGAGGGGAAAGGTACAAATTCAAGCAGTAAATGAATTGGTTGCACTGCCAAGAGAAAACCTTTTGCGCCGGAACGTACTGGAAATAATTTACAGATGGCGTATCAGTGTAATGACACAGACAGAATTAACCAGAGATGACCAGGAGTTGATCATGAACTTAACTCAAGCTTACGAAGAAGCAAGAGCGCAAGCGGTACAGGAGGGAGTAGAGCAAGGAGTACAGCAAGGAGTACAACTTGAACGCCGTCAAGTTGTAGAAAACTTGTTGAGATTTAGGTTTGGTTCTGTGGATGAAGAATTAGCGAGAGTGGTCGATAATTTGTTGCAGTTAGCACCAGATGACTTTGCAAGATTTTTACTGGAATTGTCTAGTTTATCCCGTGAAGAGTTGTTAGCAAGATTTAATTCACACTAGTAATCCGTAACTACAAATAATTAGTAATAAAAAGCGCTTTTGTAAAATCAAGAGCGCTGTTTTATTGGCTCTACGCTTCATATATCACAATTAAACGGCTGCGCCAATGCGAAAGTGAAATGCTTTTGGTAAAAATACATGACCCCTGAACAAACATCAGAATTATTTGCTCTCTTGATGCGCCAAGAGGAACTACTTAAGCAGTTGGTCGCTTCAATCAATAAACCGAAACTGGGATTGCACTCTGAAGCTGGCAGTTGTAAAATCTACTGCAATCGTCAGCACGGAGGGCTGTGGTACAAGCTAAATGGTGAACCGAGTGCTATTCCTCAAACTGCCTTAACTGGATATCTTAAAGAACTGCGGTTTGAGAATAACAGAACGCCGCAAAAAAGAAACTTGCAAGTTGCTAATAACTATTCAAGCAGACCGGACGTATATCTTAGAATCAGGCTACGATACGCATTTCTCAAAGTGCATACTTGCGGCGATCGCAACTTTGACCCCAGAACAATTGTATTCTCCCATCACACTACAGCCGCAGCCAGGGACGACAGATGAAAATGTGTTGTTCTGTCGGGTATGGGTAGAGTCGGAATTAGTTATGGCATCTTACAGCGAAGAAACGAACTGGCGCGAGGTCAGTAAACAGGCGATTATTGCTTCGGTTCAAGAGTGGATGTCTGCTGATACTGGTGATTGGGTCTGTCCGATTGATTTGGCTCCACTCGTTTGGAATCAGTTAATTAATATTAGGGATAATCTAGCTCCCGCTCTCAGGAATCAATTAAAAGTTGATTATGAAACAGGACTCGAAGATTATCAAGAGCGAATTGACCAGTTCCTCTCACTCCATACTTGGGAATTATCGCAGGATAAGCAAGAATCTGTAAAAGCCAACTTGCTAAGAGCATTCCCCACTCTCACTGACCTCGAAGACTATTTGCAGGTCGTCATTGGTCGCCCAGTGATTATTCCTGCCCTTTCTGAACAACTCAATCAGCAGCAAGCCGAGTGTTTAAACCAAATTACCAAGTTCATTCAACAGTATGACCAAAATCTGGAGCAAAGGCTACGGGAATCAGCGATCGCTGGCGGTGAACAACTAGCCGCGCAGTTGCTCGAAGAGTTGAGCGATTGGGAGCCGGGACGTAAGCCAGTTCAGTTCAAAAAGAAGATGGAAAAACACAAAGGTGAAAGTGCGGGTGTTACTGGCAAATTTTACTGATACTAACGGTTTTACTGACCATGTTTTTGGTATATGTCATCTACTGGGGTTTCGTTTTTGTCCCCGGATGCGTGATTTAGCTTCTAAAAAGTTACACTTTTTTGCCAGTTCTGTTACACAGGCTTTGATTCTTGCTTGTATGTCTTGGCTCATAGTAGTTGATGCGCTCTTTTTATCTCTTTTTACATTTTCCCACATTTTGTATATCTTCCAAAAGTGGATGCTCCCTGGTCTATCTTTGTTTTTCCATCTGTATCTGGGTCATAAATGCGATAATCAACTACCCAAAATTTTCCGATTTCATGATTTACATATACACAATTTATTAGCCCAATACCTTGAATTACACCATGCTCGTTGCCACTATATTGCC
>JAIVFU010000359.1 GCA_020829485.1 Nostoc sp. CHAB 5834 | reverse complement strand
AATTGGGTGGACTTGTACGATAGCCTCAAAGAGAAAAAGTAAGTCCAATCATCTTGTTCGCGTAATACATACGCGAACACTATTTTCTTTGTTTTACCCTCTATTTCTCCTTAACCGAGCAGTATTGAAACCTGATGTAGGTTTGGTAGGATTTTCCTTAATTACTATGCTTTCACCAGGTTTGAGATGAGCATATTCGGGGTAATGCTCATCTTGGGATATATCATCAGAAGGAACGATCAACTCATCTCCTGGTGAATCTGGGTCATCGTCATAAAGCATTACTAATAAACCGTCTTCTAGCCGTTGAATTCTTTTATTCATAAAATCTAGTGGTAGCTTCAAAATTGTGTAGCTTGAATAACACAGTGGAAAAATGATAATACAATTAAAAGCGCTGTTCAGCTATTTAACTTTCTTGGAAGTCTGCTAGCAGAGCTAATACCGTATAAAATACCGTCTGCCATGAAATCAGTAAATTATCCACTTGGATGATTTTATCGAGTGTAATTTCGTGCCAAGGTGAATATTGGAGTCTTATGCTTGCTAAATAAGCTATCTAATAGATGATTGGTAATGGATTTAACCACTAGAGTCTTAGAAGGTTCTGGTTTGAGCATACCTATCTTTGATGGGTCGTATAACAATGGTAAGGGGAGATATTTATCTGAACCAGAAATCATTAAAAATTCTCTGCTCGAACAGATGTTTGAAGCAGAAGATTTACAATCTCTACTACTGGTTAAAATTGATAGTAAAAATCCAGATGCCAACCATTTAAGACAAAGAACTTTTCAGGATGAAATCCGACGCAAGTTAGCTTTCAGTTCTGGCAATAGTTATTACTTTGCTGATGGTTCACTGCATAAAAAAATTAGACGCTTATTCGCTACAGAACCGGATACTGCCTGTCGCTATGGTTCTTTACTAGTTAGTAATTGCTACAAAGGCTCAGAAACTTTTACAGGGCTGCGAGTTAAAATTGTGGACTTTGAAGACCCACAGTATGCTCATTATAAAACAGGAGACTGTCACGGCAAGATTTCGCCCCAACTTGCCAAACAATTAGGAGGAGAAGGCAATTGTCCATTCCAATTTCGGTTTGCCTGGAGGAGTAATTGGGCTGAACCAGATAATTCCCTGTGCCCAAAAACCAGCTTTTTATCCAAAGGTACTTTCCTACCCGATGCGACTTTGACTGATGCCCAAGGCTACGACATTATTATGGATCGTTCCTCAATTAAAGGCATTAAAAAGTCGGAACTCAAAAACTTAATACCCTGCGGTGACTATGAGTTTCCCCAAGCGGTAATCGGGAATCGAGGTAACGCCAAAGCTACCAGCTACGATAATAGTTGGCAGTTTACCATTTGGTACTCAGAAGAAGCAGTCAAACAAGATTTGAGCAAACCCACCCAAGAAAAAGCTAGAGAACTTGCCGAGTTACAGCGCAATCCCTTGGTGTTGGCAAAATACATCATCCAACAATATGACAAACAACAGCGATCGCCTACGGCGGGCGTTCCGCCATCGCAGCAAGAGCAGTCAGAAGAAGCTTTTAACGAAATTGAGGGTAATGCTAACAATCAAGCGCAGGAATCTCGCTGGATTTCCTTATTACGTAGCGATAAATATGGTCAATTGATTGAAACCCCCAAATTCCGCAAGTTTGCTACCGATTACATAGCCAATCAATGGCGTGACTTAGCGATTAAGGGAGGATACAACCATAATTCGGGTATGGCAATGCCATGCGATCGCCTAACTCGTGGCACAATCTGTGTACCCCATCTACCAGAAGGAGATGTCATTCTCACCCGTTACCCCATCGTCAATTCAGACAACATCCGCCTCTACAGTAACATCCATGACCCAGAATTGAAGAAAACTCGCAACGTAGTTTGGATTCACCCCAAGGATGCCGAGGAATACCACCAAGCCGATTTTGACGGCGACCAATTAATGGTCAGTTCTGCCAGTAAACTGCCTAATATTGCTCAAGAAACTCTCCGCGCAGGTGAACCAGGAAGATTTGAGCCAGTTAAACAACGCCCTAAGCTGGCGTATACGGAAATCACAGATGAAGAAGGCAACTTAAAATACAAAAATTTAGCAGAGATTGCTGCTGCCAGTAGTCAAAATAAAGTAGGGCTAGTAGCAACAAATATTGGACGTGTACAGTCATCGATGCCCCAAGACGGGGAGAATGTAAAGCGATTTGGCAGACAACAAAGGAAGCTACTAAACCGTTTATTTCAGGCACTTCAGGTTGAGGTAGATTCGCCCAAAAGTGCAGAAAGATTAGAAGATATCAAGGAAATAGGTGGGGAAAATTTACTCGCCGATGCCAAAAAATGGTCTGAGTCTCACCCCAGTTACTTTTTTGACTTTAAGAAAGATGAACGGCTTTATCGCTCCTTTGCCATGCCTGCGGATGCTCCCGGCTCAATCAACGTTATTGCAAGAGTTGTAGTCAATCCTGTGTGGGAACCAACACGCATTCGCAGCAGAGATAGGCATGAGTTTCGCTACCTGTTTCCTAAAGAGACGCTATCTGTAGATGCCTTGGAATGGGCAGAAGAACTGAAAACAAGGTTTCAGCAAGCTAGAAACGAAATTAAGGAACGGGTGGGAGATGACAGGGAAGCCTTTAATGAGGAACTAGGAAAGCTCTACGAAAGCTATCGGGTGGAAATTGATGAATTATTCAACAGTCCAGAAGAGAGGTTTGTAAATTCTGGGGACAGGCTCAATCAATGCGTAGCGTCTCGCAGAGAAGGCGCGGCGGCACTGTGGCACACACAACACACCCGTCCAGAATTAGATCGGCATCGCAAAGACTGTTTAAAGCTGGCAGAACAGATGGAAATTACGTTTTCGTTTCAGCACGATTATGAACTGCCCAGCGTTGCATTACCACAGGATATTTATGTTTTGAGTGTTCCTTTTGGTGCAGGTGCTATTAAATGGAAAGAATCTTTAGAACAAAAGGGAATTAAATTTGATGCCACAATTCATCCTCAATTACCTCTGATTGAATTTGCTTTGAAAGACTTATCACCCAAAGTAGTTGATAAATTAGCTGCTAAATTTGGCGAAAACATTAACGATTTAGATGAACTTAATATCCCGAAGGATTTGAGAATTATCCCGCCAGCAGATCATAGTTGGGCAACATCACGTCAGGATTCAGGTGTTGGTGCTTTGGCATATAACCTGTTTACAGAGGAGGTATGTCAGCAGCTTCAGGATTTTCAGTTTGATGAAATTAAAGTGTTGGGTATCAAATACAATGACTTCGCCAATGAAAACTTTGCTAGTAAGCAATGGAAAAAGCGCAGCGTTACTTTGGAAGTAGGAGTTTTTGAGTTACCCGAATCACACCCAGAGCATTATCGTTACAACGGTACACCGATATTACAGATTGATGGCAAGAATTTAGGTACTTTTGCTCCTGATAGTCCGAAACTGCCGATTGGTGCGACATTTGCAGCTACTTTGCAACCAGATGGCTCTAGTGTTATCCTCAAGGTTAATCCTGAGTCAATCAATCTGCCAGAAGTTCCATTACCGGAATCAGAACCAAAGTTAGATACTGCTGGGCAATTCCGAGCCATTCACCGTGAACTCTGGCGTAAAGAAATGTTTGATAATTTGGTAGGGGCGATCGCTACTACCTACGACCAGCGACAAGCCAATCAATCTGCAAGTAATAGACACGTCCAAAATATAATCCAGGCACAAAAAAATGGTAGAAAGTTAAATTAGCACTCTACCAATCCAGTTAAAAAATGTGTATTGTCCTTGATTATATCCAAAAATATCCTCTCAGAGCAAAGC
>JAIVFU010000358.1 GCA_020829485.1 Nostoc sp. CHAB 5834 | reverse complement strand
CCATGTGCTGCAAGCTCCTTCATTTCCACGTAGCCCACCCGGAAACGAACGCTGGTCTCCTTGTTGCGCAGGAACGGGTCCCCTGGCAGAGTGGCAATGGGGCCGGAAACGAATCTGCCGGTAGGCGCGGAATCCGCACCACGCTCGACCATCTTGAAATGGTTCAGGGGCGCATGTTCCCCAAAAACGTCAAGCCCAATCACGCCAGCCATTTCGGGTAGAGGTGGCTGCTGCGCATAGCGGGTCAGGTCCCCTCCGAACTCCAACGCGTAGGATGACTTCTTGGAGCCCTTCCAGCGCTCTACTGACATGCTCTCAAAGGGTCGCAGGACGTAACCCTTATGAAGGCCATCCCCTACCTCGCCTGAAAGCAGATTGACCCCGTCTACGGAGAGAACTGCCATCACCCGATTAGGGGTGGTGTTGCGTACTCGGAGGGCGAACTTCTCCCCTTTCTTGGCCGCAACGTAGCCCGTGCTGCGGGTCTGAGGGAATAGGAGGTAGGGGGAGCCATCCGAGGTGTTGACCACTTCCAGCAAAACGCCGCCAGAGAATAGACCGTTCTTGGATGAAGGGAAGGACTTGTCGACGTTGACGGGTGTGGCGTCAGCCGTCGAGAACTGCTCTTGAGCAAATGTTAGAGGGGCCGCCAGGCAAAGTGAAAGGGCCCCGAGGGCCTTGAGAATGTGACGTCGCATGATGCTTAGAAGGTGTTCTGGAGTGTAGGTACCACCCACAAAAGCCTGACGCCCGAGCTATTACACCCGGGCGCCTCATTTACCTTACTAGCAGTTGGTCTGAAGTACTCCTTCGCCTCAATTCTTTGCACAATGACGCTTTAGCCGGCATGCTCGTGTTTGATAGAGAATGAGGCGATAGCACTTAGGGTGCGCAAGGGCGGGGTCGCTGTGCGATAGTAGGCTGGGCTGCCTTCTCAGGCCTAAGAAGGGGCCAGCTACCGGGCGTGGTCTTTGCCTGCCCGACAGCGAATCATGATTTGTGACATACCTTGGTTTGCCATACAGCAAACGTGCGGAATCTAGTACGTATAACAACCATTGCAAAAAGCATTTCCAGGCATCCTGAGCTGGAGAAAAAAAAAGAGCGTGGCTTAGACCACGCTCTTTTGAATTACGCCTTCGGTTTACTTCGAAGGTCGAAGCTGAATAGGTGCTTCTTTGCCTGTCTGGAATGCGTTGGCCGCGCGGTCTGTAGTCACGATTTTGTAGTCATCGAGATTGATTCGAGGATACCCGGCAAGGCGCATCCAGAAGCCCTTCCAAACGGTTCCTAGCGCTGTCAGGTAGGCCGCCTTCTGGTCAATCAGGCGAGTCTGCGCAGTTTCAAACTGGTTACGACCCGCTTCGATGATTTGTTGTATCTGGCGATACAGCTGAGGGTCGACCTGAGGGTTTTGCTCCTGAATCGAAGTGAACAATGAGCGCGCGCCATCCGGGCCGTATCGGCCAGAAATCGCAGCTTTAGCCACTTCCATCAAGTCGTTCTTGGCCATTTCAGGGACCTGCACCGCTTCCATAACTTTCTGCCCGTACTGGGCTAGGATGTTCTGGTTGTTTTCATACGTCGCCTTGATTTGGTTTTCAAGACGATTGCCTTCGTTGGCAGCCGAGACATAGCTGGCGGCCGCACCGAGGGCGACGATGCAAATGATGACGATAACGCCGATAAGAGCAACAAGTGCTGCATTGCCTTTTTGGAACTTCATGAAATCCTTTATTGATAATGAACTGCGAACAACGTATAGCTACCAAATACGCCTAAAACGAGCCGCTGCGTACTGGTTGTGAGCCAGGTAAAAAGACAAGCCCATGGACCCCAAAGCACCAAAAACGGCCAAGCAAGCGATGACCCACCCAGGGGGCTCAATCTGTCCTTTCAGGTATGAAAAGTCGGACATCTGCTTGCGCACAAAGGCTTTGTCCACGTGGGACTCGACGAGGCTAAGCAGCGCGATGCGGTCTACTGTTTTGAGGTCAAGAAGCGCGTCGCGCAAATGAACCTTGAACAGCTCGGCATCCGTCCAGCTGATAACGCGCACCCATGAGATTTCAGGGTAGGACGGCGTTCCCAGAACCACGACGACATCGTTTTTCTTTCCCCCTAGCCAAGCCGCACGAATCGCTGTCGCGTACATGGGGTCATTGTTGCTAGTGAACAGAAGGACGACATTGACCTGTTTTCGGGCGCCCAAGCGGGACAACGTAGCTTCGAGCTCCCGGTTCCAGCTTTGAAGGTCAGGCACGGGGACACCGTTGGTCAGTACCCGGTCCACGTGGTGGTAGTCGAAAACCTTGGAGGGATACTCCGGAATCTGCCCTGCAAAAGAGTCCATGGCTTGCTTGTCTGCCAAGTGGTTGAACAAGGAGTCAGGCGCCGCCTTCACATAGTTGTCGTAGGAGTGCTTGAGAGAAACAGGCTCACCGATTTTTACAGCGGCAAAGCGCTGGGGTTCCCTCGTGCCCTGGGAATCAACACGTTTGACGTAGAACTTGCCTGCTGATGTCTCAACTTTGTAGTTATAGTCATGCGTGTGCTGGTAGCAGGTCGAACACCCATTTTTGTCACATCGGCAAGGATAGGAATGCTCACACGAAGTGCGTTCCTTCATTTTCGACGTGACTACACCATTGCGGATTTCGACATCCGCCATGACGGCATTTGTACCAAGAAACCAACCCAGGGCAACTAGCACCACGCCAACACCGAGGTTGACGAAAATTTCAGCAATGGTCAGCTCACGCCCCCAAATCATCTTGGCAACAAAGGGCCAAATGAGGGGAAAAAGCATCAAGAGTATGAGAGTCATATTTTTCCTTTGAATTCCTGCCTGGTATAGGAATCCGCGTTACGCGTGACGCACTTAAAGCGGCGCTCAAATGAAAAAGCCCCCTTCCGCAAGGGAAGAGGGAGAGGTCAATGGACCATGGGGGTTCGAGCGCGGGAGTGCTTGGGTAGGTTCGCGCTCAAAAACTGGTGCTGGTCAAAGAGGATGACCCGATTGGCGAGAATGAATGCTTCATAGATGCTCGGGACATAAGGGACGAACAGCAGCGGCATGCCCGCTTCTTCCGGCGTCTTGTTGTCTTTCCGCCCGTTGCAGAGCTTGCAGCTTGCAATCAAATTCGTAAAAGTATCCTCACCCCCGCGAGAAACCGGGTAGATGTGGTCCCTGGTCAACTCGCATTCTTTGAACTTCTGCCCGCAGTAAGCGCAGATATGCCTGTCTCGACGAAATATCAACGCCGATGAAACAGCAGGGGTGTAGTGGAAGTCCCGACGAGTATCCTCCCCGCTCACCGAAATAATGGGGGGAAGCGCCAAAAGCGACGGCAGCCCCGTCTTTGCGTTGGTGCCGCCCCGGAGGGTCACCACAGGGTCACCGATACTCCAGGCAACGTTGTTCTTTACAACCTGAACAGCCGCTTGTTCAGGAGTCAGCCAGCGGACAGGGGCTCCTGCCTTGTCGCACTGCAGCACTTGCACCATGACAGACCTCCTTTGTATTCATGGCTTCAAAAAAAAGCCCAAAACAATACAAACAGAACTGTCTTAGACACTATTAGTATAGCATTGATGGGCGCGTGTTAGATAGTTGATTGGTGGGTCGCCTGGGAATTGAACCCAGGTGGTACGGATTAAGAGTCCGGTGCATAGCCATTCTGCCAACGACCCGTTTGATTGAATATAGAGTTGGAGCGTCCGCCGAGAATCGAACTCGGATTATCCGCATAGGAGGCGGGGTTACTGTCCATTGTACGAATGTCGCAGTCCTGGTGCCCAATGGCTGAGTCGAACAGACGACCGACCGCGTACAATGCGGTAGCTACTACCAGCTG
>JAIVFU010000357.1 GCA_020829485.1 Nostoc sp. CHAB 5834 | reverse complement strand
CTTCAGACCGCTGTACGCCCGGCCAATCAGGCCCCGCTCATCATCGACCTCGTCCTTACGGGCAAATATTTCGCCTTGTTTCAGTCGTTTTACCTGGCTCCAAAGCGCTCCGGCTTTCGTTTCTTTGTCGGCCTTCGCATCCGTATCGGCCAGGACTCCTTCCTGCACCGGCGCTTTCACGTTCCGGCGGGCCGCTACCAGTGCTTCGGGCTCGGTAATGGTAACCACCAGCACTCGTTCGGCAGCGGGAACTGGCTTACTGACCGCAGCCATGATCTGCTTTTCAACAACAGGCTCGGTAGTTACCGGGCTTATGTCTGTTTTTGCCAGTTGCTCAGTTGGCTTTACCGTTTCCAGAACGGGTATTTCCAACGGTAATTTTGCGGGTTTGACAACGGGTTTCCTCACCGCAGCCATGGCCTGACTTCCAGCCCCAACTTCGTTTTCTTTCGCTTTCCGTCCCGCCTTCGAAGGCGATTCAACGGGTACAGCGTTTGTTTGGTCGGGCAGTACCTGTTCGGGCACAACCTGGGTAGCGGCTACATCGCGGGCCGGTTTATCGACCGATTGCTCCGTCTTCTCTGGTTTAACGGCTGCTATAGTTCCTTTGCCGGTAAGATCGCTTTCCTTTGTCAGATAAAGCCAGCCAAACAGGCATACGAATAGCAAACAGGCGGCAACGGCCATATACCGATGGACTGTTGGATTCTGCCAGAATACAACTTCGGGTTCCACGGAGCCTTGCCCCATACGCGCCTGCAGCCGCGCAAACCCATCCGGGCCGGGCGGCAGCGACATATTTTGCAGCTTACGAGCGAAAAGGTCGTCCAGTGGCTGTTTATCGGTGCGTTCTTTCATTGTTTATAGATTTTACTGCTTTCGCTGCCCGCCAATGTATTTTGATACATTCGGTTTGGCAACTCCTGCTCCAGTTTCTTTACATTCACTTGCAACATGGTCCGGGCACGACTCAACTGCGATTTCGAGGTACCTTCCGATATACCAAGCATGGTCGAAATTTCAGCATGCGAGTAGCCTTCGATGGCGTACAGGTTAAAGACAGTTCGGTATCCGTCGGGTAGTTGATTGACCATCCGTAATAAATCGTTCTCATGAATGGCGGTATCGGCCCATTCATAGTCTGGTTCCACCACTACTTCGTCCATGCTCACTTCCTGACGCCACTGCTTATTCTTTCGCAGAAACATCAGCGATTCTGTTACCATGATGCGACGAATCCACCCCTCGAAGCTACCATCTTCCCGAAACTGACCGATTTTTTCGAACACCCGCATAAAGCCATCGAGCATTACTTCCTCTGCGTCGGCCCGGTTCGCACAATAACGGGTGCAAACCGCGAGCATTTTTCCGGCAAATCGTTCATAAACAACCTTATGAGCGCGGTTTTCGCCCCGCTTCAACGCAGCAATCAGCTGCACTTCGGTCGTAAAAAACGGTATAAGTCGGAGCATACGTGTTCAGGTTCACCAGCAAGATGCAACTCGGACGGGGAGCGGTTGCATGGCCATCCAAAAAAAAGTGTATTTTTTCTGATTCGACCACTACACACAAAAAAAGGGCTCCTAGAGCCCTTTAATGTATTTTATTCCTGCTACGTAGTGTAGCCATATAACTCGTGATACTCGAAAGTTGACCGGGGCTATCAGTATCATTACCGGCGCAACAACTACAGCGTATACCCATCCTTGCGGGTCATTAGCCAGATAGAACAAAAGAAAGGCCAAAACGAGCGCCACACCACCCGATATTGCATAGCTTACGTACATAGCGCCAATGAAGTAACCTGGCTCAACTTCGTAGCGCAACCCGCAGTGCGGGCAAAACTCATACATCTCGTCGAAATGCCTGGGTGAGTAGAAAGGACTCACAAAAAGTTTCCCTTTCCTGCACTTAGGACATAGCCCGTTTAACGCGGCTTGCAATTTCGAGACGTCTTCCATGTTCCTGTTTGCTGTTCCGATACCACAAATAGCCGATTGTGGCAATGATCAGGTAAGGAATTATTAAGAGATACAAAATGCCAAAATTCAATTCTGACGCGATTACGCTGCGTCCATCGCTGACGGTACTTTCAACGGTTCCCCGGCACATAGCACACTGGGCCATTAGATCCGATGTGCCAGTCAGCAACGCAACTATAACAATTGATAACACTCTGAAGTTTTTCATCGCCGTTCCATCACTGTTGATAATAGGGTGCAATCAGGAAATAAACAATCACACCCGTAACACTAACATATAGCCAAATTGGAAACGTATACTTCACCGTCTTCTTGTGTCGGGCAATTTGACCACTCAGCGCAAAATAAACTGCCCGTAGCACAAACCACACAACAACAATTGACAACACGATATGTGATATGAGCAAAAAGTAATAGACCGGACGAATCCAGCCCTCTCCACCAAAGGGCGTCGACTCGTGGGTGATATGATACAGGATGTAACACACCAGGAACAACGAACCCAGCACAAATGCCATTAACATGGTACGTTTGTGGGCCGCCACATTCTTCTGCCGGATAAAGTACAGACCCATCAACAGTAACAGAGCCGTTATGGAATTGATAATGGCGTTCACATGGGGCAGGTAAGATGTCCAGCTCCCCAACTCTATCTTTTGTCGAACACCCAGCATAACCGCTACCGCAACGGGAATAGCAATCGACAGAACATTAATGATCCGGCTTGCTTTTCGTTCCTCAACCGGCTGAAACGTTTCCATGTTTAATGAATTATTCTTTGCTATAGATATCAAGCAACACCCTGATTTCCAGAATTAACCGATCAACATCTGCTTTATCGGTCCCATCGTAGAAACCCCTGACAATTCCCTGTTTGTCTACTAATACCAACTTCTCGCTATGAATAAAAGTTTCGTCAGGCGCCCCATCCTTTACCCCGGCGTCGACCGCCGGCAGGTAGTACCCACGCATGGCTAATTTGTAAATGGCGGCTTTATCGCCCGTCAGGAAATACCATTTGCCGGGTATGGCTTCATACTTCTTCGCATAGGCCTTTAGCTGTGCAGGCCGGTCATGTTCAGGGTCGACAGAATGCGAGAGGAAAACGAGACTTGACTTATCCCGAAAGATGTCCTGCACACGTGTAAGCTGCGATGAGATGCGAGGGCATACTGTACCGCAACGGGTGAAGAAAAAACTAGCGACGTAAATTTTATTCTCAACAATCGATTGTTCGACCGTTTTTCCATCCTGGTCAATCAGGCTGAAAGGGGGGATTGTATTGAATATTGTGTCTGTTACTACACTGCCGTCAGCCAGTTTAACGGGGCCCATCAACGGCTCACCCCGCGTCGAGTCGATCTTTGGCAGGAACCGGGGCAAGGTGAAGTGGTTTTCGGTAAAAAACCGAAGAAATACATACAGCAAAGCCGGGACCAGCAGCGTAGTGAGCAGGATCCCGGCTTTTTGAGGTTTTGTCATATTACCTGAGCTCGAATATCGAGCCACCTTCTGTCAACAACGCAATCAATAACCAAACAATAAACAGGATTGGGATGGTGATTGCCCAAATCAGGCTTTTCACTTCATGCTTCAAGTGCATAAACTCACCCACGATGTAAAATGCCTTTACCAGGGTCATACCAACGAAGATGGAGGTACGTAGTCCACCGGCTTTCATCAGAAAGGCAAGCGTAAATTCAAATGCAGTAATAACGGACAGAATAATGAAAGTCCGCCAGATCATGCCCGTGTTTGCCGCCGGAATCTCGGTTCCTTCGTGCCCATGAGCGTCGTGGTTGTGTGTGTTGTCTGCCATTGTCATTTTTCTGCCTAATCAGACCAGATAAAAGAAGGTGAATACAAATACCCAAAC
>JAIVFU010000356.1 GCA_020829485.1 Nostoc sp. CHAB 5834 | reverse complement strand
GGCACCAACAATGCGACGGTAGCCGTGATTGGCGCGTTCGATGAACCCACCATTCGCAAGCTTATCAAGGATGAACTGGGTCGGTGGAAATCGGCAAAACCCTTTGCGCGCATTCCGCAGGCCCTGTTTGCCGACGTCAAACCGCAGACCCAGACGATCCAGACCAATGATAAAACCAGCGCCGTTTTTGCGGGCGGTATGAAGTTCGCCCTCCGCGACGACGACCCGGACTACCCCGCCATGGCGATGGCGAACTATATTCTGGGCGAAGGCATGCTCAACTCGCGGCTCGCAACGCGTATTCGGGTCAAAGACGGGTTGAGCTACGGCGTTGGTTCCTACATCTACGCCGATGATAATGACCGCGTGGGAAACCTTGGCGCTTATGCCATTTATAATCCGGAAAACGGCGAGAAATTCGACAACGCTTTCCGGGAAGAGGTGCAAAAGCTGATACAGGATGGCGTGACCGCCGACGAAGTAAGAGCTGCCAAATCGGCCATGCTTCAGGAGAAGCAGCTGGAACGCGCTCAGGACAGATCGCTCGCCAGTAAATGGGCGCAGTACCTGACCAAAAACGAAGGCCGGACCTTTGCCTACGATGCCAGCTACGATAAGCGGCTGGAAGCCCTGACGCCGGAACAGGTCAATGCGGCCCTGAAAAAATACATCGATTACGCCCGGCTATCGATGATTAAAGCAGGCGATTTTGAGAAAGCAGCCAAAAAACTGGCCGACAAGCAACCCGCGTCGTCGGTGAGTGGCGGAGCAAAAAACTGATACGGCACTACCGGGTAACAGGATAAGTGGTTTGGTATACTAACCGCTTATCCTGTTTTTTGGCAAACCACGGTAAAAGCCATTGCGTTTCACGGTACTTTTTCGTAACTAGACACTTAGTTTTTAGAACTCCCAACTAACTGTGTATTTATGAAGAACAACCTTACCAAAAAAGGTTTGTTGGCCGCAGCCTGGTTCATGAGCAGCCTGACGGTTGCTACGGCTCAGGACAAACCCGCAGCGCTGCCTGCCGGGATCACAAAAGGGGCTTCCGTAGAGGGTATCACGGAATACAACCTGACAAACGGCCTGAAAGTCCTGCTCTTTCCCGACCCCTCCAAGCCAACGGTCACCGTCAATATTACGTATCTCGTTGGCTCCCGGCACGAAGGTCTGGGCGAAACCGGCATGGCTCACCTGCTGGAGCACATGGTCTTTAAAGGCTCCACCAAACACACCAACATTCCGCAGGAACTCACCGCACACGGCGCCCGCCCCAACGGTACGACCTGGCTCGACCGCACCAACTATTATGAAACATTTTCGGCCAGCGACGAGAATCTGAAATGGGCGCTCGACCTCGAAAGCGACCGGATGGTCAACAGCTTTATCAAAAAAGAAGACCTCGCCACCGAATTTTCGGTCGTACGGAATGAGTTCGAGATGGGCGAAAACTCCCCCCAGAACGTACTCAACGAGCGTGTGGTGTCGTCGGCTTACCTGTGGCACAACTACGGCAACTCGACCATCGGCAACCGCTCCGACATCGAAAAAGTACCCATCGAAAACCTCCAGGCATTCTACAAGAAATTCTACCAGCCCGACAATGCCGTACTGGTCGTAGCCGGTAAAATTGACGAAGCCAAAACGCTGGCCCTGATCAACCAGTATTTTAGCGCCATTCCGCGGCCAACGCGCGTTCTGCAACCCACCTACAGCCAGGAGCCGGTACAGGACGGCGAGCGGCTGGTGACACTCCGGCGCGTGGGCGACACGAAAGTGGTGTCGGCCCTGTATCACATCATGCCCGGTTCTCACCCCGACTATCCCGTTATGGACGTTGTGACGGAACTGCTCACCAACGAACCCAGCGGCCGTTTGTACAAAGCCCTGATCGACACCAAGAAAGCGTCGCAACAGTATGGCTACTCGTTCACAACCAAAGATCCCGGCTACGTTTACTTCGCGGCCGAACTGCTGAAAGAAAAGTCGATTGACGAAGCAAAAGCTGCGCTGTTGAGCACCCTGGACTCGGTAGCCATTACCGCACCCAGCAAAGAAGAAGTTGAGCGGGCCAAAGCCAAAATCCTCAAGGATGTGGAATTGAGCTTCAAAAATGCCGAACGGGTGGGGCTGGCCATGAGCGAATACATTGCTACGGGCGACTGGCGGCTGGGTTTTCTGTACCGCGATGCGCTCGAAAAAGTATCCCCTGCCGATGTTAAACGGGTAGCCAGCTACTACTTCAAACCCTCGAACCGGACAGTTGGTGTATTCGTACCCGATCAGGCACCCGAACGGGTGGAGGTACCTCAGGCCCCGGATGTTATGGCGATGGTAAAAAACTACAAAGGCCGCGCACTGGTTGCCCAGGGCGAAGCCTTCGACCCCTCGCCCGCCAATATCGACGGGCGCACCCGCCGGTCTGAGCAACCCAATACCATCGAACTGGCCCTGCTGCCCAAAACCACGCGCGGCAACGAAGTGAATGCCCGGCTGACGATGCGTTACGGCGACCAGAAAAGCCTGATGAATAAAAGCGCCATATCGGTATTTACGGCTTCGATGCTCGACCGGGGTACAACGACCCGCAACCGGCAACAGATTAAAGATGAACTCGACAAACTGAAAGCCCAGGTGGGCGTTTTCGGGAGTGGCAACCAGGTTAACGTAACGATTAAAACAACCAAAGAAAACCTGCCGGCGGTGATTCGGATTGTGAGCGATATGCTCAAGCGTCCGGCTTTCGACGCCAGCGAGTTTGAAAAACTGAAGCAGGAGCAACTGGCACAGATCGAGTCGCAACGGTCTGAACCACAGGCGCTGGCGTTTACTGCTTTTCAGCGTCAAATGAGCCCCTATCCGAAAGATGATATTCGGTATACCTCCACGCCCGACGAAGATGTGGCTGCGGTAAACGCATTGAAGCTGGACGACCTCAAGCAGTTCCATAAAGATTTTTACGGCGCGCAGAACGCAACGCTGGCCGTTGTGGGCGATTTCGACGAAACGCCGGTGCGGAAAGTCGTTACCGATGAGTTGGGGACCTGGAAAGCCAAAAAACCGTTCAGCCGGTTAGTGACGCCCTACACCGATGTTAAGCCAACCCCCCAATCGATTGAAGCACCCGACAAGGCAAATGCGTTTATGGTTGCCGGTGTGAACCTGCCCCTGCGCGACGATGATCCGGATTATCCGGCGCTGATGCTGGGTAACTACATGCTCGGTGGTGGGTTCCTGAACTCGCGGCTGGCGGTACGTATCCGACAAAAAGAAGGCATCAGCTACGGGGTAGGCTCACAAATCTCAGCGAATCCGTTCGACAAGACGGGTATGTTCCTGACCTACGCCATCTACAACCCGGAGAACGCCGAAAGGCTGGAGAAAGCCTTCCGGGAAGAGATGGACCGGGTGGTTAAGGACGGCTTCACGGCCGAAGAAATTCAGGCGGCCCGTTCGGGTCTGCTCCAGTCGCGGATTGTGGCGCGGGCGCAGGACCCCAGCCTGGCCGGTACGCTCAACAACTACCTCTACCTGAATCGTACGATGAACTGGGATACCGATTTTGAGAAAAAAATGGAAAGCCTCACCACCGAACAGGTGAACGCAGCCATGAAAAAACACATCGATCCGTCGAAAATTTCGATCATCAAAGCCGGCGATTTTGCCAAGGCCGCTAAGAAATTATCGGAACAGCAACCCGCATCGTCGGTGAGTGGCGGCAAGAAAGATTAATCCGAACCGGTCATTCGACCAGATGTAACTGATTTACATCCAGTCGAATGACCGGTTATTTTTTGACTAAATCAACTATAAATATCGTTATAAACCTAAACATGCCGTTTCTCCATGAAAGTGCTCATTTTCTGCT
>JAIVFU010000355.1 GCA_020829485.1 Nostoc sp. CHAB 5834 | reverse complement strand
CAGCGATTAACGTGAAAAATAGAGCGGCAGGGCATTCCGTTCTTAAAGCCAAGAGCCTCCTAAGCAATAGCCGGATTGTCTTGGAAGCCTACACTCAGTCCGAAGGACGAGTGTAGGAGTATGTCACTAAGCAAAAGCAGCTTTTACTTTCTCAAACCCCAGTTTGCTTTCTAATTTCGGTGTTTTCCGCAAGCAAAAGTAGCTTTTACTTTCTCAAACCCCAGTTTGCTTTCTCCTTTTGGTGTTTTCTGCAAGCAAAAGCAGCTTTTACTTTCTCAAACTCCAGTTTGCTTTCTCCTTTTGGTGTTTTCCGCAAGCAAAAGCAGCTTTTACTTTCTCAAACCCCAGTTTGCTTTCTCATTTAAGTAGTTCGCGCAATCTGCTGTAATTATCCCTATGTAGCAAAAGCTATTGCAGATTTGCCGGAATTCTCTCAGGCTGATCTATACGTAATTCTTTAAGGTAAAGAATATTAACCGTACTGAATTACAAGGTGTAGATCATGGCTCGGAGAAAAAGAACTTCTGTAGTGTTAGAAAGAGCAGTGCGCCGTGCCGCTAGCATAAACTCAATTGATCCGAGGTTAGATTTAGGCAATGGACTCACCTTACCTGCCTTCTCAAGCCTGATTGAGACGATGCGAACTAAAGAAAATGCCTACAATAGTGCCCTTTCTAGCTTAGATAAGTTGTACCGTGAGATGCTGGAAACAGAAAGCGAGTTGGGAGATATGACAGAGCACATGCTAATGGCAGTCGGAACGCGATATGGCAAAAGCAGTGTGGAATACGGCATGGCGGGAGGAGTTCCTAAAAGCCAGCGTCGTAAGGGACTAAGAGGCGAACCGCCAACTTCCGATACTGAGCAACTCTCATTTGTTGCCAGTGTAGAAGGCAAGAATGGAAAGACAACGATAGCGACAAGTTAAGATGTGCCGTAATACTCCAAATTTTGTCAAACCCAAATAATTGCGTAGGTGCAGCCCGTCGTAGACATTGCTGTTTTACCAAAATATTTATCAAGAAGGTTTGGGGGAAAGGTAAAAACCTCGCCTGAAGTTAAGCGAAATAATTCTTATGTCGCAAGGCAAGTAGAAACCCCACGCATAAGGTGGCTTAGTTTAATCCCTTTCCCCTTTCCCCTTTAACTTTTTCCCTTTTATCCGTTAGTAGCCGCGCAGTCTAACGCACCCGACAGCTTGACAAAATAAATTTAAACAAAGGTGAGTATGTGGGCTTCTTGGGAACTATAGAAGCAAATCAAATTAGCATCAACTTGTAGTTTCCAATGAAAACTCACTATTTTAGTAAAGGTAAAGCCTTCCCATTACAGATTGTTCTTGTTGTTCCCTTCCTTATCCAAATTTTTGCAGCAGTAAGTTTAGTGGGTTATTTGTCTTTTAAAAATGGACAAACAGCAGTTAACGACTTGGCAGAGCAGTTGATAGACCGCACCAGCGACGTAGTGGATGAACACCTGAAGTCTTATCTTTCCATTCCGCAAACCCTTAATCAGATCAATGCAGATGCTATTCGCAGGGGACTATTGGACGTGCGCGATCGCCAAACCCTTAGCAAGTATTTCTGGGATCAGATGCATGTCTCTGACCTGACTTATATTGGTATTGGATTAACAACGGGTGAAGGGGTTGCAGCCGCTCGTTTGGATGGCAAAACAATCACCATTGATGATTGGACTGCCAAGCTGCCTAACAATAATACTAACTACACCACGGATAATCAAGGTAATCGAACTCAAGTTAATGAGCGTTATAACTGGAACAATTTCCGTGAATCTTGGTATACCCAACCTATCGCTGCTGGTAAACCCATTTGGGGAAAGATTGTGAGTACAAATCTTCCAACAGGCCCCTATATTTCTGCCTCTGCCAGTCGTCCCATCTATGATTCGCAAAATCGCTTATTGGGAATGATTGCAACGGATATTCACCTGCTGAAGCTAGGCGATTTTTTACGCAGTTTAGATATCAGTCAATTTGGGCGGGTGTTTCTTTTAGAACGGGATGGCACATTAATTGCCAGTTCCGGTACAGAGAAGCCTTTTGTCATGGTCAATCAAGAGATCCGGCGATTGCACGCGATCGACAGTTCTGACCCAATCATACAGAACGTTGCCAGACATTTCCAAACCTCCGGGTTTGGGTCTATTACCCAAGATACAGATTTTCATCTTGAGATGGAAGGAAAACGGCATTTTGTCCATGTTTTACCTTGGCGTGACAAATATGGTTTGAATTGGCTGATGGTAATGAGTGTGCCAAAAAACGCATTCATGGCGCAAATTAACGCCAACACGCAAACTACGATCGCCCTTTGTTTTGGCGCATTGGTTATTGCCTCAGTGATGGGCGTATTCACCTCTCATTGGATTGTACGCCCGATTCTGCGCCTAAATCGGGCAAGTGAAGCAATGGCATTTGGCAATTTAGATCAGACAGTAGAAACTAGCAACATTCAAGAACTTAATACCCTGTCCAACTCTTTCAACCACATGACAGGGCAACTGCACGAATCGTTTACTGCCCTAGAGAAAAGCAAGGAAGAACTAGAAGATCGGGTAGAAGAACGCACTACTGAACTCAAAAATGCATTAAGGGAATTGCAGCGCACTCAATCTCAGGTGATTCAAAGTGAAAAAATGTCTAGTCTCGGACAACTAGTTGCTGGAGTCGCCCATGAAATTAATAACCCAGTCAACTTTATTCATGGCAACCTTACCCATGTGCAGGAATACACTCAGGATTTATTAACACTTGTGCAGTTGTATCAGCAGTATAATCCTAACCCTGCTTCGGAAATTCAAATTGCTGTTGAAAACATGGATCTGGAGTTTTTGCAGTCAGACTTGCCGAAAATGTTGTCTTCTATGAAAGTGGGCACCGATCGCATTCGCCAAATTGTCCTGTCGCTGCGGAATTTTTCCCGCATGGATGAAGCGGAATTTAAACGCGTCGATATTCATGAGGGCATCGATAGCACCTTGATGATTTTGCAACACCGCCTGAAACCTAAACCAGAGCAACCTGAGATTGAGGTGATCAAAGACTATGGTGATGTACCCCTAATAGAATGCTATGCCGGACAACTCAACCAGGTGTTTATGAATATTTTAGTGAATGCAATTGATGCCTTAGAAGAAAACAATGCCTTGCGTACTTATCAGGAGATGGAAGACAATCCTAGTAGAATCAAGATTCGGACATCGGTAGTTAATTCAACCTGGGTAAAAGTGGCGATCGCTGATAACGGAGTCGGTATTTCTAAAGAATTTCAGCAACGAATATTCGATCCCTTTTTCACTACTAAACCCATTGGCAAAGGAACTGGAATGGGTATGTCTATCAGCTACCAAATTATTACAGAAAAACATGGCGGCAAACTGGAATGCTTCTCAAATTCGGGAGTTGGAACTGAGTTTATCATTCAAGTTCCTCTTCGGTCAAATGTTCATGAAGTGGTTTAACTTAATACTGGAATTGCCATGTTATCTAGCTATTATTACGGTAGTAAATTTTAAATTAGTTTTATTTTATATATAAAAGCTGATATTTAAAATCAGTAGTTATTTTTGTTAAAGAACCTATGCAGATAAATCAGGTGATTGAAACCTACGATCAAGGGGCAGTGGATTATGACGCAATTATGAAGCGTTACTGGCACATCGAGCGCGAACCCCTAATTGCTTCTTTGCAGCTGAAGCTAACGTGACTTACCTACACTGTATGCTTGCATACAGTGTAGGCTTCTCAGCGACTCCTCTATGAGGACATTGACTGAGCTTTGCTTATACTGCACGTCATGCCCTGCCGCGCAGTTTGAACAAGTACAAAAAGTATGTTCTACCTCACTACCGCT
>JAIVFU010000354.1 GCA_020829485.1 Nostoc sp. CHAB 5834 | reverse complement strand
GTCCCTTTTCTTCGTATCGTGTATATGGCCTAATCTTAGGGATAAGGCTCATCAGCGCATCCCGATCGTAATTATTGGGGTTGTCGTAATGCTTAAATTGATGAATAGCAGAGCGTACCCAAAAGTCGCGCATTTTGTCATCGGACTTCGATTTGGTACGACTAAACAGTACGTCTCCAATCTCCCTGTCATACTCAAAAATACTTTCCAACTTAAAGAAGTGGGTTATTTGAGCCTCAATTTGCTCAAAATCAGAGACTGTATCAATAACACCCGCTTTTTTAAGGCCTGACAAATCGAAGTATTTAACAAGGTAGCTTGCGACTTTCGCTTGCTGTAGCTCTTTAGCAGATTCGGGCGATAAGGACGACATGTAGACCCCTACAATTTGCTCAATACCGATTTGCAAAAACTCATCCAGCTTGAGCAAGGAAAACAAGTCGGCTTTTTGAGTGTCGCCCTTTAACAACCGATCTAACGTTATTCGGTTAATGCCAACAATCTTAGCGAGCAAGTCAGAGGATATGCCAAGTTGGTTGCGCTTCGTTTCTACTAGGTCAGAAAGGGTTGGTCCGTCGGTACGTGCCAACCACTTGTATATGTCTGTTAGAGAGTTATCTGCCATATTGTTCAGTTTTGAACGTATAATATGGCCCTAATTTACGATTATTTGGGTATGTTGTTCAGTTTTGAACAAATTTTTTTGAATTAACTGATTATATCTCAGCCCCGCTTCAACATCACCAAGCATGAAGTAAAAGCGTTGGCTCGCACCCTGCTTACGGCATTATAGCGCATGGTGGACTTATCACAGTAGCGTCGCATATACTTGAGACTTACGTTGTGGTAATTTCCATCAATATCCCGCTTTAACTGGCTTTAAAAGACTTCTATTGTGTTCTTGTGAGCCACACTGTTGACGTACTGCTTTGCGCTGTGCTTAACGATCTGATGGAAGTAGGTTTTGTTCAATCTATAGTACGACTTGTATTGATAGGTCATTAGCGTACTGACCGGTACTACCTATGCTTCGTTAGCTTCTTGAACGGTTCACTTATTTGTGTTGTCACCCACTTAAGCCTAAAAGTTGCTAAATACCCAAAATTGGTTTCATATTCTTCGTGCTACGGCCCTTATTGCCGAGTGTTTTTCCTCCCCTGATGTTTCTTGCTTTTAGCTCCACTGGCGTAAGTTTCGTCAACATTAATAATGCCTCCCATTGCGGCTTTGTAGTTAGGGTGGTTGAACGCATAGCGCAAACGGTGGAGAACAAACCAAGCCGACTTTTGGATGTTGTCAGTGTCTTTAGCTAACTGATGTGAACTAATACCCTTCTTGTGTGAAGGGAAGATATAGAGAGTCATAAAACACTTTTGCAGGGGTTTTCTGCGTCTACAAAGTGGTTCCTGTTATGAAGTTGAAGTACAGGCCTGAATTTTTGCACTCGTAGCGGGTTGATGGCCCCCGCTTGGTAGCGCAGGTGTATAGTTTGATTCAGCGTCAAAAGGTGACACTACGTTTCTCTCCCAGCGAATGACTTCTAAGTGAGCGTAGAAGCAACTCCATCGGGAAAAGTTTGGAGTAGGTCGGCAGCACTCTTAAATTCGGGAACCATAATCGTAAATATTCGTGATTATGGTGTAAATAGATACTCGTATTTTGGGTATTGTAATTATGATGGAAAGTATTTTATACTGAAACTATGACCACTTCACAACAGAAAGATACAATATTGAGTATTATTTACAAAAGCTGCATCAACTGCCCTTCTGGTAACATTTGTTCTGATTATGAGTCATTAAAGAAAGATTCAGGATTAAAAGAACATGTCTTTTCTTTAGCGTATAATGAAATATATGGGCATGGATTTATTGATGATGTTGGTCAAGATCAAGAGACCACTTATCTTGAAATAACAGATAAGGGTAAATATTTCTTCGAAAAAGGTGGTTATACAGCAAAGGAAAAAAAAGAAAAAGGGCAAGCTAAATGGAAGAGAACTGGTGACTGGATACAAAAGTTTGTTCCAGTAATCATTTCAGCTGCAACCTTAATTTTGGCAACAGTAGTTTTTTGGAAGCAAACCGAATCAGATAAAACTATAAAATCTCAAAAGGTATCAATTGATTCATTAACAGCATCAATAAAAAAAGTTGAACATAAATAAAAGTAGATAAGGTAATTTTAAAGCATGGAAATCAACAAGTCTTGATAACCAGCCTTCTTCACGTCGGTCAAAACTTCCTAAATGGTGTAGACTTCTTATGTAGCAATGTATATAATATTGTCGTTCAGATCAATGCAGGGGGCAATTTCCAAAATAACCTTTGCTTCTTAACGAAGTTTGATATATTGTAGGATAAGTTAAAACACGGCCGTGAAAGTAGACGGTTTCGATTGGTTTAAATTTAATTCCTAATCAGAGTCACTAATGTATCTAAATGTCTTGTCTTTTAGCTGCAAAAGTTGATCAAATGCGGCACGAAGTTCGGTTTCGAATAATGGTTCATGGTTATAATGAGCACCTGAGTTTAAAATTCTCCCTCGTATTTCGTTCACCTTTTCACAAATAGCAACCAGCTCCTCTTTGGCTCTTTGTAGTGATTCTCTGTTCTTATAGTGGGTTTTTAGCATCTTCTTCAGTTCTTTCTGTAAAGCAATAGCTTTGCCCGCTTCGATCCTTTGCGTAGCTGGAAGTTGCGATGGATCAATCCCACCGTCAAAGGCGAAATTAATTTGGGCGTCAGAAAGATGTCTTGCATTTAAAACGCGCTGTAAACGCCAATTGGCTTGTCCGTTCAATTCAGTTTTAACTCCTTCCAGCGATTTGTATAGTGTCTTTTGCTGGTGAAAACGGGTTAATTCTTCAACAGAAGGGTCATATAGTAGTCTTAACAATTCTTCTGCTTTTCGGCGTAAGTACAAGGCGCAAACATCATAATCTCGGTGCGTATTGTCTTCAAGGAAGAATTTTGCTCTGGCTAAAGCATCCTCACTTTCGATACAAATCGGATTTCGTCCTGAAGAAGAATCTCCATTATCAAATAACTCGAACCACTTCCAGGTTTTGGACAATGTAGTTTTTAATACTTCGAAGAATCCCTTGTCGTGTGTCAGAATAATTAGCTGGTATTTCTTAAAATCCTCATTCGTTTGTAGGTACTTAATTACCTTCATACGGTTTGACATATCGAGGCTAATGAGCAGGTCGTCAAGGACCAGAATGCGGAGATCGTCGCGACCTTCAACCCCTTTGAATCGTTGCCCTACCATTGCCAAACGAATGGACAGAGCAAGGGCCGTAAGTCGGGCTTCGTTCAGAAATGTTTGGGGACGTACCACATTGTGGCCATTGACGGTTAATGTAAGTCGTAACACAGGTAGGTCAAGCTCGTACTTATTCTTAGGTCGAACACTCAGCGAACCTTGAGGTTGAATGAGAACGTTTACGTCCTCATTCGGCAAAAAGTAGGTGTTTAGCAACGTATTAATATCCGGTTCTAAACCTCTGAACTTTTCCGCAAAGCGTTGGTAGAACTCAGTTAAGTCGGTTAGAAGCGTTTTGTAACCCTGCTGTTTAGCTCCTGTATGATTAATTCGGTTTGTGTCAGCGTTGCGTTCTGTTATCTGCGAAAGGTCATATAGCCTTTGACGGATGTCCGCTAACTGCTGCTCAAACGATATATTATCTCCTGAGTCATACGTCCAATGTGGAAAAATTTCTTTCTCGAATATGTCCCATAGGTCAGCATTAACTGAGTTACGAAAGTTGTAGAAATTGAACAGCAGCCGATAGTTCATGAAATCGGATGCCAGATTAGCTAGTTTAATATCAGCGTGTGTGCTGGGCAGGGCATCGATGGCAGTCGCGGCACTCAGCTC
>JAIVFU010000353.1 GCA_020829485.1 Nostoc sp. CHAB 5834 | reverse complement strand
AACTGCACATACGCCAGATCCCCGGCCTCCGTCAGCGGCCCACCCGATGCGGCCAGCAGATCCTTCCTGTACGTCTCGCGATGTTTAGCCAGTTGATCGGCAAAGGGTGTCTGGGCAGCAGCTGCCGTTGTTAGCCAGCCCAGAAAAAGTACGAACCAATAGCGCATAGACAGGTAAATTGACGCGGCACACCCGATTGTCGATTGGGTTATGGCCTGCCTCAAAGATAAGGAAAGAAGCCTACCGCTCATGTACGTCCCTATCGTGCACCTGTACCCGATAGCACATAGTCTGTAACTCGTTTGGGGCAAGCTTTCATTTTTTTGCCCCGGCTTTCCTCTTCCCCTCTCCCGATTCAAAACAACGGGGTGGGCTATCCTATTCGTTACCAGTTCAACGGGCACGGGTTTGTACAGCGGAATGTCGATTTTACGGTTGGGGAAGCCTTCACCTCATCCCTGAAAGCGGTTGGCACGCTCGTGTCTCCCTGAATCTGTTTTACAATCGAAAACCCTGATCACTTCATATCCGACGTACAAACAATCTCTTTGCTACTCCATCGTGCCACAAGTTCCCGGCAGACAAAATGTCCACGTTACGCGTACGCTGGTTCACAGGTAACGCGGACATCCTGTCGGCCGGGGGTAACATGCGGTTAAAAACAATTGAACTATTTCCAACAATCAGGAAAACCCTAAACGCAGGCTTCGTACTGATAAACGGTAAAGATCCGTGTTGTTTTATTTACTTATTCCATCAATTAAATATACAATACATAATGCCCGTTCATAGCGAACGAAATCTTAATGACCATAAAATACCGTATGTTTTGAGTAGACAGATAATATTTAGTTCTATAGTGATAGTAGGAATTTTTACCGTCAAATTTATCAAATCAGCAACATAAAGTAAGTTATATGTCAATACAGTTATTTTACGTAGATTGCCGCAGTTCAACTGCGCATACCCAGAACAGGGCGACAACTTAACTAAATAAATAACAAAGAAATTTATGTAAAAATATCACTAGTTGTAATTTCATGTATTGATTTTAATAAATCAGACACTCAAATAGTCATTGCAAATCCTGACAGTACTCGTTCGACCCTAACTGGCAATGGAACTCCAAAAGTATTTGTAAAATATGGTCAAACTCATTCAATCACTAAAAAGAAAAGAAACGCTTACAGGAATTTGAAACAAAGCAGGCTCAAGGGTTAGTTTAACATTTTATCTCACACCAGGTTTTATACCGAGTTGATAATATAGTGCTTCTAAAACCCTTAGCGGTAATTTGCAGAATCAATCATTTAAAACATTGTATCAAGAATAGTAAAAACCAGTAATCGTAAACTGTTAGGTTAAAAAAGATAGAAAAGCTTTTCAAAATCACTTTCTTAAAGCGAGATAAGTTGTAATGGTTTGGCAGCCTTCTATCACGATCATATCCTTATTGACAAACGTTATACTAAAAAAGCAATGCCAGTTTTAAACAAGCTCTCAGAAGACGGTTGACGTACCGCCAGCAATGGCACGACTACAAGTGAAGTTGAACGTTGAAACTACGGCAAAATTTTCCTTTCAGTATAACTACGGCACTATCAATAGATCATGACTGCAATAAGAATAACGCTTTTGGCAAAAAAGACAGGACCCGACATTGTTGTTTAAAACGAGACAACTTTAATAATTTCCCTCCGAATGACAATAGTCAGGAAGTTACGAAATACTTCAGAACAAAGCAGTATTTGTATGCAATATCTCTTACCAAAAGTGAAGGAGGTACACATAAAATACGCCCCACGAACGTCTTCTTTTTTAATCAATTTTTGAAACCAAACCAAATAACATTTTATGAGCTTAAAAAATACCGCAACTGTAGTGCTAAGTAAAATTCCATACATTGGAAAAGTCTTTCAGGAAAGAATAAACTTTTCCAAAAATGCGTGTTACCCTCCAGGACATTATTACTCAACGATTATTTCTGTCGACGACATAAAGAAAAGACAAGACGAGATCTGGTTTAATGAAAGAAATGACGGAGTGTCCGGCATACAGCTCAATACGGAGGGGCAAATAAAACTTGTAAAAGAGCTTGAAAAGTACTACAAGGACATTCCCTTCACAAAAACAAAAACCGAAAAGAATAGGTACTATTTTGAAAACGGATTTTATACTTACACAGATGCCATATTCTTACACGCTGTAATAAGACAATTTCACCCTAAACAAATCATTGAAATTGGCTCTGGTTTTTCCTCCTCCGTTATGTTGGACACCAATGAGCATTTTTTCAATAATTCAATAAATTTAACGTTTATTGAGCCGTATACGGAACGCTTAAACAGCCTGATTAGCAGTACTGACAAGACAAATACGACAATAATTGAAAAAAATGTCCAAGAAGTCAATTTAGAAACATTCGAAAAGTTAAATTCTGGCGATATTTTGTTTTTTGATAGTACGCACGTAGTCAAGACGGGCAGTGATGTAAATTATATTTTATTTGAAATATTACCGAGGCTCAAAAGCGGGGTTTTAATTCATTTTCACGACATATTCTATCCATTTGAATATCCAAAAGAGTGGGTTTTTATGGGCAGAAACTGGAATGAAGATTACTTTTTAAGGGCCTTCCTGATGTATAATAATGAATTTGAAATTCAATTATTTTCACATTATCTCCATCTACACCACAAAGACGTATTTAAAAATATGCCGTTGTGTTATAACAACTATGGTGGAAATTTATGGATTATGAAAAAATAACTACTCGTACTTTTAATGCGCGAATAAACCTGAAAAGAAGCCAATTTCTTTTTTTCAGGCTTCATATTCAGTTTGTTTGTAGCTTGCCCGTACAGCCATAAGCTATACCTGTTATGTACCTGTTCGCGCATCCGTAAATACTGATGGAACAAACCAAAAGTGAGCCTGAAGCGGCTCCCAGCCCTTTTGCCCAGACCTATTTCCATGGGACAAAGACTGACCTGAAACCTGGCGATCTTATCGAAACTGGTTTCAGCTCGAATTATGGGCAGCGAAAAAATGCAACGTATATTTTCCTGACCGCAACCTTGGATGCCGCGGTCTGGGGGGCCGAACTCGCTTTGGGTGAAGGACCGGAACGAATTTATCTGGTGGAACCGACCGGAACGATTGAGGATGATCCTGATTTGACGGACAAAAAATTTCCGGGCAATCCCACAAAATCGTACCGTTCAGCACAGCCGTTCCGCGTTGTTGGGGAAGTTACCCGTTGGCAAGGCCACCTACCCGAGCAAGTCAGGGCCATGAAAGAAGCAGTAGCAACGCTTAAACAACAAGGTATTGAATCGTTAAACGACTAGCCGTTTTCGTCGTATTACATCGACCCAATACAGTCAATATGATAGAGCTAAAACGGTATTATATTGAGTATTTGGGCGCAATCCGTTAAAACCGTTGGCAGGCTTGCACAGTTATAAGCGGCATGAACCAACAACCTGATTACTCAACCCGTTCCAGGCTCCCCCTGACCCGGATCATCGGCCAGCGTTCCACCCTTTTTCTCGCGGTAAGCCTGCTGGCGCTGCTGAGTGCCTGCCAGCGGGAAACCGCCGTCAAAGGACCACAGCAACGGATGAAGCTGACCGTGGGTGATATTCAGGAAGTTACTATTGATGCCCGGCAGGATACCACCTGGCGGCTGTCGGCAACGTCCGATAATCAGGAAGTGGTCGATGTATCCCGCAAACCGTCTGTTACAGCGGCCGACAACGAACCAACAGCGCGAGCAACGGGCCCAACCGCCTTTCTGATCAAAGGCGTTACGGTCGGTACGGCCCGCGTCGTGTTCTCGGAGAAACCCGTTGGCGAAGAGGGGGATGGCCGCATCAAACGGACCTATGTCGTAACGGTTGT
>JAIVFU010000352.1 GCA_020829485.1 Nostoc sp. CHAB 5834 | reverse complement strand
TGTGAGCAGGGGCTGGTGATATCGGATTTTTCTTACGAAAACGGATTCTTCTTTTTCCGGGCTCGGTTTCCGATACCAGCAGCAATAATAATAAGCACAACTATCATCGTAGTTCCCATTGTTAATAAGGATTTGTTTGAACGTCCAAATAAGCACTAATTGATTAATACGGTGCTTAAAATCTTTAATAGGTAAGCGTACAATCTGTACATTTTCCCGCTTCACAATAGACTACTGAACCAATAAAAGGTACTGTTTTTTTTCCTTTTGTACATCCGGTACCGGCATTACACTTGCAGCTTTGCTTTGCTGCAAGCCTGGCTCTGGATACATACCCGTCATTTGTAACTGGGTTTGTCAGGAAGAAACTTAGGGTTTTGTCCATTGGAGCGAGTAATACTCTTCCGTAAACACTGACTGCTACAAACTCGTAATTACTGGGCATTTCCTCGATAGACGTTGCTTTGTATAACTGCTCAGTATTTTTACCCTGGTAACTATATAAAAACTTCCTAAGACCTTCCTGAACTTCTTTAACATCTAGTATGGCACTACTGATACATTTTGACTTCGCTAACTCAGATTTTTCTGTTACAAAGTGAATATCTTGTGTGAAGTCTATTAATTGACTGTCAGTAATCTCTACATCTTCTGCTCCGACGCGGGCAGATACGATTTTAGTACAGGCCGTACATTGATCGTTCATTAAGCAACCAACCGTAATTTGTTGTAAGGAAAAGACAAATGGGCTACAGCCACTTCCCTTTGTGCATTTACACGTTACTTTTCCGGCGGTAGCTAATACCCCCGCTGCGATTCTTCCATTTTTTCCTGTTATCGAGTATCCTTGCGGTAGGGTGTATGCAAAGGAGTAAGGGTCATCCTTTATTTTTTCGATTTTTGTCCCTTTCGGCAGTATCAGTTGTTCATCGACAAAAGCTTCTTTCCCTAGCACTACAAAATCATTTGGTGTACTAGGACCCAAATCAATTTTAGCTTTTTGACCACCAATGTCTATGTACTGACTTTGATCATCTTGCTTTGCAGGAACTTCTTTGTCTGTATCACATGACGCAACAAATGCCAAAAAAAATAATAGTGGGATTAACGCAAAAAACAAAAATCGGTAGCTGCTTAGTGATTTCATGGCGTTGCTTGTTTAGGGGAAAGTCATTTGGTAAAAGTCAATGACATAACTTTTAAATTTCCCCATTTTGGTCAATTACTACCTACATACTCTCTTTTCAGGCTTTTCGGCATCCCCCTTTGTTGCGCGACAACATGACAAAGGTGGTGGATGAAACGGCCCGGTGCATGAGCAAGCTTACCTATTTTATATGGGTAAACTTGCTCATTTTTGTATAGATAAACTTACCCATGACTTACCTATATTTTGCAAAAAAGAATTCATCAATCACCAAGCTCTTCACGATGCAGGAGCACAAAACGCGTCAGGCTCCCCGGCCCACCCGTTACGTTTAGTTTCTGAGAAATCTTGGCTTTATGGTTGTTGACGGTCTTTTCGCTGATGGACAGGCTGGCAGCAATTTGTGGGCCGGTTTTGCTTTCGGTCATTAGTTTCAGAATACGTCGTTCGGCGGGTGTCAGGTCATGGTAGCCGGGCAGAGGCTCCGTTGCCAAATAGCCCGCTTGTGTCTGTAGTAGTGAAGACGGGTAGAATTGCCCGGCTTTTAGCGTCAGCAGGCAATCGGTTAGTTCATCGACCGTACAGAGCACATCGAACTCCAGATTGTCGAGCACGGCCCACATGTGGTTATCCATGGTTGTTTCCGATGGCAGACAAACAACAATGAGGGTGTGCGGGCTAACGGCCCGGATGGTGGTAAACAACCTGGCATCGTCCAGATAGTCACCGGTAATCAAGGCAAAATCAGGAGTATGACTTACGATCTGTTCCTGAAAAAGTTGACTGTTCGTTTGGGGCACCCGCCAATGTAGTGCGGCTTTGGCTGTAGCAGCCGCAATCTTGAACGTGAGTAAACGACGGTGGCATAAGGCGAGTAACGACATGATTACCAGGCTATTTTAAGCGAAATGGATACAAGCGTACGGATGTGATGCTAATGTACTATTTTTTGTAAGCATTACTAGCCAATACGCTACTTACGCATCCTGACAATCAGTACGGTACGCTTCAATTTTCGGCGGGCATTCGGAATGAAAAGCAAGGGTTACTGCAAACAAAATGCGGTAGCTACCGCCAGAAGGGCTATCTTGCTTCACAACGTTAGTCCAGCTTTTTCGTGCAACCGTCAACCCCGCCTACCTTCTGGCATCAGGTCCGCAATTACGGCATTGCGTTCTACCAGACCCAGCGTAATGCCTTCATTATCACACTGATGCTGCTCATTGGGATCTATGTCCTGACAGTGCCCGACCAGGCCGCCGACATGATCAATGCCGTGATCGATACGGGCATCGACAGCCGGCTTTTTCTTTATATTCTGCTCAGTACGTTTGTCTGGAGTTGGGTCGTTTACGGCAGTACCCGCCTGATCCTGCACATATCGCCCGTGGGTATCCGGCTCAACGCGCAGAGCGACCGGCTGCTGCGGTGGCTTCCTAAACTCGGCGGCATCGTTCCCGCCCTCATCCTGACGGTTGCTTTCTGGCAACCCATGCACCTCCATTCATACCTGCTACTACTCGAAAGCGGACTTATGCTGGGCTTGTTTTGGGGCGTCGAACAACGGATACCTGTGTTCAGACTACCCCGAAACTGGAATTTCTCGAATCGGTATACCAGTTTCGGCCAGGATATCCGGGAACTGTGGCGGCACCCACTCGGGCGGCTGACGCTCAGGAGCGGGTTCGTGCTGACGGGTGTGCTGCTGCTGCTCTTTTGCCTACCCGTCGAATGGGAAATGGCCCGGCGGCTTCGGCCCACGGCCGTCCTGATCTTTGGCCTCGCACTGCTCACGTTCTGGGGGAGCCTGATCGTCTATTTCAACGATTACCGTTACCGACCCATCGTACTCATTGTTGGGACGTACCTCATCCTTATCAGCGCCTGGAACGACAACACCGCCGTCCGGCGCGCTACCGCCGACGATGTGCCGCCCATTTCCCGGCGCCCAACCGTCGACGCTCATTTTGCGGAGTGGGTGAAAATCCGGCGGCAAACCGACGGCGATACCATTCCGCTCATACTGATTGCGGCCGAAGGGGGCGGCACCCGCGCCCTGAACTGGACAGCCGAAACCCTTATCCGGCTCGACTCCATCATTCCGGGTTTCAGTCGACACGTATATGCCCTCAGTGGCGTATCGGGCGGGGGTGTAGGTGCCGTTTTTTACACGGCTTTTCTGCGCGATGTGCCTCAGCAACAGCGCATTGGCCAGTTTGACCTGTTCAGAAACGTAATTCGGGACGATTACCTGTCGGGCGTATCGGCAGCGCTGCTCTTTCCGGAATCCATCCAGCGGGTTGTTCCCATTGCCATTCCCGGACTGGAGCGGGGCAAGTGGCTCGAAGATGCTCTGGCCGATTCTTACCACGATAACCTCGGCCTGACTACCCTCGACCAGTCGCTGACGCAATTGTACCAGACGCCAATCGGCTACAACTACGACCTGCCGTCGCTGCTGCTCAACGGCACGCTGGCCGAATCGGGCCAGAAAATAATCACCTCGAACCTGCAACTCGACCCGCGCTATTTCAAAGACGTTGTCTCCACAATCGACGTGATCGGCGCCGACGTACCGCTGAAAACGGCCGCGTCGTTATGCAGCCGTTTTCCGGTATTGACCAACGGGGGACTGATTCAGAAAGATACCGTTGACCGGGCCGGACGCGCGCGCCGGTATGGCGGGCACGTTGTCGATGGCGGCTACTTCGACAATTCGGGCGTTGAAACCTGTATTCAGTTGCTGAATAACCTTGTCCCGTCTATCCGGCGGCTCGACAC
>JAIVFU010000351.1 GCA_020829485.1 Nostoc sp. CHAB 5834 | reverse complement strand
GTGTTGTCAGTCGGACAAAAGATCTGAATTGCGTTGAGTCTGTGTATTTGTTTTCAAGGCACTCAGCATGCGTTTGATCAAAGTACTTCTGCCAGTTTTTACCGGGCGAGCTACTTTGTAAAAATGTGTACAGTGCATAATACACGCTCGATTTACCCGAACCGTTGTTGCCGTAAATCAGGACGTTTTCGCTGTCAAAATCGAATCTTTGTTCGGGGCCGAACGCTTTAAAGTTTTGAATAGCAAGGGTTTTGATCTTCATTGGACAAGGGCGTTACGGGGTATAGATTCAAACTTTTTCAAAGAAAAAATTGTTGTTATTTTGTTGTTAATCAGTTTGTTACTAGATTGTCCCTGTCATTTCGCCTGCCCTGCATGAACGCCGACTCCATGTCGTTGTCTGACAAAGACTTAGTGCAGTGGCGGGCTAATCTTATTTCTAGTCGTCAACGGATTCCCCGGCTTATAGTAGTTGCTCCACTTGCCCCGTCCGGCTTTTGGGTCATATAAATCTACAACCAGCGAAATTTTATCCCGTAGGTAATTGTAGTACCGGACCTCTCCTTTCTCAAGAACGCGCTGTACGGCCCAGCAGAAATAATCGGCTACGTTGAGCAGCGGGTCGGTATGCGGTGTCTGGATGTTGAACACGACATCGGCTTTCAGGTCGCTTTCCAGCATCATCTCCCCAAAGCCGTACAGTATTTTCTTTGCTGCCCTCTTATTGTTTTTCATGTTCTGACTCATCACATACCGGCGACGTGCCGCCTGAAGGGCCAACTCTAGCGTAGTGTTACGGGTGGTTTTGCCCCGTTGTGATATCGTTAGCACCATCCGGTGGTCCTGATGCACCTTGTTTTTCAGCAAATGAGATAGCAGGTCGGCATACAGCTCCTCCTCCTTGTTGTGGTGCTGTTGTGCATAGTGCTCTACAGATTTGCGGGCCACTACGGCCTCGAAACTACAGTCGATGCTGTGAATGAACCGAAAGAACTTCTCCCGCACTTCGGGGATGTCGTCAGTGGCGTGAAAAAAATAACCCCCTTTAGCCTTCTTTTTATCAATGCTGGGTACGTCGGCGAAATAGGCATCGTTAGCGACTGACTCCTGTAGCGCCACTACTCGCTCGCGGATGCCCTGCAACGGCTCTTTAAACTTGACCATCCCTAAAATGAAACAGGACGAAACACCATCCTGACCGATAATAGGCACTTTGCCTTTACCGTAGAATGTAGTATCGCCTGCTTCGTCTAAAAATCGATGTTGGGTTAGTCGGGGTGTTGCCACGTGCTATTTCGTTCGGTGGGATAGGCACTAATTTACTTCTTGCTCACTGCACGGATAATCTGCCGCACCGGCTCTACAGTGTGTGCTTGGGCAATTACACGGTTGCGTAGCTCATGGCGCGGGTTGTTAAGCGCATCGAGCCAGCGTTGCCAATCGGCGGGGGTATCGGTTTCGGGGATGGGGAGTTGGCCCATTAGCTCACCGGCTAAGTCTATCACGGCGCAGCCTACGGCATGTACCTCGTCGGGGAAATACAATTCAAATACCAACGCGTCGAGCAGTTGCTCGGTTAGAGACGTATCGAGCTTATGGCGCTTGGCAGCGATAGCTGCATCGACCAGTCGCTCAAATACCGGGCGTTGGGCTGAGGAAGCCTCGGCAATGGGGATACGGCCTAAGTTTTTAAACAACAGTTGACGACCATTTTTGATGCGAATACAGTAAAGACTAATCAGGAACCATCCAATGCGCGAGTTGAGCAACGCCAGGAGCACCTTGTCGGCTCCCGGAATGATCCACATCGAATCGTTACAGTATAATCCTTGTTCATCTAGAATAAAGCAGGGCGTGACCTGAAACTTTTGATACATTATTTTGGGCTGGTCAAATACCCGATAGTAGTCACAGGCCCGCAGTTCCCACCAATAATCGCCTTTATCAGAACGCTTAATTGCCTGCGTCTCATAGGGTAGTAAATAATTATGGATTCTTGGATATTTTTTTGCCAGCCATTCTTCTGATGGTACACCTTGACGTAAACGGTTCGTGATTCCTTTCTCGAACCGAATCAGATAGCGGTCAGGGATGGCCGTTTCATATCGCTCAATATCCCGCCCCATAAGCATTGGCTTCATTATGCGCCTATCTGGATCATCTATTAATAGCCCGGCTCCAATTTCTGGTTTTGGAGAAAAAGCCTCTGTCAAACCAGTTTTTATCCCGTAGTAGGCTTCTCCGCCCAGATACTGTTTTAGGCTAGGTTTGTCAGCTTTCATGTGACCCAGCAATCGCAGCGTGTCGGCATCTACAATGGTCCAGCTATCGTTGTCGGACAGGGTTTCGGTCGGGACATCAAACAGGTTTTGATCAAAATAAGCCGTCAGCCCGTCGGGAAAGTCAAGTGTGTTTACCTGTAACGCACGGAGGTTATCGGTAGCGGGGCGCTCCTGCACGCTCAGGATGCAGGAGTAGGTAGTGGCTTCGGAGAAAACGGGCAGGTCGCCAAAGTCAATGAGGGCGTCAAGATGTCGGGTTTTCAGAAATCGGCGTAACCCCTCGCCATAGCCCGTTCGGAGCCAGTGATTGGGCAGGATATAAGTGAGTGAGCCGCCCGGTTTCAGCAGCCGCACACCCAGTCGGACAAAGTACACGTAAAGGTCGGCCGTGCCTGCATACACATCAGGATATTGGGCTTTAAATTGAGGTTTCTGGTCGCCCAGGGCCTCTTGCCGTACATAAGGTGGATTGGCCAGTACGATATTAAAATAGCCGTATTCGTCGGTTTTGCCCGTACGCTTAGGTACGCCTTTGAGGTTAAACATCCAGTCAGCCCGGAAAAACCGGGCATAGTCGTTCTGGTCGTAAGGATTCCAGCTTACCAGCTTTTCAATTGTGGCGTGATCCCAGCCGTTTTGTTCGTAGAGGGTGGCAAGTTCAACTCGTAGGATATGGTCCCGGTCGCGGTAGCGTTTTTTGGTAGCAGGGGTACGTGCGTTGAAGTGCCGGGTACGTACCTGCTGAAGTTCCTCTTTCTTCTTTTCGATCTGTTCTTCGAGCAGGACGTTTTGCAGGCTCAACTGTCCGCCAGTAGCTTCGATCATCGCCAGCGTATCGGCTGCCACAAACTTGGTTTCTAGGTTGGGCAGGGGTCGGATACCCAGGTTGCGCTCGGCGGGGTTAATGCGCTGATCCACAATGAGCGAGATAAAACAGCGGAGCTTTGTAATCTGCACGGCCACGGGTTGTTTATCAACGCCATACAGGCAGTTTTCGATCAGGTAGAGCTTGCGGCCATAGTCGAGTTCGTTGTTGGCAAAAGCGCGTTCGATGTCGTCAATTAGTTGGTTGTGCAACGTAGCATCGCTAAGCTCATACACTTTACTGATCTGCTTTTGTTTCCATTGCTCATTGTGCGGGTCAAGCTTGCTGAGCAGATACACCATTTTGTGCAGAATGCCCATCGGGAAGGCCCCGGAGCCACAGGCCGGGTCGAGAATTTTGCAAGCATCGAGCGCGTCGATGAGTGCGTTGACCTCTGCGTCGCTGAACTCGTGCCCCTCATGCGTATAGGCAAAGAGTGTTCGTAGCCGAGGCCGAATGGAGTCCGTCGCCACACCGTGGGCGGTTAGGGCGTTGTTGAGGTGGGCCATCAGGCTCTCGTCTACCATATAATCAACAATCTCGCGGGGCGTGTAGAATGAGCCGGTGAGTTTGCGGGCGGTGGTTTTGGTTTCCTCGTTATAGCTCGCCAGCAGGTTCTCAAACACCTTACCCAGTAATTCAGGGTCAAGGGCTATTTCTTCCTCAACGGGGGTGTTTTCGTCAATCGTGAACTTGTATTTGTGCAACAGGTCAATGAGCGGCCTTACCTTGTAGCGTTTGTTTTTGGTACCGTAAATGTCGTTCAGATCGGCTTCGCGCTCTTCTTCATTGCCGTCAGGGTGGAAAAACAGGTAGTC
>JAIVFU010000350.1 GCA_020829485.1 Nostoc sp. CHAB 5834 | reverse complement strand
GGTTCCTTCTCATTACGCGATCGCGCTGAACTTAGTGCCTCAACTTCAGGACTTGGTAATGCAGGCACAATTAAAGTTAATACTGCTCAAGTAAATATTTCTGGTAGCAATTCAAACATTAACAGTGGCTTGTTCGTTAACTCTCAAAGTACGATGGGTACTGCTGGAGATATTACCGTTACCTCGCCTAGAGTTACCTTAGACAACAGTGGCACACTCAATGCCGAATCTTCTTCAGGTAATGGTGGCAATATTTCCTTACAAACTGATTTACTGCTTCTGCGTCGTGGCGCTCAAATTTCGACTACCGCAGGCACAGCACAGGCTGGTGGCGTTGGTGGCAACATTAATATTGATGTCCCGTCAGGCTTCATTGTTGCTGTCCCGAGCGAAAATAGCGACATAACTGCCAATGCTCCTACAGGCTTAATACTTGTAAGCAAGCCTGTTCCAGAACCAACTTTACCATTCAGTGTGTTTATCAGCGCTGCTTTTTATGCTGCTTGGAAGTTAAAACGTAAACAATAAGAAACCCAATCACTCAATAGCTTTTAGAAGACAAGGAATCATCAAGACTGACGATGGCAATGATGAAATTACAGCCACTAGTAGTTCGCAAACCCAAAATTGCTGGGTGGAGGTCGGCAGAGGAGCAGGGGAGCAGGGGAGCAGGGGAGCAGAGGAGAGGCAAATACCAAGTTCTTTCCCCTCTGCCCCTCTGCTCCTCTGCTAACCACCATGCAAAGTTTCCTTGGCAGACTACTAGTATCTTAAATCAGTAAACCAAAAAGTTTTTTAGAAGTCTTACCACCTGGACATTTAAGCTAAAACCAGGGATCTCACAGAACTCACAAAACAACGTTAAATTGAGCATTTCAGACGATACCCCTAGTTACCTTCAAGCGAGCGATCGCTTGATCCCTCTAAAAGCAATGGTGAATACTCCAGATTCACAATGGCTGAAACCCTTGTTTTTACGTTGGTTTTGAAAAGTTTGTGGTTTACTGTAAATGGAGTTCAACAAAAAGTCTCTATCGGTTGCGGCATCAGCATTGATTTGGGCAGTCGTGCCTGAATGTTGAAAGGTCGTGTTGCCCTAGTTACAGGCGTAAGTCGGCGCAAAGGAATTGGCAAAGCGATCGCGCAACAGTTAGCAATGTTGGGTGCAGATGTTTTTATTCTACGTATGGGGATGAAAGAGGACAAAGTTAATTTAATATGGATTACTTAAAATCAAAGATTGTTGCGGTGAACCCGAAGCCCTTCATGTCTCTTGCGCGTCTCATAGAGACGATACCTGTTCTGCCGCCCCCTATGCAAAATCCTGAAAAATGGTCATGGGAGGCGATTGTTCCTTTTGTCAAATGTACGACCAGAACCTATGCAAAAACTTAATGTGACAGTAAATTTAAGTCAACGCTTAAGTCTTATTTAAGTGGTAAATTCGCCAATAAGTAGTATTTTTTGAGATAAATGCATTTTTGCCAGATGAAGCTGGTAACATACTCGTTGTAGTTTGCATTTAAGTGTGAAAACGTAAAAACACTCATTTACTGAGGCAATTGTTCTCTTGTGGCTAAGTAGAACAATTGTCTACTTTTTATGCCTTAAGAGTTACGGCATGGGGGGGCTAGCACTGCAATCATTAAAGCATTGTGACAAATATAATTTCATTATCAATCCCTGTGGTTAGGGATTAATCATGGCGATCGCTCATACGGAACTGCGATCGCTTCTCTACTAGATAAACTTGCCATCACTTCTATTGTTGAAGCTGCGGCTGCATATTTTTTATGCAATTGTTGTGGAGTGATGAAGGTAAAAATTCCGCCGCGCCCGTCGTAAATATTGTTGCGCGGTCAAATATGCAACCGGAGCGTATGCAGAAACTTTAAATCTTGCTTATTGCAAAAATTTTAGGCGTAGGCAAAGCCCGTCGCAGACATCGCTTTAGGGCTTAAAAAATAATTAAGCACGAAAGGAAAGATTTTTTCGTTGGTTCTTAACCTTCGTTGTAATCAAGAGTAATTTAGATGCGTTTGCCCTGAGTAGTGAATCTGTACAATCGAGAAGAGTTTGGGCTTGCTGTTTAACACTTAGATACCCTTGTCTAGAGCGTCACCCTGCATCATCAGTTAACTTGATGACACCTCAACGACATTTTGGGCAAAGCTCTTATAAGCATTGCCCATTTGTTTAGCCATCGAGTCAGGAAAGACGTGAAAATCCCCAGCTTTGAGAGCTTTTATTATCCCGTCTGCCACAAGTGCAGGTGGCTGTGCAACCTCAGTCAGTCCTGCTGCATCGCCCATATCCGTGGCAATCGGGCCAGGGTGAACGCTTAACACAAGCGTGCCTTGCTCACTCAATAGTTCTCGTAATGCCTGAGTGATTGAATAGGCCGCAGCTTTTGAGGCACAGTAAGTGGCAGAGTCGGGAAAACCCTTGAGCGAAGCCACAGAATTGATTTGGGCAAAGACACCACCTCCATTGGCTTTGAGTACCGGAGCAAACGCCTGAGCCATGTAGATCAATCCATATACATTGATCTTCATCTGAAATTCGAGAGCGGCGATCGCATTCTCAGCTAGGGGAGTTCCAGCTTGAAAAACTCCTGCATTATTGATGACAATTTGCACATCTGGGGCAGTTTGAGCAGCAGCAACAATAGATTGGGGATTAGCTAAGTCAACCTGAATTGGTACTACCCGTGAGCCATATTGTTCAACCAATGAGGAGACACTGTTGAGCTGACGAACAGCCGCATAGACTTTGGTGGCTCCGTGTTCAATAAACGACTCAACTATTGCCTTGCCGATGCCGCGATTTGCGCCCGTAACCAAAATGGTTTTGTCTTTGATGTCGTAGTTCATTTAGATTTCTCCTTATGGTTTTCCATGATCTGAAAAACCTTGGACATGAGCGTTCTTAAGCGTTATTGTTGTGAATACTAGCACCTATTTTGTCTGTATTAATCGTTTTTGCCTTTCTGCCCTGCATTAATTAAACTTTTACTAAATAGGGAATTTTTAAAGTCATAAGTCGCTTTGCCTGCCAACATTCTCATAATTTCAGTTAAATTTGTAGTTCCAGAAAGTTACAAAAGTGCGCTAAGGTATTAGTAATATTTATTAATTAAATGATTATCAATCTTCAATAATAGTTATAGGATAAAGAAAATAGTAAAAACAGATTAAGTTAAATGGTCATTATGGTTATGAGAAAGTTATTATAAGTTGAAAGATTTGATGAGCGTCGTTCAGCTTCTAAAGAAAGAAGCCAAAATTATGAGGATGTTATAATTGTCGGTCAGCCAGTACAAATCTCTTTAAAACAACTAGCTCCTCCCCAAACTAAATTTGTAATTTTAAACACTAGTGGAGAAGTTGAACTATTTACTAGTACTGACCAAATAGTTTCTACACAAACCCCTCTTTCTTTGGAACAATTTCCAGAAATTAATCTATTGTCAAGAACCTTTAGCGATCAAATCAAAGACCGTTCTTTGCAAATCAGCTTTCAAGATGATAATGGTCGTCAGCTAAGTCTTGTACAACTGAAGTTAACTGTTGTTCGGGTTTGTCTAGATGTTGATGCAGATAGGGATGGAGTTATTGAAGAAGATAATCCCCAGAAAGCTGATTGGAAGTGGGGCATTAATGGTCATGGTGCAGTTTTATTAGTGAATAGCGATCGCGACATTGTTTATTCTAATCAAGAAGATGATGACACAGAAAGGTTAATAAAAGGTCTGCTCGATCTGAAAGATTTTAGCTTTATGACTGTTCGTAAAAATGGTTTGAGAGATTTACCCTCTGGATACGAGCTTTATTTGTCAGTTAATAAAGACATAGCCAAAAAGATTCGCATCTATGATGAATTAGAGAGAGATGGTTATGAGTTAATTGGGCCAGGAAGAACAAGAGCAAAAATTAGGGATACCGACCGAGATATTCTCTTAGCTATTGAGG
>JAIVFU010000034.1:13555-68284 GCA_020829485.1 Nostoc sp. CHAB 5834 | reverse complement strand
ACTTAATTCCTCGACCCAATTGTTTTTTAGCGATTGCCTTTAGCTGAAAAACTAGTTATTTTGTACTACATTTTGAATTCCAAAATCGGGGTTAATACTCTATTTATTTCAAAATGAGAATTGCTGCCGGAAAAGTGGGCAAATTGTACTTTTCTTCAGCTAGTGCTGCATAAGCCCGCATCCGTTTGGGCATTTCAGGTTTGTAGCGTAATTGTAACTCGTTGAGTACGATAAATTCGCCATATTGGGGACTGGTAGCGCGGACTAAGACATCACTCTCACGGCTAATCCACTGGAATTCGGAGTTGATAATTTCTCCGCATACAATATCGGGAATTTGTGTTACCCATTTTACCCAATTTTCGGGTGCGAGGCTGATTAATCGCTTGGTGCTAATATCTGCTGCTTTAGGCATAAGGGATGTAGATAAGCATAGTTGTAGTTTATGGCTAAAGTGGCGATATCTACGATGGGTTACGCCTATGCACTGATGTATTTTGCTTCTTATTTTATAAATTACTCGGTATTGTCTTAAACTTTTCTACCGTCCCCAAAGAATAATCTTCTAACTTAAAATCAGCAAAAGGTTTCTTTTCTAACCTATTCCGTAATGCTTCATCGAGAATTACACCTGGTGATTGTTTTTTAACACCAATGATTATAATACTTCTCTGATATTTAGTTAAATCCTGATTTGCCTGACAATCACTCCGTTGAAATTGTCCCAAATTTAATATACGATAAACTTTGATACTTGGTGTATTAATAAATAATTTTTTTACTAAAAATTGTATTTGTTTGGAACGTTCTAGAGCCATTCGCTGTTGAACTTCTATATTACCTTTACAAGAAACTGTGCCTACAGAAATAATCTCACTAGGGTCTTCCATTATATTCTGTATACCTTCTTGTTCTAAGCTCAACTTTAAAAGGTCAAGACTAATAATTTCATCATTATATTTAATTTGAAAATTGCTACCTACAAGCCATTTATATTCTACTGATAAAACAGCTATATTAAATTTGGCTACCCTGCCCTGGCTATCCCTACCTTCTTGATAAGTAAAATAATCAATATTACCTTTTTTTTCTGGGAATTGCCCATAATTTTGCCTTACAGGAAATTTTGATGTCCGTGTTGCTAAAGCCACTATACTAAGTAATCCTAATATCACTAGCAACGCTGCAAAAAATTTAAGTAGTGGTACTTCTTCTGGCTGTTTTTGTGGAGGAAATGAAGTTTTAGTAATTTGTGGTGGCAATTGCTCAATTTTACAATCCCCTACTAAATTAATATTTTCAGGAGTAGTTTCTATTAGTTGGGTTTCAATTTCTTCTAGGCGTTGTAAAATCTCTTGAGCATTAGCAGGGCGCTTTTTTATATCCGGTGCTGTGAGCCAATCAATTAAATTCAATAGTAAGGGTGAGATGTGGATAGCATGATTTTGCCAGTGCAATAAATTTTGCTGCATATCATACATATCTAGGGGATGGTATCCCGTGAGTAAAAATACAAATGTGCGCCCCAAGGCAAAGAAATCTGATTGCGCTACTGCTTGAGCATTCATTTGTTCTGGAGCGCTGTAGCCAGATGACATAAGTGCTGTCATCCCGTCGCCGTTGTTGAGTTTGTCTGGGTAGGTTCTATCAATTTCAGTGGCGGTGCCAAAATCAATCAGTACCAAATCCCCCCAGCCCTTACCAAGGGGGGATCGAATCATGATATTAGATGGCTTAATATCTCGATGTAGATACTGTTTACTATGCACTAAATGCAAAATTTCTACCAATTGTTTTAACCAGGCTATAGCTTGTTCCTGCGAAATAGGATAATTCTGCTGCTGCTTTAACCATTGTTCTAAGTTGTACCCATCGATTTTTTCCATTGCAATGCAATGCAACACTAAACCATTTCGGGTTTGATATTGGAAGTAACCATCCTCTTTGGGAATGCCGGGATGGAAGAAGTGTCCTAATACGGTTACTTCTTGCTGAAATAGTTCTACTGCTTTAGCGTCGCTTGATAAATCCTCTTTGAGTATCTTGAGAATTTTAGGGGTATCTTGTTCATAAGCTTCATAAACTTTACTAAACCCTGTTTTGTCACTCAACAGGCTCGTTACCCGATAACGCCCTAGCAATTCCAAATGGGAACCGCAACTTTGACAAAAGCGGTTTTGATGATTATCCGGGTGGTTCGGTTTAGGGCAAACGGGATTGATACAAAGGCTCATGAGTCGAGAGTGGGGAGTGGGGAATGGGGAGATGAGGAAGATGAGGAAGATGGGGGAGATGGGGGAGATGGGGGAATAAGCAATGCCCAATGCCCAATGCCCAATGCCCAATGCCCCATGCCCAATCTCGCTAGACATCACTCCTATTAATTCTTCTGTTGCTGTATGATAATCCCGTCCAATAATTATGAGATTTTCTATCTGTGTTCTGCCAAAAAACCTGCTATAGTTTGGTTAAATGCCTCTGGTTGTGTCAAAAACGGCCAATGATTGCCAGGAACTTGACAGATGCGTAAGTTTTTAAGATGGGTTTTGTATGGTTGAATTTGCCAATCTTGGCGGTTCAATCCTTTTTCTGGCTGGACGAACATGGCAGGGGTGTCAAGGGGGATTGTAAAACCAGGCACTTGCATTACTGCTTCAAAAATCCCGTCGCGGGCGGCTATAGTAAATTTGCTGCCCCAACTACCATCAAGTTTTTTTTCTATTCCTGCTTGGAAGACTTGCTGCTGGAAGGAACTCCATCCTTGATATTGCTTTAACTGCTGTGCTTGTTGTTCGGCTTCTTCATAACTGGCAAAGGGGCCCATGCTTTTGAGAAAAGGCAAGAAGCGATACAGCATGGGAAAAGTTACCCTGAAAAGGCTGGGCATTTTCCAGATGAAAATTGGATCGACTAGAATTATACTCCGCAAACGCTTTGGGTTTTGCCTTGCCCAGATGGCGGCTAGTTTACCTGTCCACGAATGGCTGACAATATGGGCAGATGTCCATCCGAGATGATCCATGAGTGCTTCGAGGTCTGCGATCGCACTTTCAAAGCTATAATCTCTCTCAGGCTTACTACTTTGCCCATGTCCGCGCATATCTGGTGCAACTATGTGGTAGTCTGCGACTAAGTAATCTCCTAAATTAGACCACACTACAGCATGGTCGCCTAAGCCGTGTAACAGCAGTAAGGGTTCTTGACCTTGGTTCCACTCTAAGTAAGAAAGTTGAATATCAGGCTTTGATAATGTTTGACGTACAGGCATCATTGCACATCCACCAATGAAGAGATAGTTTCGCGTTTATATATTACTGCGAAAGAAGATGGACGCGGCCAGATGGGACTTGACAGCTATAACCAAGCCTTGTAAGTTATTCCCAATCTCAACTTTTATCATAGGTCAAATTACCTCGATGCGATCGCGCATTTGGAGTCAGAGTAATTAAATCGTCAATATTGCGTTTCATTGTCTCGCAAATCGCATCTAGAGGTAAGTCGTTAGGGTCGTAACCAAAGGGGTTTTCTATCTCCAAACCGATGGCTTCAATGCCAAATACTGTAAAACCAACGAAAGCAGAAATTAAACCTGTCCACCAACCCAGACTCTCTACTATTTGAAATGGGAACAGGAAACAATATAGTAACAATAATTGCTTGAGATGAATGGAATAAGCTAATGGCATAGGTGTTTTTAAAATACGTTCGCAAGCACCTAAATTATCCACGAGATTATTCAATAATTCTTGCATAGATGTTAACTGGTAGCTATTAAGGCAATTGCGATGATATTGCTCCTGTAAATAATCTCCTATCCAAAAGGCAACCTCTATGGGGGGATTATTCATAATCTTCAGTTTTATATACTTACTAGATGGCATTAAATCTTCTAACTCGCTATTTACTACTTCTCCCCGCAAATGTAATTTAGTTGTTACAGCAAAAGCTACCAATAAATTTAGGGCTGTAATTTTATTTTCTTTATCTTCTGGTGAAATTTCATCAATTGATACCCAAATTTGTCGAGCCAAATTTCGGATGTTATTTACTAGAGAACCCCAGCATTTTCTCCCTTCCCAAAATCGCTCATAAGCAGTATTGGTACGAAATACAAGTAACAAACCTAAAACGATACTAGGAATAACACTCCCTAAAATAGGTTGGGATACAGGCATCTTAAAATGGTAAAGTATAGAAATCAAAAAGCCGAAAGCTCCACACCATAAAACATGTTTGTAAATTGCTTTCAGAACCGAACCTTTAAGTTGTAATTTTAGGCGTAGCCATGTGAGTTTTTCCTCTGTCATATAGTCGTCACCCTAAGAGAATATTTAGTGAACCGATAGATAAAATATCGATACTTTAAAAATAATAACTATAGTAATAGCACAATTGACAAAGAGGATACTGTAAGAAATACTGTTGTGAAGCTCACAATATATGCTGGCGGTAATGACTGTATCCTACCTTCTGTTACAATCTGCTGAGGTAGTTAGGGGAGGCTGATCCCAAGCGTATTGTCTTTTTTTATGGTAAAAGTCAAAAGCAATCGCGGTTAATTGTAACGAAATGTAAAGATTTCTCGGTAGCTACATAAATCCCGCGTCTCACGCTGATAAATCGATAGAAGAAAAGGTACATGGCTATCGATGATTGTCAGTCGGTATTATCTACCCTAGTAAATTAAAAAGTTCTAACCTGTACAAATCCTGCCCTGTAAATTAAACTTTTAGACATAACGAAATAAGTTATGTCTTTTTTGTTAGTAGCCCTGCTACTTACTTTTTCCTGAAAACTTGCTGGAAAAGCGTAATCCCAGAATGATAAGCTAAACAGTGGCATAAATAGGATGAAGTAATAAATGGGTATTTATTCAACGACTCCTCATCTCTTACGGGCTGCTCGTGGTGAAGTAGTAGATCGTCCCCCTGTATGGATGATGCGACAAGCGGGACGATATATGAAAGCATATCGAGACTTAAGAGATAAGTATCCTTCGTTTCGCGATCGCTCCGAAATTCCAGAAGTGGCAATTGAAGTTTCCTTGCAACCCTGGAGAGCTTTCCAACCAGATGGAGTAATTTTATTTTCTGATATTGTCACCCCATTACCTGGTTTGGGTATTGACATGGATATTGCCGAAGGTAAGGGGCCAATCATTCACTCACCCCTCCGCACTCAAGAACAAATTGATCTTCTGCATCCCTTAGAACCAGAAGCAGCCCTACCATTTATCAAGACAATTTTGCAAGCGCTACGTTCTGAAGTAGGCGATAAGTCAACAGTGTTGGGCTTTGTGGGTGCGCCGTGGACGTTAGCAGCTTATGCAGTAGAAGGAAAAGGTTCTAAAACCTATTCCATCATCAAAAACATGGCATTTTCAGATCCGACGATATTGCATCAACTGTTAGCTAAATTAGCAGATGCGATCGCCATCTATGCCCGCTACCAAATTGACTCTGGTGCTCAAGTTGTGCAAATGTTCGACTCTTGGGCGGGTCAATTAAGTCCTCAAGATTATGACACCTTTGCTCTCCCCTATCAACAGCGAGTTTTCCAGCAAGTCAAGCAAACCCATCCCGATACACCTTTGATTTTGCTAGTTAGCGGTAGTGCGGGTGTGTTGGAAAGAATGGCACAATCTGGCGCTGATATTGTCAGTGTAGACTGGGCAGTGGATATGGCAGACGCACGAGCCAGATTGGGTAAACAAGTCAAAGTTCAAGGAAATCTTGACCCAGGCGTGCTATTCGGCTCTAAAGAGTTTATCCGCGATCGCATTCTCGATACCGTTCGCAAAGCTGGTAATTGGGGTCATATTCTTAATCTCGGTCACGGTGTCTTACCAGAAACTCCCGAAGAAAATGTTGCTTTCTTCTTTGAAACAGCAAAGGAATTGAATCTTGCAGGAGTTAAGGGTTAGAAGTGATTCAATTTTAGATTTTAGATTTTAGATTTTAGATTTTTACTTAAATCCAAAATTCAAAATCTAAAATTTACAGAGTGATAAGTTATCAGTTGCGATTCGGAACTTTTAACTTTATTCTTAACTCTTTAGTTGTAACTCCTAAATTTTGAAAAATTCTCTATGAGCCAGAAACGGATTTTAGTGACTGGTGCAAGTGGTTGTGTAGGTCATTATTTAACAGAAGCCTTAATTAAAGAAACAGATCACGAACTGTATCTACTAGTTAGGAACCCAAGCAAATTACAAATTGATACTAAGGTACGTTCAGGTATCAACGTTTTGCAAGGTGATATGCAAAATATTCGCCAGTTTGCCGATTTGCTATCCACAATTGATACGGCAGTACTCACAGCCACAGCTTGGGGTGGTGATGAGACATTTGATATTAATGTCCTTAAGACTATAGAGTTGCTGGAATTGCTAGATCCAGAACGTTGCCAGCAGGTGATTTATTTTTCGACAGCTAGCGTTTTAGATCGGTACAATCAACCATTGAAAGAAGCCGGAGAAATTGGGACAGATTATATCCGTTCTAAATATGAGTGCTTAGAGAAAAAAGAAAAATTAGCGATCGCACCCAAAATTACCACAGTATTTCCCACTTTAGTATTGGGTGGTGATACCAATAAACCCTATTCTCACCTCACATCTGGCATTCCAGAAGTGACGAAATATATCAATTTGATTCGCTTTCTAGAAGCAGATGGCAGTTTTCACTTTATCCACGGACGAGATATTGCCACTGTAGTGCGATATTTAATTGATCATCCTGCCAAAAATGATCAACCACGTCGGCTTGTTTTAGGTCAAGCACCGTTAACCGCTAATCAAGCAGTGAAAGAAGTTTGTGCTTATCTGGGCAAAAAGATTTACTTTCGCATTCCCATATCTTTAGCCTTAGCTAATTTAATTATTGTTTTGTTCCGCATTCAGATGGCCGATTGGGATCGGTTTTGCATGAACTATCGGCATTTCACCTATGAAAAATTCATCAATCCCGGTAGCTTTGGCTTGCCAAATTATTGTGCAACCATGAGTGATGTTTTAAAAAATAGTGGCGTTAAAGGTGTGAAGTAGGGTATTTGACACTCTTAACATTGGGGTAAAAACATCTCATACCAAATAAAAAATGAGCCAATGTTGCCATTAGTATGTATAAATTAACCGAAATGTTAAGATAGAACAACTTTAATAAAAAGTCAAGAACTCTTAATTTTCGTTAGAGTGGGATAACAATCAAAGTGTGAGGATTGATACTACATGCGAATCTTGTTAGTGTATCCAATATTTCCCAAAACCTTTTGGTCTTATGAAAAAATCTTGGAGTTAGTCGATCGCAAGGTTTTATTACCACCTCTGGGTTTAGTAACAGTGGCGGCGATTCTGCCCCAAGAATGGGAATTCAAGCTGGTTGATCGGAACATCCGCGCCGCAACAGAAGAAGAGTGGGCATGGGCAGATGTGGTAATTCTCTCTGCGATGATTGTCCAGAAACAAGATTTACTTGACCAAATTCAGGAAGCAAAAAAACGTGGCAAGTTAGTTGCAGTAGGCGGCCCCTACCCTACCTCAGTACCTCACGAAGTTGAAAATGTTGGCGCAGATTTCCTGATTCTGGATGAAGGGGAAATCACTCTCCCCATGTTTATTGAGGCAATCAAAAGGGGAGAAACTTCTGGGACTTTCCGCGCCACAGAAAAGCCAGATGTGACAAGCACACCAATACCCCGCTTTGATTTATTAGAATTGGATGCTTATGACATGATGTCGGTGCAGTTTTCGCGCGGGTGTCCTTTCCAGTGCGAATTTTGTGACATTATTGTTCTCTACGGGCGCAAACCACGCACCAAAACCCCAGCGCAACTTTTAGCAGAGTTAGATTGCCTCTATGAATTGGGTTGGCGGCGGGGTGTGTTCATGGTAGATGATAACTTTATTGGCAACAAACGAAATGTGAAATTGTTGCTGAAAGAGTTAAAAGTCTGGATGGCAGAACACAAATATCCCTTCCGATTTGACACTGAAGCTTCAATTGACTTGGCACAAGATGCAGAAATGTTGGAGTTGATGGTTGAGTGTGGTTTCTCGGCGGTGTTTTTGGGAATCGAAACGCCGGATGAGGATAGTTTGCAAATGACCAAGAAGTTTCAAAATACTCGCAGTTCTCTAACTGAGGCAGTGGAAACCATCACCAGAGCGGGATTGCGCCCAATGGCTGGGTTTATTATCGGGTTTGATGGTGAAAAAGCAGGCGCAGGCGATCGCATTGTCCGCTTTGCAGAACAAGCAGCGATTCCCTCAACTACCTTTGCCATGTTGCAAGCGTTACCTAACACCGCGCTTTGGCATCGCCTGAAAAAAGAAGGACGACTGCGGGAAAACCAGGATGGCAACATCAACCAAACAACATTGATGAACTTCCTGCCCACCCGCCCCCTAGAAGAACTGGCACGAGAATATATTGAAGCATTCTGTACTTTATACGACCCAGTACAGTACTTAGATCGTACCTATCGCTGTTTCTTGATGATGGGTTTGCCGAGTTGGAAAGCGCCAGCGAAAATGCCAGAGTGGATTGTTGTGAAAGCGCTGTTAATTGTAATTTGGCGACAAGGAATTAAACGCGAAACCCGTTGGAAATTCTGGCATCATTTATTCAGTATTCTCAAGCATAACCCTGGAGTTATTGAGCATTACATCTCTGCTTGCGCCCACAACGAGCATTTTCTAGAGTATCGCCAAATTGTGCGCGATCAAATTGAAAGTCAGCTAGCTGAATATCTCGCACAAGGTGCAGAAAAACCTTATGTACTAGTAAAGGAAAAAGCTGAAGCGATAGCCGGTTAGGTGTTGTAACGGTTAATAGTTAAGACTCTTTGAAGAAGAATTCAGCTATTCTGAATTCAGGAGCGGAGCCGGAGAAAATGAATGTAGAGACGTTGCATTGCAACGTCTCTACAAGGGTTTAAGGTAACGCATAATTAATTTCTGGAGATGTCTAATTTAGGCGCGCATCAGCTTAGTACCTCTAACTTTTTTATGCTAATTTCTAGCTGACGAAATACCTAGTTAGTAACTAGTTCTTCTGGCTTTTTTGCATTTGGCGATCGCGGTGATTTCCGTCCAGAGAGATCGTACAGTAAACCCATAAGTGCAGGTACAACGGTAGGTGTCAAAATAGTAGAAAAAGCCAGACCACCCGTTAAAACAATGCCTAACCCTTGATATAACTCTGAACCCTGACCTGGTAGAACTGCTAGCGGTAACATTCCCAACACACTAGTTCCAGCAGACATGAAAATCGCCCGTAAGCGATCGCTCGTCGCATTATATAAGGATGCATCAAAATCTTCACCTGCTTGCTGGAGTTGCAAAGCGCGATCAACTAGCAAAATGGCGTTGTTAACAACTACACCTGTAAGGATCACAAATCCCAAGGCTGTAATCATATCTAATGCCACATTCATTCCCGGAATCACGTTAGCAATTACTAGGCTCAATAGTGCGCCACTCATACCCATCGGCACTGTTGCCATAATCACCACTGGGTAAAGGAATGAGCGATACAACGCTACCAGTAACAAGTAAGTAATCAAAATCGAAAATGCAAAGGCAGCAGCTAATTGACCAACAGTTGTTGCTAACTGATCTGCTGAACCTGACAGTTCTAGCCGATAGCCTGTTGGTAAACTGGCACGCAGAGGAGCGAGAATTTCCTCTTCGGTGCGTTCTACCAGGGTAGCAAGGGGGGCATCTGGTGCAAGGGAAACTGTAAGGGTAATTGAGCGCTCTAAATCAACGTGGTTAATGGCATCGGCTCCCGTTGTTTCCACGACTTCGGCAACATCCCCCAGTTGCACTTGTCGTCCTTGTGCATATAGAGGCAATTGGCGCAGTTGTTCTGGGGTTTCCACAGCACTATTTTGTAGTTCCACCGAGACATCTAGTTCTTCTTTGCCATCAATGTAATCGGAGGCAACTTTACCACCCAATGCTGCTTCTACCATTGAACCAATTTCCGCTTCCGAAAGTCCCACCTCCGCGATGCGTTCGCGGTTGGGAATCACTTGCAATTCTCCTGCACCCAAGACAAAGTTTGAGCGCACATTCTGCACCCCAGTAAGCGATCGCAATTTGCCGGTAATTTGCTTTTCTAAGTCACCAATCTGATTTAAATCAGCCCCAACAATATCCACTTCAAATTCTTTACCCGGATCGCGGAAGATAGAAATCCGCGTCGGGATCACAAAACGGTAGCCAGCAAAGTTACTGCTTTGGGCGCGTAACCGATCCACCATATCAGCGAGTCCTGTAGTGGTGGCAAATTCTGGTTTTAAGATAGTTGCAATACCTCGTAGCGCTCCTGGACGGTCAACATACATGATGCGCTCAACTTCTGGTTGCGATCGCAGAAATTTTTGCACAGATTCAGATTGCCGAATCGCTTCGGGTATACTGGTTCCCGGTAACGGTTCTGCCCGTAATACAACTAAGTTACGATTTCCTTCGGGTAGATAATCGGCAGGTGGTAAGAGAAAAATACTAGTTACGAGTAAAACAATCGGAATCGACAGCACAATTAATCTGCGACCAATCCGTTTACGTCCCAGTGACCAACTGACGGTAGCGGCAAGAAAGTTTTCGAGTTTGCCTTGAAAATGACGAAACACCGCAGAGGTTTTAGCTACCATGCGCTCAAACCAATTACCGCCCCGATATTCTCCACCCTGCATCATTTGCATCGCTTCCGATTGTTTGAGGAACAATCCTGATAGCATTGGTACTAAAGTCAATGCCGCAAATAGCGAGAATAGAGAAGAAGCAGAAAGAGCGATCGCCATATCGGTGTAGAGTTGCCCGGCTTCACCTGTCACCATTAACAGTGGTACAAAAACCACTACGTTGCTTAAGGTAGAACCAAGCATTGCCCCCCAAACTTCTTGCGTACCTTCAATAGCTGCCCGTATGACACTTTTACCTTGCTGCATGTGGGTGAAGACATTCTCAATCACAACGATCGAGTTATCTACAACCATACCCACAGAAAATGCTAGTCCTGCTAAACTGATGATGTTCAATGTGCGTCCTAATGCAGACATGACAATGAACACAATAATTGTACCGATAGGAATGGTGATTGCAACTACAGCAACGGTTCGCATTGAGCCAAGGAATAGAACTAAGACGATAGTTGCTAGTAATGCTCCACTGATCAAGTTCTCTCCAACGAAACTTACCGATTGATTGATATATTCACTTTCGTCATAGTTGTAGACAAAGCGAATCCCTTGGTTTTGCCGGTCAAATTCAGTTTGCAGTGCAGCAATTTCCGCCCGGATGCCTTTAGCAACCTCTGGCACATTCGCCCCAATCTGCCGAATTACACCGACTGCTACCCCAGGTTTGCCGTTGAATACCAACGCGCTATCTTGGGGTTTGCGTCCCATCTGTACTTTTGCTACATCCCGCAAGTAAACTGTGCCCGATTGGTCGCGTCGCAACACAAAGCCTTCAATTTGCGATAAATCTTGTGATCTGCTGATTGTGCGGACTCGATATTCCCGTCGTCCTAGAATTAATGGCCCACCCCGAATATCGCGGTTGTTTTCTTGAAGAACTCGTACTACATCGCCAATTGCGAGGTTGCGATCGCTTAGTGCTTTCGGATCAACCTTCACCTCAACTTCTCGTTCTTGTCCACCCACTAGCAAAAACTGCCCAGTTCCTTCGACTCGCCGCAAACGGGGAATCACCACTTCGTCTGCTAAATCCCGATAACGGTCTGCATCCGGTTGAAATCCTTCTTTGGTATCAAACGGAATCCACATCATCGGTGAACTGTTACCACCCACCAGTTCTACATTCGATTCCTGCGCTTCTGGAGGCAAGCTTTCCACCTGTTGCAAGCGGTTGAGAACATCTATCATCCGTTCTCTGGCGTTGGCATCCTGAGCAAATTCTAAGGTAATGCTGCTGCGTCCAGCACGAGAAGTACTGCTAATTTCTTGGACACCTAGCACCTCTTGCATCTGTTCTTCGATGGGGCGGGTAATCAGGTCTTCTACTTCTGTTGGCCCTGCACCGGGATAGGTAGTTGTGATTGTAATTTCCGGGCGATCGCCTCCTGGTTGCAATTCTAGGGGTAACTTTAGTAATGAGAACACCCCGAACATTCCTAGTAAGCAAAACAAAACAAAAGTTCCATGTCGCCAACGAACGGCGGTTTCAATAAAATTCATATTAATTCGTAATTCAGAAAGTCATATTTAAATTTAATCGTTGACGGCTGACGGTTATCAGTTGACAGTTGACAGTTGACGGTTGACGGTTGACGGTCATCAGTCATCAGTTATCGGTCATCAGTCATCAGTCATCAGTCATCAGTCATCAGTCATCAGGTAAATGCGTAACAGCTTACAACCTATGTTTTAAGTTGGATCAACTATCTTTACAGGCGCACCATCTTGCAATCCATCACCGCCACGTAGCACAATGCGTTGACCGGTGCGTAAAGTGGGATGATAAATTGCGACATTTTTACCCATGTCAGAAACCATCTCGACTGGAATTTGTTTAGCTTTACCATCAGCAACTGCAAAAACTAGCCACTGGTTTTGCCTTCTGGTTAATGCATCTCGTGATATCACAAAGCTAGAGCGATTCGAGGGCATATTTAGGTTGCCTGCGATCGCCATTCCTGGTATTAATCCTGATGGGGGTTTGTTAATTTGGACACGCACACGCTGGCGACGGGAAGCAGTTTCGGCAGAAGGGACTACAGCAGTAATAGGGGCGCGTTGTTTCCATTGCGGTAGGGCGCGAGTTGTGAGATCGATTGTCATCCCTGGGGTAACTTTACCACTGAGTTCTTCGGGTAACTCTAGGAAAATATCGAAGCGATCGCCTGCTACTAAGGTGACAATTTCACCAGAACTTTGGACTAAATCACCATTGCTGATATGGCGAGTCTGCACTATTCCCGATTCCGATGCCAAAATTCGAGTGCGCTGCCGGGCTAATTCTGCTTGAGCTAAGGTGGCTTTTGCTGCTTCTACATTTGCTCGTTGAGCGGCGATTTCTTCTTGAATCGGCCCAGCTTTAGCTTCGGCAAGTTCTGCCTCGGCTTCTAATCGTTCTCCTTGGATGTTATTTAATTGTGCTTGAGCTTCCACTAACAATCTTTGAGATAAAGCGCCCTCTTTAACAAGATCACTCGTGCGTTTCAGGTTATCCTGTGCTTCCAGTTCTCGCGCTTTGGCAGATGTGACAGCCGCTTGACGTTGAGCAATAATTTCTTTTCGAGTACCGACTTCCAAACGTGCCAAATTGCTCCGTTGTTGTGCCAGTTGCGCTCGTGCTTGGCTAATTGCCAATTGCTGATCGGTATCATCGAGTAAAGCGATCGCCATTCCTACTTTCACGCGATCGCCTGGTTGCACTGAAATTTGCTTGACAATTCCACCAGTTTGAGCGCGGATTGTTGACTGCTGAGTGGCTTCTACTTGTCCCAACAACTGCACACTTCTTGTAGCACTTCCAGTTGCGAGAGAGATTGTTTCAATTGGTTTTGGAGGTGGCCCTTGTTGCTGGGCAACAGAGGAGCGTGGTGCGCCACCAGGAGCTAACATCCGCCAGAGGATAATGCCACCGGTTGCCAGAAATAAAATCAGCAATCTCCAGAACCAAGGTTTACCCGAACGAGTAGGTGCTAACTCAGAAGGCACAGAACTATCTGATTGGGTTTCAACCGTTGAAACTTGATTTTCAGAAGTATCCATAGCAATTAACGGTGGGCTACTGAGGGTTAAGGGCTAAAGATTAACCTTTGAAAGTGAACAATGAATAGTCAAATGTTCGCTATCAATAGTCAACTATTTAGATAAAAGGAAAATTACGTTACCTTTCTTGTAGTTTATTAGATAAATATGACAAAGAAATGTCAAGGATAGTCATTGGTCATTAGACCTCTTGCATAAATCAAAAGTAAAGAACCCCACCCTAACCCTCCCCGATATATTGGCTACGATGTACACACAAGTACTATCTGAAAGGGTTTCAGGCGTTATAGACCCCTTAAATTGTCATTACGAGCGCAGTGATAACGGAGCGAAGTAATCACATAATCCCGTGAGTTAAAGCGATTGCTTCGTCGTTCCTCCTCGCAATGACAGGCTTTCGGAGCGATCGCACAATCCTATTGCTAGAGGACGAAACCAAGTGTCAGGTGGAATTTCACGACTTGTGTGTACACCGTAGCCTTGTAAAGGGGAGGGAACTAGATTTTCCAGTTTCCCCCCAATGCATCGGGGGGACTAAGGGGGGTAATTCAACTTGTACATTGTAGCCTTACCAAGGGGAGGGGTGTTAGGGACTTTTGCAAGAGGTCTAATGCATTGAATTCAACTGCGTAGCGTAGGGTAAATTAATTTTTGCAGGTCAATTCAATAAAGTTGCAGGTCAATACAACAAAGGTGCAGGTTAAGAGACTTGTATACATCACCGTAGCTCAAAGAGTGAGGAGGGGTGTTAAAAGTATTAGGCGAATAGAATTCGCTACTAAACAAACCAAGTCCACCTCCGTGGAAAGCTTGAAAAATCAAGGCTTTTTAACCCACGGAGGTGGGTTTTGTCTATATAGCCGCGACTTCCAGTCGCCAGGGCTAGAAAATTCTCAATCACAAAGACGCGATAAATTGCCGTCTCTACAATAATGCATTGGATTCAACTATTAGTTCTTTAACGCGATCGCGTGGTAAGCCTAACTCCTGACTAAGAGCGGCTTCAAGTTTACTTGTATCAGTTATTGGAAATTCAAACACTATTGTTGTGAGAACTGAGTTATTTGTTTTAACGTTCACCCGTGAAATTCCTTTTTCGGGGAGAACTTCGACTTTGATCGCTACTATTCTTTTCATAATTTGTCGTGCCGATTGGGTATCTGCTAGCAGATATTTCTTGGTGAGGTTGGAACGACTTAAAATCTGATCTCCGACAAAGTTGCTCCCCAGCCAAAAAACTAACCCAATCAACGGCAAGGACAACCAAAACACAAAGCCTAACGATCGCAACGCTTGAAAAAGTTGAAGTTGCTGCATGAAGGTATATGGAAGGTATAAGGTTGAGTGTTTCCCCTCACTTTTGCGTCATCCTTTTACCTTAATCTAAAATTAGCAAGGAAAAATTACGGTAACCTGAGCAAATGGGATGTTGATCTTACTAGTCGAAGATGACCCATCGCAGTTAGAGCCACTACGGGCAGCCTTATTAAAGGTGGGGCATACAGTTGATGCGATCGCTGATGGAGAAACAGCACAGTGGTTTGCCTTTCGCAAAGACTATGACTTGCTGATTCTAGATTGGATGTTGCCTAAAGTGAGTGGCGTAGAATTGTGTCAAGTATATCGACGGGCAGGTAAGCTGGCTCCTGTATTGATGCTGACGGCGAAAGACACGATTTTAGATAAGGTAATGGGTTTAGATGCTGGAGCCGATGATTACTTAGTAAAGCCTGTGGATGTTCTAGAGTTATTGGCACGAGTCCGGGCGCTAGGACGGCGATCGCCTATGTGGCAAGGAGATATACTTAGCTTGGGCGATTTGGAACTTCATTTATCCACTTTGACACTCGAACTCGGTTCGTTGACAACTCAACTTTCTAGCCGGGAATTTCAATTGATGGAGTATTTAATGCGTCATCCCCGCCAGGTGTTATCTCATAACCAGATTGAGCAAGCCCTTTGGAGCAGCGGAGAGGAACCAGAAAGTAACGCAGTTACTACCTTGGTTCGCCGCCTGCGCCTGCGCCTACAAACCATTGGTGTCAAGGATTGGATAGAAACAGTACATCGCATGGGCTATCGAATAAATCCCCCAAATTTGTGAAGGGATGAGGGAGATGAGGGAGATGAGGGAGGGATAAAAACTAATAACCAGTGCCCAATGACAAATGACAAATGACAAATGACAAATGACAAATGACAAATGACAAATGTTCGATCATAGCCGTCGTAATCTTGCTCACTGGTTTGCCCTGTCAATGGGTGGAATTTTGTTCGCTTTTGCAGGGGTGGGCTATTGTCTAAGTGTAGAAGAACAATTGCGGGTTTTTGACGACGAACTATTTTCACAAAGTAAAGCCTTTGCTACTAAAACCCAATACTCACTTTATCAAAGTCAATGGCAAAATCAGCGCAGCCAGACTCCTGTAGAAAGCGGTGTATCGTTAAATGGCGGGCTAATCTACGCACGGTGGTATAACTCCAATAAACAACTTTTACAGTTTATCGGTTCATCGGGTGGCAAACAGTTGAGCGCAAAACCGGGATTTCAAACGTTAAAAGTACCAATAGGCTCAGAGTCATCTAGTACAAAAACCTGGATTCGCCAAGTTACACTTCCTGTTTTGGAAGGTAAGGTGCTGATTGGCTACTTCCAAACAGCAACTCCAATGAACTCTCTACGCATTGGACTTAACCAAGCCCGCTTGTTTCTGACTTTCGGGGTTCCCGTGACCTTTGGTGTAATAGGTATTACAGGTTGGTTTTTAGGCGAATTGGCAATGCGACCAAGCCTCCGTGCTTATCAGCAATTGCAGCGATTTACAGCCGATGCTTCTCATGAACTACGCACACCCGTTGCTACGGTATTGAGCAATGCTCAAGTTGCCCTGATGCCCCCCGAAGACCTCTTGGAGCAAAGATTGCGGTTGCAAAATATCGTCCAAACTGCTAAGTCCATGAGTACGCTGATCAATGATCTGCTTTTTTTGTCGCGTCATGATGGCTCGCTTGCAGAAACCGTATTAAAATCCGTTGATTTGTGTGAAATATTGCGATCGCTTGCTCAGGAGTTCGCAGCCCTTGCTCCTGCCCAAAGTCTCAATTTCAATGCTCACCTTCCAGAGCATCCAATCATTTTAAAAGCCGATGCTAATTTGCTCAAACAAGCTGTGATTAATCTACTGACTAATGCCTTTAAGTACACACCAGCAGACGGTAAGGTACAATTATATCTTTTTATCCAGTCTCACTGGGCGGTAATTCAGGTCAAAGATAACGGGATTGGTATTCCATCCACTGATTTGCCACATATATTTGATCGTTTTTATCGTGTAGATACTATCCGATCTCGGCAAACAGGCGGCTTTGGACTCGGACTTGCGATCGCTCAACAAATTGTGCAACGATCCGGTGGGCAAATTACTGTAAATAGTATGCTAGGTCAAGGTTCCACATTTCAAATTAGCCTTCCCCTGAAACTTTGATAAGAGGCAGGGGGCAGGGGAAACGACCTCCTGAATTCTAGCTTGTGAATTCTTCAACTATTGCGATCGCGTTCTAAGTCATCAATCACTTTTTGTAAATACCAATCGTCTGACATCCCAGGATGGTAATATTGCTTCTGCTCAATTAATCGTTCGGCAATTTCCCAATATCCGCCAACCATTCGCAAAAGTCGCTGACGTAGTAGGTTATATTTTTGCTTTTTTGACTCTGGACTGAATTTTTGAATTTTTTCTAAGCTACTTAAGACTTGTTGATAATTTCCCCAGTCTTCTTGTTCACAAAAAATACTCGCCGCCCGTTGATAATCTTCTAAAGCATTTTGCATTTCTTCCATGCAAGTATAGGCAATGCCGCGATTATAGTAAGCTTGAGCATTATCAGGGTTTAGTTTTAGTGCTTGGGTGTAATCTTGAATTGCACCGAGATAGTTACTCATTGCTCGATAAGCATTGCCTCTGGCAATATATACTAAGGGATCTTCGGGTTGCATCTGAAGTGCTTGATTCAGATCCGCGATCGCACCTTGATGATCGCCCAACATAGAACGCGCTTTACCTCGGTTGCGATAAACAATTGCATCTTGAAAATTTAATCGCAATGCTTGATTAAAATCTGCGATCGCTTCTCGATAATTACCCATTTTACAACGCACAACCCCACGACAGCAGTAAGCTTGGGCATCTTGCGGATCAGCTTTTAATACCCAATTTAAATCGGCGAGTGCTTCTTGGGTATCTCCCTTTTCAGCCTTTTCTAATAATTGAGTGAAATATTCATTTGTGGATAAAATGGGCGCATTTGGAGAACGTGATTGTTGTACAGCAGGTAATTCTTGGGGTTGTAGCTGTTTAATTTGTTCCAGACACAGACGACAATTGTCTTTATCCTGTTGTTCTAGATATAACCCAGCAGCTTTTTTAAAGTTAGCGATCGCCTCTTGAATATAACCCTGTTTGCGCCGCACTATCCCCCGCAGATTATAAGCAGGAGCATAATTGAGATTGAGACGAATAGCGCGTTCAACATCATCTAGCGCCCCTGGTAAATTTTTCAGCGCCACCCTAGCCAATCCACGACAATAATATGCCTCTACACTCTCAGGATTCAACTTTAGGGCTTCGGTATAATCTGAAACAGCCTTAAGGATTGCTCCTGAGTCATAATATGCCAAACCCCGTTGCAAGTAAGCTTCGGTAAAGTAAGGTGTCAGTTGTAAAGCCTGGTTAAATTCCTCAATTGCTCCAGCGTAGTCTTTTCGCCTAGCCTTTTCCAATCCTCTATTGTAAAATTCGTCATTCATGGCATTTATTTGGTTGATTCAGTTAGTTGAATTCCAGCACCCTTGTTTCGTAGCCTCACTTATACACTTACCTTTAATATTTTAAGTATTCAGCGTGCTTTTCTTCTCGTGTATTAAAAAATGTATAAATAAAAATCTGTGGTTACTCTGGACTTAAGTAGAACGGCGTGAATAATTCAAGGTTTGTAGTGAGGACTTTAGTCCTCTTTTGAGGGCTGGAGCCGCTCTCTACGAGACGCACTCGCGTTCACTACAAACTAATATCAAGATTTTTTACATTATTTAATCTAGTTTGATTTATTCTTACCGACTTACTTATGCTTGTGGTTTGTAAAGATGTTGGACTAGCTAACAGGCTAACAATTATTTCCAATTACAAATAAAAAAACTGGGGAAATGACTACATTCAATTCCCCATATCTCTTAGATTATCAAATATTTACAGTTAACTAGAATTATTCTGAAAGTAAGCTAGGAGAAGTCAGTACAAAAACATCAAAGCTTCCTTGAGCGTCAGTTTTTGGTTTTATGGGATTCGCAAAATGGAAAAATTCATGGTCATTGACCAATAAAAGTTCCCCCGGATTTAGAACTTTGCTAAACACAGGCTTTTCTCTTTTGGCAGTATATAGATGTGTTTCTCCACCTTGAATATTATCTCTATCTACTGCAAAGATACCAATAAAATCAGTACCATCTTGATGGATACCTTCAGGCGCTGGACTACCCGAATTATCTGGCGAGCAAATAATTCTAATTTGATGAACTCCGATTTCAGCTTCCGGATGAAGTTTACAAGAATCACTAAATGCTAAGACAAGATTTCTAAAAATATCGAGTTCTATGAGTGCATCATCTAATTCCGCAAACTCTCTTTTTAAGTCGCCCAATAATGGATTATACTCTTTACTTTGAAAAAAGTAGCCATGAGGTAATTTGATTAACTCATTTCCAGAAACTGTGAACCGAGATAATCTCCTCGAACGAAAGTTGCCTTTGATATAAGGATCAATAGGCATATTCCTAAAAAATGGCTTGAAACCTTCTACATTGATCGAATTTACCTTTATTAGAGTAAAGAGAAAAGCATATTCTAATTCCGTTGATGTCCGCACTTGTTGCATAGGATTTACCTCCTTGCACGTTGGAATTCTCCCGGATTTTTCTTTATGGGAGGATTATAATACTTAGTATATGCTACTTTTTATTACTATGTTGTAAATTTAACTACAAAAATTGACACTTTGTGATATGAGAAAGTACTCAATTTTTGTCGAAGGGCGGAGTAGTTGCTGAAAAGATTTGCTGTTGAGAGGTAGGTGGGTAAGGGAGCATCCCACTTTTTTGCATGTCATTGCGAGCGAAGCGAAGCAATCGCAAAATCTTCCAACTCAGAGCGAGTCCATGCGATTGCTTGTCTGCGACACGCTGCGCGAACGTCGTTCCTCCTCTCTACGAGACGCTACGCGAACGCAATGACAATTATTTTCTCATTAAAAAATAAAAACTGGGATGCACCCCTTGGCGATGTTGTCTCCGGCTGGGGAGAATGTTGGGAAATATGCCAAAGTCCAAAGAGTTTTTGGACTAGCCCGATTCTCAGTTATTTGCCTCAAGGCTTATTAGCAAACTCCCATTCTTCTACGGCGTAATCTGCTAGCTCCTTGTAGCATCTACCTATATAAATGTCACCATTACTTAATTTCTGACTTTCCCGTAATGTTGCTATAAATGGCTTATTTTTACTACGCCAAGGAATATTTGATTTGTTAATTATATTTGTAATTGGGCTTTCTTTATAACCTCCCCAACACCATTTTATTGAACGTTCTAGCTTTATCCCATCCCATTTTCCTAATTGAGGTTTTTTATTTAAAAGATTACTTAACAGAGATTTAATTATTAACTGTGTATATGTTTTAGTACCGTGTAATTTGATAATTGTATTAAACCCTAGATTATTCTTTTGGTAATCTGCATAAGCAGATATTATGTTTTCTTTGCCCTTTTTACTAACTGCGTTATTATTTAAAATTTGATTTATAAATTGAGAAAAAGTTATATTAGGATCTTGAATTAAAGGTAAAATGTCTTGAAGCTGGCGTAAGTAAATTTCTTCACTTTTTGACATACTTCTTCCTTCATTGTCTGCAATAATTAATTCAATAATATCCAAAAAATCATTGACTCTTCTCATTTCTACCTGAACTTCAAAATGATATTTATCTTTATTCCATTTTTCCAGTAAGTTCAGTAATGCAGTTACTCTATGCCTGCCTCCTATTATGTAATTGTTGCGTATAGGATTATCATCATCATTATCTTCTTCTCTTTCAATTTCTACGTATGCAATACTAGGTAATCTGAAGAATTTATTATATTTTTTCAAACTGTTCATAATATCCAGTAATCTTTTAGAATCTTTTTCAATAAGAGCTTGATTAAAAGTTTTTTCAGTTCTTTCAAAAGCTTTTTCCAGTTTGTCTGCTGTCATTATTCCTATATATGGTTCATAACCTTTTTCATAGCTTATCCAGTTTTCTTGATTTTGAGAAAAACTATTCATTATTTTTTCCTTGTAATTCTGTTTATAGAAAATGATGAATTATATAGTTTCTGCCTTTAAAGTGCTAAAACTATACTTCGGTTTTACCTACTAAGTAAAAAATATTGCAACAGTATAACTACTAGAACATCTGTCAAAACTTGTTAAAGGACAGGCGATTACTAATATCGGTCAAGCAATTCTGACTAATTAGAGGTCAATTCGTTGTAGGCTGTGGATCACAAGGTCTACAGTCTGGTAATAAAAATCAATCGGCACGGACGCGCTAAGGTTCTCCCACAGTAAGAGATACAGCTATAAATTTAAGGCTAGAGTTAATTTTCTAACCCTAGCCTTAAATTTGTTATATATATTACTTTTCAACTATCTGTAGTTTAGGCAGAGTCTTATAAATAAAGCTCCAATTACTGTTGCCTTCCTTTCTTTTCATCCAGTGCTTTTTGAATAGCTTCTCTACAAAATTCAGGAGGATTATCTTGTTGCTGTACTTCTTCCTTCATGGATTTTGTCATGCGTAAGTTCATCTTCTCGGTAAGCGGCTCCTCTCGTTCTGACTTAATTGGCTTTAAATTTTCAGGAGTTCCTTTAGGATTAGGCATTATTGAGAGATGTAAATATAGCTTGAATCTTTTGGAAGCGAAACATTAGAGTGTTTATTCGATGGGTACAGAAGCCTGAGAAACTTGTTACCCACCGATACCACTTTTAAGGAATGGCTACTCTATGTTTACACGAACAGAACTCGAAAGCAAAACTATACAGGAGTTAAAAGATTTGTGTCGCCGCTACGGTATTAAACCGACTGGGAACGCTGGATATAAGACTAGCTATGTTACTTCACTTATAGCTTTCCCTCCGATCGCACTCCGTCAACTGCAAGAGGGGATAGGCTTAAGAAAGCTAAATTTTGAGGCTTTCCAGAATATCGGCGCTGCACTGGATCAAATGAATTCTCCAACTGATGAACAAGCAGCACTTATAAAATTGACGATGGAGGGTCGAAGATTTCAAGCTCCTCAATCATGGGAGCAACAGAAACTAATGAACCTCTACAAGGCAAAACAAAAATTAGAAGAGGTTATGTATTTATTAGGTGAGTGAGTAAGTTAAAAATTTCAAGTTAATCAAAAGACTCTACATAGATAGAGTCTTTTTTTTGTTTTTAGCGAAAGTTCTTAGACTATTCTCAGAGAAGTACGGGATAACCGATATATATTAGGATATTTATGTTTATGGTCTTTTCTGAGGTGATTAATATATGAGCATATATTGAGCATTGATATTTAGTAATAATTTATACTTATTACTGCTAATTTATTACTTAAATTATAATATTTGAGCATTATAATGAGCATTTATTAAAAAATAATGGCTGAAAGTATTGACAATGTTAATATTCAAGTACCCAACTTTGTATCCCGGTATTTTACTCAAGCGTTACAAGCGGTTTTTTGCTGACGTTCAACTTACTTCTGGCGAAATAGTGACAGCACATTGTCCCAATACAGGGCCAATGACTGGAGTATCAACTCCCCAAAGTGCTGTACAGCTTTCCAAAAGTGATAATCTTAACCGCAAATTGGCTTACACTTTAGAACTAATTCAAGTACATGACAACGAGCCGACTTGGGTAGGCATAAATACTTTCTTACCCAATCGGGTGGTAAAGCTAGCTTTGGCGAAATATCTTTTCCCAGAATTGGGCGACTATAGCCAAATCAAGGGTGAGGTGGTTTATGGGCTAGATAAAAAAAGTCGAGTGGATTTTTTCTTAACGGGGAGTGATGAGGAACGCCCGATTTATTTAGAAGTGAAAAATACAACTTTGTCAGAGGGGAGACTAGCTTTATTTCCCGACACAGAAACTACAAGAGGACAAAAGCATTTGCGAGAACTAATGGCGCTGCTACCTCTAACTCGTGCGGTGATGCTTTACTTTATCAATCGCGGTGATTGTACTGAGTTCTCCCCTGGCGATCGCACAGATCCTATATATGGTAAATTATTACGCGATGCGATCGCTCTCGGTTTAGAAGTCTTACCTTGCCGTTTTGATATTTCCCCCGAAGGTATCCGTTATTTAGGTTTGGCTAAACTAAAAATTTGATTATACCTAATTAAATCTAAACGCATGAAACAATAAATCCATCTAGACAGTATCTAGATGGATTTATTGGTAGTTGCTGTTTACTAAAAAACATTCAACCAGACTGTCATAGAGAAATGACTACAGGTAGCCCTCGCACCAGAAATAGCATTAGCTATTCTGACGTTTGCTTATGCAGGCTTATGCAGGAATCAAAACTGTGTCAATTACGTGGATGACACCGTTATCAGCAGCAACATCTGCTGTTGCAACAGTTGCATCATTGATTTTAACGCCATTAGAAGCGTCGATTTTTACATCTGAACCTTCAACTGTTGTAGCTGTTTTTAGCTTAACTACATCAGCAGCTAGTACCTTGCCTGAGACTACATGATAGGTCAAGATTTTGGTGAGCTTAGGAATATCTTTCAGTAATGCGTCTACTGTTCCTGCTGGAAGCTTATTAAACGCTTCATCAGTAGGTGCGAAGACGGTAAATGGCCCTGGGCCTTTTAGTGTATCTACTAGACCAGCTGCTTGGATTGCTGCAACTAGTGTGTTGAAAGAACCATTATTAGCGGCGGTGTCAACAATATTGGCCATGTGCTTTACCTAGTTCTGTGTAACTTGTTACAAATCTAAACTATTTGTTTAATAAAATCTATCTATCGTTAGACGTATGCCGAATAAAAATTTTTATTGATATCATAAATAATCCTCTATATTTTTATAAATAGAGAATTATAGGAATCGTATTTGATTTTTGAAATTGTCTATGTGGGCGGGGAGTGGGGAGTAGGGAGTAGGGAATTAGGCTTTTCGATCTGTACGGAGCTTTTTCAGAAATCAAATATTAGTCCTATATATATACAATGTCTGGGCAAATGAGTTACCAGTACTTCTAGGATGCGTAGTTTACCACCGCAGGCATCGCTCCTTTTTTATACAGAGGCAGGAGCGATCGCTATACAATAATAGAAAAAGTACGTCAACATAATTAGTAATTCATAATTTCAATCAGTCTTTTCTGACAGTACTAGCATTCAACTTTCAAATAATATTTGCTTAATGTCATAAAAGCGATATGGAGGTATTGACAAATACAGTAGCTCTAAATCGATTGTGAGAAAATAATAAAAGTGTAAATTTAACTAAGTATTGGGTGCAAAATGTAGAGAGTTTCGCTAAATGAATTGAACGAAACCTAGCGAAAACCTCGTGAAATCAAAGGCGCATTTACCCACAAACTTATAAGGTAATTAAAATGACTTACGATTCAGAAGATGTGCAAAAAATCCTTCAAATAGCACTCGCTCGTAAACAGGAAGGTGGATTTTCACGAGAACAGCTTAGAGAAATGGCATCTGACTTAGGTATCTCTTCTGATATTTTGGAAGCAACTGAAAAAAAGTGGTTAGCTCAAGAAGAAGAGGAACGTTTGCGACGCACATTTAATACTTTCCGACGCAGAACCTTTAGGGCAAATTTGGTTAGCTTTGTAGCGGTGAATTTATTCCTTATTCTTTTGAATCTAATAACTAGTCCTAGTTATTTTTGGGCTATCTTTCCAGTATTAGGATGGGGGTTAGGACTATTTTTTCATTGGTGGAGTGTTTATCAGAGTAAATCAGAGGGTTATGAGATAGCTTTTCAGAATTGGCGTGCAAAAATTTAACTCCTCCCTACTTTTAAGAATGGAGATGCCAATAAGATGCTTTAAGTTTTAAAAGCAATGGGTTTATCTGACCTTTAACTCATTTTATGATGGGAATCCAATTTGATTTTTGAAAAGCCAAGTTGACTGAAAGCTTGCTAAATCAAGTTTTGGTTCTCAGTATACTCCGCAAAACTCAAATCGAATCGGCGGCATTCCCGCCGATTTCAATACTGCATAGGTTTTGAAGATTTGTAGGTTGGGTTGAACTTTAGTGAAACCCAACAAAGCCCTGGAAATGTTGGGTTTCGTTCCTCAAACGCCACGTGCTTCAAGTCGGGGAACCCGCCCAACGCAGTGGCTCCCCAACCTACACATTTTTATTTTTTAGCCTTAACCGAGCAGTATTGCCGCCGATTTAGTCATTGGTACTAATAACTCATGACGAATGACTTGAATTGCCGTGAAATAATTAAGTTGGATTCCTATAATTTTTTGCGATCGCTTCACTAGTAACAGTAGCGGAAGCTTGCCTCTTGTAAAGCTCCAACTATTGGAGTCGAGAGTAATCTTTCACCTAGAAATGGGGAAATTCCCGTACTTGATACTTTGCTAACTCTACTACTGGATAAAACTCTCTCAGTGCTTGGATGAATTTATCTTTAATAGTCTGTAAATCTGCTTGGGGTAAGGCTTTCCACTGCTCCAGTGTTGCCCAAAAAAAGATGAGGGTAACTTCTGTGTGGTCATTGAGGCTAATCTAAACCTCTTTAGCGAGAAATCTAGGATATTCAGCCAGCCCTATTGTCCAAATTTGTGCGTCCTTCTGAATAAAATTTTCCCTTAAATTTGGGGCAACCTTAAACTTGAGTCGTTCTTTAAGCACACCCAGTGATCCCTGTGTTTGCTAATTTGCCAAAATAGAGATGTAGGCTAGAATAACCACGCTTTTAGCATAGCTTGATTGCCTACACTCAGGAGCAATGATCGGCTGGTTTGAAATAATTTAAGAGGAAGGGAGTATGGACAGCAGCAACTGGTTGCAACAGCTTATGATGGTGGGTCTTGGCACAACATCTTTAGTAGCAGAAAAACTGCGCCAAGTCAGCGATGATTTAGTTAAAGACGGTAAGCTTAATCCAGAGCAAGCCAAGGCAGTTATAGATGATATTGCCCAGCAGTTAAAGTCGGAGCAGGGAAACTTAGATGTTCAAATGCAACGGCAAATGCGAAATATGATGCAAGATTTGGGGGTAGCTCGCCAGTCGGAAGTGGACGAACTGCGCGGTAGAATTGATCGTTTAGAGCGTCAATTGCGCGATTTAGAAAATAAGCTTTGGCGTTAGGATGTCCTTTCTGATTTAAACTAATTGTGTCCTGTTGGTAATGTTTTTGCCAGGATACCTAAGTAAGGAGAACTGATTTTGAAAGCAATTTTCCTCAGCGTGGCGTTCATGCTGGTGTGTGTTGTACTTTTGGCTGTGGGGCAAGTAGGCAGTAAACAGAATACTGCCATTGCTGCGGAGTTAACCCAAACGCTGCCAGCGCCCCCAACTGTAACTGAAAATAATACTCTAATTGCGAACAATACTATGTCTGATGCTAATGCCGTAACTACCCCCTCTGGATTAAAGTATGTCGAGTTAAAAGAGGGGACTGGGGCGACTCCTCAATCTGGACAAACGGTTGAAGTTCACTATGTCGGCACTTTAGAAGATGGTACTAAGTTTGATAGTTCACGCGATCGCGGCCAACCCTTCAGCTTTAAAATTGGTGTTGGACAGGTAATCAAAGGTTGGGACGAAGGACTTAGCACCATGAAAGTAGGTGGTCGTCGTCAGTTAATCATCCCCTCAGAGTTAGGTTATGGCGCTCGTGGTGCTGGTGGCGTGATTCCACCCAACGCAACTCTGCTGTTTGATGTGGAATTGCTCGGAGTTAAGTAGAAACTAGGGCATTGGGAATTGGGAATTGGAAATTGGTTTTTCCCAATCCCAGTTCCCAATTCAATAGCTAAATTTTTAAATTTTGAAACTTTGTAAACTGAGGATTAAATAAAAGTTTCGCAGTACCTGTAGGGCCATTGCGATGTTTAGCTATAATCACTTCTGCAATGCCGCGATCGGGAGTATCGGGAGAGTAATATTCATCGCGGTACAACATTATTACTAAATCCGCATCCTGTTCAATTGAATTATGAACTATGATGTTATTCGCAACAAAGTTATGCAAACCAGTAACCGTAAGATCAAAGACCTCTTCCTCGCCGCTATATTCAATTGAAAGTATTTCGTCCCAATAAACATCACTTTTGGCAAGAGTAACCAGTTTAGATGATTGAACAACTTTGCCGACTTTTAGAGCTCTTTCTCGACTTAAATTTACTTTGTAAAGAGTAGAGCCACAAAACGAAACTCCAATGGAGGCTTGTAATATCCGTGTGGTGAATCCAATAGCTTGCATCGCAGGTACAACCTCTATTTTCCAAACATCCTTCGGAATTACATCTCTATTAGGGTTGTGAATACTATTTTCAAGGTGTTGAAAAATATCTTGGAGTGAGCGTAGCTTATATTCTCCGACTGCTCCAACATGAATAATAAATAACTGGAGATCAGGCTTACCAGTGATTATTACATGATATTGATTTCTGCCTTTCCCAACTTGAGGAACTGCCCTGAGTGTTGCGTTAATACCAAGTTTTAACAAAAGTGTCTGTATATCAAAAGCTAGTCTCTGACTACTCGTTGCATAATATGCAATAGGTCTTAATTTTTTTCCTGCAACCAATTTTATACAGCCATCTGTACTCCAAAGGTGTCTTAAAAAGCAACCTATTGACTCTTGGGGTTGTGAGAACAATTCTTGAGGTACAAATTTTTCATAAGACCTTAAACCAAAAACACCGAGAGAGTCTAGCCATTTGGCTATTGGATTTCTCACACGATGAGTTAGATGTTGTGCTGCGGATAAGTAAACTTGATACCACCCACGTTCAGGTGAAATTCTAGGAAGAATTGAATCTCCAAAAACTTCTGTTGCCAAAAAAGCAACATTCTGAGCTAAATCTATTTCTCTAGTAGTGTACTGTATGGCATGACGTGGTAATGTACAACCGTCGCCAATTAAATGCCCTAATAATGCAACTTCGGCATAAGTCATGGTTTGTTTACCAGGACTGGGGAGATGTCTTGGTAAACATAGATGTTGTTTAGGAGTTAACTCATCAAGTCTTTTCCAGCCATTAATTGTTAAAAATTTGTGATTACCTGTGGCACGGATTTTTCGGCCCAATCGAGTTGTTAAAGTAAACAGAGGCTTTATACCTGTGGAAAAAGCATTGCTAACAATTGCCTTTTCTAGCTGCATTGTAACTTCGTTCAACGCCCAAACTGCAAAACCAGATTTACCTGCTAATTCCCTAATTGGTACTTGCAGCCCACCCGGAGCTAATGTCACCAGACTATCGCCTGCTAAACAACCAGATTCTCTCAAATCAGATAACATCGGGCGTTTGTTAGTGCGTGCTTCGACCCCTCGACTCAACTGAGATAGAGCAATAACTGGTACAGATAATTCCCGCGCTAAACCTTTGAGTTGACGCGTAATTTTTGATAATTCTTGTACGCGATTATCGCCTGCTCCTTCCATCAATTGCAAGTAATCTATTACAATTAATCCTAATTCAGTTCCAACTTCAGCTTGCAGTCTTCTTGACTGACTACGCATTTGTGTAACTGTAATATTCGGCGTGTCATCAATATAAATTGGCATCTCCGAGAGGATACCAATAGCACGGCTTAAAGGTTCCCACTGTGTTTGACTGAGGCGACCAGTTCGCAAATAACTACTTTCAATTTGCGCCTCTTGTGCTAATAAACGTTGCGTCAGTTGCTCTTTGGACATTTCCAAGCTGAAAAAAGCAACTGGTAATTTATAAGAAGCGGCGATATTATGAGCAAGGTTTAAGCAAAAGGCTGTATTGTGTACACAAATATCATTAGCAACAAAATTGTGTGTTTCTGGAATTGTTAAATCATAAACTTGTTTGTTCCCCACCGACTCAATCGCAACTATTTCATCCCAATAAATATCACTAGTTGCTAACTGTTGAAGTGGTAAATTATCTAAAGCTGTAGCTAGTATCCAAAGTCTTTCCCGCTTTAGGGCACGTTTACCAACATGTATATTTGTATAGCCTTGAATACCAGCCCGTCTAGCTAAACTACTCCAAGTTTCATTGCCTTTTGCTACTGCTATTTGTTCCCAAATCTCTACAGGTATCAAGTCACGATTAGTTTGATATCTTTTTTGAGATATTGCATCTGCAACTTTTGCTATTGCTTCTTCTTTACTAAAGATACCTATTTCTGCGATAAAAGTTTTGATAGATAAGGCATCAGTAATATCTAATTGCCACGCTGGTCTGCGGGTGTTTTTATACTTGACAGACCGTTTTTTGAGTGATGCGATAATGCTAAATCTTAATAAAAGATGTTGAATTTGTCTTGCTAGTTTCTCGCTGACTGTTGCATAACCTAACTGTGATTGACCGCTAGCAAGTAGTGCAGCCCATCCATCAGTAGCAAAGAGACGATTAAGGAATAAGGCTATTTGCGATCGCTCTAATTTAAAAACGATGTTTGGAATAGTTTTAGAGTGAGCATCTTTGCCCCACAAACCTAATTCTTCTAACCAAAGTGTTAGCGAATTCTTCCGAGATTTGCTCATGCAAGCCAATCCATGAGATACAAACTCTTCTGACTCTAATTGTAAAATTTCGCATAATAGCTCAAAATTTTCTAAATTTGGTACACACTCTCCTTGCTTCCAAGCGCAAAGTAAAGTAGGGCTGACTCCAACTAATTGACTTATTTCTTTTCCTGTCAATGACTGCGATTGAATCGCTAGTTTAAAACTTTCAGCAAAAATCTGTCTTTGAATAGCAATAAATTCCAAATCCCCACGTACACAAAGTGATGGTGTGCGTGTTCCTTGAGAATCATGAGTGCGAATTTTTAAACCAACAAAATCAGCAACTGCTTGAGAAAATTCTGCTTGCAATAACGGATTATTATTTGTAAATCGTGGAGTGCTGTTAGTTAAGCCACCATCGCCAATTAAGTATGCTAATAATTTTACTTCGCACTCACGGATGGTTTCTGTACCAAATACATTTATTTTTCGCGGAACAGCAATCTGATCGCCAACTGTTAGATTTTCTAATTTTTGCCAGCCTTGGATAGTCAAATATGGGTGAGTGATTGTAGTTTCAATAGACCTACCTAAGCGAGTTGTTACCCGAAAAACTGGTTTGATACCATCATCTACAAATGCACAGGGTTGAGTAAAGGTAAATTTCCAGTCGTTGTTTAGCGTCAATAATGAGCCATGACGTTGTTTATATAATTCTTCAATTGTGGTAATTGTTCCATCTGCCAAAACTATTTCTGAATCATGGCTGAGGCATTTTCCCATTGATGGGCGACCCGCGACAATAATCAAATCAGAACGTTGAAAGCCGCTAGTCATCGCATCTAAATCGTAAAATCCGCAGGGAATACCCGGTAAGGCGATGCCTTGATTTCGATCTTCAATATCCTGAAAATTATTAATTAGAGTATCAGAAATATGAACTAAACCTGATTGGGGACGCTCTTGAGTAACGCCAAAAACTTTCTGTTCTGCCTGATCTAAAACAACTGGTAACTCGGTTTCTGTTTCGTAACCAAGATGTACAATTTCATTGCCAGCTTTAATTAAGCGCCGCCGCAGGTATTTGTCCATCACTAACCCTGCTAAAGCGTCAATGTTCACAGCTGACACTGTACGGTCTACCAGAGTTGCTAATTTATTTCTCCCACCAATGCGGGCTAGCATTTCATGGTCAGTCAGCCAACTTGTGACTGAGAGCAAATCTGTGGGTTTACCTTGGGCGTGGAGCCTCACAGCTGCTTGATAAATATCTTTGTGAGCGCTAATGTAAAAAGCTTCTGGAAGGAGGCGATCGCTAACTCGACTAATCGCTTCTGGATCTAGTAAAATACCCCCCAAAATCGCTTCTTCCGCCTCAATATTTTGTGGTGGGAGGCGATCGCTACCATCGCCTTGAAAATTCAGTGCTTCAGCCATAAACGATTTTAGTTTTGAGATTTTGCTAGAGACGCGATTAATCGCGTCTGTACAAGGAAGACGCGATTAATCGCGTCTGTACAGGAGTTAGGAATTAGGAATTGTTTATGACCCCTCCTCCCTCATCCCCCTCATCTCCCTCATCTCCCCCTGCTGTCTCTTAGCTAGCGACGACTTGAATATTGACTTGTGCCGCTATTTCCAAATACAGCTTAATTTCGGCTTGATAAGTACCGAGGTGGTTAATATCGGGGATGGTAATTCCACGCCGATCGATTTCTTGACCGGTGGCTGCCTTAATTGCATCTACAACATCTTGGGTTGTGATAGTACCGAAAATTGCTTCGTTTTCACCAACTGGCTTGGCAATTGTCAAGCTGCCAACTTTTTCCAAAGATTCTTTTTGCTCAAGAGCTTGTTGTCTGAGTTCTAATTGCCGTTGACGCTCTTGCTCACGACGGCGTTCTACTTGCTTGAGAATACCAGGAGTGGCATTGGTTGCCAATTTCTGGGGAATCAGATAATTACGAGCGTAGCCAGGAGCTACTTCCACTAAATCGCCAGATTTTCCTAGCTTACTGATATCCTGATTTAAAACTAACTGTACGCGTTTCGCCATCGTTTTTCCTGTAAAATCTGATTAATTTGGGTTTGGGTAAGATAGCTCACAATGTCAGTGCTGTATTCCAAGCTTCTGTGCCCATACCCTAAAGCTTACAGATCCTAGCGAAAGGAAGGGTGCGATCGCAACTATTAGAGAAAATTGAATGAATTGGGGAGTGGGGAGTGGGGAGTGGGGAGTGGGGAGCAGGGGAAGGAGGGGAAGAATAATTAATGACAAATGACAAATGACAAATGACAAATGACTAAAAGTTATTTCTCATTTCTCGGATCCGCGCAAAAGTTTGGACTCCATCGCTACTCTTAACGGTTGATTGTAATAATTGCTGATCCCAACGTAAAAAGGGATTTGTTCGCTTCTCCACTCCCAGCAGTGAGGGGATGGTAGCTTCTCCTCGGCTACGGTAAGCTTTTACTTCATTGAAGCGTCTTTGTAAGTCGGTATTGTCGCCATCCACAGTTAGGGCAAATTGCAGATTTTTCAAGGTGTATTCGTGGGCACACCAAATGCGTGTATCATCGGGTAGAGAGCGCAATTTGGTTAAAGAGTCCACCATTTGGCTGGGTGTTCCTTCAAACAAGCGACCGCAACCGCCCGAAAATAAGGTATCGCCGCAAAATAAGTCGCCTGTCTCACCAGCTTTTTCTGGGGGAAAATAGTAAACGATGTGAGCGCGGGTATGTCCGGGAACGAAGATAATTTCAGCTATGCGATCTGCAAACCCGATGCGATCGCCTTCTTGCAAAAACACCTGCTGACCGGGAATTCTACCACGATCCTCTGCTCCTCCATAAACTATCAGTTGGGGGAATTGTTCTATTAATTGCTTATTACCACCCACATGATCGTTATGGTGGTGCGTGTTGAAAATTGCTACTAACTCAGCTTGTAATTCTGCCAGTTTTTTTAATACTGGTTGAGACTCCGCTGGATCGACAACAGCGGCGATATTTTGTTTCTCATCATGCAACAAGAATATGTAGTTGTCTGAGAGTGCTTCCAGACGGATTACCTGCATTACCTCTGCCTCCCTTACAACATAAATGTTTGGTATTGAGTAGCATCCTACATTCCAGTGAATAATAGTGCTACCTCCCCAAGCTATATTAAGTATTTATACTTTGTTTATTATAGCTATGGTGCAATATTAACCATGATGATATTATACAACCGTGTTGACAAGGTAATTATACTTAAATTAAATCAACTTCAGATTAATTTATCAGTAAAATTTCTCAGGGAATACCTACAAATAAAAAGTTAAATTTATTCTAGTATTTTTTTAATTTAGTATTTTGTTTATCTCTACTCTATTTAATTTGAATATAACTAAAAATAGAGTAGAATTTCGGAAAAATCCATATTTAATTTTCCAATTAAACAACACTCATCATTTTATTTATGCCAGCACAAACTAAAGGATTTATTACAATTTTAACTGGATTATACTCTTTTCAAGATTGTATTCATTTTTTAGCGGCGGTTAGAAAGTTTCATCAAGAGCCGATCATTATTTTAATTGACCAAGTTCCAATAGCTCTTTATCCGTTGCTAAAGGCGTTCAAAAATGTAATTTTAAAGCCAGCACCTGCAAATGAAAATACTGTTTTAGCATCACGCCAAGCAAAATTGGCTCTATATGCGGCTTCTGAGTTTGATAAAACGATTTACCTAGATTCTGACATTTGTTTACTTTCGGATATCAATGATGTATTTGAGTATTTAGATGAATATGATTTTTTGCTAACTGAAGATGTGCAACCTTCTATTCTTAAGGCTACAAATTTATTACGTGGTAAACAAGAAGACCTTTTGCCAAATGTTTTGCCGATTCTGCAATCTGTAGGTTTACCATTACAAGCAGATAGTGTGCAATATAATGGCGGTTTTATGGCTTTTCGGAAAACAGAAGTAACCAAGGTATTTTTTGAAGAATTTCAACGTTATTTTGAGATTGTCAAAAATAACCAAGATAAATTACTCCTAAAAGATCAAGGAGCATTTGCTTCTGCGATCGCATCTGTACGCCCTCACATGAAAATACTGCCACCAAACTATAATTATCTCAGTAAGTGGCAGGATGCTTACAATATTCAGGATACAATTAAAGTTCTTCACTGTACCTATCCTTATCGGCCTCAATATGCTAAAAACATTACTCGTTCCTTATATACAAGGATTTTTGACAGATTCGCTCAAGTTTTTTTACCAAATCAAGTTCAAAATCCCTGGCGTAAGAAATGATGCATTCATAAGTAGGAAAGTTAGCGTTTATGAAAGATAGATTAAAGGTATCGTTGCTTGTCTGGAATTTATCTACTAATGATGGTTTTATTCGTGCTTCGTTATTAAAAGCAGCCTTGATTAGGCTGGGATACGAAGTAGAAATCCTGGGCTTCTTATTTGGTAATGAGTTGTACGGAGCAATTCCCTTAGAATCTGAAGTATATGCTGTAGAAGGTATTAATTATCCGAGTTTTTTTAAATCAGTAGGTAAAATTTTAAAACATATTGATGGAGATATTATTTATGCAATTAAGCCTCAACCAGCTAGTTTTGGAGTCGCACTACTAAAGAAACTATACACTCGCCGAGCAGTAATTTTAGACATTGATGATTGGGAACTTAGCTGGCATGGCGGCGATGAATGGCAATATCGTCCCACACTCAAACAGCTAGCAAAAGACTTATTTAAAAAAGACGGTGTTTTGAGATTACCTAATCATCCTTTGTACTTGAAATGGATGGAAGCTTTAGTAAATAAAGCTAATGCAGTGACAGTACATACCGAATTTTTGCACCAACGTTTTGGTGGGACATTTGTTCCCAATGGCAAGGATACCTCTTTATTTGATCCCGCTCAATATGATGCTGAGTCTAGTAGAAGCCGTTATAGTTTATCTCAATATCGTATTTTAATGTTTCCTGGTGCGCCTAGACCTTATAAAGGTCTAGAAGATGTTCTTATAGCGCTCGATAAAATCAATCAACCAGACTTAAGACTAGTGATTGTAGGTGGTAGTCCTTATGATGATTACGATCAGCAACTTCAACAAAAGTGGGGACGCTGGATTATCAAATTACCAAAATATCCAGCTGATGTTATGCCTGATTTGGTAGCGGCGGCTCACATTGTAGTCGTCCCCCAGCGAGATACCCCAGAAACTCGTGCTCAATTTCCCCTAAAGTTGACAGATGGAATGGCAATGGCTAAACCTATATTATCAACACGAGTTGGAGATATTCCCAAAATTTTAGGTGATACTGGTTATTTAGTCGAGCCTGCTTGCCCTGAACAGATTGCTGAACAAATTCAATTGATTTTTCAGAATTTAGAGTCAGCAAACCAGCGAGGTATCAAGGCAAGAGAAAGATGTGTGGAACACTATAGCATAGAGGCTATGGCTTCTGTACTCAAGTCGGTAATTGCTCGGTTGTGAATATTAATAGGGCATTAGGCATTAAAAAAGAGATTTTCATTGCCTTATGTGCCAAATCGATTCTAGATACTATCTGGCAAAATCTCTGGAAGCTTGTAGGTTTAACTGTGTTTTGACGGAGTTGATAAATGAAGATTATTTAGTTTTATTTATTTAAAAATTAGCCAATATAACAAGTAATTTGTGAATTATATTAATAAGTGAAAGTGGCATAAAAATACCCAATGTCTACCAGAAAACTACTACTAAGATTCGCTAAACCCTATCCAGGTTTGATTCTGCTGACAATACTGTTAGGATTTTCTGGAGCCTTATTTAATGGAATTAGCACAGCTTTAATTGTGCCAGTGATTTTAAAAATTGTAGGGCAAGAAGTAGATTTAAGTACTGCCCCTCCCATCCTAAAAAATTTGATATCTCCCTTTGATAATACTCCAGAATCTTACCGGATAGTAGTAATGGCTGGAGCGATTATATTCACAATTTTTTTAAAAAACTTAGCTACTTATGCTAGCGCCTTAGCATCGAGTTCTTTAACCCGAAAGCTGACATCTGATATGCGCGAAACTGGGTTAAAGTTATTACTAGACATTGATATAGATTATTATGCCAAGACAAAGGTTGGTGATTTAATCAACCGTCTTGGTGGAGAAATTGGTCGGGCTGCAACTGCTATAGGTAGTACAGTCAGAATAGTTATCCTGGGAATCACAATTTTAGTTTTTGTCAGTTTATTGCTGTCAATCTCTTGGCAGCTGACAATTGCTGCTACGCTCTTGCTGTCGTTGGTGACGTTAATAAATCAGTATGCCATTTCCCGGTCTAGAAATTTTGGGAAACAGCTTAGTGAGATGTCTAGAGCATATTCAATCTCTGTGCTGGAGACTTTGAACGGAATCCGACTGGTAAAGGCAACAGGAAATGAAGAAAAAGAATATCAACGGATTAAAAAATTAATTCGCGATCGCGAATTAGCAGATTTCCAATCTCAGATTAATTCGGAAGCGATTACACCTCTAAGTGAGGTGATGGGAATCACAGCTTTACTGCTGATTGTACTTTTGAGCAAAACCTTCTTTGCTTCCCAAGTTTCTTCTCTTTCCACTGTACTCCTAACATATTTATTAGTGCTGCTACGAGTGCTGCCATTAATTTCTCAGTTAAATAGTATTCGCAGCAACTTTGCCAGTACTGCCGCCAGTGTAGATGTGACGAATGAGTTTTTAAGCCTGCACGATAAGCCGTTCATGGATAAGGGTAAGCTTCCCTATACAAAATTACTTGAGGGCGTATCTTTTAATTCTCTTTGCTTTGCCTACCCTGGTCATGAAAAGTTAGTACTCAAAGATGTAAATTTATTTTTACCGCGTGGCACGACCTTAGCATTAGTAGGCAGCTCTGGTGCTGGTAAATCAACTTTAGCAGACCTTTTGCCCAGATTCTATGATCCAATAGCTGGCAGTATTACCATTGACGGTACTGATTTGCGGGAGTTCGATGTTGTATCCCTGCGAAAGCGAATGGGGATTGTTAGTCAAGATACCTTTCTTTTTAATGACTCGGTAAAGAATAACATCGCTTATGGACGAGCAGAGGCTACTGAGGATGAAATTCTTGCAGCAGCCAAGCGGGCAAATGCCTATGAGTTTATTAGCAAATTACCTCAAGGATTTGATACCTTGATTGGCGATCGCGGCGTGATGTTATCTGGTGGACAAAGGCAAAGATTAGCGATCGCCCGCGCCCTGCTCCAAAATCCCGAAATTCTGATTTTAGATGAAGCCACCAGCGCTTTAGATACCGTTTCCGAACGTTTAGTACAATCTGCGCTTGATGATTTGAGTCGCGATCGCACAACCCTTATAATTGCTCACCGCCTTTCCACAGTCCAAAAAGCCAATCAAATTGCCGTATTAGATCAAGGACAGGTGGTAGAAGTGGGAACCCATGAAGAACTTTTACAAAAAGGTGGTTACTACTCGCGTTTGTACTCAATGCAATTTAGCGATCGCCCTAACAAAAACTTGATTCAGACAAAAATTCTTAAGGCAATGCGCCTAAACTCAAATAAATTTGTTGAACATCCTGAAGCCGCTACTAAGCACAAGCAAAGCTTGTTCCGCATCTCTCACGAAATTCGGACACAGTTGAACTCGATGATTGGGTTCCTGCGCTTATTACTTGATGATTTGGTAGACGATTCCCAAGAACAGCAGAAATTAATTGAAGACTCTTACAAATCAGCATGGAGGATTCTCAACACCATAGATGTTTTTGAGGATGTTATTAACTTACAAATAAAGGGGGAAATTATCTCAATTTCTGAACAAAATCAAGATATTATAAGTACCTATTATCAGACCTTTAATCATCTCTCCATTGAGTTTAGGGTTTCTCTAAATCTCATACTTAGCTCTCTCCGCTCTCTAGCTGATAATTTGACATACACCACAGAAGAACAAAAGGGATTAATTACTGAAAGTTATGAATATGCTATATATCTGATCGACCATTTAGAAATTTTTGAGAATAGTATTAATGTTTAAAATTATGAAAAATTATGCTTTAAAAAAACACTATATCTTTTTCATTGGTGAAGAGTTGCCGCAGCCAGAGGCTCACCTAGTGCAGTCTACAAATGCAGCTAACGGCGCTGCCAACTTGGGATACTCAACAGTTTTGGTATATCCTGAAAAAGGAGCAAAAGCTATTAATCCAGCTAATTTAGCTCGTCCTTTTCAACCGAGACAAACACCAACAGAACTTATTAAATATTACAACCTTCATGACAAGTTAAAAGTTGCTCCCTTACCAATGCCTTGGCCAATTGACCATTTTCGGAGCAAATTTACTGACTCTAACACCATTGCTAGTAAGTATTATTTACCATTTCACATACTTCCAACTGCTAAAATTGTCCACAGTCGCAACTGGAATTTTATCAAAGCTGCCATCAAAAATGGCATTCCGGCAATTTATGAACACCACCACCACGAAGATAAACAATTTGAGCCAGAAATTGTTACAAATCCGTTGTTACAAATTGCTGTCACAGTTGGAGACACTATCCGCGAAAGCATGATTAAAAATGGGATGCCACCAGAAAAAGTGATTAAACTGCACAATGGTTTTAATCGCTTATTTATGGAGAGACAACCAGAAAAAGCAGCAGAATGGCGTCAAAAACTATTGCAAGACGAAAGCCAAAAATTGGTACTTTATGCGGGAGCATTACAGCAATTTAAAGGTATTGATGTACTAATTGATGTGGCTAACGAAATGCCTAATGTGCAATTTGTTTGTGCAGGTGGTAAGCCAACACAAGTTGAATATTATCAGCAATTGGTAAAAGAAAAACAAGTTTATAATATTAAATTTTTGGGCTATATATTACATAATGATTTAGCATCTTTGCTACAAGCAGCCGATGTTTTAGCTCACCCTCATTGTTCGGGAAAAGCGGCAACTTTCACATCTCCCTTAAAGCTGTTTGACTACTTCGCCTCTGGGACTCCCATTGTCGCAACAGAAATTCCATCATTAGTTGAATTTCAAGATACTCAGTCGATTACTGCTTGGTGTGAGCCAGATAACCCCAGCAAATTTGCCGAATCTCTAAAGCGGGTTTTAGAAACTCATCCCAAGAAAATAGAAGGTTATCCAGATAGTATCAATTTTGTCAAGCAGTTCTCTTGGGAAAATCGAGCGGCAAAAATCCTTAGTTATGTTGATGAATCTCTGCTTCCTCAACTTATTGTCTAAGGAAAAATTGCTGATATTAAGTAAAATGACAAATGACTAATGACAAATGACTAATAACAAAACTGTAGGCATGATTAGCAGCTATCGAGGTTTAGAAACTAGAGCCGATTGGCTATGGCAGCAAACCCCGAATCAATTTGGAGTTTGGGGCAATATGCAAATGCAAGCACTGGCAGCAAAACCAGATTTTCTGCTGATGTATCAATTTGATTTTCCCCAAGCATCGCCACAAAAATCCTGGTTAGATAGTTTTCGCAAACGGCAGCAAAAATCAGTAGTAAATATTGAGTCTTTACTGCGTGATGTAAGTAAAGAGCGAATTATTTATTTACTAAGAGAACCGCCTCTAGATGAAATTGTAGAAATAAATAATCATAATTATCAACAAGCCCAGCAGTATTGCGGCTATGTTTCTGGCCCTGATGATTTTGCTCCCACTCCCGACTATATGCCTGCTATTTGGTATCATTCAAATTCATTTCAAGATTTAAATGAAATGCCACCTCCCCAAAAGGTTGCCTCATGTAGTTGGATTACTTCAGGAATTAGCCGTACAGTTAATCATCGCCAACGTTTAAATTTTTTACAGTCCCTACAATCTAGTGGTATGGAATTTGATTTGTATGGGCGTAACTTACCCCAATGGGCGAAAAAGTCGGGAGAACTGGGTAATAAGTGGTATGGCATGGCACCATACTATTACAATCTGGCAATTGAAAATTATGCTGATAATAATTGGTATGTAAGTGAGAAACTTTGGGATAGTTTACTTGCTTGGTGCCTGCCAATATACTATGGCGGCCCGGCTGCTGATAAATTATTGCCACCGGGTAGTTTTTTGCGGTTGCCCAGTTTAGATGAAAAAGGCATTGCCTACATTCAAGAAGTGACAGCTACGCCTGATGCTTGGTATGAGGCTAAGAATGCGATCGCAGAAGCACGTCAAATCATTTTACACAAATTAAACCTGCTTAACTGGTTATCAAACTTTGTCGATCAACACTCATAAATTATGAATGGTATTTGTACCCTTGGCAATGATTATGTTTTCGATCAACTGGTAGCTTTGCTCAACAGTATTGATGTTATCTTGGGGTCGGAAACTCCTGTTTGTATTTATCCTTTTGATGATCAGACACAGCGAATTGCTGACGAAATAGCTAAACGCCCTAATGTATTCCTTTACGATAATCAAGAATCAATTAACCGTTGGGATCAATTTATGCTAGAGGCCAGTCCTGCTAGTATGAACAAAAATAAATACAGAATTTATGGTGGTCATCGGCGATTTTGTGCGTTTGATGGCCCCTTTGATCGGTTTGTTTATATGGATGCTGATACTCTAGTGATGAATTCGCTAGATTTGATTTTTCAGAAATTAGATGAATATAACTGTGTTGTCTACGATTTCCAGTTTAAACATCCAGATAAAGTTTATAACATTAGTTCGGTTAAACTACTAAAAACTTTTGATGAAAATCGGATTAAAACAGAAATATTTTGTTCAGGCTTTTACGCTTCTAAAAAAGGCTTATTTGAACCAGATAAATTAAATAAGCTATTAGCTAATTTGAGAGCAGGTGAGAGGGAAATACTCTATCCTACAGGAGATCAACCAGTTATAAACTATATGTTTATGAGGTCTGATATACCAGTTTATAACTTTGCCCATAACTTACCAAATCATGAAGTTGCAGGTAATTCTGTTACTTCTGATCATTTTGAAGAAAAAGATAAAATTCTTTATGACAAAGGTAATCGGCTAACTTATCTCCATTACATTGGTATTCCTCCTAATATCAATCAAGCAGTCTGTGCTGGAGAAAATATTGACTTCCCCTATCGAGATTTATTTCTTTATTATCGCTACTTACACGAACCCGAAAAGCGTCCAGTTTTTAACAATCCTCCCAAAAGCTATAATGACGCTCCAGTACCAAATTTATTTACAAGAGCTTTGCGAAAACTTAAGTTAATTAACCAAGGATAATTTATGAGTAGGGGAATTTATATTGTTGCCAATGACCGGGTTATCGATAATGCGATCGCTTTACTCAATAGCATTCGTTACTATGACCCAGAAGTTACCGTTTATCTCATACCTTTTAATGAAAATTATCATAAGGTAGCAGAACAGCTTGCTACTTTGCATAAAGTGCAAATTTTTCCAGATTTAGAACTTATTGATAAATTTACCAAACGCATCGGAGAAATTTTTGATCGAGATTTCCTTGCCTTACCCAACAAAATGCGTAAACTTGTGGCATGGTTTGGCCCTTTAGATGAGTTTATTTATATTGATACGGATATTGTTGTTTTTGAAAAAATTGCCGACAATTTAGACAAGCTTTCAGAAGTCGATTTCTTCTGTTGTGATTACCATCATGCTAATGACAAGCTGCGAAATATCTTTTCTACATTTGTGAAAGAGCAGCAAATTTTTTCAGATGCCCAACTTGAAGACGTTTTCAATAGCGGTTTTTGGGCTTCGAGAAAAGGAACTATTACTGAACAACAGATGGATGAAGCTTTGCGCGAATGTGCCGCACATCGTGAATATTTTGATTTTTCTGAAGGAGTTACAGACCAACCCATTTTAAATTACCTTGTTCTCAAACTAATTTCCAAACGTGGAAATCTCGTTAAAATCCCTGGAGGAGGGCCTGGTAGTTGGGCTGGTTCGCAAAATTTCCAACAGCAAGACTACGCCCTTTATGACCGAGGACAAAGACTAAAATATCTGCATTGGGCTGGCACACGGATGAAAACTGGTAGCCCTTATTGGCAATTGTGGGAACACTATCGCTATCTCCATGAGGGTAAATTCGCCTTTATCCCCAAACTGACTCGCCGTTTATTTCCCTTTGTTTCTGCCCGTACTTAACATTAGGAGTATCCCAATGATTGATGGCATTTACATCCTAGCCAATGATGTCGTCTATGACCAATTAGTTGCGTTGCTCAACAGTATAGAAGCTAATGCTGGTAGAGAAATTCCTGTTTGTATAATTCCATATAATGAGCAGTTAGACAAAGTAAAGGCAGAGATTGCATCTAGAGATAATGTCACCTTATTTGAAGATTCTGATTCCATAGCTTACTGGGATGACTTTGCTACTCAGATATGGAAAAATTATCCTAGAGCACAAAAAACTTGGCGAGGGTGGGGTTTTCCAGAACTCTACAGGCTACCAATGCACCGCAAATTATGTGGTCTGGATGGCCCCTTTGATAGATTTATTTATTTTGATGCAGATACCTTATTAATGGGGCCTGTAGATTATGTATATGAAAAATTAGATGCCTATGATTGGGTAGTGAATGATTTTCAATATAAGTCTGATTTAAAGTTTGTTTTTGATGGTTCGTCAGAGCAGATGCAGCAAGTTTTCAACTCAGATAACTTGCAATCTCAAGTATTTTGTGCTGGTTGGTTTGCCACTAAAAAGAATATTTTTTCCCCAGCTATAAGAGCCGACTTTCTCGACAAATTAATAGCGGGTGAAGCTGAAGTCATGTGTTGTTTAGGCCCTGACCAATCTTTATTTAACTACATGGTATTGAGAAGTGAAATTCCATATTATAATTTTGCTTTTCATGACTGCAAACACTCAACTGGAAACCACTGGAGTTCTCAATTTGATGTAGTAGATAACATCCTTTATGACCAAGGACGGCGGCTGACATATCTGCACTATATGAGTATTAATTCATCAAACTTTACTCAACTTGGCGCTGGTGAAGATGTTAATATTCCATATCGAGATGTGTTTTTGCATTATAGATATTTAAAGTCGCCAGAACAAAGACCCACAAGCTTTAAACATCAGAGTCCACTAATACGTTTGCAAAAGACTACTACAAGTTTTTTCAATCAAAAAGTCAACAATATTAAGCTTAACTATCGTAATTTCAAGGATAGAACTACTAAATAATTAAGCAAAATCTGACTTAAAAGTTGTTTAATTTGTAGCTTATTACGACTTACGCATGATTAAAAACATCTAATTTACACCCACTCAACTAAAAAACTTCTCCACGCATCTCACAAATATTTCCACACCCATTCCCAACGCGGTTTCGTCAAAATCAAACCGGGGATGATGATGAGGATACGCCAAATCTTTCTCTGGATTCGCAGAACCTAAAAAGAAATAGCAACCAGGAACCTCTTGCAAGAAAAATGACATATCTTCAGCAGCCATAGTTTGGCATTCTGGGACAATACCCAATGGGGTTTCTACCACTTCTTCTGCTACAGTTCGCACCAATTCCGCCATCTTAATATCATTAATTACTGGTGGATAAAGTGACCAGTATTCTAAGTCATAACTCGCACCATGACTTTGACAAATTCCAGCAATAATCTGCTCGACACGCTGGTTGAAAAAGCCCTTCAAACTAGGATTAAAATACCTGACAGTGGCACTCATTCGCGCTGTATCAGCAATCACATTCCGCTTGGTTCCAGCATGAAGTTCGCCCACTGTCACCACAGCCGAATCAATGGGATTCACATTCCGGGCGACAATGGTTTGCAAAGCATTTACAATTTGGGCAGCAACTACAACAGAATCAACAGTTTGATGGGGTAGTGCGCCGTGTCCACCTTTGCCCAAAATTGTGCAGTTAAAGCACTCCACAGCAGCCATCAACGCCCCAGCCCGCACACCCACTGTTCCCAAGGGCAAATTATTCCACAAGTGCAAACCAATAATTACGTCAACATCAGGATTTTTCAGCACTCCAGCTTCAATCATCGGCTTTGCGCCTCCTGGTGATTCTTCGGCTGGCTGAAAGATAATTTTTACTACACCGGAGAAGTCTTGGCGATGGTGCTGGAGATAGTAAGCTGTACCTAATGCGATCGCACTATGTCCATCATGTCCACAAGCGTGCATCACTCCATCATGCTGCGATTTATACGGCACTTCGTTGAGTTCTTGGATTGGCAAAGCATCCATATCTGCCCGAATCGCTAAAACTTGGGGAGTAGGGAGTGGGGAGTGGGGAGTGGGGAGTTTGTTACCTTGGATGCTGGCAACAATGCCAGTGTGGGCAATGCCAGTTTGGTGATCAATTCCCCATTCTTGCAGCTTTTGTGATACAAACTCAGCCGTCAGTTTTTCTTGAAAACCCAACTCTGGTTGTTGATGCAATCGCCGCCGCCATTCTACCAATTGCGGTTGCAATGAACGAATTGAAAGTCGGATGCGAGATAAGTCAACAGAAGAGGGATTGGGAAAGGTGGAAACCATTATAAAGACAAGCTAGTTTAAGTACAGCTAACTTAGTTTATCGTAGGGAATGGGACATGGAACATGGGAAAAAAATTAATAAGCTAATGCGCGTCTAAACTATATAAACACTTTTGATGTTGTTGACTGTTGACGGTTGACGGTTGACGGGTTTTCAGTCATCAGTCATCTATTATTTGCGTAACAGCTTACCCAATGCCCAATGACCAATTTAAAGTGCTTGTCGTTACCTATATTTTTGTAAAAGTCAAAGTGTAACCCTGACTGATATCCCGCCCAGAACTGAAGTTCCGGGCTAATAGCTCAAGTCCACTCAAGTGGACTCAAATTTTTGCTTTTACAGAGTATTGCTATTTACATTACTTAAAATCTTATATTTAGTCCTCTTGAGAGGAATTTAGCTATTAGACATCTCCAGAAATTAATTATGCGTTACCTGAAACCCTTGTCTTGACGTTGCATTGCAACGTCAAAACAATTCATTTTCGGAGATGTTTATTAGCCTTGGAATTTATTCCAAGGCGGGATGGCAACGAAGCGAAGATTTATAAAGATGTTGATAATGACAAGATTTAAAGTGTCAGTGTTTCCCAATCTAAATCTGATGCTACTTGAGCAAGTTTATCTAAATCACTCAGGTTATTTAAATATGGTAAGCAGCCTAAAACTGGTGTGTTAGTAAGTGATTGAATCAATTGCTGTGGTGTCCAGTCGGCTATTTCTGCATCGGTTCGAGGTTGTATGCAGTTGAGCACAATGCCTTTAAGATTGATGCGCGATTGTCTAGCTAATGCTACATTCGCCACTGCTTGAGCGATCGCACCTAATCTAACTGGCACTACCAATACTGTTGGTAAACGCCATTCTCCCGCTAAATCGGCTACGGTTAATTCCTCAGTTACTGGCGAACCTAATCCACCCAAGGCTTCTATTAGCACAAAATCACGTTGCGATCGCAGTTTAGATAAAGCTTGCCAAACTACTGCTAAATCTACTTGGCGATTTTCCCGTGCTGCTGCGATCGGGGGGGCTAAAGGTGCTTGAAAGTACAAAGGTGTAATTTCTTCTGAAGATTGTTCTAGTGCAAATAGCTTTTGATACCACTCGCGATCGCCAATCCCTGATTGAATCGGTTTCATGATTCCCCAGCTACGCTGCGGATAATATTTTTGCCAATAAGCTGCTAACGCTGTTGTTAAAACAGTTTTACCAGCTTCAGTATCAGTTCCAGTAATCAGTAGTGTGTTTAACATTAATTTCTTTGGCCAGAAAACGGTTGTGTTCCATCATCTGGCGGAAAACTTGGCGTTTCACCAGTGGTCGGAATTGGGCTAGGTGTCTCTGTGGGAATTGGGAAGGGCGTTTCTGTAAAAATTGGGGTGGGTGTCTCTGTTGGAACTGGGAAGGGTGTCTCTGTCGGAACTGGGAAGGGTGTCTCTGTCGGAACTGGCAGGGGTGTTTCTGTCGGAATTGGCAGGGGTGTTTCTGTAGGTGTTGGTTTTGCTGGTGTTTCTAATGCAACATTGAGGTTGTAATTGCTTTCATCAACTCCTGGAACCAGTGTTAACTCAATAGTATATCTACCAGTAGCCAGCAATGTACCTTTATATGATGTTACTTGTTGGACATCCTGATCAATTGGTTGTTGATTGGGACTGAAGACTGTTAGCAAAACGCTGCTTCCTGAGTCAAGAAACGTAGTTAAATTGTCACCTTCCTGCCCAAAAAAAGTATACCGGATGATTTGATTTGTTTTGAGAGTATCTGTAACGGTGGTTGGGTTAGATGCTTTAAGATTGAGTCGCCTACTAGATATAATAGGTTCTTCGGGGGTGGGTGTGGATGTGAATGTAGTACCACCAGTAATAACTGGTGAAGGGAAATTTTGTGAAAGCGTCTCATTTGGTGTTTTGGACTGACTGCGGATGGAACTTACTAACGCCCAAGAACCAAATCCCGCTACGATCACTACAGCGATGCCAATTGCTGCGATCGCTAACGGATTATCCAAGAGTGAACTAGGGGAACTTGCTGGAATCACAGGAGCAGGTTGTTTCTTGGGCGAAACTGCTGGTGGTACTGAGTCAGGACGGCGACCAACAGCCATTGTCTGCAAGTTGGACACATTTAGGGAAGGAAGACTGACTTGATCTAAAAACTGTAGTGCTTGAGATACACTAGCAGCACTTTGATAGCGATCGCTCGGTATATGATTCAACATTCGATTCAACACTATAGCAAATCGCGGATTAACTGTTGCCCATCGCTGCCAATTCCAAGTTACTTGGTTTTCGTCAAATAGATCCCTTGGTTCTTTACCAGTGAGCAAAACAATTGCTGTTACTGCTAATGCATACAAATCACTACTAGGGTAAGCTCCCCCTGTTTGCATTTGTTCACTAGGAGAGTAGCCTAATTTTCCCACAGTGGTTTCTGGCATTGCACTAAGAGGCGATCGCAAACGAGTTGCCAGTTCCTTTACCACCCCAAAGTCAATTAACACAGGTTTAGCGTCACTATCTCGCAAAATAATATTTTCTGGCGAGATATCTCGGTGAATAATCCCTCGACTGTGAATATGCTCTAAAACAGGCAGCAACAACTTGATCAACTGCAATACTTCAGCCTCTGTGAAAGTTTGACTTACAGCTTGACGTTCAGCCAGCAGAGCTTGATAAGTTTGACCTGCAACGTAGTCCTCCACCAAAAATAAACGTTGATCTTGCTCAAATCTTTCCCGGAATTTCGGGACTTGTGGGTGTTCAATTTGATATAAAATGGCAGCTTCTCGGTGAAAAAGCTCTTGTGCCTTCTCCCAAGCCAAAGCCTCCGTTGCTGCTGAAATCAATTCCTTGATCGCGCAAAGTTCGTTAAAGCGCCTCTGGTCTTCTGCCAGATAGGTTCTACCAAATCCTCCTTGTCCGAGAATTTGAATTATGCGGTAACGGTTTTGCAAGACAGTGCCAACTGTAATGGGTGGTTGCATGATCGATTAATTGAGTGTAGTAGCAACTGAGGAGATCACCCACAAAGATTAAGTCCTAGAGGCGACAGACAGTTACCTGCGGCAATATTCTACTATACTCAACGGGTAGTCCCCCACTAGAGCAAGCCTGTTTCGGACTAAGTAGAGCGGCGTGAATAATTCAAGGTTTGTAGTGTACCCCTGCGGGGAAGCAAGCTACGCGCAGCGTCTCGTAGAGAGGACTAATCTCAATATTTTTTACATTACTTAATCTAGTTTGATTTATTCTCACCGACTTACTTACATAACTTCAAAATGTCCAATCTCCAATTCAATTTTTCTTCTCTCCAATTCAATTTTTCTTCTTGGGAAAACGATAGATTTTGAAATATGTAAAATTAACTTGAGAATCCAGGTTATACAAATCGCTCATCTCTTTTTGAATCAATCCTTTGGGAAATAGATGTTCACGATTAACTACGAGCAAAACTGTGTCCGCACTATTTGTTAATTTTTCAATCTTTCCTGCAAAATTTTCATCAGTAATCCCCTTCCTTAACTGATTCCCTAAATTCTGTCCATTCAAAGTTAGAGTGTCACCATAGTATCTAAATAATCTGAGATTACCAAATAAAACTACAGATTTCGTCGAAGATGAACGATTTTTTATAATGTATTGGATTGCAGAGCGGTAGTCATCTTTTTGATAGTCATCATTAAAGTAGTAGTTACAAAGAGAATAAATATTCAGAACTATCAGAGATATGACAGCAATTCGAGCCAAATGAGACACTCCATAGCGCTTTGGAGTAATACCAGGTATTTGACTCAAAGCTGATGGAATAAGCATAGCAAGTGGGAACCAAAGAAAATAAGAGTGACGCGGTACCCAATTAAATTTGGTAACTATAGCTAAGAGTAATCCTAGTAAAAATGCCATGACAACAACAGAAGCAAAGAAGTAATCAGGATGCTGCTCTCTGTTATTTTTTTTGTGTCTCAATAAAACTTTTATTAAAGCCAGAAAAATTACACTACCGACAATCACCAATAAAAGTATGTGAGGCCAGTAACGAAGCACAACCTGTGCTTTATCATCGCCTCGCAACTGCTCCATTGAAGGCCCATAAGTTGTCCCCACTAAAATTCCATGTAGCACAAAAATAATATTTTGAATTATGGGGAATCCCAAACGAGAAACTGTAATGCTTTCGGGATCAGTAGCTCCAGGTAAAGTCAGGTAATATAAAACTGACGGTAAAGATAAAAACGTAGCAGGAAGCCACCATTGCAGCCATTGCTTTAATTTTCTATAGATAGCAAGATGAGAAAGACATAGAGCTATAGTGGAAAAGCAGAAGTTAATATTACTAAAAATTCCTACGGCAGTAAAAATACTGAATAGCCATATTGAAATAACTTGATTATCTTTATTTTTATTATCTTTATTTTTAACTAATGCAGGGCTGAAGAAATATAGTTGAATTGAAGCTATAAACATTGCTAAGGCATAAATTCTTGCTTCTTGGCTGTAGTATACACAGAAAGAACTAAATGTCAAAATTAGCAAAGACCAGAAAGCGTGCTTTTTTCCATATACTCGCAAAGCAGTAAAGAATAAAACGATAGTTGAAGCAATTCCTAAAACAGCAGAGAGTGAGCGAAGGGCAAATTCACTTTCACCAAATATCTGACGCCACAAAAATAGAACTATAAAGTATAGTGGTTGAAATCTATCACTATTTCCTACCGAGCTTACTTTCGCAATGCTCTCTTGAAGTGTCGAGGCATCAGAAAGAGTTAAGGTCAAGCCCTCATCATACCAAAGACTCTGTTTCGTCAACAAAAAAAAACGTAGGAAAACACCCAAAATAATCACTATTAAAATAGATAGATAATATCTTGACGATCTCTGGTTTAAAATTTTAATCATAATTTTATTTCCTTTTTATGACACTACAGTAATCACTACTGCACATCTTAATTAAATCCAACTTTCGGCATAAGGAATAAAGCAATTGCTTCAAATCAATGTGATGAGTTAAGTATAGGTTATTAGTATTCTTAGGATAAAGGGTTTTACGTCCTGGCTCTTTTAGTTAAATAAATACCTTTGGCAAAATCGGCAAAATAAACCATATAGAATAGTCTGTGAGCTTTTAATTGAGGGGTGAAAAAGTTAGTATTAAGGACTTTAGTCCTTGTTTTATAGGCACTAAAGTCCTTAATACAAACCCTTAAAACTAGCTTGCTTGACAGACTACTAATCAATGCTTACCTAAAGCAATTGCCCCGATCCCACTCAACATCAAACCAGCTCCTAACCATTGCACAACTAAGATTTTTTCTCGCAAAATTACAGCGCCAGTAATCATTGTGAATATAATTGTTAACCCTATTACTACTGGATAGGCAACAGATAAATTCAGCTTTCCTAAAACCAAAACGTAAAAAATCGTACTCAGACCATAAGTACAAATTCCTCCTAGTAAATAGATATTTAACGGATTTTGTCCTGCTCCTAGTTTCAATAGATTTTGAGCAAGTGTATTTAATCCTACTGTGATTAGAACCAGTAAACTAAAAACTATCTGGTTATTCATGGTAAAAATTTAGTTACTTTACAAGGTAATATTTTTTGAAAAAAAGAGCAATTTATAAGAAGCTTTCATAGCCACCAGCACCGTCAAAATCCCAAAGTTCTCCTCCAGATGGATAAGGTATTTGCACCCATTTACCAGCAAGTTTTTCCCACCATCGGGGTGGGTGCGGTAGGCTGGCAACTTGCATGTAACCACATCCACAAAGCAGTGATCCTACAAAATCAGTATGTAAACTATCACCAATGACGAGTACATGTTTTGCTGGTAAGCGCATATAAACTATTGCATGTCGAAATGCAGCGCGAAAGGGTTTTTTCGCTGGACTGAGCGCTGGAATATCAAGACGATGAGACCAATATTTGACGCGATAGCGACGTTTCCCATTTGAGAGGATAAAAAATTGCAATCCGGCTAACTTTGCTTGTTGAATCCAATCTTCTGCACAAGGAGATAGGTAGCGATCATCTTCAGAAATAATAGTGTTATCTAAATCGAGAATTATTCCTTTAACACCACAAATCTTGATTTCGTCAATTTTTATTTGAGCGAGTGTATGGACGTGTCGTGGAAGCCTATGGCGTTTCTCTTTAAAACGCAATTTGCGCCACTTCATCAAAAAAGCTTTGAGATTTTTCATCCACAAACTCCCTGGCCAAAAATTCTGCTATTAACTTTATTCGATCAGCCCTTGCTGTTTGAGCAAAAGAATTATAAAGCAAGTTATCACCCAACCAATAACAGTTAATAAGATGGGTAAATCTTTCAGTAAAACTTCTTCTGGCCTTTCACTGCGTCCACCTTGCTCGATCGCGTCGTCACTGTAACTGGCAATCATCTGAGGATCACTCAGTAGTTGATAGCGAAAAATTCCATAGAAAACAAACGGCAAAGTGAGTAGCATCCAAGAGGTGCGTGCTCCATGCAAGTAAGGGCCTGCACTCCAAAGAGTATAGGTGACAACCGTACAAGTAGTGACGACATTTTCCATGCGAGCCAGTAGGGGCAAGGAATAGTATTTGAGGACAGAACGCGGCTTGTTGCCTTTAATTTGTGCTAACCGTAGTTCTGCTTTGCGCTTTTCAATACCTAAGAATAGCGCTAGCATTGCAGTGCAAATTAAAAACCAACTAGATAAAACAATGCCGGTAGCAGCAGCACCGGCATAGGCTCGGAGAACAAATCCGGTAGCGATCGCCCCAACATCTAAAATCACCATCCGTTTGAGTCGCAGATTATAGGCGATCTGCAACAGGGCGTATGCAGTTATGGCTGCACCCAACTGGGGCGATCGCAACCACCCAAAAATCAGAGCACTACCCAACAGCACCAATGCCATACCACTAGCAACACGGATGCTAACTAATCCAGCCGCAATTGGCCGCTTACATTTGACAGGATGCTGACGGTCAGATTCAATATCTGCGATGTCATTGATTAAGTAGAAGCCACTTGATGCACAGCAAAATAATACAAATGCTAATAAGCTACCTAGCAGAGATTGCAGATTGATGCTAAATGCAAACAAGGGTGCTGCAAACACCACCAGGTTTTTTGTCCATTGTCGCGGTCGCATAGCAGCTAAATAATACGACGACTTCTTGGAACTACTTACTATGGCAGTTAAAGATTTTTCTACTACTGAAGTAGGTCGAGAGTCCATAAGTATGCTTCCCGCTTTTATGTGTCAGTAGAATGGAATTAAACTAAACAATTTTTCTAGATTTAATTAAAATTTACTTAAGTAACAATGTTTACAAACTTTTATTTAATAATTAAGTTGATATTACCCCTTCTGAGTAATGTTTTGGTATCATTAAGAAGGTTTTTAATAAATCTTTATTTAAGATTTATTAAAACTTTATTTAAAACCTTACTTAATTGTGTATATTGCTAGCCTTTTATAGAATATCTAATTATTGCTTTTTGTCAATACGTAATTCGTAAAATAATAAATCACAATTTAAATACTTAGTCACGGGTGCTATACTGTATGAGAACAAAGTTCAATATCACTTAAGTTGTGAATACTTTACTGTCAGCTATAAATAAGGTAGTTAAACCTCATCTAAGTTGAAAACCGTAGTTTTTGCCCTCACCCTAAATCCCTCTCCCATATCTGGGAGAGGGACTTTGAAATTCTGGCTCCCCGAATCCCAGATTTGGGGGATGAGGGCAAATCCTTTTCATCACCGAAGAACTACAGGTTTCAAGATAGACGCGGTTTAGAAGAATCTATTACACTAATGTTTAGCTCAACCCAAAAAATTTGAACTTATAGACCTAGTGGACGGGCTTAATGTCAGTTAAGCTATCAATAGCTTGTTTGCTAAGAGGGCTAGACAATAAGCGAATGATAATTTTATGGAAAAATGTTTAAATTTTGTATGGAAGCTTTAACAAAACTCACAGATGTTTTTTTAGGCGATTTCTCGGTTAAATCTATTAAATCTCCAATGATAATATTGCTATGAATGCACATAGAGGATCTGCTGTGCTCAGTTCTGCAACTTTCAAAGTGCAACCATCTGCAACAGGAGTGACCGATAATCATCGCCTGCGGCTGTTTTCTGGCTCTGCCAATATACAACTGTCTCAAGAAGTTGCTCGTTATGTGGGCATGGACTTGGGGCCAATGATTCGCAAAAGATTTGCGGATGGAGAACTTTACGTCCAAATCCAAGAATCGATTCGGGGTTGTGATGTCTATTTAATCCAGCCATGTTGTCAACCCGTAAACGATCATTTAATGGAATTATTGATTATGGTTGATGCCTGTCGTCGAGCTTCTGCGCGACAGGTGACGGCAGTAATTCCCTACTATGGTTATGCCCGTGCCGATCGCAAAACGGCAGGAAGAGAGTCAATAACCGCCAAGCTAGTTGCTAACTTGATCACCGAAGCAGGTGCTAACCGCGTTCTAGCAATGGATTTGCACTCAGCTCAAATTCAAGGCTATTTCGATATCCCCTTTGACCATGTTTACGGTTCGCCAGTATTGCTAGATTATCTAGCAAGCAAAGAACTGCCCGATCTTGTAGTTGTTTCCCCCGATGTTGGTGGTGTAGCGCGAGCCAGAGCATTTGCCAAAAAACTGAATGATGCCCCACTGGCAATTATTGACAAACGTCGTCATGCACATAATGTTGCAGAAGTATTAAATATCATCGGCGATGTTAAAGGCAAAACGGCAGTTTTAGTGGATGACATGATCGACACTGGAGGCACGATCGCTGAAGGAGCGCGATTACTGCGTGAAGAAGGAGCGCGTCAAGTATACGCCTGTGCAACTCATGCGGTGTTCTCTCCACCAGCGATGGAGCGGTTGTCTAGTGGCTTGTTTGAGGAAGTGATTGTCACTAATACAATTCCCATACCAGAAAACAATCGCTTTCCCCAACTAGTGGTGTTGTCAGTAGCAAATCTCTTAGGAGAAACTATCTGGCGGATTCATGAAGATACCTCAGTCAGTAGTATGTTCCGGTAGCCAATATCAAGGCTGTCATTAGTGTTATAGGCATAAATTACCCATGCTGAACCCTCGATCGGGTACAGTGTGGGCTTTTAGTTATTAGTGTCTTTATTTAAAAACCTGAATCTTGAAAACTAAATAGTCAGGACTTACGCAAAATTATGAAAAAACGAACCGCAAAGGACGCAAAGGACACAAAGTAATAAGAGTTTGAGAGAGTTTTGCGTAAGTCCTAATAGTGTAAGCTACTGTATTTATTCTGATCCTACTCAGCCCAGTTCAGAGTTTCTCTCAAAAACTTGCACCATAACTGAGCGTCACTTTTGCTAGCCTCTTCTAGTGGTATCCAACAAAAATGGATCGCCATGTCCAGTAGTAAAATGGATGCAGCACTGCCAAATTAGAATATTTTGTGTTATCTGTGTTACAAGCAGGTTTAGCTGCCACTGAACATCAAGAATTTATGCAAAAGTTACAGCAGTTTTCAGGTAAATGACCGCGCGGTAGGGGTAAAGCGCATTGCTCATTGGTGTCAACTTAAGGCCAAACTCCTTTAAAACCTCGTTTCCAGCGTCCGGTTGGAAATGCTGTGACTGAAACTCTCTTTAATGCGTGAATTTTGAATTGTTAACAAACTTTGGGGGTTTAAGTCCTAGCCTTTGAAGGGCAACGCGAATTGAACGCCTAAATCTAAATCCCCGGACGCTCGCAGACTCGCTAACGCAACGCTTACACAAAACGTAATTGCGAATGGGCGAAAAAGCGAATTGGTTTAACTTGTCACTAATGGGTTAAAAAATTTACATTTTCTTAAGCTTAACTCCTATTGTAAATCTATAGATACTGCTAATATGCATTTAAATGCTGTTCTGTACATTTTTAGTCTTGTATAGACACTACCTAGATTAGCCGCTATGCACATTAGTATTATAGGACGATCTCAAGAAGCAGTTTTATGCTACTTATGCTTTGCGTTGCTTGGAATCTTAGTAGAAAACATGACTGAATAAATATGTTTATTTTTTTCTGACAGGGTTTAATTTTGTTCCTAAATTATGAATTTACGTTTAATGTGAATTAAGTCTTGAAACCCTTGTAATTTACTAGGTAGTTCCAGAACAATGATTTTGGGCAAATCTAGAAACCCTTGTGGGAGAATAGGCGTTTTTAATTCACATCAGGCGTAACTTAGCAATAGAAATTTGAAATTTGCTAATTCTACAGGAAGGTTACTATGTTGGATAAACTTTCTCGACGCCAATTTGTGAAAATCACAGGCGGTTTTGTAACTGGAGTAACAGCAGTAGGAAGCGCACCTTTGATTGCCCAATCTCTAACATTACAGACGCTTGAGTTCTTTGCAGTTTATGCACAAGGAGATCCGGGGAGGGGAATCGGTGGCTACGACCTAAAGTCTAGTGCAGATCGTGCCTTTGCTTTCGATTACGATAGCAGCGGTAAACTCGACCACCTTGCTTTGTATCGTCCTGGGACTGGAACAATCTGGATTCTTAAAAACAGAGCAGGAAGTTTTTCACCAGTTTATGCACAAGGAGATCCGGGGAGGGGAATCGGTGGCTACGACCTAAAGTCTAGTGCAGATCGTGCCTTTGCTTTCG
>JAIVFU010000034.1:0-13457 GCA_020829485.1 Nostoc sp. CHAB 5834 | reverse complement strand
GGACTGGAACAATCTGGATTCTTAAAAACAGAGCAGGAAGTTTTTCACCAGTTTATGCACAAGGAGATCCGGGGAGGGGAATCGGTGGCTACGACCTAAAGTCTAGTGCAGATCGTGCCTTTGCTTTCGATTACGATAGCAGCGGTAAACTCGACCACCTTGCTTTATATCGTCCTGGGACTGGAACAATCTGGATTCTTAAAAACAGAGCAGGAAGTTTTTCACCAGTTTATGCACAAGGAGATCCGGGGAGGGGAATCGGTGGCTACGACCTGAAGTCTAGTGCAGATATTGCCTTTGCTTTCGATTACGATGGCAGTGGTAAACTCGACCACCTTGCTTTATATCGTCCTGGGACTGGAACAATCTGGATTCTACGGAATAACGGTGGAAATTTCACACCTGTTTATCAACAGGGTGATCCTGGTATCGGGATTGGGGGCTACGACCTCCGTTCACCAGCCGATCTTGCCTTTGCTTTCGATTACGATGGCAGTAGTAGACTCAACCACCTTGCTTTATATCGTCCTGGTACTGGAACAATCTGGATTGTAAGAAGGAGGAAATGACTAGGATATAGATATAACAGGATTAAAACTGTTTTTACCTCCCCTCAGAACTTTCCAAGACGAATTTTGAATTGATTTCTCCCCACTCCCTTACCGATACAACCAAACTCGCAGTAGTGAAAGCAACTGCTCAGTATCTACAGGTTTAGTGATGTAGTCAGAGGCTCCAGCTTCGATGCACTTTTCACGATCGCCTGGCATGGCTTTAGCAGTTAAAGCAATTATTGGTAATGAACGAAACTGTTGTTGCTGGCGGATGGCGCGGGTGGTTTCGTAACCATCCATTTCCGGCATCATAATGTCCATCAGAACTATATTAATCTCAGGATTAGTTTGCAGTTTCTCTATGCCATCTCTGCCGTTTTCGGCAAACAGCACTTGCATTTGATAGCTTTCTAAAAAGCTGGTGAGGGCAAAAATATTTCGGAGGTCATCATCTACAATCAAAATTGTCCGATTCGCCAGCACCGGATCATTTTGGTGTAGTTGCTCTAGCATTTGCCGCTTTGGTGAGGGCAAATTTGCTTGCACCCGATGCAAAAACAAAGCAGTTTCATCTAACAACCGCTCTGGCGATCGCACATTTTTAATGATAATTGTCTCTGCTAGTCCCCGCAGTTGGGTTTCTTCTTGTCGGCTGAGTTCTTTGCCGGTGTAAACAATGATTGGCAGTTTTAAAAGCCTGGGTTCTTGCTTTATTTCCTCAATTAGTGTAAAGCCGCTCATATCGGGCAGACCGAGATCGAGTACCATACAATCAAAGTGATGCGATCGCAAAATCGACAGGGCTTCTGCCCCCGTACCCACTGCTGTACTATGAACATCGCCATTACCGATCAATTCGATAATACTTTGGGCTTGTACAGGGTCATCTTCTACGATCAGGAGATTTTTTACCTGACGCTCAATAAAGCCTTTAATCTCAGTTAATACCTGAGTTAGCGCTTCTGGAGATACGGGTTTTTGTAGATAGGTAATCGCTCCTAGTTGTAATCCCCGTTGCTGTCTTTCATCAACAGAAAGTATATGTACTGGTATGTGTCTAGTGTCTGGTTTATGTTTCAGACGATCTAGCACCGTCCACCCATCCATCTCTGGCATGTGGATATCTAGCATAATTGCATCGGGCTTAAACTGTTGCGCGAGTGCTAAACCTTGTTTGCTCTGTAAGGCAACAATAGTTTTAAAGCCCTGCTCACGGGCCATATCTAATAAGATACGGGCAAATTTATCATCATCTTCGATAATTAGCAAAATGCGATCGCCTGGTTGAATGATTTCCCGGTCATCTGGGATATCGTTGGCAAAGGTGGGAAGGACTTTTGCCGATGGAGAGGTGTTTTGAGTTGTGGGTTTGTTTTCGACTAGAGGTACTTCTTTTATGAGCGATGCTGCACGCATAGAGCTGATTGGCCCAGAAGGTGATGAAGTGAGAGTATTTTTACCCTTCCCTTCATGTCGCCTCGGTAAGTAGAGGGTGAAGGTGCTTCCCTGCCCTGGTTGGCTGACTATTTCAATTCTCCCGCCTAACAGTTGAGCCAGTTCGCGGCTAATGGACAAGCCCAAGCCTGTTCCCCCGTACTTGCGGCTGGTTGTGCCGTCTGCTTGCTGAAATGCCTCAAAAATAATCTTTTGCTTCTCCTCTGGAATGCCTATACCCGTGTCGCTAACTGCAAAAGCAATCATGGGATTATCAACTTCGCCTGCCTTAGTTGCTATACCAATTTGTAACTTCACGCCACCTTGTTCAGTAAACTTAAAGGCGTTAGCTAGGAGATTTTTTAGCACTTGTTGCAGACGTTTGGAGTCGTTATAAATAGTCGGTGGTAACTTTTCATCTCGTTCAATAGTAAAGCTGAGTTCTTTATTGTGGGCAACTTGCCGGAAAGTCTGCTCTAAAGATGTCTCCAAATCTGCAAGAGCAATTTGCTCAATATCGAGCGACATAGTACCCGACTCAATTTTTGCCAAATCTAGAATGTCATTGATCAATTCCAGCAAATCAGTTCCAGCCGAGTAGATAGTCCGGCTATACTCTACCTGTTTGTCGGTTAAGTTATTCAGGGAGTTATCTGCTAGCAGCCTTGCTAAAATTAACAGGCTATTTAATGGTGTCCGTAACTCGTGGGACATGTTCGCCAGGAATTCCGACTTGTATTTAGAAGACAACTCCAGTTGTTCAGCTTTTTCTTCCAAAGACTGCCTCGCCTTTTCAACTTCCTGGTTCTTACGGGCAACTTCCCGATTTTGAACTTCTAATAATTCTGCCTTTTCTTCTAGCTCCTCATTTAGTTGCTGTAATTCCTCGTTAGACTGCTTGACAAGAAATTGCGATTCCTCTAACTCCTGCGCCTGTTCTTCTAGGCGTTGATTGCTGTGCTGTAGTTCTTCTTGCTGGTTTTGCAGTTCTTCTGTTAAAGCAACAGACTCTTCAAGTAGTCGCTGGGTTTGCAATTGTGAGGCGATGTTATTTAAAAATACACCCAAAATTTCACTCAATTGCTCTAAAAATGTCAGATGCAGATGGCTGAAAGGCCCAAATGATGCTAGTTCAATTACAGCATTCACCTGCGTCTCAAACAGTATAGGCAAAACAATAATATTTAGCGGTGGAGCTTCCCCCAAGCCGGAATTGATACGGATATAGTCACTAGGAACTTCTGTTAGCAAGATTCTTTGTTTTTCTAAGGCACATTGTCCCACTAATCCTTCACCTAAATGAAACTGGTTTGCCAAATTTTTTCGCTCTTTGTAAGCATAACTACTCAATAGCTTCAGTAAAGGCTCGTCGTCTGTTGAGTCCATGAAATAAAAAACGCCCTGCGATGCGCCAACTAGTGGTGCTAAATTTGACAAAATCAGGCGAGATGCAGTTTCTAGATTTCGATGCCCTTGGAGCATCTGGGTAAATTCAGCTAAGTTAGACTTTAGCCAGTTTTGCTCGTCATTTTTTTGATTTGTGTTTCGCAGATTGACGATCATTTGGTTGAAGGTACGTGTCAACACACCAATTTCATCGTGGCGATCGCTATCTGGTAAACTCACCAATAAATCCCCATCCGCCATTTTTTCTGCCAAATCAGAAACTTGCTTTAGCGGTGCTGAGATATGTCTGGTCAGGATAAATCCGATCAAAGCTAAAATTAAAGAAAATAAGGGAATACTATATACAATAGTGGCGATCGTTTGCCGACCAGCTGCTTTTGCTTTCTCAGAGCGCTGTTTCAGCAGTGCATTCTCCTCATTTTTCATCGCCTGAATAACTTTCTGAATATTATCCATCAGCTGCTTACCCTCATCTGTCAGGACAGCTTTTTGGGAAGCTTCTAAGCCTTGGCTTTGCCGTAGCTCAATCACATCTTTCATTGCGGCCATTCTCTCGGTTAGTAATGGCTGCAAAATATCAAGCCGATTTTGTTGGTTGGGGTTATCTGCCGTTAATCTTTGAAGTTCCTTAACTTTTTGATTCAGTACTTGAATGGCTGCGTTATAAGGTTCTAAATAGCGCTGTTCTCCAGTAATAATGTAACCGCGTTGCCCAGTTTCAGCATTTGTCAGTTGCAAATTAAGGTCTTCAAGCTGACTTAAGACTTGGTAGGTATGGCTTTCTTTTGCTGAAGTTTGAATTAGCTCATTGGTGCTTTGGTAGGAAATTAGACCAATAGTGGCCAGAGTTGCCAAACTCAGGGCAAAACTAATTCCAATTTTGGTTCCAATCTTCAAACTTTTCAACATTATTCTAAGCAGATATTCAAATTATTTATATTTTTGGCACCATTGGGATTATGTTTCGGCTATACCAATTCAGAAGATTTACTTCACATCGGAATAATCTAATTTTTGCACCCTAAATTATGTATATTAAATGTATTTAATTGTAAATTTATTTATAAATATATCGTTTAATATATTTTTCTAACATTTTAGTTTAATATTATATTTTAGAAATAATATAAATTCTGTAAAAAAAAGTAGCCACAAGCTTTTGGAATTTAATCTTGTGAAAGATAATTAAATACTTATTGTTAGATTATAAATTCAATAACAGAGTTTTATTAAAGAATGGTGGTTTTTATGAGCGCAGTAGTTGACCTAACAAGACCAAAATTTCTAACCTAAAACTATTGACTAATAACCTGGCGATCGCTTCTAGTCGTATTAACTACAAATGGGCTATAGATACAAAAGTTTTCAATTTTGTGACTCTCTAAAATAGCTCTTGCACCTGCCATGTAGATATCAGTACTCTTTAGGACTAATAAGTAATTGCCAAGGCTCACTTGATGTTCATAATATCTGGCTAGATCCTGAGAAATTCCTAAAGAAGTGTAGTTATCTTTGGAACTGCTGATATCTACCTCACTAATATCATTCAGTGTGTTTGTATCCTTAGCAATCAAAGAAACTTGAGCCATAGGAAAGCCAGCAATTTTTAGTTCAGTAAGTGCTTTTTCTATATTTTGACGCGTAGAAAAAACACCAACTGCATTTTTATAGCGACTATTTGGCGTTAAGTATGGCTCATAAATACTCCACTGTTGAGTATCACGGCCATTAAAAATTCTTTTAGCAAGACGAATCTCTATATCTATGCCCGTTACTATTACCAAATAATAACCTTTGCAAATCAGATCGCTGTAACCCTGTGCTTGCTCTTTTGGAATTCCTAAACCTAGTAGCACACCATGTAAATCACCTGTGGTTGCATTGATCGCACCACCTTTTAAAGTAGTAGCGATCGCACTTGCTTCTGCTCCGGCAATAGTGACTCGTCCTATACCAGAAATTACCCAGAGGACTAAACTGGCTAAAGTACGCTTTATAAATGCTTCAGCATCTTCTGAGCATGTATGATTGCCAGTGTGCTTTTTAACTTCAACACTAGCAATATCACTTTTTTCTTCTACATTCCGTGCAATTACAGAAATTTTGTGCATGGGAAAATTAGAAGCTTTTAGTTCCTGAACTACCAACTCTATATCGGAACATTTAGCGAAAATTCCTATAGTTGTTCGCTCTTTTTCTAATGTCATTTTATCGGTTTATTGCAGCTTTAAGCAATTCCCAAGAGTGTTAGCTGATATGAGGTAATTACACAGCTCGGCGAGTCAGTAAACCCCAAAGGAAAATCAGTAGCATCGCACCAAGAACAGCAAATAAAATGCTTCCAAAAGAGAAAGCTCCAGCAGATGCAGCGGCTGCCGAACCACTTCCTAGTACAACTTCACCCAAATAACCTCCGACTACTGCTCCAAGTATTCCTAATACTATAGTGGAGACAATACCCCCACCTTGGGTTCCTGGATAAAATAACTTAGCTAACGCACCGGCAATTAAACCCAAAACCAGCCAAGCAATAATATTACCCATTGAATTTCTCCTTCCTTAAGAATCTTATTTGTTTGCTTTTGACTATTTCATATTAAAGTTTTCCTGCAAAATTCCTGATCTATCTAGAGAACTAATATCAAAAATCTTTAGATATCACTTGAAGGTTCACCAGGTTGTCTTTGAGAATGAATATATAAATTTAGTAACAATAATCTATTTAGTATGGCAATAACACTTTTTTTGCTTGAACTATATAACCCAAGTTGCGGTTGGGCAAATTATGAGTGCTTCATCACCCTCGACTCAGCCGATGTCTGTAGTTTTTGCTACTCTACGCACATGAAAAGTTGACTTTAAGTTACAAAGAAAGGCAGGAGGCAGAATTCTTCTTCAATGACAGAATTCTACAAAAGCGGTGTTAGTTGCTCACAACTCAGGAGTGATGACTATAGAAAGAGCTAGTTGATAAAGTTGGCGACGGGGAAGAGAGGTAAATTTCGCTAACTGACGGCTAGCTTGCGATCGCGATATCCCCTGACTAATTAACTGTTTCAATTCCGCTTTTAATTCCTCTTCTGTGAGTTGGGGCTGACTGGCCCGAATTCCTGCCACTACTAATGTATATTCACCTTGGGGTTCTCGTTGATTATAGTGAGCGATCGCCTCGGCAATTGTCCCCCGCCAAAATTCTTCATACAATTTAGTTAACTCTCGCCCTAACACAATTTGGCGATCGCTTCCCCAAACAAGAGCTAAGTCTTGTAAAGTATCTCGCAAACGGTGCGGCGATTCGTAGAAAATCAATGTGCGAGATTCTGTTTGCAGAGATTCTAAATGTTCTTGTCTCTGTTGACTTTTAGCTGGGAGAAAGCCTTCAAAGACAAACCGATCCGTTGGTAATCCAGCTGCACTCAAAGCGGTAATTGCTGCACTAGCGCCAGGAATGGGAACTACTGCAATTCCCGCCTCAATACAGGCTTTCACCAGTTCATATCCAGGATCGGAAATTCCTGGCATTCCAGCATCACTCACCAGAGCGATCGCTTTATTATTAACTAAATGCTCTAATAATTCTGGGATGCGGCTGGTACGATTATGTTCGTGGTAACTCACCTGGGGAGTTTTAACTTGAAAATGCTGTAATAGTTTCCCTGTGTGACGGGTATCTTCCGCAGCAATGATATCTACAGTCTGTAAAATTCGCACCGCCCGAAAGGTTATATCTTCCAGATTGCCAATTGGTGTGCCGACAACGTAAAGTGTTCCTGGTTTTGGATCAGTTTGCATGAGTAAGAGTTAGGAGTTTGTAGAGACGCGATTCATCGCGTCTATGCTTTGTAGAGACGCGATGAATCGCGTCTGTGCAGGAGAGACAAGAGAGACGCGATTCATCGCGTCTGTACAAGAGTTAAAAATAATAATTTATGCACTTATACGAACATATATGACAAATGGATAATCTAAAATCCAAAATCCAAAATCCAAAATCGGATTGTGGGTTATTTGTAGGTTTAGTAACCTTAGATTTGATTTACCTTGCTAGCTCTGCCCCTAAGAATAATCAGAAGATTGTCGCTACTGACTATACTGTAGCGGCAGGGGGCCCAGCTACAAACGCGGCTGTGACTTTCAGCCATTTAGGAAATCAGGCTACAGTCTTGGGTGTAGTCGGTTCTCACCCAATAACGCAGCTAATTCGAGGTGATTTAGCAAATTACAAAGTTGCGATCGCAGACCTTGAGCCTACCACTGATTTAGCACCGCCTGTCTCCTCAATCATTGTCACCCAAGCTACGGGTGAACGAGCTGTAGTTTCCATCAATGCTGTCAAAACTCAAGCCAACAGCGCATCTATCCCGCCAGATATTTTGCAAAATGTCGATATAGTACTGATTGATGGACATCAGATGGCGGTTAGTTATGCCATAGCTCAAATGGCTAAACTCAAGAATATCCCAGTAGTAATTGATGGTGGAAGTTGGAAGCCTGGATTTGAGCAAATTCTACCGTTTGTAAATTACGCCATCTGTTCGGCTAATTTTTATCCCCCCAACTGCCAGACTGGAGAAGACGTTTTTACCTATCTGGGGGGATTTGACATTCCTCACATCGCCATTACCCACGGACAAAAACCAATTGAATACTTGAGTTGCACTAAAACTGGTATCGTAGATGTGCCACCGATTCAAGCAATTGATACATTAGGGGCTGGAGATATTTTCCACGGTGCTTTCTGTAATTACATTTTAAGAGAAAGCTTTACCGATGCACTGGCACTGGCAGCTAATATTGCTACTGATTCCTGTAAATTTTTTGGCACTAGGCGCTGGATGAATTTAAAATAATTCGTAATTCGTAATTAGTTAAATCAAGTATCGCTGTGCCTCCCGAATCACGTTATACATATTTTTAATTCAGGTTAAATTAATGAAAGATTTAAAAGAAATATTAGCGATCGCTCGTGAGATAGGTTGGGGCGCAGCAGATATACTGCGATCGTATTATCACGGGACTGCAAAAGACTCTAACTTAGAAGTACAATATAAACAAAATGAGCCTGTTACCGTTGCCGATGTAGCTGTGAGTCAATACATTTTGCAGAGGCTACAAGCAAATTTGGGTAATGAAGATTTTGCTTATGTCAGCGAAGAAACCTATCAATCTCCAAGTGGTGTAGTACAGCCTTCCCCGCCTTGGGTATGGATAATTGATCCTTTAGATGGCACACGAGACTTTATCGAAAAAACTGGAGACTATGCTGTTCACATTGCTTTAGTCAAGGAAACGCGCCCAGTGTTAGCAGTGGTGGCAGTACCAGAGGCTAAAAAGTTATATTACGCTACCAAAGGCGGGGGTACATTTGTCGAAACTCTTGATGGTTCTGTTCCTTTACAAGTGTCGTCAGGCAAACGAATTGAGGATTTAACTTTAGTCGTTAGTCGCTCTCACCGCAACCAACACTTAGATTACTTGTTACAAAACTTACCTTGTCAAAGTCAGAAAGCTGTGGGCAGTGTAGGTTGCAAAATCGCCACCATAGTCGAGCAGCAGGCAGATATCTACATTTCCCTTTCCGGCAAGTCTGCGCCCAAAGATTGGGATATGGCAGCACCAGAACTGATTTTAACAGAAGCCGGTGGTAAATTTACCCACTTTGACGGCACTCCGTTGCAGTATAACATCGGTGATATCAATCAATGGGGAGGTTTGCTGGCTAGTAACGGCGAATATCACGAGGTGCTTTGTAAAGAAGCAGAAAGGATTTTAGCGCAGTTTGAGCATAGTTAAATGGGGCATTTGAGGATAAATATTTTTTAATTTGCTTTTAAGAGAGTTAGTCATGATATGATTAGCCCCAATACCAATAATAATCTTTACCCCTTAGTCCACAGCTTAATTTTCAAAACACTAAATACCAGGGCGATCGCTAATTAATTCCGATTTCCTGTTAAAAGTGTAACTTTTATAGTACAAGCAACAAAAGCCAGTCTTTTGAAAGTCTACAAACCTAAACTTAAGGTTTGATTTGTGAATAAAATTCACAATAAGACGATATTCAAAGACTGAAAATTGTGGTAGACTCATGGGTATAAAGATTATTTTCGGTTGAGTAACTCGTTTTGATTTCTAAAAAGTGTCTCTCCGAATTTAACTATCTACACTCCCTGAATTCGGAGATTTCTATGTCAATTTACGTCGGGAACCTGTCCTATCAGGTTACAGAAGAAGACCTAAAGCAGGCTTTTGCAGAATACGGAACAGTAAGTCGTGTTCAACTACCCACAGATCGGGAAACAGGCCGGCCGCGTGGGTTCGCTTTTGTGGAAATGGAATCAGACACACAAGAACAAGCTGCCATTGATGCACTTGATGGTGCTGAGTGGATGGGGCGCGATTTGAAAGTGAACAAAGCTAAACCTCGTGAGGAAAGAAGCAACTCATCTCGTGGTAGCTGGGGTGACGCTAGTCCCCCCCGCACTAATAATCGCTACTAAGTCGATTCCTAAAAATTTCACTCACATTTAACGTATCCAGCAGACAAAGCCAAAGGCTGCACTCTGCTGGAATATTTCATCTTTAACTGGGAAGTTCTAAAGCAAGAATTTTCCAAGATATACCAATCCGATTTGATTTCTGAATAACTCGTAGAGGTAAGAAACTGGGGACTGGGAAGAAGGAATAAAGGTGTACTGAGTTTTGTTCAAAAATCAAATATGAATTCTAAGTAAGTCGGTGTGAATAATTCAAACTATATTAACTAATGTAAAATTATTGTAATCCAGTTCGTAGTAAGGACTTCAGTCCTTCTTTTAGGACTAAAGTCCTTACTACAAACATGCAAATTATTTCCGCCGTCCTACTTATATGAGAGAAAGCGTCTCGAAGTTACGCCGATAGAAAAAGAGAAGTGTAAAGGAATTGCTACAAGAAATTTCTTAACCGAACGGTATTGAAAGCGCTATAGTTTGTTGAGTTCCATTTACGGAACTTGCAGCAATATAAATGTATCTTCCTGTATATCCATAAAGGGCGTTGCTGAATGGAGGTATGAATTTGGATCTAGAGACGTAAAATTTTACGTCTCTACAAGGATTTTCACCGTAACGCACAATCGTTTTCATACCGCAATCAGCAACGCCCGATAAAGTGTTGTAGATATCGTTAGTCTGCAATCCTTGACTCTGAATTTTCAAGAAAATGTTACGACTTTATCATTTATTATTAGGTTCTATTTTGCTGGTGTTAATACCTCTGGGAGCAAAATTTGTTCTCCCCCAATTTTCTGCACCCAAAGTAGTAAAATCCCCTGCTGTTGCGAAACTTCCTAGCCCTAATCAGGGAAATATCTGGCAGAAAATTCTCGGAAATGCTGCTACTCCAACAAACTGGCAAGTTGCTGCTTGTAATGAAAATGCGCCTTTATTGTGTGTCTCGTCCAAAGGGGAGCTTTTGGGTACAGTTGAGATTAACGTTTACCCATTAGCAAACAACGAGGATTTCCAAAAGAAACTCGTAGCTGTTGGTGTTTCACCTGGTTCCCAAGTGGACTACCAAAGTTCCAAATACCAAACCCAGATATTACTAGCACTCAAGGCTTGGGTTGCAGATTACTACGCTGCTTTTGCCAAAGATCGTCAGGGTGAATATGGAAAAGAGAAGATTACTTTCTTAGCCTACCCACCCCAACCAGTACCCGTTGGTAAGCTTCAGGGAATCCGCTATGGGTTCGCCGGACTCAAGCAAAAAGGTGGAGTAAAAGAGCAACATATCGGCCATGTTGCCTTTGATGGCAATAAACTTTACGTAATTACCACTGCCTTTGACCCAGGTTCGCAAACAGGTAAGTTTGATAAACTAGAAAACTTAGCTATTTTTCAACCTTACTTGTATGCGATCGCAGCAGATTTACGTTTACCCTAATTGGTATGGGGCAATTCAATTTTAGATTTTAGATTGACGATAGTGCCACGGATAGCGAATCTGCGTACCCCTACGGGGAAGCAAGCTACGCTTTTAGCGTCTCGTAGAGAGCGTCTTTTAGATTGAAATTTAATCCAAAATCCAAAATCTAAAATCTAAAATCTAAAATTACTACTACCCCACTCCCAATCAGCCTAAATCTCAGCCACCGCCCGCTCAATCAAGCGACGTGCTAAAGTTTGCGTGCCGGTGTGTTCATAATAATTTGTTGCTACATCTAGGAACGCTGCGAGGTAGTCTAACTTGTCATCGGCAATATCAACAAAATTTTGCAAGTTGCCAACTACCTTTTGTGGCGTTAAATTATTCGCAGAGACTAGTCCATTCATCCAACCTTTAACTGAGTCAAAACTTTCGCCGATAAAGTTGAGCTTACTGCCAGCATTGTTCCCTGGAATCACATCTTGGATGTTTTGGAAAGTCGAGTTTTTTTCTAATTCCTGTGGATTTGTCTGATTAAGCCCAGATATCGCTTTGCTAATGAAGTCTGGGCCCAGAGGTATCAAACCATCAACGCAAACTAACGCCACCATGCGGATGAGTGACTCACCACTATACTCACCTAAAGAGGCGACAAAATCTCCAATACTATCTCCGGGAATGCCGTTAATTTGACAGAAGGCTACCAATTCAGCGACTAATTTTAATGTCAAATCGATGGTTTGGGCTTTATCAGGTTTAGGAGTGACAGAGTTTAAAAACCCCAATAATGGAATTTTCTCGCCAACTTTGTTAGCTAAAGCTGCTGCGCCAATAGCTTTATCTGTACTATCAACGGTTTGATATAACCACAAGGCTGTTTGGTATCCTTGGGATTTGTCATTGAATAGATAAATCGCTCTTTCGCCAATTTGTTGAATTAAATCTTCGTCGTCTTCACTAGTAACAGTCTTAATAGTGTTGACAAAGCCGACGGTATTTTGCCACTCTCCAGGAGCAACAAAATCAAGGGACTTTAACATAGAAATAGTTAAGCCACCAGTTGGTAATTGATCAACCAAATCAACAATCGATTTGCTCACAAAAATCTCCTTATCTAGGTTTTGTTATCTAAATGTTCGTAGTACAAATCATTTCAGTTTAGCCAGACCATTAAGATTAAACTTCTCTAGCCAATCTGCGCGATCGCTAGCTGTAAATGAAGAATCGCGGGAAAGTATTTTTACTTGGTACTTACCTACCAAAATTGCAGTTTGCGTCTTACCAACTTCCACTGCGGGATAACCGCCAATTTTTTTGGTGCTTTTCGAGAACTTTGCTGCTGCGCTAGGTGTGCTGGTGGTATCAGAGATAGATAGCAACGCTATATCTTTATCGCCTTTTTTCAACTTCGCTTCCGCAAAGCCTTTTTTCTCTTGGGTATAGACGCGCTTGTAGCCATCACTAGCTTTTGGGAAAAGTTTATTAAATTCGCTACCCTGAGTTGCAGTCTTAGCAACTGCTTGACCCTTTTGTTCTTGAGTACTTTCTTTTTGTGCCTGGTCAAAACGTCCAGGTGCTTTTGGGGTACAAGCTGTTGTCAGTAATACCACTGACAGCAACAAAGCAGCTACTACTCTATGCCCACGTTGTAAAATCATTATTGCCTTCTCCTTATACTTGAGCTTTGAAGCAATTATCTGCGCTGCTAGCAATTATTACCCGTAAAATTTACTTTTTGATAATTATTGCCTAAGTTCTAAACTATCGCGGTCTAGTTTTGATGCAACACCCATCATTTTGCACTTTAAAAAAACGTACTGGCGTTGCTGAATCGAGGTATGAATTTGGATGTAGAGACGTAAAATTTTACGTCTCTACAAGGATTTTCACCGGAATGCACAATCGTTTTCATATCGCAATCAGCAATGCCAACGTACTAATTGATCCAATGCAAAAACGCCCTCCCTTTCGGGAGAGCGTCTTTTAGTTATAGATAATCGTGAAGATTGTATCTCAGATTATGTATGATTAACCGTTGATAGCAGGAGCGGTTAGAGCTACAGGAGCAACATCACCAGCAGCCAAATCTAAGGGGAAGTTGTGAGCGTTACGCTCGTGCATTACTTCCATACCCAAGTTAGCCCGGTTGATTAC
>JAIVFU010000349.1 GCA_020829485.1 Nostoc sp. CHAB 5834 | reverse complement strand
TACTGCCGCTGCCACTCGGAAAGCGCCCAGTTCCACGCAAAGCGCGCGGTACCGCAGGCTCGGGCAAAGTGATTTGCCTGAGCGAGGTTGGGGTCCAAGCGGATTTTATGGGCGCGCAGCAACGGACAGGTTATGCTTTATTTTAGCATGCCATCCGCTCTTAATATCGATATTTTAGGACAGCTTATGCTTTATTTTGAGGTCGGGTTATGGGGAACGGAACAGAAGCCTCACCCTGCCCTTGGAATCGGTCACCGTAGCAACCTAAAATTTGAAGAATATAAACATAGTTGCAAGACTGTACGAAGGGTGCTATACTTTAGGCATCAAACAGAAAGCGACTATGCTCAAAATTACAACTGCACAAATCAACCCCACCATTGGCGACTTTGAAGGCAATTTGGCCTTGATGAGCAAGGCAGCTGCTCAATCCCTGAAAGAAGGTGCCGCAATGGTCGTGTTTCCCGAGCTGTCTTTGACGGGCTACTACCCCGGTGACCTGCTCGAATCAGCGCACTTCGCATCTCGGCTGGCCAAAGCAGTCTCCGCCCTTCGCGACGCAACGCTTGAAACGCCTGGCTTGTATTGGGTGGTGGGGCTCCCGACGCCCTATGCGGGCAACGGGAAGAAATGGCGCAACAGCCTTGTTGTCCTTCGCAACGGCGACGAAGTCCTTACTTATCACAAGCAGTTGCTGCCCACCTACAACGTATTCGACGAGCGCCGACACTTCGAGCCCGGGCCCGACCGCTGCGCGGTGCTAAATGTGGAAGGCACCCAGGTGGGCTTCATCATCTGTGAAGACGGATGGAACAACAAGGGCGACGCCTACGCCATCAACCCCTTCGACCGACTTGCTGACGCACGCCCCGACCTGGTGGTGTCCATCAATGCAAGCCCCTCGAATGTCCACAAACGTGCCCAACGACATGAGGTGTTTCTCGACGCCTGCAAGAGCCATGGACTACCCTTGCTGTATGTGAACCAAGTGGGTGGACAGGACCAACTTGTGTTCGACGGAGCCTCCTTCGCTGTGGGCACCTCCCCTGAGTTCGGCTTTCAGGTGCAATACGAAGCAAACCGCTTCGAGGAAGCAGTGGACACCCTCACCTTCAAGGACGGCCAGTTCTTGTCGGATGTCGGCACTGCGCTGGCCCCAGTTCCTCCTGAAGGGCTCCCTGTATCCGAGTTCTATCGTCAGCAAATTGTGCTGGGGCTCAAGGACTACGCACGCCGCTGCGGCTTCCGAAAGGCCGTCATTGGCTCCTCGGGCGGTATTGATTCCGCGCTGACCATGGCCTTGGCCGTAGAAGCGCTTGGCCCCGAGAACGTCGTTGGTATCACGATGCCCTCTGAATACTCAAGCGAAGGTAGCGTGAGCGACTCTGTTGCGCTCTGCAATAACCTGGGGATTGAACTCCTTGAGCACCCCATCCGTGCTCAAGTGGAAAGCTTCAAAGCGCAGTTCGAGCGCACAACCGGAACTCCTCTGCAAGGCTTGCCCCTGGAGAATCTGCAAGCGCGAATTCGGGGGACCATCCTGATGGAGTATTCGAATGCCTTCGGCCACCTCCTTCTCACAACCGGAAACAAGTCCGAGATTTCTGTGGGCTACTGCACCCTATACGGAGACACCAATGGCGGGCTGGGCCTGATTGGCGACCTCTACAAGACCGAAGTGTTTGAGCTGTGCCGTCACCTGAATGCGTCAGCCGGCCGCGAAGTCATCCCTGTGGCCATCATCGACAAGCCGCCATCGGCAGAGCTGGCTCCGGGACAAAAGGACACCGATAGCCTGCCCCCCTACGAAGTGCTGGATGAAGTGCTGAAGTACTACATCGAAGGAACGAGCTTGACCGACTCGCCTGCCCATGTGGTCAGCCGCTTGGACTCCACGCTGGTCGAGCGGATTCTTGGGCTCATCGCTCGCAGCGAGTACAAGCGCCGTCAAGCCCCGCCCATCTTGCGTGTACGTGCCCGTGCTTTTGGCTCTGGTCGTCAAGTACCCATTGCTGCCAAGCATTTCTGAAAGAGGCCTCCCATGTCAAATATTCGTGCTCACAAAGTCGCTGTCATCATTGGACGCTTTCAACCCTTCCATAAGGCCCACCTCGCCATGCTGCGCCAGGCCCTCGCCGTCGGGGAGTCTGTGTTCGTAGTTCTCGGCTCATCCTACAAGGCTCCTGACGTCAAGAACCCCTTCTCCGAGGTCGAGCGCGCCGAGATGATTCGCGCGGCCCTCACTCCTCAAGAGAACGCCCAGGTTACCTTTGTGCCTATGGCCGACCTGAATGACGATGACCTGTGGGTCAGGCACATCAAGCACAAGGTCACCTCGATTTCTCAATCCAACGACATCGCCTTGGTTGGACACTTCAAGGACGCCAGCTCCTACTACCTTGGTCTGTTCCCGGGTTGGACATTGGTTCCGACCGAAACCGATTACGAGGGACTCGACGCAACGCATATCCGTAAGCAGCTCTTTGAAGGAGAGGCGTTGGAGGCCGAGTTGCTTCCCGCTGGCGTTCTGCAGTGGCTGAATGACTGGAGCAAGACGGATGCGTGCACTGCACTCCAAGCAGAGTACGCCCAGTTGAAGGCCTACAAGAAGACATGGGAGGCTGCGCCCTACCCTCCCACTTTCGTCACTGCAGATGCGGTCGTTCATTGCAATGGCCACGTGCTCCTGATTCAACGTAAGCGTGCGCCTGGAAAAGGGCTTTGGGCTGTGCCCGGTGGCTTCCTTGAGCAGGATGAGACGGTGCTGCAGGGGGCTCTGCGCGAGATGATGGAGGAAACGGGTTTGGTGAGCTCTGCGCACGAACTGATTGCTACCAAGCTGTTTGACAAGGCTAACCGCTCTTTGCGCGGCCGGACCATCACACACGCCCACTACTTCAACCTCGAAGACCGGGAAGAACTGCCGAAAGTGTTGGCCGCTGACGATGCTCAGGCCCTGCGTTGGGTTCCCTTGTCGGAAATTGCCTCGATGCAATCCCAGTTTTTTGAGGACCATTTTCATATCGTCATGTACTTGAGGCAACTCGACTTCGAAATTCCTCTGGCGCATCGGCCCTTCGACCCCTCAGGGATTTTTGACCCAGCTAACGCGCACCTCTTCACCGCTGACGCAGCACGGAAAGCCTTTTCACACGTGAAGGTCTAAGCCCGACGAAGTTCTTGCAAGGGTCTGCGGTTCTCTCGTGGTTGACGAGAGAACCGTGCTTGGGGACTAGTGGCAAGTCATTTCGACCTGGTGCCTTGACCCGCATCCTATGCACTTTAACCGCGGGCATACGCTCACGGCCTGGCCGTCATTGGAGGCGTGACACCCGTGCACGTTTCGTAGCGGGTATGCAGCCTACAGATTCAGGGCTTCGATAGCCCGCCCTTCAGGCGCATATCTTCTCTAAGTGACTTGCGGCGGGGTATCGAAGCAATCGACAATGAATGACCAGCTTCGAAAAAACCCGCCGCCAATTGTTGCCACAATAATTGAAAAACCCAAGCATTGCTTGGGTTCAAATCAGTTCACATTTCCGTGTATCAGTTGATGCAGCGAGCTGATTGCTGGTACTGAAAACCCCCATGGATGGGTCATTCGTGGACTCAGTACCTCTGATGTCAGCGGGAGCGGACACTCGCTAAATTCTGGTGCCCAGAATGTCGAGACGAATTCGTTCACGCAGACAGGCTCAAGCGCTGTTTGCCAGGGGGAGAGCGAAGCAATCAGCTTCTCCACTCCACTTCGACAAAAACCGTCAACCACTAAAACTAAAACTCGTCGAATCATGTTTACCCCTTTCTAAGTTTTCTCGTAGGTATAGGGACAGTGCATTCCAAGTATTGGAAGTGAACCAAGTCTGCGACGGTATCTACACCCGGGTAATTGTGCGCTTTTAGCAAATCAATTCACCTGGTGCGACAAGTGCGCGCACTTCCGCCGCCCCTCCCGCTGCCTATTTAGTCGGCAATTTACTTTGAATGAAAAATGTTCTCGCTCATTGTTGTAATCATCTCTATCTTGCTGGTCTCTGCC
>JAIVFU010000348.1 GCA_020829485.1 Nostoc sp. CHAB 5834 | reverse complement strand
CGGCTGCGGCGCTTTCTGCGCGCCAACCGCCTGCACATTGACGAATCAGGCAGTGGCGGCAGCGGCGGCGCGCCCGTGGCGCTGCAGCCTGAAGCCGTGCAGGTGGACGTGAAGATCGTCCTGATCGGCACCGTGGACGAGTACTACGCCCTGCAAGAGGCCGACCCCGACACCGCGCGGCGCTTTCGGGCCAAGGTGGATTTTGTGGAGCGCTTTGCCGCCAGCGCCGACACGCGCCGCGCCAGCGCCATCTTTGTGGCCCACAGCTGCCAGCGCCGGGGCCTGCCGCACTTTGGCGCGGCCGCCGTGGCGCTGCTGCTGGAGCAAACCCACCGCGAGGCCGACGACCAGGGCCGCCAGAGCGCGCAGTTCGGCCACATCGAAGCCTCACTGATGGAAGCCGCGGCCCTGTGCCAGGCTCGGGGCGGCACGCTGGTCGAAGCCGCTGACGTGCAGGCTGCCAACCACGCCCGAATGCTGCGCCACAACTACCCTGAAGAGCAGCTGCACGAATCCATCGTGGAGGGCGAGCGGCTCATCACACTGACTGGCAGCGTGGCCGGGCAGATCAACGCGCTCACGCAGATCGACCTGGGCGACTACCGCTTCGGCTTCCCCGTTCGTATTACCGCGCGCACCTTTGCCGGGCAAGAGGGCCTGCTCAACATCGAGCGCGAGGTCGATATGTCGGGCCCCATCCACGACAAGGGCGTGCTCATCCTGCACAGCTACCTCACCGCCCTGTTCAGCCACGTCGCGCCACTGGCGCTGAATGCGTCCATCGTGTTCGAGCAGGAATACAGCGGCGTGGAAGGCGACTCCGCATCGTGCGCCGAGCTGTATGCGCTGCTGTCCAGCCTGGCAGGCCTGCCCCTGCGCCAGGGCATCGCCATCACCGGCGCCCTCAACCAGCACGGCGAAGTGCTGCCCGTGGGCGGCATCAACGAGAAGATCGAAGGCTGGTTTCGCACCTGCGCCACGGCGGGCCTGGATGGCACCCAGGGCGTACTCATCCCCGCCCGGAACCAGCGCCACCTGATGCTGGACCGCAGCGTGCTGGACGCGGTGGAACGTGGGCTGTTCCACGTCTACACCATGGGGCATGTGAGCGAGGGGATTGCGCTGCTGACGGGCGAGGCATCGGGGATGAGTCCGGCGGACTTGTTGCCCGTAGAAGCCGGCGATGATGACGGGCTTACTACAGCTTTGGAAGATACGGTACTACAGCGTGCAGAGCAAACGTTACGGGCCTACCGAAGGGCTTGCCAGATTGCAGGCGTTGCGCGGCGAGAACGAGTGGTGGCGCGGAGACGGTAGTGATCCCGACTGTGTCTCCGAACGGCAACTAAACAGCCCGCTTGACACGAAGGGATCTAGCCGATGGACAACTACAAAGCATTTCAGGATGGTTTGCAAAAGGGACTCCAGTCCCTTTGGAGAACCGAGTTTATGAGCGGACTTCGCAATGGAGGGTTTGAACAGACACTACGGAATGTCTGCACACCCTACCTTGAAAAAGCGACAGGCAGGATGGCTTTTACTGAGTCTAGGCGCCGGGCAGACCTACTTCTTTGCGATGTTAAAGAGAACACATGCACGCGATGCGAATTCAAGGTGAATTTTGCGCTCCAGACCTCAGAAATACACAGGCGCAAAGCAGATGCATTGGCTCAAATTGAACATGACGCTGGATTTCGAGTTCAAGACGGCATCGTCGTTTACGTAATTGTCGAACTTATCTACAAAGCCTCGCGCCCCAGCGAACTGGCCAACCTTCACAACAAACATGTTGGACGGGACTCGTACAAACGGTTCCTCGCGGATGATGTTTCGGGCAAGCGAATGAATACTGTCCGAAATTACATCGAAACAGCGGGCCAACGAGACCCCGCATTCTCCGATGCCATCTTCCCCGCGCAAGGTATCTGCAGCAGAGTTTGGGAAGATGACGGCGCAAGCATTGCGCGACTTCACGCATGGACTTATCACAATCGAAACTCATGAACTCATTGACCACTGAAGCTTGGCCGGATGATGTGATGGACCGCCACTTGGTGGCAGCCTTCATCTACAACGTCATTCAAAAGCGACATCTATCCATAAAGGTCACCGGTTCGATTTGCATGGCATTGGATGGTGATTGGGGAAGCGGTAAAAGCTTCTTCATAGAGCGATGGGTAGAAGATCTAAAGAGAGATGGTCATGCAGTCATCAGGTTTGATTCTTGGAAAAATGATCTTTCAGATGACCCGTTGGTTGGTCTTCTTGCAACTCTTCAGAGCGAAGCAAGAAAAATATTTAGCACCTTGGATGTAGAAACAAAAGTCACGCGAAGAATAGAGCAACAAGGCAACAAAGTCTTCAAAAAAGCCAAATCTGTTCTAGTCCCTGCAAGCATAGAAATTGCCAAAGGGGTGGCAGCGAAACTCATTTCCCGCACAGCCGTAGATGCCGTAGGAGAAATTCTTGCCAAAGATGAGGATAGCTCCAAAGATAAAAGCAGCTTGATTTCGGAAAAATCTTTGGAGAAGGTTTTCGAAAACGTACTCGACAACCATGTAAAAAAGCAAACTGCAATTGCAGACTTCACCAAAGAGTTAGCGCAGCTTGCAGTTGATCTTGAGACGCTCGGCAAGAAAATAATGCCAATCTACATATGCATCGACGAGCTGGACCGCTGTCGACCTACCTATGCAATCAGCCTACTTGAAGGTGTAAAACACTTATTCAATGCAAAAGGGGTCTGCTTTATCTTCAGCACCAATCTCGGACAGCTTTCAGAATCAGTTAAAGCAGTCTATGGTCCGGGTTTCAATGGACACATGTACTTAAAGAGGTTCTTCGAATTTGACTATCAACTGCCTCCACCAAACAACGAGGCATTTGCTAAACTACTTTTAAAAGATAGCCTTTTAGAGCACAGACCTTACTACGGCGGTTTTCCTTCAGATGGCTCGCACGTGGGCCAATCCGTCGTAACACAAGCAGTTTGCTTCAGCAGTATATCCAAGATATTTGGACTAGATCTTAGAAGCCAACAACAAGTTTTTATCAAAAGTGAGGCAGTCGCCGGCTCGCTCCCGACTTCCCATAAAATTCATCTATTATATCTTTTCGCGCTCGCAGCCATACAACACAAAAGCCCGACAACCTATACACTAATTCAAGCTGATGGGGGGAAAACACTCCCGGAGAAAATTGCGAATTTGATAACACAAGACATCACATTCAATTTCACGTATCACGATCAGAATGGATCGTTACAATCAGGAAACTCCTCCATTCTGGCCACTCTTGAAAAATATCATTTACTCAGAAAGCACACCCAACACGAATTGAATAACTCTCAAACAAGAGCCTCAGCAAATAGTCACCCAGGGCAAATCGCAGGATTTATTTTTGACTCTTTATCCCATGAGATAAAAAACCTAGACCACTATAACAAACTCATTCAGCTAGCAGCAAATATTAATAATTCACAACGCACGGTCTGACAGATCAACGAAAATAGAGGGGTGAATGGCAGAAATTATCACGTGATCGCAGCTGCGGCGATACGCGTCAGAAAGGCCTGCCAATTTGGTTAACCAACTTGGAGTCTCGCCTTAATCACGCCCACACGTCCAACCAGCCACTTCACAACATCCCCCTCCCGATTCATTTCATTCAAGATCTCATGCCGCCGGGTAAAGCTTGACCGTGACATCGGCCACACCGGCATCCCGATACCGCTGCCCCAGTTGCTCCAACAAGACCCCGCCTGCGGCCAGCGGGTCTGCGTCGCCGGATGCGATGAGGATGGGCAAGTCGCTGCGGATGCGGGCGAGCTGGGCGGGGTCGGCCAGACGGGGCGCAGGGGCGAAGAGTGCGCGGATGACTTCGGGTGGTACGTCCCAGCCGCACCAGGGGGCGGCCAGGTAGGCATCGACCTCGGCAGGGTCGCGCGACAGCCATTCGTAGCCGGTGCGGTGTTCAAAGCCCGCGTTGAAGGGGGCAATCCCGGCGAGTGCGTATGCAGGCGCGTCGGCCATGGCGGCGGCGAGCAGATC
>JAIVFU010000347.1 GCA_020829485.1 Nostoc sp. CHAB 5834 | reverse complement strand
AAAATGCTTCCCGAAATGCCTGAGCCTATTTTATTAACCCAGATTTTTGCCAAGCTTACTTCTTTAGGGCGTATTCATCCCGTTTCTACAGGCATTGAACCCTCGTAAATTGGCTAAGGTATTGTTACAAAAAGCGCATTGTAGAAGTGGCAAATGGGTTTAAAGCTGGTGAGCAATTATCAGCCGAAGCGTTGACAGTAATGAATCAAGATACATTTGAGCTTGAAAGAATCAGTCGGTTGACTCAAATTGCTCAAAGAATTGGCATGGTCTGGGGTAAGTCTAATGAAAATGGCACTCAAGTCCAAGGAAAAATTTATGACTTGGCTTTTAATACCCAGCAGAGAGATTTAACTATTTCACAGAAAAATGGGGAGGTAGTTTTAAACTTACAATCTGGCAAGGTGCAGACTAATAAAGTAACTCCACAGATATTGCAAACTTTTGAGGATGCCAATACTCAAATTGATAAAATATTAGCTAAATCTCAAACACAACAAATAGACTTACAAAGATAGATTTATCCTAGAATAGCTTTTTTAAGCGATAGAAAAGGAGAACAACGCTATGGAGAACGCCAAGGGTTGGGTTATATAGATCAGCAAGAAAATGTTGTGTCTATCAAGCGAGATTTAAACGGTGAAAAGTCAGGGGCACTGGTTTGGGACACCGCACGGATTGACAATCGCGCTTTTGAGTAACCCGAAAACAGCGATAGGCTACGCTCCGCCGGAGGCGATCGCCAAAAAGGATGGTTTCACCTGAAATTGGGTGGAGAAGCAGACGATAAAATCGAGAGAGTATTCTTGTGTGACTCCCCCATTGATGCCCTCACAATGGCAGAGATTGACATTCAATGACATACAGCGCTTCCGGCTATTATGCAATACAGTTTTTCTACTTGCCCTCTCCTATCAAAGCTTTCAGATTTGGGGATGTACCTCATAGCTGCCGTAAGTGCTGTAAGGGGCAACCACCAGTTAGAACAATGTACATGGCAGTGGATGAAATAGTTCTCGCGCTCTACTCACCGCAACATTGAGTAAATTAGTCCGCCGATTAATAAACCAGAGACTATCAGTTGCAAAGCATGGGGAGTCGAGAAAATTATGACTGATTTTTGACCACCTTTAAGCAGATATTTCAGCCTAATCAACGATAAAATCAAAAGCGAAAAAGATGATTTATAGCAAAGCCAGTGGTTGAAATTAGACTAATCAAGCAATATCAAATCGAACAAGCCCAGCAAATAGTCATAACAAGGATTTAGATGATTGAAATTGTTGAAGCAGACCTTAGTCTGCCTGCTCATGCGGACGCTATGATTCAATTAATGGATGAGTATGCGCTCGACCCGATGGGCGGTGGTAAAGGTCTGTCCGACTACGCTAAAGCAAATCTAGGAGCAGAACTTGCAAAAAGATTTGCGGCTCATGTCATTCTCGCCTTTGTCGATGCCGAACCCGCAGGGCTTGTTGTCTGCTTGGAAGGATTCTCTACCTTCGCGTGCAAGCCATTACTTAATATTCACGATGTCATTGTTGCTTTATCCTACCGTGGTAGAGGTTTGTCCAAACTGCTGCTACAGAAAGCGGAGGAAATCGCACTCGATTTGGGGTGCTGCAAACTCACGCTAGAGGTACTGGAAGGAAACCATGTTGCTCAGTCAGCATACAAGGCGTGCGGATTCAGTGGCTATGAGCTAAATCCTCAGATGGGCAAGGCATTATTTTGGGAGAAGAAACTACCAGAGGTGACTGATGAAGAGAAAAATTCTTAAAACAGATTGATATGATTACTTGCTATTTGCGCTACGTTATCGACCCTAACAAAATTTCGGATTTTGAAGCATGAGGAAGAACGTTTGTGGTACGAAGAACATGGTCAAGACTATGCAGATTATGAGGATGAGGAAGAGTAACTTTGTGCTGTAATGAACCGATTAAGTCTGTTAAAATTCGCTTTTGCCCTTACTGGGGTTTTTCCTATAAAGAGTCTGTTAATTCTGTTGTGGTTTGAATAAGATTTTGGGTGCGATTAGTTGCCAGGGTAATCGCACTCATTTTCTTGTTCACCCATCTGTACAACTGACATTAATTTTCTTGAGAAAGAAGAGCTTGTAACTGCTGAACTTGTTCAAGACTTAAACCCGTGACTTGTGAGATTTCTTGCACAATCATTCCTCTTTTGAGTAAATTTAATGCAATCTCTTCTCTTGTTTTTTGAGCGCCTTCCTGTTGCCAACTGGTTACAATCTCCATAATTTCCTCCTGTTCATCTAATCCCATTGTACTGATTGCCGCTTGAAAGACCTGTTTCTCAGTATCGTCGAGCTGCAAATAAGTATCAACGAACCCAGAAATTAGTTGCATCCTTGCTGGGTCTAATTTTAAGGTCGCCAGCAAGCGCAAACATTCCGCCTTTACCTGCGGACGTTCTAGCTTGGAAATATTCATTTTCGACATTAATGCTGCCGCCACCGGATTGGGCTGGGTGAGAAAATCCCGCCAACTTAAACGATTCAATTGGATAGCAGCAAACTGAAACTCCAGCACTTTTAAGTCGCCAAAGGTGACACTATAATTTTGAGGTTCGGCGCGTTTGGGTTCATCAAAAGAAAAAATCACCACTGGGTAGATAGGGAGATCATATTTTTCATGCAAACGGGCAAAATACTTAAACATGCGCTTTGCAAAGGCTGTTTCAGTGTAAGACTGGTTTTCTACGTGAATTAGAAAACAAGTGTCTTGTTGTTTATAACGCACCTGCGCCAGTAAATCAATTTCCTTCTTTTCGCCAGAAGTGACATCATTAAATACCTCCTGCGGTAAAAACTGGATAGAATTACGATCTATTTGGCTGGCTACTTGAGGCAGAAACAAATCAAGTAAATCAATAAAAAACGTAGATAGTAATTCTTTGAAAAGGCGGTCGTGGTCAATCATAATATTTATCTTTAACTTTCATAACACTCATTCTATTTTCAGGCTAAGATTTTTACTAAAGCTCAGTATTGCATATACCAAATATCTCTGCAATCCACTAGAATAAAGAGATGATAATCTGATTTATGTATATTAACTATTAAAATAGACTTCATGAGATATAAGGTATGAAATTATCAGACTTATCAGCAGAAAGCCTAGAAAAAATTAAGGCAGTTAGATGGGATAGGATTATTGAAAAACATGAAGGGCCAGAGGATTGGGAATCAGTTCTCAGATATGAACAGCCAGAATTTTTGTCAGTTCAAGGATGTCCGATATTATTACCTGTAGATAAATCACATCATCCTAATATCACCATAATCCGGTGTATCTGGAGTATGGATAACAACTCCGTAACTGTTTTTCTGTCTGATACTACCTATGAAGATGATCCTTTTTTCTCTGGATTTATGGCGTTTTTCTTGATCTGTTTGAGTAGTGATTGATGTTGTTTTTCTAGAAACTCTAAGCGGATATGTAATTGAGACAGAGCTAGCGGAGTTACTTTAATTGATTGCGATGGAACTGTAGTTTTTCGAGGTATGAAACACGTCTGTAAGTTTAAAGTTTAAAATAGAACTGTCGCATTACTTAGGGAATGCGAAAAAAGACACCTCAAGGACTGCCATAATTGCTAGGCGTATTCTGGTTTAATCGCGGATTTTAAAAGTCATTATCCGTAAAGGGAACTATGGATGGTAAAAACTTTTGAAAAGAAGGGTAAAATTGTAATCTTGCTTCATAGTCATCTGTTTGTGATATTTCTAGCTCGATTGTTTGCTGATTTTTTTCATCAAAAAGCAATTGGATTTGATAATTTGTCCAGAATTGCTCACCTAGTTCATCTTCTAAATCGAAAAGCCGTTCTTCATCACCCCATATATTTGACCAAAGTCCGATCCTATTAGCGCGAAAATGATTTTGACCATTAGCATCTCCAATTACAACCCACATTCCGCACTTCAATTTGAAGTACAAAGAGATTACATAATGAGAAAAGCAAAAAAATCAGGATGATTAAGAAATAGACTACTGAACGAATATATTTTGAAAAACAAATAATCAAATAGAA